>NZ_PEOG01000058.1 GCF_002761755.1 Roseateles chitinivorans
GCAGCCCTCGGCGCCGCTGTGGGCGCCGCGTCGCTCGCCGGTTGCGCGGATGGCGTGTCCGGTCCGGCGGCGGGCGCCACCTCGCTGGAGGATCCCGCAGGCGCCCACGACCCGACGCTGATCGAGCGCGACGGCGTCTTCCACGTCTTCACGACGGGACAGGGCGTGCAGCACCTGCGATCGACGGACGGCCGTCGCTGGCAGCGCCTGGCGCCGGCGTTCCCCGAGGCGCCGGCGTGGTGGGCGCAAGCCGTGCCCGCACATCGCGGACTGGACGTCTGGGCGCCCAAGGTCTTCGCGCTGAAGGGCCGGTACTGGTTGCTGTATTCGATCTCGACCTTCGGCAAGAACCGCTCGGCGATCGGCCTGGCCAGCAGCGACTCGCTCGACGGGCCGTGGCGCGACGAGGGGCCGATGGTGAAGAGCGTCGACACTGACGACTTCAACGCCATCGATCCGGACCTGTTCGTCGATGCGAAGGACGGTGGTGGCGACGGCAGGATGTGGCTCAGCTACGGCTCGTTCTGGGGCGGCCTGCGCGTCGTCGAGTTCGACCCGGCCACGATGCGGCCCACCGGCCCGACGCGATTCGTCGCGCGCAACAAGGGCGGTATCGAGGCACCGACGATCGTGCGGCGGGGCGAGTGGATATACCTGTTCGTCTCGCACGACTTGTGTTGCCGCGGGACGGCCAGTACCTACAACATCCGGGTCGGCCGGGCGCGCTCCGCGGAGGGGCCGTTCCTCGACCGGGACGGCCGGGACCTGATGGACGGCGGCGGCACGCTGGTGGAGCAGGGGGCCGGCCGCTGGATCGGGCCGGGCCACCAGGATGTGTGGGGCCGCTGGATCGTGCGTCATGCGTATGACGCCGAGGACGGCGGCAAACCCAAGTTGAGATTCGACGAACTGCGCTGGACCGAGGACGGCTGGCCGAGACTCTAGGGAAGCCCTTCATCACCCGCTGAAGCGCTGCGCCCTCACAAGAATTAGGAGACATTCCGTTGGCAGCCCTCAAACTGGAGCAGATCTGCAAGCGCTATGGCGCGGTGCAGGTCATCCCCGACCTGTCGCTCGACGTGGCGCCGGGCGAGTTCATCGTGTTCCTCGGCCCGTCGGGCTGCGGCAAGACCAGCCTGCTGCGGATGATCGCGGGGCTGGAGGAAGTGACCGCCGGCCGCATCGAGATCGGCGGACGCGAGGTCACCCACGCCGCGCCGGGCCAGCGGCAACTCGCGATGGTGTTCCAGCACTACGCGCTGTACCCGCACATGACGGTGCGCGAGAACCTGGCCTTCGGCCTGCGCAACATCGGCTTGGCGGAGGATGAGATCGGCCGCCGCATCCAGGAGGCGGCCCGGATGCTCGAGCTGGACGCGCTGCTCGCGCGCAAGCCGGGCCAGTTGTCCGGCGGTCAACGCCAGCGGGTCGCGATCGGGCGCGCGGTGGTCAAGGAGCCGGCGATCTTCCTGTTCGACGAGCCCCTGTCCAACCTCGACGCCGCGCTGCGCGGCCGCACGCGGCTGGAGCTCGCGCAACTGCACCGGCGCCTCGGTGCCACGATGATCTTCGTCACCCACGACCAGATCGAGGCGATGACGCTGGCCACGCGGATTGTCGTCATGAACGCCGGGCGCATCGAACAGGTGGCGCCGCCATCGGAGCTCTACCGCCGACCGGCGACGCGCTTCGTCGCTGGCTTCATCGGCACGCCCGGCATGAATTTCGTCCCGGTGCGCCGGCTCGCCGACCGGCAAGGCATGGCGGCGGTGGAACTGCCGGGCGGGCAGGAGATCAGCACGCAGGTGGGGGCCGAGGTGCCGGGCAGTGAGCTGACGCTCGGCATCCGTCCGGAGCATCTGGTCACCGCCGCGCGCGGGCCGCTGCCGGCGCAGGTGGAGATGGTCGAGTTCCTCGGCGAGCGCACGCTGGCGCATGTGCGGCTGGCCGACGGCACGCGGGCGATCGCCACCGTGGCCGGGGCGGCGCCGGTTGCGGGTGAATCGGTGCAGCTCTCGCTCGCGATGGAGGAGGCGCATCTCTTCGATGCGCAAGGCCAGGCGCATCACGCAGTGGTGGCGGCATGAGCGTGATGGCGTCGAAGTCCTCCGTCGGACTGCGCGCCTCGCGCCCGGCGCATGCGCTGTTCGTCCTGCCCTTCCTGACCGTCTATGTGCTGCTGCTGCTCTGGCCTCTGGCCAAGGGCTGGTTCATCAGCTTCCACGACCACGACCTGCTGTCCAACGACAGCTTCTTCGTCGGCTTCCAGAACTACCGCGAGCTCATCGAGGACGATGTCTTCCACCAGGTTGTCTGGAACACGATCCGCTTCGTGCTGTTCAGCGTTCCGGTCTTCGTCGGGCTTTCGCTGATGCTGGCGCTGGCGCTGAACCGCCCGGGCAAGCTGGCGGCCTTCCTGCGCGCGGTGTTCTTCTGCGCCAGCGTCTTCTCCGTCACGCTGATCACCCTGGTGTGGCAGCTGGCCCTGATGCCGGAGCGCGGCCTGGTCGCGCAGGCCAGCGCGGCGGCGGGCATTCCGCAATTGCCCTGGCTGACCAGCGACCTGCTGGCGCTGCCCACGCTGGCGCTGGTCACCGTGTGGTGGATCATCGGGCTGCCGATGATGCTGTTCCTGTCGGCGCTGCAGCAGATCCCGTCGGACGTCTACGAGGCCGCCGCGCTGGACAACGCCAGCCGCTGGCGCACCTTGACGCATGTGACGCTGCCGGCGCTCAAGCGCACGGTGGCGCTGGTGGCGGTGATCGAGGTCATCCGCCAGTTCCAGGTCTTCCCGCAGATCATGCTGATGACCAACGGCGGCCCCAACAACACCACGCGGCCGATCGTGCAGTTCATCTACGAGCAGGCCTTCATGCAGCTCTCGCTGGGCTACGCCACCGCGGCGTCGCAGGTGCTGCTGGCGGTGATGCTGGTCGGCGTCAGCGTGCAGATGTGGCTGGAGCGGCGCGAAGCCGCGCAAGGAGCGCGTCGATGACCCCGATGCTGCGCAAGGGCTGGTTCGACCGGGCGGTGATGGCGGCGCTGGTGCTGCTGGCGGCGCTGTGGATGCTGCCGCTGCTGTGGGTGCTGGCGCTCTCCTTCAAGCCCAACGAGCTGCTGATGGTCCGCACCGACGTCTTCCTGGCGCCGCCGTACACGCTGGCCAACTACGCGGACATCCTGCAGACCTCGGCGGTCTTCCGCTGGCTGGGCAACAGCGCGCTCGTGGCGGCGCTGCAGACGCTGGGCGTGCTGGTGCTGTCCTCGCTGGCGGGCTATGGCTTCGCGCGCTGCGAGTTCCCGGGCCGTCGATGGTTGTTTCCGCTGGTGCTGTTCGGGCTGGCCGTGCCGTCGCAGAGCGTCTTCATCCCGCTGCACCGCCTGTTCTCCGACTGGGGCTTGCAGAACACCTATGCCGGGCTGGCGCTGCCGGGGCTGGCGGCGCCGTTCGGGGTCTTCCTGATGACGCAGTACTTCAAGGCGGTGCCGATCGACCTGGAGGAGGCGGCGATGCTGGACAACGCGTCGCGCTTCAAGACCTTCTTCAAGGTGGTGCTGCCGCTGACGCTGCCGGCGCAGGCGACGCTGGGGATCTTCACCTTCCTGGCGTGCTGGAACGATTACCTGTGGCCGCTGGTCATCGCGACCAAGCCGGAGATGTACACCCTGACGCGGGGACTGGCCTCGACGCAGACCAACTTCGCCCAGTCGGAGGGGCTGGGCTTCCTGATGGCGCAGGCGGTCTTCGCCGGCGCCCCGGTGCTGATGATCTATCTCTTCTTCCAGAAGCATCTGGTGACCGCCGTCGCCGGGACGGGGCGCTCATGACCACGCCGCGCACCCCGCACGCCCAGGCCGACGCCCAGGCCCAGGCCCGCGGTCAACGAGTCTCCGTGGGGCCGGAATGGGGCTTGGGGGTCCAGGAGGGATCCCCCATGCCCCGTGGAGAGCCCGCGCCTGGCGCCCCGAAGTCATTCGCGCGAAGGGCCGCCACCTTGTTCATGGCCACCATCGCGGCGGTCCTGACCTCGACCCCGCTCCTGACCAGCTGCGGCGACAACCACGCCGAGCCAGCCCCCAAGACCGAGATCACGCTGATGCGTTTCTTCGGCAGCTGCGACGCCAAGTTCGGCGCGGTGAACGACGCGAGCCAGGGTGTTGGCGAGTGCGGCATCGTGACCGCGATGGTCAACGAGTTCAACGCGACCAACACCGACGGCATCCGGGTGAAGACGCAGACGGCCGAGTGGGCGCCGTACTACGACCAGCTGACGGCGCGGCTCGTGGCCAAGGACATCCCGACGGTGGCGGTGATGCATGAATCGGCGTTGGGCGACTATGTGCGCCGGCGGCTGATCGAGCCGCTGGATGCGTCGCTGCCGGCGCTGGGCATCGATGTGAACGACTTCACCGATCATGCGCGTCGTGGCGTGACGCTGAACGGCCAGATCTATGCGCTCCCGTTCGACACCTGGGCCTGGCTGTGGCACATCAACACCACGCTGATGAGCCAGGCTGGACTGATGGGCGCGGACGGCAAGCCCAGGTTGCCGCATTCGCCGGACGAGCTGCTCGCGATGGCGCGTCAATTCAAGCAGCGGACCGGCAAGCCGCTTTTCGCCTGGGCGATCGTGAAGGAGACGGCGGCGACCAACCGCACCTTCCAGACGCTGATCGCGCAGCAGGACACCCAGCTGTTCAGCGAGGACGGCCGGCGCATCGACATGCACCAGCCGCAGGTCGTCAATGCGTTGTCGCTGATGCAGCGGCTCTACACCGAAGGGCATGTGAAGCCCAACCTGGACTACGGCGCGGCCAACCAGGCCTTCCTGAACGGCGAGGCCGGCGTGGTGGTGGTCGGCACCTGGACGATCGACCAGTTCCTGCGCGAGGCGCGCAAGCCGGAGTCGCCGCTCAAGGGCGGCTACACCGTCGTGCCCTTCCCGCAGCTGTACCAGCGGCCGGCGGTCTTCGCCGACGGGCACAGCTGGGCGCTCTTCAAGGGCGGCGCGGCCACGCCGGAGCAACATGCGGCGGCGCTGAAGCTGCTCCAGTTCATCTGGCAGCGCAGCGCCGAGTGGGCGCGCACCGGCCATCTGCCGGTGCGGCGTTCGGTGGCGCAGAGTGAGGCCTTCCGCGCGCTGCCGTTCCGCGAGAACCTCACCGAGATCACGCGCACCGGCGCGTCGATGCCCAGCAGCGTGCCGACGCAGCGGGCGGTCGAACTGCTGATCGGCGAGGACGTGAGCAACCTGCTGGTGTCCGGCAAGTCGATCGCCGAGGTGCAGGACGATGTCGAGAAGCAGGTCAACAAGGCCTTGAAGAAGGTGAGGCGCTGAGATGTCCTTCCCCCACGTCACGGCCGGCGCCCGCGGCGCCTCCGAATTGCCCGGCGCCTCGGGCGAGGGCTTCCCGGCTGCGCTGACGGTGCATCGCGACTTCGCGATCGGGGCGCTCGACCGCCGGATCTTCGGCGCCTTCGTCGAGCATCTCGGCCGCTGCGTCTACACCGGGATTTTCGAACCCGGTCATCCGAGCGCCGATGAGCAGGGCTTCCGCGGCGATGTGAAGGCGCTGGTGAAGGAGCTCGGCGTCACGCTGGTCCGGTATCCCGGCGGCAACTTCATGTCGGGCTACGACTGGGAGGACGGCGTCGGGCCGCGGGACCGGCGGCCGCGCAAGCTGGACCTGGCGTGGTACTCGACCGAGACCAACCAGGTCGGCACCAACGAGTTCATGGCCTGGTGCGAGGAACTCGGCCTGAGCCCCATGTTCGGCGTCAACCTCGGCACGCGCGGCATGGACGACGCGCGCCGCTACCTCGAGTACTGCTGCCATCCCGGCGGGACCGCGCTGTCGGACCTGCGCCGGGCGCACGGGGTCGAGCCGCCGCACCGGATTCCGCTCTGGTGCCTGGGCAACGAGATGGACGGCCCCTGGCAGATCGGCCGCAAGACGCCGGACGAGTACGGCCGCCTCGCCCAGGAGACCGCCAAGCTGATGCGCATGCTGCAGCCGGGGATCGAGCTGGCCGCCTGCGGATCGTCGGCCTTCGACATGCCGACCTATGGCGAGTGGGAGGACCGCGTGCTGATGCATTGCCACGACGAGGTCGACTTCGTCTCGCTGCACAGCTACTTCGTGAAGCCCTTCGCGCCGGACGGCCTGCTGCCGCCGGGCGCGGACACCAGCACCGAGAGCTTCTTCGCCCAGATCGAGACCAATGCGCGCTACATCGAGGCGACCGTCGCGATCGCCGATGCGGTGGCGGCGCGGCGGCGTTCGACAAAGCGGCTGATGCTGAGCTTCGACGAGTGGAATGTCTGGTACCGCGCGCGGCACGGCCATCACCTGAAGCAGGGCGGCTGGCCCGAGGCGCCGCGGCTGCTCGAGGAGGTCTACACCGTCGAGGATGCGCTGCTGGTCGGCGGCATGCTGTGCATGCTGATGAACCATGCCGACCGGGTGAAGGTGGCCTGCCTCGCGCAGCTGGTCAACGTGATCGCGCCCATCATGACCGAGCCCGGCGGACCCGCCTGGCGGCAGACCATCTTCTGGCCCTTCGCGCTGGCCTCGCGCTTCGGCCGCGGCACCGTGCTGCGTCCGGCGATCGCGTCCCCCACCTATCCGAATGTCAAGGAAGGCGAACTGCCGTACCTGGTGGCCAGCGTCGTCTGGAACGAGGACGACGGCACGCTCGCGATCTTCGCGCTGAACCGTCACCTGGCAACGCCGATGGACCTCGCGGTCGCGCTGCAGGGCCTGGGCGGCGAAGCCGGGCTGGCGCTCGGCGAGGCCTGGGAGCTCCATGACCTGGATCTCCACGCCGCCAACACCGTCGACCTGCCGGATCGCTTCCAGCCGCGCGCGCTGGGCGGCGTCTGCGTCGACGGCGACGCGCTGCGCGTGACGCTCAGGCCCGCGTCCTGGAACGTGATCGTCCTTCACCCCCGCTGATCGTCGCCTGTCCGGCAAGCCTCGATCGTCCTTCTTCCTTCTGTCGCCCCGCTCGCCCTCATGCCGCTGAACTGGTCCCATCCGCTGATCCCCCAACGCGCCGACCCCCACCTGTCGCTGCACGACGGGCGCTACTGGTTCACCGCTTCGGTGCCGGGCTTCGACGCCATCGAGCTGCGCAGCGCCGCCCGCATCGAGGATCTGCCGGGCGCGTCGCCGCGGATCGTCTGGACCCGCCATGAGCAGGGACCGGCGAGCTGGCACATCTGGGCGCCCGAGCTCCATCGGGTGGACGGCCGCTGGCTGATCTACTTCGCCGGCGGCGAGCGCGACGACATCTGGAAGATCCGGATGCATGTGCTGGAGAACGCGCATGCCGATCCGACGCAGGGCGAGTGGATCGAACGCGGCCAGATCCACACGCCGCTGGACGATTTCGCGCTGGATGCGACGACCTTCCGTCATGGCGGCGAGCAGTACCTGTGCTGGGCCGAGGCGGACCGCGCGCGGCAGGGCAAGACCAATCTCTACCTGGCCACGCTGGCCAATGCCTGGACGCTCAAGAGCGCGCCGACCCTGATCAGCGAGGCCGTGCTGCCCTGGGAGCGGGTGGGCTTCGCCGTCAACGAGGGGCCGGCGGTGCTGCAGCGTTTCGGTCGCGTGCTGGTCGCCTACTCGGCGGCGGTGACCGACGCCAACTACTGCATGGGGCTGGTATGGGCCGATGCGCAGGCGGATCTGCTCGATCCGTCGGTCTGGCACAAGTCGCCGACGCCGGTCTTCGCCAGCGCCAACGGCCAGTACGGCCCGGGCCACAACAGCTTCACGACCACGCTGGACGGCCGGACCGACCTGCTGGTCTATCACGCCCGAAGCTACCGCGACATCGTCGGCGATCCGCTGCACGATCCCAACCGCCATGCGCGGGTGCAGCCTTTCGGCTGGCGGGCGGATGGGCTGCCGGACTTCGGTCAGCCGCAGCCCGACGGGCCGGTGCAGGCGGTGGACGCATGAGGACGGGCAGGCCCGCCGGGCGGCTGCCGGCGCTCGGCCAGGACCGGGGGCCTGCAACGCATCGCGTCGCCCGCCAAGGGAGGATTTGTCGCGAGTCTGCCGGCCGGCCGCCCGTGATAGCCTGCCGCCCGATATGAAGACCCGCGCCGATCATTCGACCTACAGCCCACGCGCCCGCCGCGCCGAGGGCAAGAGCCAGCACGGCCGCATCGTCAGCGAGCTTGGCCTGGCGATCGTCTCGGGCGAGCTCGGCCCCGGCGACCGCCTGCCCGCCGAGCAGCAGCTGCTCGACCGGTACGAGATCAGCCGGCCGGTGCTGCGCGAGGCCATCCGGGTGCTGGTGGCCAAGGGGCTGGTGGTGTCGCGCCAACGCGCCGGCGCGATCGTGCGGCCGCGCAACGAATGGCATCTGCTCGACCCCGACGTGCTGTACTGGCTGATCCAGTCCAAGCCGCAGACGGAATTCCTGAACACGCTGATGGAGGTCAGGCGCGTGTTCGAGCCCGCCGCCGCGGCGCTGGCGGCCAAGGCCGCGACGCCGGACCAGCTGCATCGCATCGAGGAAGCCTTCGACGGCATGGCCGCGGCCACCGACACCGAGGAGCTGCTCGAGCCCGACCTGGCCTTCCACCGCCACATCGCCGAGGCCACCAACAACGACCTGATGGCCTACATCGGCAACATGCTGTCGCTGGCGCTGCGCGAATCGATCCTGCTGAGCAGCCAGCTGCCCAACACCCATGAACTCTCGCTGCCGCGCCATCAGGCCATCCTGACCGCGATCCGCAACCGCGATCCGCTGGGCGCGCGCCAGGCCACGCTGGTGCAGCTGCAGGAAACCGGCGACGACCTGAGCAACGTGCTCTCCGCCAAGGGCATCGTGGACCTGGCCTGACCGACCCCCGACGCGATGGACGACGCTCCCAATCCCAACTGGTTCCTGCGCGCGCGGCTGAAGACGCGGCAGCTGCTGCTGCTGATCGCGCTGGACGACCACCGCAACATCCACCGCGCCTCCGAGGCGCTGTGCATGACCCAGCCCGCCGCATCCAAGCAGCTCAAGGACCTGGAGGACATGCTCGAGGTCAAGCTGTTCGAGCGCCTGCCGCGCGGCATGGAGCCGACGCTGTTCGGCGAGACCATGATCCGGCATGCGCGCATGGCGCTGACCAGCCTGGCGGCGGCGCATGACGACATCGTCGCGCTGAAGAAGGGCCTGACCGGCCAGGTCGAGGTCGGCGTGATCATGACGCCGGGCATGTCGCTGCTGCCGCGGGCGATCGCGCGGGTCAAGGCCAGTGCGCCGCTGCTGCGCATCGGCGTGCAGATGGAGACCAGCAAGGTGCTGCTGGACCAGCTGCAGCGCGGCGTGCTGGACTTCATGATCGGTCGCATCCTGGAGGAGGACAGCGTGTCCGGCCTGCAGTACGAGGAGCTCAGTGGCGAGCCCGCCTGCGCGGTGGCCCGGATCGGGCATCCGCTGTTGATGCGCGACGACCTGTCGCTGGCCGACCTGGCCACGCAGTCCTGGATCCTGCCGCCGCCCGGCAGCGTGCTGCGCCACCGCTGGGAGCAGATGTTCCGGCGCGCCGCGATCGAGCCGCCGGCGGATGCCGTCGACACGACCGCGCTGCTGGTGATCACCGCGCTGCTGCAGCAGTCCGACGCGCTGCATGTGATGCCGGTCGAGGTGGCGCGCTACTACGCCTCGCTGAAGGCGCTGGCGATCCTGCCGATCGAGCTGCCATGCAGCATGGATGCGTTCGGCATCATCACGCGGGAAGGGCATCTGCTGTCGCCCGGTGCGCAGGCGCTGCTGCATGAGGTGCGTGGCGTCGCCAAGGAGCTCTACGCCCGCTGAGGGCTCAGCCCTTGCACCCCGGGGACGGATTGGGCGCGGGGCCGGCCTCTGTCTGCGGGATGAAGCGGATGGTGCCGTCCGCGTTGTAGTGGAGCTCCTCGATCGCGACCGAGCGCCTGAACTCGCCGCCGCCCGGCAGCTTGGCGTTGTGGTACGCGATGTAGCTCCTGCCGTTGAACTCGAAGATCGCCTGATGGATCGTCGGTGTCTTCTCGTTCTTCGCCATGATCACGCCGCGCGACGTCCACGGCCCGGTCGCGCTGGGACCGGTCAGGTAGGCGGTCTCCTCGGGGAAGTGCTGCGAGTAGGACAGGTAGTAGGTGTCCTTGTGCTTGTGCAGGTAGGACGCCTCGGTGAAGTCCTTGACCGGCACGACCGTGATGGGTCCGTCCAGCTCGGTCATCGTCGGCTTCAGCTTCGCGAACTTCAGGACCGTGTTGCCGAAGTAGAGGTAGGCCTGGCCGTCGTCGTCGACGAACACGGCCGGGTCGATGTCATCCCAGGCGATGTCCGTCTGGGTCGTCATGTCGTTGGTGATCAGCGCCGAGCCGCGCGCGTCCTTGAACGGCCCGGTGGGGCTGTCCGATGTCGCGACGCCGACGGCGAAGCCCGGCACCGTCGCGTGCTCGACCGTGGTGTAGAAGAAGTAGGTCGGCTTGCCGCCGACGACCCGCCTGCTGATGTCCGATGCCCAGGCACGGCCCTTGGCCCACCTGAAGTCCAGCGCCTTCATCGGCGAGCCGTGGTCGGTCCAGCGCACCAGGTCGCAGCTCGAGTAGACGCGCCACTCGTTCATGACGAAGTCCTTGCCGTCGGGCGGGGCCTCGTCCTGGCCGACATAGAGGTAGACGCGGCCGTTGTCCACCAGCACGGCGGGATCGGCGGTGTAGCGCTGCGGGAAGAGCGGGTTGGCGGCTTGCGCCGGCGCGGCGGCGAGCGCCAGGGCCGCGACCAGCGCGGCGCCGACGCAGGACTTGAAGGCAGTGGGGATCATGCGGCGAGGACTCGGACGGTGGAAGTCGGGCTGAAGTCGGACTGAATTCGGGTGATGGCGAGGGTGGTCCGCCAGGGCGGCCGGGTCCACGTCCTCGCGATGCCGGACGGCGGGCTCAGGCCTGTCCCGCAGGCCGCGCCAGCAGGCGCTGCACGACGCAGAACACGAACAGCAGTGCGCCGATGACGATCTTGGTCCACCAGGAGCTGAGGGTGCCGTCGAAGGCGATCAGCGTCTGGATCACGCCCAGCACCAGCACCCCCGACAGCGCGCCGGCCACATAGCCATAGCCGCCGCTGAGCATGGTGCCGCCGATGACCACCGCCGCGATCGCATCCAGCTCCGCGCCCTGCGCATGCAGGCCGTAGCCGCTGAGCATGTAGAACGCGAAGAGCAGGCCGGCCAGCGCGGCGCAGAAGCCGCTCAGGCCGTACACCATCAGCTTGGTGCGGCCCACCGGCAGGCCCATCATCAGCGCCGACTGCTCGTTGCCGCCCAGCGCATAGACCGCGCGGCCGAAGGCGCTGCGGTGCGCCAGCCAGATGCCGACCACCAGCACGGCGATGGCGATGGCGGCGCTCGGCGAGATGAAGCCGCCGGGCACCTGCCATTGGGTCTGCGAGACCGCGACGAAGGTGGGATCGTCGATCGTGATCGAGTCGACGCTGATCAGGTAGCACAGGCCGCGCGCGAGGAACATCCCGGCCAGCGTCACGATGAAGGGCTGCAGCCGGAACGCATGGATGAGCGCGCCCTGCAGCACGCCGAAGGCCGCGCCGCCGCCCAGCACGAGCGCGATGACCGCCCAGGCGGGCCAGTGCGCGTGATGCAGCAGCCAGGCGGCGACGGTCGTGGCCAGCGCCAGTACCGCGCCGACCGACAGGTCGATGCCGCCGGACAGGATGACCAGGCTCATGCCGACGGCCAGCACCAGCAGGTAGGCGTTGTCGATGACCAGGTTGAGCATCACCTGCGGCGCGGCGAAGCCGGTGTAGTGCGCGCCGCCGGCGGCGATCAGCGCGAGCAGCAGCACGACGGTGACCTGCGCGCTGAAGGCCGGCTGGCGCAGCCAGCGCTGGAAGAGGACGAGGGGAGTCATCGGGCGCCTCCGCGAGGGGCCAGCCGGCGCAGCATCGGGCGCAGCTCGCTCGACTGCAGGATGCAGAGCAGGAACACGACGACGGCCTTGACCACCATGTTGACTTCGGGCGGGACGCCCAGCGAGTAGATCGTCGTCGTCAAGGTCTGGATGATCAGCGCGCCGATGAGCGCGCCCGCCAGGTGGTAGCGGCCGCCGGCCAGCGAGGCGCCGCCCAGCGTCACCGCCAGGATGGCGTCGAGCTCCAGCAGCAGGCCGGCGTTGTTGGCGTCGGCGCTCTTGATGTTGGACGCGATCATCAGTCCCGCCAGGCCCGCGCAGCCGGCGGCGAAGACATAGGTGCCGAAGATCAGCGTCGCGGTGCGCAGGCCCGCCAGGCGCGACGCGACCGGGTTGAGGCCCACCGCCTGGATGAACAGGCCCAGCGCCGTCTTGCGCAGCAGCGCGGTAGTCGCGAGCGAGAGCGCCGCCACCACCCACAGCGACACCGGCAGCCCCAGCAGGTAGCCGCCGCCCAGCACGAAGAAGTCGTCGCGGTAGACGGTCAGGATCTGGCCGTCCGACAGCAGCTGCGCCAGGCCGCGGCCCGCCACCATCAGGATCAGGGTCGCGATGATCGGCTGCAGCTTGAGGCCGGCCACCAGCACGCCGTTCCACACGCCGCACAGCAGCGCGGCACCGAGCGCGCCCGCATAGGCGACCATCAGCGGCCGGTCACCGTTGACCAGCATCGCCGCCACCGTCGCGGCGATCGCCACGACAGCGCCGATCGACACGTCGATCCCGCGCGTCGCGATCACCAGGCTCATGCCCAGGGCCGCCAGCATCAGCGGCGCGGCACGGTTCAGGATGTCGATCAGCGGGCCGTACAGGTGGCCGTCCTTGACCTCCAGGTGCCAGAAGCCCGGCAGCAGGATCACGTCGATCAGCAGCAGGATCGCCAGCGCGGCGATCGGGCGGAGCAAGGGATGCTCGGCCATGACGGCGAGCACGCGGCGACGCTTCGGCGTCGGGAGCGCGCTCAGGGGGAGGGCGTCTGTCACGGGAGTCTTTCGATTCATGCGCTCTGGCAGGTACTGCCGCGGCCGGGGCGTTAGCCGCCAATGCATGGGGCCTTGGCGGCAAGCGCCAAAACCCCACGCACTGCCGTCCCCGACCACCGCCTTCCTTCAACGGTTCTGCTAGCGGGGACCATCGGCGGCGATCACTTCAAGGACCGAGCGTTCGTCGAGCTGGCCGCGCTCATACGTGCCGATCGCGCGGCGGTCGCGCAGGACGACCACACGGTCACTGCAGCGCAGGACCTCGGGCAGCTCGGACGAGATGAACAGCACCGCCATGCGGCGGTCGTCGTCGTCGCCCTCGGCGCACAGGCGACGGACCTCGTCCATGATCTCCTCCTTCGCGCGCACGTCGATGCCGCGCGTCGGCTCGTCCAGGATCAACAGCCGCGGCTGCGTCAGCAGCCAGCGGGCCAGCAAGGCCTTCTGCTGGTTGCCGCCCGAGAGCAGGCCGATCGGCGTCTCGATGTCCGCCGTCTTGATGCCCAGGCGCTGGACGTAATCGGCAGCAATCGCCTGCTGGCGCTTGAGCGGGATCGCTCGCCACCAGCCTTGCCGCGCCTGCAGCGCGAGCACGATGTTCTCGCGGACCGACAGCGCCAGCACCGCACCCTCGAGCTTGCGGTCTTCGGAACAGAAGGCCAGGCCGCTGGCGATGGCCTGGCGGGGCGACGCGAAGCGCTGCCGCCGGCCGGCGATCTCGATGTCGCCAGCATCGGCGCTGTCAGCGCCGAACAGCAGCCGCGCCGCCTCGGTGCGGCCCGATCCGAGCAGGCCGCACAGGCCCAGCACCTCGCCCTCGCGGATCTCCAGGTCCAGCGGCTGCAAGGCGCCGCGGCGCGCGAGGCCGTGGGTGGTCAGCGCCGGCGTGGTCGTCTGCGCGCAGGCCGCCAGCGGCGCTGTCGAGGCCGCGTGCGGGCCCACCATCTTCTGGATCAGCTCGAGCCGGCCGAGGTCGCGGGCCAGGTACTCGCCCTCGGTGCGGCCGTTGCGCATGACAGTGATGCGGTCGGAGACGGCGTAGACCTGGTCCAGGAAGTGGGTGACGAAGAGCAGGGCCAGGCCCTGTTCGCGCAGTCGACGCATGACCCGGAACAGGTGCTGGACGGCGGCCTCGTCGAGGCTGGAGGTGGGCTCGTCGAGGATCAGCACCCGCGCCGAGATGTTGAGCGCCCGCGCGATGGCCACCATCTGCTGGATCGACAGCGAGTAGCGCGCCAGCGGCGCCTCCACGTCGATGTCGAGCTCCAGCTCGGCCAGCAGCTGGCGCGAGCGTTCGCGCATGCGGCGCCAGTCGATCTGGCCCCAGCGCCGCGGATAGCGGCCGATGAAGAGGTTCTCCGCCACCGAGAGGTTGGGGACGAGGTTGACCTCCTGGTAGACGGTGCTGATGCCCAGCGCCTGCGCGTCGGCGGTGGAACGCGGCGCGATCGCCGCGCCGCCGAGTTCGATGCGGCCGGCATCCGGCGGGTAAAGGCCGGTGAGGACCTTGATCAGCGTCGACTTGCCGGCGCCGTTCTGGCCCATCAGCGCATGGATCTCGCCGACGAAGAGCCGCAGCCCGACGCCGGACAAGGCCTGGACGCCGGGGAAGCCCTTGTCGATGCCGGCGAGCGACAGCAGCGGAGCCGGGGCGCTCATCAGTACTTGCGGTTGGGGAGTTCCTTGGCCGCGACGTCGGCGGTGAAGACGCCTTCCTCGGTCGTGATGCGCTTGGCCACCGGCTTGCCGGCGACGACGTCCTTGGCCAGCTGCATCAGCTGCGGGCCGAGCATCGGGTTGCACTCGACGGTGACATTGAGCTTGCCCGCGGCCATGGCCTGGAAGGCGCCGCGCACGCCGTCGATGGAGACGATGGCGATGTCCTTGGCGGGCTTCAGGCCGGCTTCCTCGATCGCCTGGATGGCGCCGATGGCCATGTCGTCGTTATGCGCGAACAGGACGTGGATCTTCTTGTCCTTGGCCTTCAGGAAGGCCTCCATGACTTCCTTGCCCTTGGCCCGGGTGAAGTCGCCGGACTGCGAGCGCACGATCTTCAGCCGAGGCTCGGCCTGGATGATCTCCTCGAAGCCGCGCTTGCGGTCGAGGGCCGGCGCGGAGCCGACGGTGCCTTGCAGCTCGACGATGTTGACCTCGCCGGTCGGGGCGTTCTTCTTGGCCCAGTCGACCAGCCAGCGGCCGGCCTTGCGGCCTTCCTCGACGAAGTCGGAGCCGATGAAGGTGACGTAGAGGGAGGGATCGCTGACCTTGACGGCGCGGTCGGTGAGGATGACCGGGATCTTGGCGTTCTTCGCCTCGCGCAGGACGGTGTCCCAGCCGGACTCGACGACCGGGGAGAAGGCGATGACATCCACCTTCTGCGCGATGAAGCTGCGGATGGCCTTGACCTGGTTCTCCTGCTTCTGCTGGGCGTCGGCGAACTTGAGGGTGATGCCGGCCTGCTTGGCGGCGTCCTTGATCGAGTTGCTGTTGGCGGTGCGCCATTCGCTTTCGGCGCCGACCTGGGAGAAGCCCAGGACGAGCGGCTTGTCGGCGGCGAGTGCGCTGGAAGCGGTGCCGGCCAGCGACAGGCCGAGCGCGGCCATGGCCAGCAGATGACGACGCGTCGTCTTCATGGTCGTTGTCTCCTCGTTGATGTTGCTGTGGAGGTCACGCCGATGGGCGACGCACCTCGTGAGGTGACAGCGATCGTAGGGAGGGCAGGGATGCCGGACCAATCACATTTCTAGCGCCAGCGATGTCTTGATCGATATCACTCCGTGAGAACCTTTCGCTCTCCCCCGAGGGGGAGAGGCGAGGGGTGAGGGGCGAGGGGACTCGACGCTGTTAGCGGGTCTCGGCGTGAAGGCAGTGTTAAGGTTCGCCGATCTCCTCGACAGACGGACGCGTGCCATGAAGAAGCAGACGGCGGCGAGCCCGGCCGACGCGGGTGCTTTGCTCGCCGGCGGCAACCCCCAGATCCCGAAGGGGCACGGCGACGCGCCGGTGCAGGCCTATATCGCCGCTCTCACGGGCTGGAAGCGGGACGTGGTGAGGCGCCTGGACGCGCTGGTCGTCGAGGCGGTGCCCGAGGTCCGCAAGGCGGTGAAGTACAACTCGCCGCTCTACGGCATGGACGGCGAGACCTGGTTCCTCGGCGTCCATGTGATGACGCGCTACGTCAAGGTGGCGTTCTTCAACGGCAAGTCGCTGGAGCCGATGCCGCCGGTGGACTCGAGGACCGCGCATGCGCGCTACCTGCATGTGAGCGAGCAGGAGCCGCTGGATGAGGCGGCGTTCGTGGCCTGGGTCAAGGCGGCGAGCGAGATGCCTGGCGAGCGCATGTAGGGGGCGTTGGCGGCCCCTGTGCATGGCGAGGCGCAGACAGGGCGCCATATGACCTTCGGCCACTTGGACAGACGTCCCGTCCAACAGAATTGGAGACATCACTTCGACCCATGACGGGTGACCGGACATTTGGTGATGACAGTCTCGAATGCATTACTGGCGGACGTTGCAGGCCTTGCCGACCGATTCTCTGCAGAGGTTCAGAGGGACGCCTCGGCGGCAGTTGGTCGATGGCGCATGGACTTGGCCAAACTTCACCCGCAGCTTGTTACCACTGCCTCGCGATTGGCTGACCGGGCTTTGACCTGGGAGGCGAGGGCTGCGCTCAATCGGACGCCGGACGGCGCGCGTCTCCTGCTCGAGTGGAGCGAGCAACGCCGCGCTCGACCGGAGTTGCCGCGATTTCCGTTCCTCTCGACGGAGATGGCGTACGCCTATTGCGCCAGCATCGTTCATCAGCGAGCCACGCCGCAGGCCAGCCGGGCGCTGGAGCAAGCGCGTCTGGTGGTGCTGGGATTGCGCCGCGAAACTTCAACACTGGATAACAAGGGCCTTGGCGTCTACGACGACTACATCGCCGTCCTGAATGGTTGGAATCGACGAGGGAGCGTCAAATTCTTCCCAGCGAGCACGGAGCCGGGGGCTCAGTACGCCCAGCGCGCGACCAAAGTGGGCGGCAAGCTATTGGACGATCGTTACAAGGGCGTTCAAACGGCCAGGCATGTGCATGGGGAAGATGTGGATCGCGATGGCATTCGCGATGCGGGCCGCCTGCTCGCGGGAACCTACTTCTTCAAGGACCTCGGTCGAGAGTTTCTGGATGCACCAGCCTTTCAGGCGGTCGCACCGCAAACCGTCGAAAGGGATACGAACGGCGACGGCCGCTTCACGTTGAGTGACGCTGATCGCATCGATCCAAAGGGTGTCGGCAGGACGATGTACATCCATCGAGGTGGCATGAATAACACTGGATCGGCGGGCTGCCAGACGATTCGCAAGGACTACTATCCGGCGTTCCTTTCTGCGCTCGGCAAGGATCCGAGGTTCTTCTATGTGCTTGTCGATTGCCGCTAACCGGTCCCTTCTTGGCGCTGCCTTCGTCACCCTCCTGAGCGTCGCAGCGACGGCTGCCGCGGAGGCGCCGGCGCCTGGCCAATGCGAGTTGGTAGCGTTTGTGGATGAGACCGATCCCGCGGGACTGAACGTCCGGGCGCAACCCAGCGTGAACGCACGTATCGTGGGAAAACTGCCTCCTGTGTGGGTCGATCAGGCGGATGGCGCCCGCGTGCGGGTCCGAACCGAAGTGATTGGCGCCTCCAAAGGGTGGTTCAAGATCCGGAACTCAGCCGATGAAGAGCAGCTCACTGAGCGGCCGGCTCGTCCCACCTATGCGGGGGAAGGGTGGGTCAGCGGGAGAAAGTTGATCGTCAAGGCGCAGACCGGTGCAGGTCGCATCCGCCCCGACACGTCGGCACCGATAGGCCTACAACTCAAGGATGACCGTCTCTTCGACTCGAGAGACTTCGCTCGGGCTGGCACGCTGGTGGATTGCGAAGGCGGCTGGGTGCAGATGGAGTTTGTTGACGCCAAGATTCCTGCGGAGATCCGCAGCAGCCTGGATATCGCGCCTGAAGCGCGAACCGGGCTTCCCCGTGGTCGGTTCAGGCTGTGGCTGGACAGGATCTGCGGGTCTCAGGAGACCAGCTGCGACGGCTTCTGAGGATGCCGCTGCGGAGCCGGTATCGCCTCACCCCGCCCACGCCTGCAGATCCTCATACGTCGCACAGGCTCCGCCGCACAGGATCACCAGCACATGCCGCGCGTGCTGCAGCACCGGCACCGAGCGCTTCAGCGCGGCGGCGACCGCTGCGCCGCATGCCGGCTCGACGATCAGTCGATGTTCCTTGGCCACCGTGAGGCAGGCTTGCACGGCTTCAGCGTCGCTCACCGTGGTCGCGACGACCGCATGCTGCTTCGTCCATGCGAAGGCCCGCTCGCTCACGCGTCGGGCGCCGAGCGAGGTGGCGATGCTCGTGATGCCCTCCAGCGTCACGAGTTCGCCGGCGGCGATCGATGCATTCAGCGAATCCGCGCCGATCGTTTCCGCCGCGACCAGCGGCACGTCCTGCCATCCGACGGCATGCATGCCCTGAAGCACGCCGCTCATCAGACCGCCGCCGCCGACCGACAGCACGACCGCATCGGGCCGCGGCATCTGCGTTGCGGCCTCTTCGATCATCGACGCATGGCCGTCCCACAGCAGGGGATCGTCGAACGGATGGATGAATGCATCGGTGGGCTGTCGCAGCGACATCAGGTGCTCGTTGGCCTCCATCCAGCTCGTGCCGTGGACGATGACCTCCGCGCCCTGGCGCCGGATCAGCGTCTTGGGCCACTCGCGCGTGGTCTCGGGCACGACCACGACCACCGGCAGCCCGAGCCGCTTGCCCGCATAGGCGACCGCCATGCCGGCATTGCCGCCCGACGACGACAGCAATCGCTTCGCGCCGCGCCCGGCATGCACCTCGCACGCGTGGCCGATGCCGCGCAGCTTGAACGAGCCGCAAGGTTGCAGGGCTTCGAGCTTCAGCCAGACGCGTTGATCGGCGGTGCTGAAGGCGTCGGAGGCGACGGTCGGGGTCGTCATGTGGATGGCCATGGGGGCGCATCGTAGGCCAGCGGGCCGGCGTCCCGCCATGAACCCGATGTCCAATCCGTGCACACCGGGCGATGACCGTCCACCGGCTGACACAAGAGCGCCGGTTGATCTGTCGGGCAGGCCGGTCGAACGGCAGTCAGCCGCTACCATCGCGGCCACATGAACGCTCTCTTCGAACGCTCCTGGCGGCGCGCCTGGTCCACCCTGGTCCAATCCGGCGGCGGGACCACCGACCCGGATCGCGCTGACAGCATCGCGCTACGCGACGAGCTGCTCGCCTGCTACGCCGAACCGCAACGCCGCTACCACACGCGGCAGCACCTCGAGGAATGCCTGACGCTGCTCGAGCAGGTCCGCGATCTGGCGGAGCGTCCGGAGGAGGTCGAGATGGCACTGTGGTTCCACGATGCCGTCTATGACGTCAAGGGATCCGGCAACGAGGAACGCAGCGCCGAATGGGCGCGCCGTGCGCTGGCTGAGGCCGGCGTCCCGCCCGCGGCCGCCGAACGGGTGCGTCAGCTGGTGCTGGTCACCCGACATGATGGTGTGCCTGGCAGCGCCGACGAGCAGGTGCTCGTAGACATCGACCTGGCCATCCTTGGCGCCGAGCGCCCGCGCTTCGACGAGTACGAGCGTCAGATCCGCGATGAATACGCATTCGTGCCTGGCTTCCTGTTCCGGCGCAAACGTCGACAGATCCTGCGGACCTTCCTCGACCGGCCGGTGCTCTACAGCACAGCGGTGCTGCGCGAGCGCTTCGAGGCCCGCGCTCGCGAGAACCTTCGGCGCGCGATCGGTTGAGCGCCGCGCGGTCGGTTGCGCGGAGGGTGAGCTCAACGCCCGACGTCGCGTAGCGTGGTGCAGCACCGCAGAGAATCGCCGGCTCAGCGGATTGCCATGGCCAGTCCTCAGCGCGCCGCCATCGCCACCGCCTGCGGCGGGTTGCGGAAGCTGATCGCGAGGCGGTTATAGGTGTTCATGAGGCCGATGGCGATCGTCAGGTCGACCAGCTCCTTTTCGCTGAACACCGCATGCGCTGCAGCGAAGTCGGCGTCCGGGACGCCGGTGCTCGCCACCCGCGTCACCGATTCGGCCCAAGCCAGCGCCGCGCGCTCGCGGGCGTCGAACAGCGCGCCGCCTTCCTCCCAGGCCTGCACCAGGGTCAGCTTCTCGATCGGCACCCCCTTCTTCATCAGGTCGCGGGTGTGCATGTCCAGGCAGTAGGCGCAGTTGTTGATCTGCGAGATCCGGAGGAAGACCAGCTCCACCAGCGTCGCCGGCAGGCCGCACTGGGACACGTAGCCGTAGACGCCGCCGAGCGACTTGACGCCGGCGGGCGCCACCTGGGTGTAATCGAGACGTTGGGTCATGAAGGACTCCTGAAGGGGTGAGGGCGGCATCGCCCGAAGCGGGGACGAGGACGCCGCAAGCGGGCCGCGTCATCGATGAACGCCATTCTTCGTCGCAGGTGGTGCAATCCGAAGGCCCAAGATTCATCAAAATCGCTGTACCACGAGCCAACCGCCCGCAGTCCCATCGGCTCGACGCCGCCATGTTTCGCATGCCTCCAATGACCGCCTCGCCACACCCGCCGCTGCCGCTCACGCTCGACAAGTCCTCGGCGATGCCGCTCACCGAGCAGATCCATCGCGGCATCGCGGCGGCGATCGAGCAGGCGGCGCTGATCCCTGGCATGCGGTTGCCTTCGTGGATCGACCTGGCGGCGCAGCTGGGCGTCGCACGCGGCACGGTGCGCGTGGCCTACGAGAAGCTGGCGGCGGACCAGCTGATCGAGGCCTCGCGCGCCGCCGGCACCCGCGTCGCCGCGAGGCCGTCGCGCGCTCGGGTCAGTGACCAGGTGCTGGATCCGGGCGCCTTCGTGTCGATGTACCGCGAGCTCACCGCCGGCCCGGGCATCTTCCAGCCAGGCATTCCCTCCCGCGAGAGCCTGCCGTCGAAGCTGATGGCCCGGCTAAGGACGCGCGCGCTGGCGGCGGAGATCAGCGGCGCGGCGCTCTATCCCGATCCTCGCGGCGAACTGGCGCTGCGGCGAGAGATCGCCGCCTACCTGGCCGTGGCGCGCGGACTGGTGTGTTCGCCCGATCAGATCCTCATCACCGGCGGCTATGCGGCAGGCTTGGGCGTCGTGCTGCGCGCGCTCGGCCTCGAAGGGCGCCGTGCCTGGATGGAGGAACCCGGCTTCTTCTTCACGCGCCATGCGCTCGAGCTGGGACGGCTGACACCCGTCCCGGTGCTGGTGGACGAGGAAGGGCTCGATGTCGACGCGGGTTGGCGCGACGCGCCCGATGCGGCGCTCGCGGTGGTCACCGCCGGCCAGCAGGCGCCGCTGGGCGTGACGATGTCCCTGCGACGCCGGCTGCGGCTGCTGGAGTGGGCCGCCAGTACGGATGGCTGGATCGTCGAGGACGACTATCTGAGCGAGCTGCAGCTGCAAGGCCGGGCCGCGCCGGCGCTGGCTTCGCTGGATCGCCACGGCCGCGTCATCCACATCGGTTCCTTCAGCAAGACGATCGATCCGCGGCTACGGCTGGGCTTCGTCGTTGCGCCGGCATCGCTGGCGGCGCGCCTGGGCGAGGTCGCGGCTTGCCTGGCGCCACCCCCCGGACCGGCGGCACAACTGGCGATCGCCGGGTTCATGCACGAGGGACATTACCTGCGCCACCTGCGCAGGACCAAGCGGCTTTATCTGGCGCAGCGTGACCGGCTGCTGCGGGCGCTGCGCGAGCGCGGCCTGTGCACCCATCCCGCGGCGCTGGCGGTCCTGGTCCGCACGCCCGACGGCGTGTCCGACCTGGCCGTGGCGCGTGCCCTGTTCAGCTTCGGCATCGCGCCGGCGCCGTTGTCGGTCTGGTATGCGCGGGCGACGCAGGCTCGGTCGGGATTGATGCTCAGCGTGGCCACCGCGCCCGCGGCGCAGATCGAGCGTGCCTGCGACCGCCTGGTGGAGACGCTCGCGCGGTTCGGTGCCGGCATGGGCAGCGCAGAGACCCGGGCGTGACCGCCCGTTCCCGCTGATCGCAGGCCCGTTGCAGCGCAAGGCACGAGCCTTGCCGAGGTCCGGGCTTCGCCAGCCAAGGAGTTCCCATGACCACGCCCCCAGCCTCCCGTGCCGATCTCTGTCTGGGCTCCGCCGCCGGCCTGGCCGGCGGCTTGATCGGCGCCGCGGCGATGACGGCGTTCCAGGAGCTGCTCGCGCGATTCGGGATCACCTCGGGTGTGCGCGGCTGGCCGTCCACCGAGCGGGCCGCTGATCGGCTCGCCCGCCTGGGCGGCCGCCGGCTTCCGTCACGCCATCGACCGGCGGCGGGCGAAGCGGTGCATTACGCGGTCGGATCGCTGGTCGGCGGCCTGTATGGCGCCGTGACCGAACGCCATCCACAAGCGACCTGGGGGCGCGGCGGTGCCTTCGGCATCGCCACTGCGACGCTCCTGGATGAAGGCCTGGTGCCCGCGCTGCGCTTCGGCGACCCGGTCACTCGGGCGCCGGTCCGGTCGCATCCCTACTCGTATGTCTCGCACCTCGTCTACGGCGCGTTCACCGAGGCCGCCCGGCGTCTGTTCCGCAGCCTCCTCGGTGACGCGCGCGCTGGCGCAGCGGTGGTCCGCCAGGCGAGGGCGCACAACGCCGCGATCGTCACCCGCCAGCCGGCCGACTCGCGCCGGACGCTGGCCATGGCCTTCCTGCTCGGCGCGACGGCCGGCCCGCGCACCAGCGCGCCGCTGGTCGCCGCGAGCTGGGCGGCGAAGCTCGGCTGGATCGACCTGAAGCACTCCTCGCTGGCGATGCTTGGCACGACGCCGGCCGCCGCGCTGACCACGACGATGGCGCTGGGCGAGCTGATCGTCGACAAGTTGCCGTCCACGCCGGATCGCACCGATCCGCCTGGCCTCGCCGCGCGCGCAGTCAGCGGCGCGATCTCCGGGGCCGCGCTGGCCGGCGGGCGTTCCTGGCCGGCGGCGTTGGCCGGCACCGTGGGCGCCGTCCTGTCGACCTACGCCTGCCACCGGCTGCGCCAGCGGCTGTCGCAGGCGCTGGGGCACGATGTGCCGGTCGCCGCCGCGGAGGATCTGGTCGCCTTCGGCGGCGCGACGATGCTGTGCCTGGCCTCGCTCGGCCAGCATGCCGACACCGCCCGGCTCGAGGGCGCCGCGACCGAGGACTACGACGACGCGCTGGCGGCCCTGGGCTGGCCGCACAGTTGAGCGGCCCGGAACGACGACGGGGACGACCTGATGGCGGCCCTGGATCGGCCGCACAGCTGAGCGACCCCGAACGACGACGGCGACGACCTGCTGGCGGCCCTGGACTGGCCGCACAGCTGAGCGGCCCCGAACGAGGACGACGACGACCTGCTGGCGGCCCTGGATCGGCCGCACGGATGAGCGGTCTCGCCGCCCGCGGCGCCTGGCCGTCAGACCTTCGGCGCGATCGCCCCGATCACCGCGATCAACGCTCCGCAAGAGGCCATCGCGCCGAGGTAGATCGCCCACGCGCGCCATCGGGTGCGCCGCGATGGGTCGGCGGCGCCGCGCGACAGCATCGCGCCCGCAGCCGACAGGCCGATCGCGATCACGGCCGCCGCGAGGAGATTGCGGCCCTCGCTCAGCTCGTCGCTCACGTCGAGCCAGACCGCGGAAGCGACCGCCGTCATCAGCAACAGGCTGACCGCGCGCGCCTTGTCGAGCCGACTGACCGGCGGATCGAAGCGCGGCTGTCCCAGCCGGGCTTCATCCGGTGGCGGGAAAGGCGCGAGCCCCGGCGGAGCCCAGCCCGGCGACTTGAACAGCAGCCGTGCCCGGTCGACCCAGCGCGGCGTCGCCCGCGCCCGGTCGAGGAGCTCGCCATAGAACTGGCCGATGGCCCGCAGCGGAGACCAGCTGCGCAGCGGCTTGACCGTCCCGTAGACGCAGCGCTCCGTCTCCTCGACGAAGGTACCGAACATCCGATCCCAGAGCACCAGCACCGCGCCGTAGTTCCTGTCGAGATAGGCCGGATTCACCGCGTGGTGGACCCGGTGGTTGGAGGGCGTCGAGAACACGCGGTCCAGCCAGCCGAGCCGGCCGATGTGCTCGGTGTGGATCCAGAACTGGTAGAGCAGCACGAAGAGTCCGGCGCCCAGGTACAGGTCCACCGGCAGGCCCAGCAACGCCATCGGCAGGAAGAAGGGTGCGCCCATCACCGCATAGAAGCTCTCCTGGCGCAGCGCGGTGGTCAGGTTGAAGTGCTCGCTCTGGTGATGCACCGCATGCGCGGCCCAGAACAGCGCGCTCTCATGGCTGACGCGATGCAGCCAGTAGTCGCAGAAGTCGTAGACGACGATCGCGATCGCCCATCCCCAGGCGCCGGACCAGGTCGAGGCCGGCAGCAGCGCCAGGTGCGGCAGCGCCCAGGCGTACAGGCCGCTCTGGAACAGCGGCGTCACCGCCGCGACCGCCAGGCTCAGCAGGCCCTGGCTGAGGCTGCTGATCGAGTCCGGCAGCCGGTAGTTGTCGCGGCCGGTGAGTCGCCCCCACAGCCATTCGAGCGCGATGCAGAGCCCGAACAGCGGGACGGCGACAAGGAGGACGCGGTGCATGGCAAGGGGGGGCTATGGAGAGCTGTGGAGAGCTGTGGAGAGCTAAGGAGAGCTGACGAGAGCTGTGGAGCGCGGCGGCGAAGGACGGGGAGGTGCTTGCTCAGAAGCGATACCAGAGGCTCGCGCTGAAGCTCTGCTGCGACTTCGCGGTGGTCAGCGGCGAGCGCGCCGCGTCGCCGACCAGACGCGCGTTCAGCCATTGCCCGCTGACGGACCAGCGTTCGGAGAACTTGTGCTCGCCGCTCAGCGCCACGCTCCAGTCCATCATTCCGGCGCGCGGATGCCACTCGGGCAGGCCGCTGGCGGCCGACTCGCCGGGACCGACGCCGTAGCTGCTGCGCAGGTGCGCGCCATTGGCCGCGGTCGCCGCCAGCGTGATCGCAATGAGGTCGTCACCGAGGGGCACGCCGGAGGTGGCGCCGAGCTCCAGCAATTGCCCGTCGTGATGCCGGGCGCTGCCCCAGGACAGGCCCGATTGCAGCAGCAGCCACGGTGTCGCCTGAAGGTTGGCGAAGGCTTCGGTGGTGACGCGCGGGCCCAGCCGGTCGATGCCGTTCGGCGTGAACCGCGAGGGGCGGCCGAACTGCGGCCAGAGGCGGGCTCCCGCCTGCCAGGTCCTGGCCGCGTCCGCGCTGGCGAGCAGGGGCACGAGGTTCCAGCCCACGCCAAGGTCGGTCGAGACGAAGGCGCCGCTGGGCGACAGGTATTCCAATGCCGGCAGCAGGTCGTCGCTGCGCGAGCGGCTGCCCGGCGCCGAGGGCCAGCTGTGGGCGGTCGCCCCGCCCGACCAGCTCGCGACCTGGGGCGGCGCATCCATCAAGACCAGGCTGCCGGCGGCCCAGCACCCGGCCGAGCCGGCCATCAGGCCGGCGCCGAGGAAGGGAAGGGCGGCTCGCGCGGAGAAGCGCAGGGCGGCGGAGCCGCGTGCGAGCGGGCGAAGGACGGAGCGGCGCATGGATGGGCGACAGGTTGCGGGATTCTAGGAAGAGGTCCCCGCCGCAACCTTGCGGCAATCTGTCGCCCTGTCGCCCTGTCGCCCTGTCGCCCTGTCGCCCTGTCAGCGCGCCGGCGCGGTCCCCCGCAGCAGGCGCAGGTCGTAGATCCCGCCCGCGATCGAGCCGGGCGCCGCGACCAGTCGCACCCGCACGGCGCCGTCGGCGGGGCGCGGCCAGTCCTCGGGCAAGGGGAAGTCGCGGCTGTAGATCTCCGCGCCCGCGGCCCGCTCGGTGGCCTCGGCCGCACTGAGCGTGAGATCCGCCAGCCGGCGGTCGTTGACCCAGACCGAGAAGCGGCGACCGTCGTCCAGCGCCGAGAAGGCCAGCCGCAGCACCCGGCCCTCGCGCCTGGGGTCGTTCAGGCGATAGCTGAACCATGCGGTCGCATGGCGCCAGCGGCGGCCCTTGTTCAGGCCGGTCTCGATGCCCTCGCCGGCGAAGCCGTGGTCGCTCTCGGGCTGCTGCTCCCCAGGCGCGACCGCATCGACGGTGCGGCCCTGCAGCGCCAGGCGCTCGCGCTCCTCCAGGGCCAGCCGTTCACGGCGGGCCTTCGCCTCCTGCGGCGTGCTGCAGGGCCAGTACAGGACATAGCGCGCGTCATGCACGCGGAAGAAGGGCTCGAGCACCAGGTCCTGGATCGCGCCGTCCGGGCCCTGGAGCAGCGCGCCGGCGCTGAAGCTCAGCGAGCGGCCTGGCACCGGCGCGAGTCGCCCGCCGAAGTCCGCCTTCGCGCTGACGAACTGCGGCGTCTGCGCCAGCGGGACGAGCGGGCCGTGCGCGACGTGATCCATGCGCGCCTCGCCGGCGCGGAACTCGAGCCGCTCGCCGGCGATCGGCTGTGTCCGGGCGGCGAGCACGATCGGGCCGTGCAGCACCGCGAGGAAGTCGGCGCGCGTGGGCAGCGGCTCGAGCGTCGTGCGCATCGGCAGACGCACGTCGACGACATCCCCGGCACGCCATTCGCGCGTGAGCACGACATAGCCGCCCGGTTGCCGGTCCGCCGGGCTCAGGGGCACCGCATCGCCGTTGATCCTGACCCGGAGCGCGCCGGGCGCGAGCCAGCCGGGATGGCGGACCTTCAGCGTGAAGTGGCCCTTCGGCGGCGCCTCGTCGATGACGATCCGCGTCGCCGCCTCGTCCGGAAAGCGCGTGCGCTGCGTCAGCCGCAGGCCGCGCTCGCGCCAGTCCAGCGACGAGGCCACGAACAGGTTGACCAGCAGCACCGGCGCGCCTGCGGCGTCCGGCCCCTCATCGCGCGAGTAGATGAACTGCCCATGCCGCGCATGGCTCTCCAGCCCCGACCCGACGCAGCACCACATGCCGAGATCGACCTGCGAGTACACCCGGTAGTGGTTGGGCCGCATCGGTGTGAAGTACACGAAGCCGCCCGCCGGATGCTGCGAGGCCAGCACGTGGTTGAAGAGCGCGCGCTCGTAGTAGTCCGCATAGCGCGCGCGCTCCTCGTCGTCGACCGCGTGGGCATGCAGCAGCTCGGTGAGCTTGAGCATGTTGTAGGTGTTGCAGGTCTCGGGACCATCCACCTCCTCGAGCATCGGCTGGAAGTCGGTCAGCGGATGGAAATGCTCCCTGACGCTGTTGCCGCCGATCGCGACGCTGCGACGCTCGCGCACCGTCGTCCAGAAGAAGCGCGCCGGCGCCAGCCAGTCCTTGTCCGCCGCGCCCGGGTCCCGTTCCTCGGCGATCCGGGCGAAGCCGATCACCTTCGGAATCTGCGTGTTGGCATGCAGGCCGGTCAGCGCGTCGCGCGGCTCGCGCAGCGGGTCCAGGATCGCCCGGTGGGAGAAGCGCTCGGCCAGGCGCAGGTAGCGCGCGCCGCCGCTCATCGCGGCGATGTCGGCGAAGACCTCGTTCATGCCGCCGTGCTCGGCGCGCATCAGTTCCTGCAGCTGCGCATCGCTCAGCGGTTCGAGCAGGCCCAGCGCCCAGGCGCCGAGGTCGATCAGCATCTCCCGCGCGAGCGCTTCCTGCGTCAACTGCCACGCGTCGCGCAGCCCGGCGAAGGTCTTGTGCAGGTTGTACCAGGGCACCCAGCGCCCGTTGACCGAGAAGCTGTCGACCTTGAGCTCGCCGCGTGCCACCTCGCGCCAGGCGGCCTTGCCATCGGGGATGCCGCCGAGGTAGCCATCGCCATGGGCGAGCTGGCACCGGCGCAGCTCGCGCAGCACCTCGACCAGCCGGCGATGCACGCGCTCGTCGCCGGTGGATGCCGTCATCATCGCCAGCGCCGACAGGTAGTGCCCGCCCATGTGACCGTCCAGCCCGCTGCTCTCCCAGTTGCCGTAGGACGGCTTGGGCTGGGGCAGGCCGGCTTCGCGACGGAAGGGCGCGAGCAGCCGGTCCGGATCGAGCGCCATCAGGTAGCGCTGGTCGGCGTCTTGCGCGGCCTTCAGCGGGCCGTCGAGCAGTCGGACTTGCGACAGCGGCATGCGCGAGGCGGTCGAGGTCGCCCTCGTCGCGTTGTGCCGGAGGCCGGTGGCGGCGGCGTCCGCGGCGGCGGATTCCGTGGATGCGCCGGTCTGGGCCATCGCGTCTGTCGCGAGCAACGCGCCGAAGGCGGGACCGAAGAGCGCGCCGCCTGGGCCGCCGGTGGCCGCTCGTGCCGCCCCCGCCACGCCGCAGAGGCACTGCCGCAGGAAGTTGCGTCGCATCAGTCCCCCGTGCGCGCGGCCCGGAGCGACATGCCGCCGAGCGCCGCCGCGCCGCCCTGCGCGAGCAGGGTGCGTCGGTTGAGGGGGCTCATGACTCAGCCCTCCAGCGCGACGACGACGATGGACTTGGGCGGCAGCGGCAGGCTCAGGGCGCCGTCCCGGGCCTGCGCCTCGTAGGGCTTGGGCTTGACGGCCTCGGGCTTGGCGAAGGTGTTCTCGCTGTCCATGGCCTCGCCGCTCAGCACCTGGCCGACGGCGCGTCGCGCGGCGGCGCCTTGCACGGCCAGCTTCACCGTCTGCGCTTCGCGCGGGTTCACGTTGATCAGCGCCAGGTAGAGCTTGCCGTCCTTGCCGCGCGCCGCCGAGGCACTCACCGCCGGCAGCGACTTGCCGGCCAGCGCGTACTCCGGATTGCCGCTCAGCGTCGCCGGCAGCGTCGTCGCGTCCTGGAAGGGCGTGTACAGCGCGAAGGCGTGATAGGTCGGCGTCAGCACCATGCGGGTCTTGTCGGTGTGGATCATGGCCTGCAGCACATTGACCATCTGCGCGATGTTGGTCATGTGCACCCGGTCCGCATGCGCATGGAACATGTGGAAGTGCAGGGCGGCCAGCACCGCGTCGCGCAGCGTGTTGCGCTGGACCAGGAAGCCGGGATTCGTGCCCGGCTCCGGGTCGTACCAGCTGCCCCATTCATCCAGGTAGAGGCCGATGCGCTTCTGCGGATCGTTCTTGTCCAGGATCGCGATGTTGGCGGCGACGGTCTTCTCGAAGTCCTGCGTGTAGGACAGCAGCGAGATCCACTCGTCTTCCTTGAAGCCGGCGGCGGAGCCCTTGCCTTCCCACTTGCCGCTCGGGAACACGTAGTAGTGATGGCCGATCGCGTCGAAGTTGAACTTGATGTTCTGCGTCGACAGCACCTCCGTCCAGCGCGTGTCGTTGGCATTGCCGCCGCTGGCGATGAATTTCGGACGGTTGTTGTCCGGCGTCTTCAGGAAGGTGGCGACCTGCCGGTACTGGTTGACGTAGTACTCCGGCGTCATGTTGCCGCCGCAGCCCCAGGCTTCGTTGCCGACGGCGAAGTAATGGACCCGGAACGGCTTGTCGCGGCCGTTCTTGCGGCGCAGCTGCGCCAGCGTCGAGTTGCCCTCGGCCGTCATGTACTCCAGCCACTCGGCCATCTCCTGCGCGCTGCCGGTGCCCAGGTTGCCGTTGACATAGGCCTCGGCGCCGAGCTGCTCGACCAGGTCGAAGAACTCGTGGGTGCCGACGGCGTTGTTCTCGGCCACGCCGCCCCAGTGGGTGTTGACCTTCACCGGCCGCTGGTTGCGCGGGCCGATGCCCTCGCGCCAGTGGTACTCGTCGGCGAAGCAGCCGCCGGGCCAGCGCACCAGCGGCACCTTCAGCGCCTTGAGCGCGCCCACCACGTCCTTGCGCCAGCCGCGCACGTTGGGGACCTTGGAGTCGGGGCCGACCCACATCCCTTCGTAGATGCCGGTGCCCAGGTGCTCGGCGAACTGGCCATAGACGTTGCGATGGATCACCGGACCGGGCTTGCCGGCGTCGATGCTCAGTTGCACGTCGGCGGCGTGCGCGCTCCAGGCGAGCAGGGCGCCAACGGCCAGGGTGAAGGCCTTCTTCTTGAGGGTCATGCTTGTCTCCAGGTGTCGTTGTTGTGGTGTCGTCCGGGCTCTGCGGCGCCGAAACGACGAAGGACCGTTTCCGGTCCTTCGTTCTTCATGCCATGCGCACCTCAGTGCGAGTGCCTGGGCACCGCGGAGCCGCGGCAGCCGCGCAGGAAGTCGAAGTCGCAGCCCTCGTCGGCCTGCAGCACATGCTGGACGTAGAGCTGGCGGTAGCCGCTCTGGTCGGCCGGATCGGGCTGCTGCTTCGCGGCCCATTCGGCCAGGCGCGCCTGCAGTTCCGCGTCGCTGATGTCCAGGTGCAGCCGGTTGCCGGCGCAGTCGAGCTCGATCCAGTCGCCCTCGCGGACCACCGCCAGCGGACCGCCGGCCTTGGCTTCAGGCGCGACGTGCAGCACGACGGTGCCGTAGGCGGTGCCGCTCATGCGGGCGTCGGAGATCCGGACCATGTCCTTGATGCCCTGCGCCAGCAGCTTGGGCGGCAGGCCCATGTTGCCGACCTCGGCCATGCCGGGATAGCCCATCGGGCCGCAGTTCTTCATGACCAGCACCGAGCTGGCGTCGACTTCCAGGTTGGGATCCATGATCCGCGCCTTGTAGTCGTCGAAGTCCTCGAAGACCACGGCGCGGCCGCGATGCTGCATCAGGGCCGGCGTCGCCGCCGAGGGCTTGAGCACCGCGCCGCGTGGCGCCAGGTTGCCGCGCAGCACGCAGATGCCGCCGTCGGCGATCAGCGGCTTGACGATCGGGCGGATGACTTCCTCGTCATAGATCGGCGCGTCGTGGCAGTTCTGCCAGATCGTCTTGCCGTTGACGGTCAACGCGTCCTTGTGCGGGAGCAGGCCGTTGTCGCCCAGCCGGCGCAGCACGCCCGGCAGTCCGCCCGCGTAATAGAACTCTTCCATCAGGAAGCGGCCCGAGGGCAGCAGGTCCACCAGCGTCGGCGTGCCGCGGCCGATGCGGGTCCAGTCCTCGAGCTCCAGCGGCACGCCGATGCGGCCGGCAATCGCCTTCAGGTGGATGACCGCGTTGGTCGAGCCGCCGATCGCGGCGTTGGTGCGGATCGCGTTCTCGAAGGCCTCGCGCGTCAGGACCTTGGACAGCTTCAGGTCCTCCCACACCATCTCGACGATGCGCATGCCGGAGAGGTGCGCCAGCACGTAGCGCCGGGCGTCCACCGCCGGGATCGCGGCGTTGTGCGGCAGCGAGGTGCCCAGCGACTCCGCCATGCAGGCCATCGTGGACGCCGTGCCCATCGTGTTGCAGGTGCCCGCCGAGCGCGAGTGGCCCGCCTCGGCGGCAATGAAGTCGTGCATTGAGATCTCGCCGGCCTTCACCTGCTCGTGCAGTTGCCAGACGGCCGTGCCGGAGCCGATGTTCTTGCCATTGAGCTTGCCGTTGAGCATCGGCCCGCCGGTGACGACGATGGTCGGCAGGTCCACGCTGGCCGCGCCCATCAGCAGCGCCGGCGTGGTCTTGTCGCAACCCACCAGCAGCACCACCGCATCCATCGGGTTGCCGCGGATCGATTCCTCGACGTCCATGCTCGCCAGGTTGCGCGTCAGCATCGCCGTGGGCCGCAGGTTGGACTCGCCGTTGGAGAACACCGGGAACTCCACCGGATAGCCGCCCGCTTCCAGGATGCCGCGCTTGACGTGCTCGGCCAGCTTGCGGAAGTGGGCGTTGCACGGGGTCAGCTCCGACCAGGTGTTGCAGATGCCGATGATCGGCTTGCCCTCGAACTCATGGTCCGGGATGCCCTGGTTCTTCATCCAGGACCGGTACATGAATCCGTTCTTGTCCTGGGTCCCGAACCATTCGGCGGAACGCAGCTTGATCTTCTTCTTGGCCTCGGTCATTGCAGGTAGTCGGTGATGTCTCCGTGAGCCATGCTAGGGAGACAGGTGATTCGGATCCAATCAAAACTTCCGGGAGTCCGATATCGAATCGGATATCACGCCAGGCCGGCGTCACCGAAGTCGGGCATGCCGTCCGCGGTCCATCCCAGGTGCTTGACGAAGGTGTGGCGGTCGGGGTTCCAGAGCGGATCGCCGACGATCTCGGTGTAGGTGCGGGCGTGGTAGACCAGCAGCACCGTGCGGCCGTCCTCGTCGAGCGCGAAGCTGTTGTGGCCCGGGCCGAAGACCGGCTGCGTCGGGCTGGTGGTCAGCACCGGCACCGGCGACTTGGTCCAGCTGGCCGGATCCATCGGATCGGCCGCCTCGTCCATCCACAGCAGGCCCATCGCGTAGTTCTCGTCGGTCGCGCTGGCCGAGTAGCTGATGAAGACTTTGCCGTGGCTGTGCAGCACCGACGGGCCTTCGTTGACCAGGAAGCCGCGGCATTCCCAGTCGAACTCCGGCCTGCTCAGCATCACCGGCGCGCCGGCCAGTTGCCACGGCGTGCGCATCGGCGCGATGTAGAGGTTGGAGTTGCCCGGGATGGCGAGGTCCTTCTGCGCCCACAGGTAGTACAGCTGCCCGCGGTGCTCGAAGGTGGTCGCGTCCAGGCAGAAGGTGTCGATGCCGGTGTCGACCTGGCCGAGGAACTCCCAGTCGCCGGCCATCGGGTCGGGCGACCGGTTCCGCAGCGCATACATGCGGTGCTGGAACAGGCCGCCGACGATCTCGCGGCTCGGCGCCGCCGCGAAATAGAGGTACCAGGCGCCCTGGCGGAAGTGGAGTTCCGGCGCCCAGATCAGTTCGCTCCATCGCCCGGCGTCGGGCTTGCGCCAGACCACCCGCGGCGTCGCGCGGGGCAGGTCCTGCCACGCGTCCACGGCGCGCAGCTCGATGCGGTCGTACTCCGGCACCGAGGCGGTGAAGAAGTAGCGCGCGCGGCCGTCGCCGTCCACATGACGGGTCAGGTGGGGATCGGCCCGCTGCGGGATCAGCGGGGTCAGGACTTGCGGGTCGTCGAGCATCGGGTCGGGATCAGAGCTTCCAGCGCAGGCCCACGGCCACGGTGCGGTCGTAGTAGCGGACGTCCCGCACCAGCGACGGGTCCTTGTCGAAGTAGTCGTGATAGGCCTGGTTGAGCAGGTTGGTCACGTCCAGCGACACCGTCATCTGCTTGGTCAGCTCATAGCCCAGCGACAGGTCCAGGGTCTTGAGCGGCGCCACCCACAGCTGGTGCTGGGTGCTGCGGTACGGCGCCTCGGCCAGGAACTTGTCGCGCCAGTTGTAGGCCAGGCGCGCGTAGATGCCGTTGCGCTCGTACATGCCGACGAGGTTGTAGGCCTTCTTGGACTGGCCGAGGAAGGGGCCGTCGGTACCGTCCGGCTGCGTCTGCTTGCCGGTCATGAAAGTGAAGTTGGCCTCCATGCCGAAGCCGCCCAGCCAGCCCGGCAGGAAGTCGTAGAACTGGCGGTAGCTCAGCTCGTAGCCATGCAGGTTGGCGCGGGTGACGTTGACCGGCTGCGTGACGTTGTAGGGCACGCCGTTGATCGTCGTCTGCGTCGTCTGCGTCATGACGCGGTTCTTGAACTTGTGCTCGAAGACGGTGCCGGTCACCGAGCCGGTCTTGGCGAAGTAGTACTCGAGCGCCAGGTCGGTGTTGTTGGACTCGGTCGGCTTCAGGTTGGGGTTGCCGCCGGCCAGGGTGCCGAAGGTGACGCCGCCGCCGGGAGGCGTGTTGGTCTGGCCCGGGTTGTAGTCGACGAAGTTGGGACGCTCGATCGTCTTGCCCCAGACCAGGCGGCTGACCAGGCGCGGGGTCAGGTCGGCGCGCAGCGACAGGGTCGGCAGCGTGTCGGTGCGCGAGGTGTCGACCAGCACCGGGGTGATCACATTGGTCGATGCGTCGCGCGAGTTGCCGCGCAGCGTCTGCTCGGTGCGGACCACGCGCAGGCCGGCGACGCCGGAGACCGGCACGCCCCAGGCGTCGAAGCCGAACTTGGCGCGACCGTAAAGGGCGCTGGTCTTCTCGGTATCGTCGAACAGCGACATCGGGTCGTACGGCGTCAGCGCCGTGCTGCCCGTCAGCATCTGGCGGAAGGCCTCGCCATTGTCGAGCAGCCAGTCGCGCGAGGCGAAGACGTACTGCTTCACGCCGAAGTCGCCGTAGGTCTTGGGCGAGACCTCGTAGATGCCGGGGAAGTTGCTCAGGGTCTGGCCGACTGCCGGGAAGGAGGTCGTCCACGGCATGTTGGTGCTGATCGACATCGCGTCGCGCTTGGCCAGACGCACGCCAGTGCTGAGCTCCTTCAGGAAGCCGTCGCCCATGTCGTAGTCGGCATCGGCGCGCCAGTCGGTGGACTTGCCTTCGCGACGGCCGCGCACGTCGACGCCGCCGTTGATGCGGAAGTTCGAGGCGTCGGTCAGGTCCAGGCCGGGGTAGTCGATGTAGCCACCGCCCCCGCGCACCGCCGCGACGGTGCTGGTCGGGCTGTAGCCGGTGTCCAGGATGCGGTTGACCCAGTCGATCGCGCTGCGGGTGCGGGCCAGTTCGGTGCTGAGCTTGAGGCGGTCGCTGACGCGCCAGTTGCCGCCCAGGGCCAGTTGGTTGTTGCCGACCTCGTCATGCTTGGCCTGCGTCGAGGTGAAGCCCCAGCCCGCGTAGTTGGTGTTGGTCGCGGTGTCCAGGTTGTCGGTGCCGGGCTTGGTCGTGATGACCGTCCCGGCCACCGGACGCCAGGCGCCGTCGTTGAACATGCCGATGCCGCCCACCAGGAAGGACTGCTGGTAGCGATGGTCGATGCGGGTGCCGAAGCCCTCGAGATAGACCTCGGCGTCCTTGTTCGGCTTCCACTGCAGCGCGAAGTTGCCGGCGACGCGCTTGCGATCGCCGAGGTTGAACACGCGTCCCATCGAATCGGTGCCCAGCACCGGGTTCGTGCGGCCCGGCACGACGATCGACTCCGGATTGCCGACGAAGCCGACCTCGTCGTGGTACTGCCCGCGCTGGTAGGACAGGCCGATCAGCGCACCCATCTCGCCCAGGTCGGTCTTCCAGCGGTTGGAGGCCATGCCGGAGATGTCCGGGTTGTTGGTCTTGGCCTTGTCGCGGCGCTCACCGCGGGCCGACAGCACCAGCTGCGCGTCCTTGAAGTCCAGCGGGCGGTTGGTGCGCACGTCGATGACGCCGGCGGTGCCGCCCTCGGGCAGCGCGGCCTCCTGGGTCTTGTAGACGTCGATGCGCTTGAGCATCGTCGCCGGCACGTCCGACAGGTACAGGCTGCGGCTCGAGTCGGAGAAGAATTCGCGCCCATTGAGCAATGTGACGATGCCGCCCAGCCCGCGGACGATCACGCCGCTGGCCTCGCCGTTGTTGCGCTGGATCTGCACGCCGGTGACGCGGCCCAGGATCTCGGCCACGTTCTTGTCGGGAAACTTGCCGATGTCCTCGGCGACGATGGAATCGACGACCTGGTCGCTGTTCTGCTTGATGGTCTGCGCCGACTCGGCCGAGCGGCGCATGCCGCTCACGACCACGGTTTCCAGCTTGCTGTCGTCCGACTTCTTGTCGTCGGCCGACGGCTGGCTCTGTGCCTGGACCTGGATCGCCGCCCCGAGAAGGGCGGCCGCGACCACGGTGCTCCGCAGCCCGAAGGGAATCTTGCTCATGTTGTCTCCGTCGTTTTTCTGGCCTGTCAACCCGGTGACCGGGCGACTCCACAACCGCCGTGGGGTTGTTGTCGAGCGGAGCGAATGCTAGGGACGCGAGTGATCCTGGGCCAATCACATTTTCCAGTTGGCCAATGCTATTTCCGGCATCAGGGCAGGTCCGGATATCGCCCGCGCGGTGGATGGGCATCCCCCACCGAACGGGGGGTGGTCGGGTCTGGGCAACATCTATAAATAGAGAAGCCGCCTGACAACGCTGACCCATCACACCTGCAACATGTCGTCACAAGTGTTTCCGGCGCGGCCCCTGAGGGTTCCCCCTGAAGAGGGGGCGACGCAAGTGACCATCGGCCTATCATGCGGGCCTTCTCCGGTGATCAAAGGGTGACGACGGCCGAGCCGGAGACGATCGGTCAGTCAAAGAAGGGAGGCCCTATGGAAGCAGTGTCCGTTGCCCGTGCATTCGAGGCGGCAGGAAATGGCGGCTACACGTTGCCGGCGCTCAAGCGCCGCGTGTTGCTGGTCGACGACCACGAACTGGTGCGCGCGGGCATCCGCACGCTGTACCAGACGCTGGACGAGATCGACATCGAGTGGATCGAGGCCGCGTCGCTGCAGGAGGGCCTGCTGGCCTATGGCGAGCGCGGCGCGGTGGACGCGGTGCTGCTGGATCTGAACCTGGGCGATTGCAAGGGCCTGCAGGGCCTGCGCCAGTTCATGGAGGCTTTCCCCGACGCGCGCGTCGTCGTGTTCAGCGGCACGCAGGATGAATTCGTCGTGCGCCAGGCCCGTGCGCTGGGCGCCGTCGGCTACCTGCCCAAGGGCGCCATGATGGCCGAGATGCGCAGCACGTTGCGCACCCTGCTGGCCGAGGGTCAGCGGCATCGCGCGGCCCAGGCCGGGGCGCTGTTCCCGCGCTTCCCGTCGTCCGCGATGTACGACCGCGTGGCCGAACTGGGCCCGCGTCACCTGGAGATCCTGGAGCTGGTGCTGTCCGGCTGCAGCAACCAGGAGATCAGCAATTCCACCCAGCTGTCGCTGGGCACGGTGAAGAACTACGTGTCTTCGCTGCTGCTGGCGCTGGACGTCAAGTCGCGCTCGCACATGATCAGCCTCTTCCGCTGACGAGGTGGCCACGGCTCACCGAGGCGATCCCGGGCGCGAGGAGCGCGCGCCCGACACCACCTTTCCGCCGACCGAGATCCTCATCGACTCGCCGGGCGTCGACGACGTGCCGGCGAGCGCCGTTTCTGGCAGCCCGCTCGGCCACGGTCGCGGGCGCGGTGCGGACGCGCCCGTGAGCGCATCCGCCCCGGCGACGCCCG
>NZ_PEOG01000059.1 GCF_002761755.1 Roseateles chitinivorans
CACCGCGACCTCGTCGAAGTCGCCAATGTCGGGCACGACGATGTCGACCGGGCCGGCCGACGCGGGCGCTGCCGCCGGGGCAGCCGCCTGCGGCGCCGGGGCCGCAGCGGGAGCCGCCGGGGCCGCAGCAGCCGGCGCGGGAGCGGGAGCCGCGGGTTGCGGCGCCGGCGCCGCGGCGGCATCGCTCTCGAGCACGACGATCAGGTCGCCCTCGTTCAGCTTGTCGCCGAGCTTGACCTTCAATTCCTTGACGACGCCCGCCGCCGAGGACGGGATCTCCATCGAGGCCTTGTCGGACTCGACGGTGACCAGGCTCTGCTCCGCCTTCACCGTGTCGCCGGGCTTGACCAGCACTTCGATGATCGCGACGTCCTTGAAGTCCCCGATGTCGGGAACCTTGACTTCCACCAATGCCATATCTCGTGTCTCCATTGCGGGAGAGATCTTGTGGTCTCCCCTCACGTTGCCGCGCAACATGAGCGTCGCCCCAAGATCACCCCCGATGTCCGCTTACGCGTACAGGGGGTTGATCTTGTCGACGTTGATGCCGTACTTCTTGATGGCTTCCGCGACCTTGGCCTGCGGGATCTTGCCTTCATCGGCCAGGCTCTTGAGCGAGGCGACGACGATGTAATGGCGGTTGATCTCGAAGTGCTCGCGCAGCTTGGAGCGGAAGTCGCTGCGGCCGAAGCCGTCGGTGCCCAGCACCTTGTACGAGCGACCGGCCGGGATGAAGGCGCGGATCTGCTCCGCATAGTTCTTCATGTAGTCGGTCGAGGCGATCACCGGCCCCTGCACCTTGCTCAGCTGCTGGGTCACGTAGGGCACGCAGGCCAGCTCGGTCGGGTGCAGGAGGTTCCAGCGCTCGGCGTTCTGGCCGTCGCGGGCCAGCTCGTTGAAGCTGGGGCAGGACCAGACGTTGGCGCCGATGCCCCAGTCGGCCTCGAGCAACTGCTTGGCCGCCTGGCTCTCGCGCAGGATCGTGCCCGAGCCCAGCAGGTTGACGGTCAGCGGATGCTGCGCCGCCTCTTCCAGCAGGTACATGCCCTTGAGGATCTGCTCCTCGGTGCCGGCCTTCAGGCCGGGCATCGGGTAGTTCTCGTTGAGCAGCGTCAGGTAGAAGTAGACGTTCTCCTGGTTCTCGACCATGCGCTTCAGGCCCGAGTGCAGGATCACCGCCACCTCGTGCGCGAAGGTCGGGTCGTAGCTGATGCAGTTCGGGATGGTGCCGGCCAGGATGTGGCTGTGGCCGTCCTCGTGCTGCAGGCCTTCGCCGTTCAGCGTCGTGCGTCCCGAGGTGCCGCCCAGCAGGAAGCCGCGCGCCTGCATGTCGCCCGCCGCCCAGGCCAGGTCGCCGATGCGCTGGAAGCCGAACATCGAGTAGTAGACATAGAACGGGATCATCACGCGGTTGTTCGTCGAATACGACGTCGCCGCAGCGATCCAGCTGGCCATGCCGCCCGCTTCGTTGATGCCTTCCTGCAGGATCTGGCCGGCCTTGTCCTCGCGGTAGTACATGACCTGGTCCTTGTCGACCGGCGTGTAGTTCTGGCCCGCGGGGTTGTAGATGCCGATCTGGCGGAACAGGCCTTCCATGCCGAAGGTGCGCGCCTCGTCGACCAGGATGGGCACGGTGCGCGGGCCCAGCTCCTTGTCGCGCAGCAGCGTCGTCAGGAAGCGGACGTAGGCCTGGGTGGTCGAGATCTCGCGGCCCTCGGCGGTCGGGTCCAGCACCGCCTGGAAGGTCGACAGGTCCGGCACCTTCAGCGATTCCTCCGCCTGCGGACGGCGCTTGGGCAGGTAGCCGCCCAGCGCCTTGCGGCGCTCGTGCAGGTACTGCATCTCGGGCGTGTCGTCGGCCGGCTTGTAGAACGGGATCTTCGGCAGCTCGCTGTCCGGGATGGGGATGTTGAAGCGGTCGCGGAAGGCCTTGATGTCCTCGTCCTGCAGCTTCTTGGTCTGGTGGGCGGTGTTCTTGCCTTCGCCGATCTTGCCCATGCCGTAGCCCTTGACGGTCTTGATCAGCATGACGGTGGGCTGGCCGACGGTGTTCACCGCCTTGTGATACGCCGCGTAGACCTTCTGCGGATCGTGGCCGCCGCGGTTCAGGCGCCAGATGTCCTCGTCGGACATGTTCTCGACCATCTTCAGCAGCTCCGGATGCTTGCCGAAGAAGTGCTTGCGGACGAATGCGCCGTCATTGGCCTTGTAGGCCTGGTAGTCGCCGTCCAGCGTCTCCATCATGACCTTGCGCAGCAGCTCCTGCTTGTCGCGCGCCAGCAGCGGATCCCAGTAGGAGCCCCAGATCAGCTTGATGACGTTCCAGCCGGCGCCGCGGAACTCGCCTTCCAGTTCCTGGATGATCTTGCCGTTGCCGCGCACCGGGCCGTCCAGGCGCTGCAGGTTGCAGTTGACGACGAAGATCAGGTTGTCGAGCTTCTCGCGCGCGGCCAGGCCGATCGCGCCCAGGCTTTCCGGCTCGTCCATCTCGCCGTCGCCCAGGAAGACCCAGACCTTGCGCTTGGAGGTGTCGGCGATGCCGCGGGCATGCAGGTACTTCAGGAACCGCGCCTGGTAGATCGCCATCAGCGGGCCCAGGCCCATGGACACGGTGGGGAACTGCCAGAACTCCGGCATCAGCTTCGGATGCGGATAGCTCGACAGGCCCTTGCCGTCGACTTCCTGGCGGAAGTTGTTCAGCTGTTCCTCGGTGATGCGGCCTTCCAGGAAGGCGCGGGCATAGATGCCGGGCGCGCTGTGGCCCTGGATGTAGAGCAGGTCGCCGCCGTGGATGCCGTCGTCGCCGTGCCAGAAGTGGTTGAAGCCGCAGCCCAGCATCGTCGCCAGCGAGGCGAAGCTGGAGATGTGGCCGCCCAGGTCGCCGCCGTCTTCCGGATGCAGGCGGTTGGCGCGCACCACCATCGCCATCGCATTCCAGCGCATGAAGGCGCGCAGGCGCTCTTCCATGTCGATGTTGCCGGGGAAGCGCTCTTCCCGGTCGGCCGGGATGGTGTTGACATAGGCGGTGGTGGCCGAGAACGGCACGTCGATGCCGGCCTGGCGCGCGTGGTCGATCAAGGTCTCGAGCAGGAAGTGCGCGCGGTCGCCGCCCTCCTCGCCGATGACGGCGGACAGCGCGTCCAGCCATTCCTTGGTTTCGAGGGCGTCGGTGTCATTGGCGGCTGCGCCGAGGAACGACTGGGGCTGCGCGGACATGTGTTGTCTCCTGTGTCTCAATCACGGCCTTCGGACGGGCAACCGCGCGGCGCGGTGTCCGATCCGAACAGGCAATCCTGCCCGAGCTTAAGGAAACACGCATGCGTCGGCACCCTCCGGAAGGGCTATGGCGGCGGAGTGTCGCATAAGCCGTCGATTTTCCAAATAGCGCGATGCGTTTCCGCATCGTGAAATTTCGAAGGCGTTTTCGGCGGCGATCCGTGACGGATGTCTTTCACGATGCGATCCGGGAATGCCCGGATCGGGAATGCCCGGGGCCGTCGGAGCCGGGTCGCGTCGAAGGCACCGGGATAATCGCGCCCATGTTGTCCCGCCTCGATGTCCAAGGCTTTGCGCGCCGTGCCCTGAACCCTCTCAAACGCCTGGTGTCGGCGTGGTGGCGGCGGCAGTCGCCGTCGCGGCAGGACCGCTTCGCGACGCTGGGCCCGCTGCTGTCGGTGGTGCTGTTCCTGGCGGCGATCGTCTCGGCCTTCTGGTACCTGCGCAACGAGGAGATCGAACGCGAGGCCGAGGCCGTCAAGCGCGACACCGAGATGGCGCAGCAGCAGATCCGCTCGCGCCTGATCGAGAACGAGGACTTCCTGATCCCGCTGCAGCGCGACCTGGCCAACCGCGCGATCGACAACCTCGAGTTCACGCAGCGCGCGATGGCGATCGCGCGCAACCGCCCCGAGATCACCCACATCACCTGGCTGAACGCGCGCCGCGAGCGCCGCGTCAGCGTCGCGGCGATCGGCGAGCAGGCCGACTCGCTGATGACGCTGGACGGCAGCGATCCGTCGATGCCCAACGGCCATGCCAACAGCGAGCCGGAGCGCGCCTTCCAGGGCGCGCGCGACCGGCGCACCCGGGTGTACTCGGCCTCCTTCGCCGACGCCAACAACACGACCGTCTTCCAGCTGCAGCTGCCGCTGAGCGACCGCGCCGGTTTCGCCGGCGTGCTGATCGCGGAGTACGCGGTGGAAGGCCTGCTGCGCTATTCGGTGCCGAACGAGCTGACCTCGCGCCATGCCGTCGCGGTGCTGGATCCGCGCGAGCAGGTCGTCGCCAGCACCGTCACGCCGATGCCGGGCAAGCGCATCACCCGCGCGCCGATCTATTACGAGGTGCCGATGGCGCCGGCGCCGGGCCTGGTGCTGCGCGGCCAGGGCTATCGCACCTCGATCGGGCTGATCTCCAACACGCTGTTCTGGATGGTGATGGCGCTGTCGGTGCTGACCGTCTGGATGCTGCTCGGCACCTGGAAGCACATGCGCCGGCGCGCGCAGGTCCAGAACGCCCTCGCCGCCGAGACCAACTTCCGGCGCGCGATGGAGAACTCGATGCTGACCGGCATGCGGGCGATGGACCTGGAGACGCGCATCAGCTACGTCAACCCGGCGTTCTGCGCGATGACCGGCTTCGCCGAGTCCGAGCTGATCGGCCGCAAGCCGCCCTTCCCGTACTGGCCGCCGGACCGCTACGAGGAAAACCTGCGCCTGCTGCAGCAGGAGATGCAGGGGCGCAGCCCGGCGGGCGGCTCCGAGGTCAAGGTGATGCGCAAGGACGGCAGCATCTTCGACGCCCGCATGTATGTCTCGCCGCTGATCGACCCCAAGGGCAAGCAGAACGGCTGGATGACCTCGATGACCAACATCACCGAGGCCAAGCGGGTCCGCGACCAGCTGTCGGCCTCGCATGAGCGCTTCACCACGGTGCTGGAAGGCCTGGATGCGGCGGTGTCGGTGCTGTCGGTGCAGCAGGGCGAGCTGCTCTTCGCCAACCGCAGCTACCGGCTCTGGTTCGGCGCCGATCCGAAGGGCCATGCGATGCTCGCGGGCTCGCAGCTGGCCGGCGCCACCAGCACCAAGGACGCGAGCTTCGAGACCGACGAGGACGTTGACGACTATGGCGGCCTGCCGGCGCAGCACCTGACCGAGGTCGGCGGCGATTCGCGCGAGGTCTTCATCGCGCAGCTCGACATGTGGTTCGACGTGCGCGCGCGGTACCTGCAATGGACCGACGGCCGCCTGGCGCAGATGCTGATCGCCACCGACATCACGGCGCGCCGCCATGCCGAGGCGCAGCAGCAGCAGCAGGCCGAGAAGGCGCAGGTCACCAGCCGGCTGATCACGATGGGCGAGATGGCCTCCAGCGTCGCGCATGAGCTCAACCAGCCGCTGACCGCGATCACCAACTACTGCAACGGCATGGTCTCGCGGGTGCGCAACGACAACATCCAGAAGGACGACCTGATCGTCGCGCTGGAGAAGACCGCCAAGCAGGCGCAGCGCGCGGGCCAGATCATCCATCGCATCCGAGCCTTCGTGAAGAAGAGCGAGCCGCAGCGCCAGCCCGCGTTCGCGGCGTCGATCGTCGAGGATGCGGTGGAGCTCGCGGGCATCGAGCTGCGGCGGCGCAACGTGCAGATCCACACCTATGTCGCGCAGCGGCTGCCGGTGATGCGGGTCGATCCCATCCTGATCGAGCAGGTGCTGCTGAACCTGCTCAAGAACGCCGCCGAGGCGATCGACAACGCGGCGCTGCCGCCCTCGCGCCGCCACATCGAGCTGCGCGTCGTGCCCAAGCACAGCGCGGAGCTCGGGGCCAACATCGAGTTCTCGGTGACCGACATGGGACCGGGTCTGCCGGTCGAGGTCATCGAGCGCATGTACGAGGCCTTCTTCTCCACGAAGGCCGATGGATTGGGCATCGGCCTAGGGTTATGCCGGTCCATCATCGAGTCCCACCAGGGTCGGATCCGCGCCGAGAACCTCTACAATGGCCCGTCCATCGTCGGGTGCCGGTTCGCGTTCACGATCCCCGTGGACATTCCGCGTCCGGAGCCCCAGCTCGTACCGCTCGACAAGAGCGGCGACTCGGGGACGGGCACTGCTCACAACACCGCAGCAACACCATGAGCTTGATTCCGAAGAAGGGTAATGTCTACGTCGTCGACGATGACGAGGCTGTGCGAGATTCCTTGCAGTGGCTGCTGGAAGGCAAGGACTACCGGGTCAAGTGCTACGACTCCGCCGAGAGCTTCCTGAGCCGCTACGACCCGCGCGAGGTGGCCTGCCTGATCGCCGACATCCGCATGGAAGGCATGAGCGGGCTGGAGCTGCAGGACAAGCTGATCGAGCGCAAGAGCCCGCTGCCCATCGTGTTCATCACCGGTCACGGCGACGTGCCGATGGCGGTGCAGACGATGAAGAAGGGCGCGGTCGACTTCATCGAGAAGCCGTTCAAGGAAGAAGAGCTGCTGTCGCTGGTGGAGCGCATGCTGGACCAGGCGCGCGGCGCCTTCGCCACGCAGCAGGAAGCGGCCAGCCGCGACGCGCTGCTGTCGCGCCTGACGACCCGCGAGGCGCAGGTGCTGGAGCGCATCGTCGCCGGGCGCCTGAACAAGCAGATCGCCGATGACCTGGGCATCAGCATCAAGACGGTGGAAGCGCACCGCGCGAACATCATGGAGAAGCTCAATGCCAACACCGTGGCCGATCTGCTGAAGATCGCGCTCGGCGCGAACACGGCGGCCGCGAAGGCGGGCTGATCCGACGACACATCCAGAGGCCGCTGCGAAGCGGCCTTTTGCATTCCCCGGGCAGAGTGATCCTCTGCCCTTCCGCTTTTCTGATTCCGGAGTACCGACCATGACCGCTCAACTGATCGACGGCAACGCGCTGTCCAAGCAACTGCGCGCCGAGGTGGCGACGCGCGCCGCCGCGCTGACCGCCCGGGGCGTCAAGCCCGGCCTGGCGGTGGTGCTGGTCGGCGAGAACCCGGCGAGCCAGGTCTACGTGCGCAACAAGGTCAAGGCCTGCGAGGACGCCGGCATGCATTCGGTGCTGGAGAAGTACGCCGACACGATGACCGAGGCGGAGCTGCTGGCGCGGGTCGACGCGCTGAACAACGATCCGTCGATCCACGGCATCCTGGTGCAGTTGCCGCTGCCCAAGGGCATCGACGCGCACAAGGTCATCGAGGCAATCGCGCCGGAGAAGGATGTGGACGGGTTCCACGTCGCCAGCGCCGGCGCGCTGATGGTGGGCCAGGAGGGCTTCAAGCCGTGCACGCCCTATGGCTGCATGAAGATGCTGGAGTTCATCGGCGTCGACCCCAAGGGCAAGCATGCGGTGGTGATCGGCCGCAGCAATATCGTCGGCAAGCCGATGGCGATGCTGCTGTTGCAGGCCAATGCGACGGTGACGGTGTGCCACAGCGCGACGCCGGATCTGGCGCACTTCACCCGCCAGGCCGACATCGTCGTCGCCGCCGTCGGCAAGCGCAACGTGCTGACCGCGGACATGGTCAAGCCGGGCGCGGTGGTGCTGGACGTGGGCATGAACCGCACCGAGGAAGGCAAGCTCTGCGGCGATGTGGACTTCGACGGCGTCAAGGAAGTCGCCAGCTGGATCACGCCGGTGCCGGGCGGCGTCGGCCCGATGACCATCACGATGCTGCTGGTCAACACCATCGAGTCAGCCGAGCGCGCCGCCGCGGCGCGCTGAGAAGGCTGACTCACACGCCATCAGTTCGTATCCGCCTCGCGCAGCGTCTGCACCACCGGACGCTGCAGCACCCCGCGCAACGCCCACCAGCCGGCGAGCTGCGCCAGCACCGCGCCGCCGATCGTCGTGCCGATCAGCACCCAGGGCTTGAACTGCCATTCGAACTCGAAGGCGTAGTGCGTCAACGCCCAGCCCAGCGCCTGCGCCGCCAGCCCGGCCAGCAGGCCGGCGAGCGCCCCCAGTCCCAGCAGCTCCGCGCGCTGCACCGCGGCCATCAGCGCACTGGACGCCCCGAACGCCCGCATCAGCGCGAACTCGCGCGTGCGCGCATCCCGTGATCCCACCGCCGCCACCAGCAGCACCACGACGCCCAATGCCAGCGCGACCGCGAACAGCAGTTGCACGGCCATGATCACCTGCTCCAGCACCTGCTGGACCTGGTGCAACTCGGCCGAGACATCGATCAGCGTCAGGTTGGGGAAGGCATTGACCAGCTTGCGATCGAGCGCCGCCGCGGCGCCCTCGCCTTGCGGCGACCGGTAGGCCGAGATGAAGCTGACCGGCAGCTCCGGCATCGCCGCATGCGGGTAGAGGACGAAGAAGTTGACCCGCATCGAGCCCCAGTCCACCTTGCGCAGCGAGGTGATCCGCGAATCGACCGGCACGCCGGCGATGTCGAACCGCAGCGTGTCGCCGAGCTTCAGTCCCAGTTGATCCGCCAGGCCCTGCTCGACGCTGACGCCGCCCCGCTCCTCGGCGGTCCACTTGCCGCCGGAGATCTGGTTGTGCGACGGCAGCTCGGCGCTGTGGCTGAGGTTGAACTCGCGCTCGACCAGCCGCTGCGCGCGCTCCTCGGTGAAGCGGCTGGCCTGCACCGCCTCGCCGTTGATCGCGACCAGGCGGCCGCGGATCATCGGATACCAGTCGTAGTCCTTGACGCCGGCCCGGTCGAGCTCGCCGCGGAAGCCCGCGCCCTGGTCCGGCTGGATGTTGATGACGAAGCGGTCCGGCGCGTTCACCGGCGTGGCGGCACGCCAGCTCTCGATCAGGTCGGTGCGCATCAGCACCAGCAGCGCCAGCGCCAGCAGCCCCAGCGAGAGCGAGCCGACCTGCAGCACCGCGAAGGCCGGCCGCGCCGCGACCTGACGCGTCGCCAGCAGCAGCCAGCGCGGCGCGCCGGCCTGTGGCACCAGCCGACGCAGCGCCAGCACCGCGCCATAGGCCAGCAGCGCGAAGAAGCCCAGCGCGACGGCGAAACCACCGGTCGCCACCAGCCCCAGGCGCCAATCGGCCGACAGCGCGGTGAGCACCGCCGCGAAGCCCATCACGCCCGCCAGCAGCACCGCGATCGAGCCCATCTTGGGTCGGCCCAGCTCGCGCCGGATCACCCGCAGCGGCGGCACGGCCGACAGCTGCAGCACCGGCGGCAGGCCGAAGCCCAGCAGCAGGCTCATGCCCATGCCCAGGCCCAGCAGCACCGGCCAGGCCCCCGGCGCGGGCAGGTCGACCGAGATCAGGCCGGCCAGCAGCGCGATGAAGCCGTAATGCAGCAGGAAGCCGAGCAGCACGCCGATCGCGCTGGCGACCAGACCGACGGTGGCGAATTCCAGGGTGAAGACCCAGGCCAGGCGCCGCTGCGGCTGACCGAGCACCCGCAACATCGCGCAGTCGTCGAGGTGGCGGTTGGCGAACTCGCGCGCCGCCAGCGCGACCGCGATCGCCGCCAGCAAGGCCGCCAGCAGCGCCACCAGGTTCAGGAACTTGGTCGCGCGGTCCAGCGTCTGGCGCATCTCCGGCCGACCGGTCTCCAGCGACTCCAGCCTCACGCCGCGCCAGTGGCCGTCCTTCATCTGCTGGCGGGTCTGGGTGGTGAACTGCTGCACCGCGCTGCCCGGCTCCTGCCCCTGGCCGATCACCGCGAAACGGTAGGTGACGCGACTGGCCGGCTGGATCAGCGCGGTGGCGGCCAGGTCCGCCTGCGCCAACATCACCCGGGGCGCGAAGTTCAGGAAGCCGGCGCCACGGTCCGGCTCATTGGCGATCTCGCCGGCGATCCTCAGCGTCGCATCGCCCAGCAGCAGCGGGTCGCCGACCTTCAGGCCCAGCGCGCTCAGCACGCCCGCGTCGACCCAGACCGTGCCGGCGGCCGGCGCCCCCACCTGGCGGCCATCCTTCAAGGTCAGCGCGCCCCGCAGCGGATAGCGCGTCCCGACCGCCTTGACCGCCACCAGGCGGCTGCCGCCGCCCTGGTCCTCGCCGGCGCGCGCCATGCTGGGGAAGTTCAGCGTCTCGACGCTGCGCAGGTTCAGTCGGTCGGCCAACTGCCGCACCGCGGCGGGCGTCGGCTGATCACTCGCGACGACCGCGTCGCCGCCCAGCAACTGGGCCGCATCGCGCCGCAGTCCCTGGTCCAGCCGGTCGGACAGGAAGGCCACCGCGCACACCGCGGCCACCGCCAGCATCAGGGCCAGGATCAGCAGGTGCAGCTCGCCGGCGCGTGCATCGCGCCAGGTCTGCAGGGCCATCTGACGCCAGAGGGACGGCGGACGGCGACCGGCCGGGTCGGCGGCGGGTCGGGCCGCGGAAGCCCCGGCAGGGCCGGCGGACGAGGAAGACGGATGCGCGCTCATGCGCGGACTGTAGCGAACCGCATGCCTGCGTGCTGCTGCGGGGATGCGGCCATGCAATCGGCTTGAACAGTCCATGCAACCGGTTTTGACGATGTGCCCCGGCAGCGGGCGTTCAATGAGGTCATGAACCTGCCCTTCCCTTCCCTGTTCGTCTCGCACGGCTCGCCGATGATCGCGCTGGAACCTGGCCAGACAGGTGCGTTCCTGCAACGGCTCGGCCGGACCCTGCTCACCCGCTGGGGCCGGCCGCGAGCGGTGCTGGCGATCTCGGCGCACACCACCGCCCGCGCGGCGGTGTTGCTGGGCGCGGACCGGCACGAGGCGATCTACGACTTCGGCGGATTCCCACCGGCGCTGTCCGCGCTGCGCTATGACGCGCCCGGTGACCGAGCACTGGCCGCGAGGCTCGGCGAGTCGCTGGCCTTGCCTGTCGTCGAGCATGGCGGGCTGGACCACGGCATCTGGACCGCGCTGCGCTATCTGATCCCCGCGGCGGACGTTCCGGTCATCCCGTTGACGCTGACGCCGCACGCGTCGCCCGCGCAGCTGATGGCGCTCGGCGACAAGCTCCAGGGGCTGGGCAGCGACGGGCTGCTGGTCCTGGGGACCGGCAGCATCACCCACAACCTGCGGCTGTTGATGCGCTCGGCGATCACCGGGACCGCCGCCGGCGACGGCGTGCCGGAGATGCCTGAATCGGCGGTCTTCCGGCACTGGTTCGCCGAGCGTTCGGCGGCCCGGGACTGGCCGGCGCTCGAGGCCTACCGGACGCAGGCGCCGCACGCCGCGCTGATGCATCCGACCGACGAGCACCTGCTGCCCTGGTACGTCGCCGCCGGCGCGGGCGGGCGGGACCATGCGCCGCTGCGGATCCACGAGGGCGTCACCTTCGGCTGCCTGGGCATGGACGCCTACGCATTCGGGCCGCACGCCGGCGCGCTCCAGGAGGCGCTGGCGCACGCCGATGCGCAGACCGCGGCGTCCTGATCGGCCGACCCACCAACGACAACGGCCCCGCGGGGCCGTCGTTCATCGGGACATCGCGCCAGCGGTCAGAGGAAGATCGCCGCGAGGATGCCGAGGATCAGCGCCCACTTGACGACGTAGTAGCCGGTGCGGGATCTCGCCTTGAACGCCTTGAAGAACAGGCGCACCTTGTACGCGTGATAGAAGAACTTGTTGAGGCCGCCGATGGGCTCGCTCTCCAGGTTCTGTGTCGCCGCCGAGGTCATCACCAGCTTGCCGAAGGCGCGGTTGAGCCAGCGGATCGGCGCGAAGTAGACCGGGCGCTCCACGTCGCAGAACAGGATCACGCGCTGATGCGTCGTGGTGTTCTCGGCATAGTGGATGAAGGTCTCGTCGAACATCACGTCCTCGCCGTCCTTCCAGTGGTAGCGCTGGCCGTCGACCTCGATGTAGCAGCCCGGGTCGTTGGGCGTGGTCAAGCCCAGGTGGTAGCGCAGCGAGCCCGCGTACGGGTCGCGGTGACGCACCAGCTTCGCGCCCGGCGGCAGCGACGCGAACATCGCCGCCTTCACGCCGGGGATCTGCTTGAGCAACTCGACCGTCTTCGGGCACAGCGCGTTCGCCGAGGCCATGTCCCGGTCATACCACTTCAGGTAGAAGCGCTTCCAGCCGGTCCTGAAGAACGAGTTGAAGCCGATGTCGTTGTAGCCCGAGGCCGCCTTGATGTAGCCCTCGTCATTGAGCTTGAGGGCTTCCTCGCGGATCAGTCGCCAGTTGTCGCGCAGCAGCTTGAGCTCGGGGAACTCGGCCGTGTTCAGGTAAGGCGTGGCCGGGGCGCGGGAGAACAGGTACATGACCGCGTTGATCGGCGAGATCAGCACGGTGAAGTCGGTGAGCGCGCGGGCCAGCTTGAAGCGGACGCGGCCGCGGAAATGGGCATACAGCGCCGAGGCGATGAAGATCGCCAGCACCCAGTAGCGCGTGGGCGGCAGCCAGTCGGCCATGTGTCGGGACTCCTGAAGACAAGCGGCGGATTATCGGCGATCGAGCGCCAGCGATACCGCCCAGAAAGCCATTCCCCCGAAGGCCAGGGCGACGCCCACCCATCCGGTCGAGGTCCAGCCGTGGCCCGCGGCGATCGCCAGTCCACCCAGCCACGGGCCCAGCGCATTGGCCGCGTTGAAGGCGGAATGGTTGAGCGCCGCGGCCAGCGTCTGGGCATCGCCGGCGACGTCCATCAGCCGCGTCTGCAGCACCGTGCCGAGCCCGCCGCCGCAGCCGATCAGGAAGACCACTGGCAGCAGCGTCCACAAGTTGCCGGCGGCGAAGGGATACAGCGCCAGCGATGCGGCGCTCCACAGCAGCAGCCCGCCGACGGTGGGCATCAATGCGCGGTCGGCGGCCCAGGCGGCGCCGAGCGTGCCCGCCGTCATGCCCATGCCGAACACGCTCAGCACCACCGGCAGCAGGCCGGGGCCGGCGCCGGTGACCTCGAGCAGCGTCGATCCGAGGTAGGTATAGACGGCGAACATGCCGCCGAAGCCGATCGTCGCGATGCCCAGCGTCAGCCAGACCTGACGGCGGCCGAGCGCCCCCAACTCGCGCATCGCGCTGGCGCCAGCCTGGACGCGGTCCCGCGGCGCATGCATCGCGACCAGGGCGGCGGTCAATAGCGCCAGCAGCGTCACGACGCCGAAGCCCCAGCGCCAGCCTGCCCACTGCCCCAGCGCATTGGCCAGCGGCACGCCGACGATGGTGGCCACGGTGAGGCCGAGCATCATCAGGCTGACCGCCTGGGCGCGGCGCTGCGGCGCCACCATCGACGCGGCGACCAGCGCGCCGACGCCGAAGTAGGCGCCATGCGGGAGCCCGCTCAGGAAGCGGAACAGCAGCATCGCGTGATACCCGGGCGCCAACGCGCTCAGCCCGTTGCCGACGGCGAAGGCCAGCATCAGCAGGATCAGCAGCGTGCGGCGCGGGACCTTGGCGCCGAGCACCGCCAGCAGCGGCGCGCCGACGACCACGCCCAAGGCGTAGGCGCTGATCACATGCCCGGCGGAGGGGATGTCGATCCCCAGGTCGGGCGCGAAGAACGGCACCAGGCTCATCGCCGCGAACTCGGTGGTGCCGATCGCAAAGCCGCCGATCGCCAGCGCGAGCAGCGCCCAGCCGGTGTGCGCACTGGGGAGGGGGGCGTCGGAAAGCTCGGGCGAGGCGGTCGGTGAGGCGGCGGACATGTTGGACGGCTGAAAGAAAACGTTCAGGAAACGTTCAGCATTGCAACATGAATCGACCACCGGGACGGGCGCAGGGGCTCTGGAGAGCGCCCTGAAGCGGGAATCGGCCGCATGGCGGCGGTCGGAACAGCGGGTAGCGCTCCGGGGCAGACGCGCGCGGGCATCCAGGGCCGACAGGGGGTCGGCGCGCGCGGCTGGCGCGATCAGAGGGCGGAGGGCGCGGAGGGCGCGGAGGGCGCGAGGGCGCAGAGGGAGTGGAGCGGGCGAAGGGAGTCGAACCCTCGTCATTGGCTTGGGAAGCCAAGGTAATAGCCGTTATACGACGCCCGCGGTGGGAGCGGATTATGGCCCAAGCTGGGACAACCGCCGGGCGAGGCGCTCAGAGGATGTACCCGCCATCGATGGTCAGGCTGGTGCCGGTCATGTAACCGGATTCTGGCCCTGCCAGGAACGACACCAGTGCGCCGATCTCGTCCGGCCGGCCCATGCGACCCATCGGCAGCTTGTCTTTCAGGTAATCGGCGAAGGGCGCGCTCATGTCGGTCTCGACGGGCCCTGGCTGGACGTTGTTGATCGTGATGCCGCGAGGCGCCAGATCCAGTGCCAGGTTCTGCGCCATCGACGCGACCGCCGCCTTGGTCATTGCATAGACGCTGGTCCCCGGCGCGCCGGTGCGAATCGCCGTGTTGCTGCCGATCGTGATCACCCGCCCGCCGTCGCGCATCTGCGCCACCGCCGCCTGGATCGCGAGGAAGACGCCCCGGACGTTGACGTTCAGCGAGAGATCGAGGTCCTCCAGCGGCATCCTGTCGACAGTCCCATGGCGCAACACGCCGGCATTGACCACCGCCACGTCCAGCGGCCCCAGGCGGTCGACCGCCCGCTCGACCGCCGCCCGTAGTGCCGCCGGATCGGCGCTGTCGGCCGGGATCGCCAGGCCTCGCCCGCCCGCGACCTCGATCGCGGCGACGACCGCCTCCGCCGCATCCGGCCGCGACACGTAGGTCAGCGCCACGTCGAAGCCATCCCGGGCCAGCCGCTGCGCGATGCCCGCGCCGATCCCACGTGAGCCGCCGAAGACCAGCGCCACGCGGCGCGTCCGGGGTGATGTCGTCATCGCTGCTTCCTTCCTTCGATCCTTGGATCGTTTATTGGAACAATCGTTCCACAATCAGGCAAAAAAATGCGGGCTCACTTCAGGGCCCGCAGGGCAAGACGCGCCAGGGCGCGCAGTTCGGCCTCACCGGCGCCGCCTCGTGCGGCCAGCCGCAGCGCCGCGATCTGGGCGAGCAGGAAACTCACCGCCTGCCGCGGATCGAGCGTTGCCGACAACTCGCCGTCGGCCTGCGCCGCACGGACCCGCTCGAGGAGCGCCGCCTGCAGCGCCTGCCCGGCCGGCGCGCGAATCTCGATCAGTTCGGGACTGCCCTCGCTGTCGGTGCCGAATTCCTGCACAGAGCTCACGCCCAGGCAAGGCCGATGGGCCGTCGCCGCGACGCGCTTGAACATCCGTTCCAGGCCATCGAGCCCCGTCTTCCCGGCCTTGAGTTCACGCAGATGCTCGCCGGTCTCGTCGTCGGCATAACGGCGCAGCGCCGCGCAGTACAGCGGCCACTTGCCGCCGTAGGTGTTGTAGAGGCTCTGCTTGCCGATACCCATCGAGGCGGTAAGCATCTCGGCGGACGTGCCCGCGTAGCCATGCTCGCGGAATAGCGCCACCGCGGCATCCAGCGCCACGTCGGGATCGAATTGCTTGGGTCGGGCCATGCGGCGGACTGTAGCGATTATGGAATGACCGTTCCAAATAAAGGGACTTGGCAACGAGCGCCGACGCGCGCGCAGCGGCGGCGCTCGCCGCTCAGTCCCAGGCGGGTGCGAAGTCCGGATTGGCCAGGCGCTCGCCGCGGTCGAGCGTGGCGATGCGTGCCATGTCCGCATCGTCCAGCCGCAGCGACAAGGCCTGCAGGTTGGACGCCTGATTGGCCGGTCGGGTGGACGACGGGATCACCGCCAAGCCCTGCTGCAACTGCCAAGCGAGCGCGACCCGAGCCGGCGTGGCGCCGTGCTTCCCGGCGATGTCCAGCAGCACCGGCTCGGCCATGACCTTGCCGTAGGCCAGCGGCATGTAGGCGGTCAAGTGCAGGCCCTGCGCCCGCGCGAAATCGACCACCGCGCGGTTCTGCAGGAAGGGATGGCGCTCGACCTGGTTCGTCGCCAGCGCCGCGACGCCGACGAGCTCGATCGCCTCGCGCATCTGCGCAACGGTGAAGTTGGAAAGACCGATCGCGCGGGTCAGGCCCTGGCGCTGCGCATCGAGCAGCGCCTCCAGCGTCTCCTTCAACGGCACCGCGCCACCGGGTGAGGGCCAGTGGATCAGCGTCAGGTCGACGGCGTCCAGGCGCAGCTTGGCCAGGCTCTCGCGCAGGCTGGGGACCAAGCGGTCGCCGGCCAGCGATTCGGTCCAGATCTTGGTCGTGACGAAGAGCTCGGCGCGCGGCACGCCGCTCTCGGCGATCGCCTGGCCGACTTCGGCCTCGTTGTCGTAGATCTGGGCGGTGTCGATGTGGCGGTAGCCGAGCGACAGGCCGCTCTTGACGGCATCGACGACGGTCTGCTCCTTCAGGCGGAAGGTGCCGAGGCCGAGCGGGGGCATGGGGCGGTTGGAGGGGGTCATGAGGAACTCCGGAAAAGGGATCGGGAAGCGAAGGGACGGGCGGGGGGTGTCGTGCTCAATGTCCAACGACGACAGGACCGGCGCCGGGCGCACGACGCGGCAGCGGGAAGCGGCGGTCCAGGCGGCCAGCCAGCACCGTCAGCGCGAAGGCGCCGAGCACCACGATCGCGCCGATCCACGGCGTGTGCAGCAGCCCGAGCCGTTCGACGATCAGGCCACCGCCCCAGGCGCCGCCGGCAATGCCGAGATTGAACGCGGCGATGTTCAGGCCCGAGGCGACATCCACCGCCTTCGGCGCGTGGGCCTCGGCCTGCTGCACGACGTAGAGCTGCAGCCCCGGCACGTTGCCGAAGGCGAAGGCGCCCCAGGCGAGCACGGTCAGCACGGCCGCGATCGGCGAGTGCGCGGTGACGCTGAGCACGAACAGCACCGCGGCCAGCCCGAGGAAGATGCGCTTGAGCGCGCCGACCGGGCCACGCTTGTCGGCGAGCTTGCCGCCCCAGACATTGCCGAAGGCCACCGACACGCCGTACACCAGCAGCACCAGGCTGACGCCGTTGGCCGAGATGCCGCTGACCTGCTGGAGGATCGGCGCGAGATAGGTGAAGGCGATGAACGAGCCGCCGTAGCCCACCGCCGTCATCGCATAGACCAGCAGCAAGCGCGGCTGGCGCAGCGGCTCGAGCTGGTGCAGCAGGCTGGCCGGCGCCGGCTGGGCCAGCTTGCGCGGCACGAAGACCAGGCTGGCGAGGAAGGCGACCAGGCCCAGAGCGGCCACCGCGAGGAAGGTGGCGCGCCAGCCGAAGTGCTGGCCGACGAAGGTGCCCAGCGGCACGCCGGTGACCAGCGCGACGGTCAGTCCGGAGAACATCGTGGCGATGGCGCTGGCCGCCTTCTCGCGCGGCACCAGGCTGGTGGCGATGGTCGAGCCGATCGAGAAGAACACGCCGTGCGCGAGGCCGGTCAGCACGCGGGCGACGACCAGCGCGCCGTAGCCCGGCGCGAGCCACGCCAGCAGGTTGCCGGCGGTGAACAGCAGCATCAGCGCCAGCAGCAGCTGCTTGCGGGGCCAGCGGCCCGACAGCGCGGTGAGCACCGGCGCGCCGATGGCCACGCCCAGCGCGTAGAGCGAGACCAGCAGGCCCGCGGAGGGAAGGCTGACGCCGAGGTCGGCAGCCATGGTCGGGATCAGGCCCACGATGACGAATTCCGTGGTCCCGATGGCGAAGGCGCTGACGGTCAGCGCCCAGAGAGCGATCGGCATGAGGAGGACTCCTGCGGTGAGGGGACGATGGGCGCCAGTGTGCGCATTCGTCACTTGCAGAAAAAGCCTCGAACGACCAAATGATTTTTGCCTCGGTTGCAAATATGATGCCGCCGATCCCCGGGACGCGGTCGACCGGGGCCCGACCTTGGACAGGAGCGCCCCCATGAAGAGCACCCTCGACGAACTCGCCGTCCTCGCCGCCATCGTGGACGCCGGCTCGATCAGCGCGGCCTCGGAGCAGCTCGGGCAGACGGTGTCGGCCGTCAGCCGGGCCCTGAGCCGGCTCGAGCAGAAGCTGGGCACGACGCTGATGCGGCGCTCGACGCGCCGCCTGGAGCTGACCGAGGAGGGCCAGTTCTTCCTGGCCCGCGCCCGCAAGGTGCTGGCCTCGGTCGAGGAGGCGGAGGAGCAGCTCGCCCTGCGCCGCGACCAGCCGGCCGGGCGGCTGCGCATCAATGCCGCCTCGCCCTTCATGCTGCATGTGCTGGTGCCGCTGATCGGCGGCTTCCGCGAACGCTTCCCGCAGATCGAGCTCGAGCTCAACAGCAGCGACCAGATCATCGACCTGCTGGAGCAGCGCACCGATGTCGCACTGCGCATCGGCACGCTGGCGGATTCCTCGCTGCACGCGCGGCCGCTGGGCAGCTTCCGACTGCGGGTGCTCGCCAGTCCCGCCTACCTGGCGGCGCACGGCCGCCCCACCCGGGTCGAGCAGTTGAGCGGCCACCGGTTGCTCGGTTTCACCGCGCCGGAAAGCCTCAACACCTGGCCCCTGCGCTGGTCCGGCGGCGAGGGCTATCCCATTGCCGCCACGCTCAGCGCGTCCAGCGGCGAGACCCTGCGCCAGCTCGCCATCGCCGGCCAGGGGCTGGTGTCGCTCTCGGACTTCATGACGGCGCAGGACCGCGCCGACGGGACGCTGGTGCAGGTGCTGACGCCGCACACGGTCGACACCCGCCAACCGGTGCATGCGGTCTATTACCGCAACACCGCGCTGGCTTCCCGGATCAGTTGCTTCCTGGACTACCTGGCCGAGCGGATGGCCGTCCTGCAGGCCGGCTGAAGCAGCGCCACCGACGGGAGCCACCCAGCAGGGGCAGCGCCCCACCTCTCCATGCCATGGCCGCCGCCCACAGACACAGATGGGCGGAATGGTCGGCAAGCGCCTGCGCCGGAACCATCTCGGCTCCCTCACTCCGGAGTCGAGCCATGACGCTCTCCTTCTCCCGCCTCTCCACTTTCGCGCGGTCGATCGTGCCGCCGCTCCTCGCCACCCCTGCCCTGCTCATCGGTGCGAGCCCGTCCGCTGCGGCGGACGGTGCTTCCGGCGGCTACGCGATCAAGCAGTCGGTGTTGCTGGCCGACGAGGCCCGCCTCACCAGCGATCCCGTCATGACGGCGATCAAGCGGGCGATCGCGACGCTGCCCAACGAGCAGGTGGAGGCCATCGTTCCGAATCGCGCCGCGAATCCCGCCAATGTCCGGCGCGTCGAGGGCCTGATGTCCAGCGCCGACTGGGACCATCTGTTCCCGCTGCGTGCGCCCGAGTACACCTACGGCGGCTTCCTGCGCGCGATCGGCAAGTTCCCGGCGGTCTGCGGCGACTACGCGGACGGCCGCGACGCCGAGGCGATCTGCCGCAAGGCGCTGGCGACGATGTTCGCCCACTTCGCACAGGAAACCGGCGCGCACGAGAGCTACCGCCCCGAACCCGAGTGGCGACAGGGCTTGCGCTGGGTGCGCGAGATGGGCTGGACCGAGGACATGCGCGGCGGCTACAACGGCGAGTGCAACCCGGCCACCTGGCAAGGCAAGACCTGGCCCTGCGGCACCTTCGTCAACGGCGAGTACAAGAGCTACTTCGGTCGCGGCGCCAAGCAGCTGTCCTACAACTACAACTACGGCCCGTTCTCGCTGGCGATGTTCGGCAGCGTGCGCACGCTGCTGGACAAGCCGGAACTCGTCGCGGACACCTGGCTGAACCTGGCCAGCGCGGTCTTCTTCTACATGTACCCGCAGCCGCCCAAGCCGCCGATGCTGTTCGTCGTCGACGGCACCTGGCAACCCAATGCGCGCGACCGGCAGAACGGCCTTCAGCCCGGCTTCGGCGTGACCACGCAGATCATCAACGGCGGCGTCGAATGCGGCGGCTCGGTGGAGGTCGCGCAATCGCTGAACCGGATCAGCTACTACCGCGCGTTCGCCGCCCACTTCAAGGTGCCAGTGCCGGCCGACGAAGTGCTCGGTTGCAAGGGCATGAAGCAGTTCGACGAAGGCGGCGCCGGCGCCACGCCGACCTACTGGGAGCAGGACTATCGCTGGGTCGCCGCGAATCCGGAAGGCCGCAGCTACGCCTGCAAGCTGGTCGGCTATCAGACGCCGCACTCGGCGCTCACGGCGGGCGACTATGCGGCCTGCGTGAAGCACCACTTCCCCGACGTCACCATCGTCGACGACCGCGTCCTGTCCTGGGGCAGCAACGACCGCAAGGGCACGCTCGACACCGTTTACGAGTACCAGAACCCTTACTCCCGCCAGACCGAATACTTCAGCCTGCAGGGCCTGGGCAGCGACGGCCGCTACTGGTACTTCCCGACCGACAAGACGAACAACCGCTTCTGGGTCTACCTGGGCACGGACAAGGCCGAGGCGCTGGCCGCCAACAGCCGGATCGCCGCGCTCAAGTCCTGGGGCGCCAATGATCGCAAGGCGGCGATCGGCGACCGCTTCCGCTACCTGAACCCGTACAAGCCGGGCATGCCGATGGAGGTCTACGAACTCCGCGCCACGGGTGCCGACGGCCGCTACTGGTACTTCCCGACGACGACCGCCGCCAATGCGCAGTGGACCTATGTCGGCCCAGCGGTGACGAGCGCCGCGCCCCGCTGATCCGCGGAACGACGACCGCACCGGCGGCGCGTCAGCGACGACGCGCCGCCGGCGAGATCAGCGATTGATGTCCCCGAGACACAGGTACTTGGTTTCGAGGTACTCGTCGATGCCCTGGTGCCCGCCCTCGCGCCCCAGTCCCGACTGCTTCACGCCGCCGAACGGCACCTCCGCCGACGAGATCAGGCCGGTGTTGATGCCCACCATCCCCGACTCCAGCCCCTCCGCCACACGGTAGATGCGGCCGATGTCGCGGCTGAAGAAGTAGCTCGCCAGGCCGAACTCGGTCGCGTTGGCCATCGCGATGCCCTCGGCCTCGGTGGTGAAGCGGAAGACCGGCGCCACCGGCCCGAAGGTTTCCTCGCGCGCGCACAGCATCTCGCCGGTCGCCTCGGACAGCACCGTCGGCTGGAAGAAGCGGTCATGCAGGCGCGCGCCGCCCACCAGCACCTTGGCCCCCTTCGCCACGGCGTCGGCGACATGGCGCTCGACCTTCTCGATGGCCGCGTCCTCGATCAGCGGCCCCTGCGTCACGCCGGGCTCGAAGCCGTTGCCCACCTTCAGGCCGCCGACCTTCTCCGCCAGCTTCGCGACGAAGGCGTCGTAGACCCCGGCCTGCACATACAGCCGGTTCGCGCAGACGCAGGTCTGGCCGGCATTGCGGTACTTGCTGGCGATCGCCCCCTCGACGGCGCTGTCCAGGTCGGCATCGTCGAAGACCAGGAACGGCGCGTTGCCGCCCAGCTCCAGCGACAGCTTCTTGATCGTCGGCGCGGACTGCGCCATCAGGATCCGGCCGACCTCGGTCGAGCCGGTGAACGAGAGGTGGCGCACCGCGTCGCTCGCGCACAGCACCTGGCCGATGGCGATCGACTGCTCGCTGTCGCCGGTGATCACGTTCAGCACCCCGGCCGGCATGCCGGCGCGCTGCGCCAGTTCGGCGGCGGCCAGCGCGGTCAGCGGCGTCTGTTCGGCCGGCTTGATCACGACCGGGCAACCGGCCGCCAGTGCGGGCGCGACCTTGCGGGTGATCATCGCCAGCGGGAAGTTCCACGGCGTGATGGCCGCGCACACGCCCACCGGCTGCCGGATGACGACGGTGCGCTTGGACGCGTCGGTGGTCGGCACCACCTCGCCGCGGACGCGCTTGGCCTCCTCGGCGAACCATTCGACGAAGCTCGCCCCGTAGACGATCTCGCCACGCGCCTCGGCCAGCGGCTTGCCTTGCTCGGCCGTCAGGATCCGGGCCAGGTCGTCCGCGTGCTGGATCAGCAGGTGGTACCAGCGCATCAGGATGGCCGAGCGCTCCTTGGCGGTCTTCGCCCGCCAGGCCGGCCAGGCCGCATTCGCGGCGGTGATCGCCGCGTCGGCCTCCGACGCCCCGAGGTTGGCCACATGCGTCAGCAGCGCGCCGGTGGCCGGATCGTCGACGTCGAAGCGGCTGGCGCCGCCGACCCACTCGCCGTTGATCAGCGCGTCGGTCTTGAGCAGGCTCGGATCCTTGAGTTGCGCCAGCGGGGAGGTCTTGGGGTCCATCGTCGCCATGTCCGTGCTCCGTGTCTCTGTCCGGGAAAGGCCGGCATCCTAGCCGCGCCGCGCGGGTTGCCATGTCAACACCGCGTCAACGGGGGCTCGGCTCCTATAATCGAAAGCTTCGCGAAATCAAGCGCTTGGCCCGCCTTTCCGGCAAGCCGCGCACCCGCGAGGACACACACTGATTCATGTCGCAGCGACATCTGCGCCACACCGAACCGCCAGGCCCATCAAGCAAAGGACAGGCATGAAAGCCGCTGAGATCCGCAACACCTTCCTGAAGTTCTTCGAATCCAAGGGCCATCAGATCGTCGCGTCGAGCCCGGTCGTGCCCGGCGACGACCCCACGCTGCTGTTCACCAACGCGGGCATGAACCAGTTCAAGGATGTGTTCCTGGGCTTCGACAAGCGCGCCTACACCCGCGCCACCACCGCGCAGAAGTGCATCCGCGCCGGCGGCAAGCACAACGACCTGGACAACGTCGGCTACACCGCCCGCCATCACACCTTCTTCGAGATGCTGGGCAACTTCAGCTTCGGCGACTACTTCAAGAAGGACGCGATCGCCTTTGCCTGGGAGCTGCTGACCCAGCACTTCAAGCTGCCCGCCGAGAAGCTGTGGGTCACCGTCTATTCCGAGGACGACGAAGCCTACGAGATCTGGAACAAGGAGGTCGGCGTACCCGCCGAGCGCATCGTGCGCATCGGCGACAACAAGGGCGGCCGCTACATGTCCGACAACTTCTGGATGATGGGCGACACCGGTCCCTGCGGCCCGTGCACCGAGATCTTCTACGACCACGGCCCCGAGGTCGCTGGCGGCCCTCCGGGCTCCGCCGAGGAAGACGGCGACCGCTACATCGAGATCTGGAACAACGTCTTCATGCAGTTCAACCGGACTGAAGACGGCGTGATGCACAAGCTGCCCAAGCCCAGCGTCGACACCGGCATGGGCCTGGAGCGCCTGGCCGCAGTGCTGCAGCATGTGCACTCGAACTACGAGATCGACCTGTTCGTGAACCTGCTGGCCGCGGCCAAGCAGGCGGTCGACGGCGCCGGCGCGGGTGACTGCGACAAGGACTCGCCGTCGCTGAAGGTCATCGCCGACCACATCCGCGCCTGCTCGTTCACCGTCGCCGACGGTGTGATCCCGGGCAACGCCGGCCGCGGCTATGTGCTGCGCCGCATCGCCCGCCGCGCGATCCGCCACGGCTACAAGCTGGGCGCCCGCACCCCGTTCTTCCACAAGCTGGTCGCCGCCTTGGCCAGGGAGATGGGCGACGCCTACCCCGAGCTGCGCCGCGACGAGGCCCGCGTCACCGAGGTGCTGAAGCAGGAAGAAGAGCGCTTCTTCAAGACCATCGCCACCGGCATGGAGTTGCTGGAATCGGCGCTGGCCGGCGGCGCGAAGCAGGTCGACGGCGAGACCGCCTTCAAGCTGCACGATACCTACGGCTTCCCGGTGGACCTGACCGCCGACGTCTGCCGTGAGCGCGGCGTGACCGTGGACGAGATCGGCTTCAACCGCCTGCTCGAGGAGCAGAAGGATCGCGGCCGTCAGGCCGGCAAGTTCAAGATGGCGCAGGGCCTGGCCTACAGCGGCGCGGCAACGACCTTCCACGGCTATGACCACCTGACGCGCGAGGACGCCAAGGTCGTGGCGCTGTATGTCGACGGCTCCGAGGTGCAGAGCGCCGCTGCGGGCGACGACGTCGTCGTCGTGCTGGACCACACGCCCTTCTATGCCGAGAGCGGCGGTCAGGTCGGCGACGCCGGCGAACTGCGCAACGCAAGCACGCGCCTGGTCGTCGATGACACGCTCAAGATCCAGGCCGATGTGTTCGGCCACCACGCGCAGGTCGTCGAAGGATCGGTCAAGGTCGGCGACAGCTTCGTCGCCAAGGTCGACACCGAACGCCGTGCCCGGACGGTCCGCAACCACAGCGCGACCCACCTGATGCACAAGGCGCTGCGCGAGGTGCTGGGCGCGCATGTCCAGCAGAAGGGTTCGCTGGTCAATGCCGATCGCACCCGGTTCGACTTCGCCCACACCGCCCCGATGACGGCCGAGGAAATCCGCAAGGTGGAGGCCATCGTCAATGCCGAGATCCTGGCCAATGCCGATACCGACGCTTCGGTGATGGCGCTGGACGACGCGCAGAAGAGCGGCGCGATGATGCTGTTCGGCGAGAAGTACGGCGAGACCGTGCGCGTGCTGAGCATCGGTTCGTCCAAGGAACTGTGCGGCGGCACCCATGTGCATCGCACCGGTGACATCGGCCTGTTCAAGATCGTCGCGGAGAGCGGCGTCGCCGCCGGCATCCGTCGTGTCGAGGCCGTCACCGGCGATAACGCGCTGCACTACCTGCAGTCGCTGGAGTCGACGGTGCAGGCCGTGGCCGGCACGCTCAAGGCCGCGCCGGCCGAACTCGAGCCGCGCGTGCAGGCGGTGCTGGAGCAGGTCCGCGCGCTGGAGAAGGAATTGGCCGCCGCCAAGAGCAAGCTGGCCTCCGCACAGGGCGACGAGTTGCTGTCGCAGGCCGTCGACGTCAAGGGACTGAAGGTGCTGGCGGCCACGCTGGCCGGCGCCGACGCCAAGACGCTGCGCGAGACCATGGACAAGCTCAAGGACAAGCTCAAGACCGCCGCCATCGTCCTGGCCGCTGTCGACGGCGACAAGGTCCAGCTGGCCGCGGGGGTGACCGCTGACGCGACGGCCAAGGTGAAGGCAGGTGAACTGGTGAACTTCGTCGCGCAGCAGGTCGGTGGCAAGGGCGGCGGCAAGCCGGACCTGGCCATGGCCGGCGGTACCGACGCCAAGGGCCTGCCCGCCGCGCTGGCGAGCGTGCAGGCCTGGGTCGGCGAACGCGTCTGACACACAAGGGGCGCAGACTCGGGGTGACGGCGGTCATCGAACCGCCCGACCCGGCACGCTGACGAACCCTCTTCTTCAAGGGCCCCGGTCGGGCCCTTGTCGTTTCATGCAACTGGAGTAGCAATGACTGACACCCCGATGGCCGACGAGTTCGGCGACTCGATCGACGTCGAGAACGCGCAGCGCCTCGGCGAGCTGCTGGCCGTGCTGGCCGGCCAGGCTGATCCGGATGCCCCGGCGATCACGCTGGACACGCTGGACGGCTATCTGACCGCACTGCGGGTGGGTCCTTCGGACGCCGCGCCGATCCAGGCGATGGACGCGCTGTTCGGCGAGGACTGGCCGGCCGGCCTGGACGAGGAAGACCTGACCGACGCCTTCATGGAAGCGCTGCATGTGCGCTGGAACGAAATCGGCGACAGCCTCGAGCCGCAACCGCTGCTGGAGGCTCCGGAGCAGATGCACCTCACGCCGCTGATCTCCGAGTTCGATGAAGAAACCAAGGCGGAACTGGTCGCGCAGGGCGCGGTCACCGCCGAACTGCTGGAACGCATGCCCGCCCCCGGCGCGATGTGGGCCCAAGGCTTCCTGCAGGCGGTGGAAGACACGCATGCGTGGACGCTGCCTGCCGGTGACGGCGCCGACGACCTGCAGCTGATGCTGGAGGCGATCGAGGCGGTGACGCTGGCGCCGGACTCGACGCCGCGCGCGGCCTACATCGAAAAGGCCTACGAGGAACCGGACAACATCGACCAGAACGCGCTGATCGACGACATGCTCTTCACCGTGCAGGACTTGCGTCTGTTCTGGATGCAGCAGCGGGTGCTGAAGGACGCGATCTCGGGCCTGGCCGGCGACGACTCGACCCACTGAGCATTGCTCCCCCTCGAACGCCGGCCTCGCGCCGGCGTTTTTCATGGCGCCGGCCAACATCGCGAATGCCGAGACTGGCGCAGCGCCCCGTCTCGACGACCCACCAGCGGCAGGCCACCCGTCGGGCCACCGCTCAGAGCCGGCCCTTGCAATTGGGCGCGCCGCAGCGGCAACGCAGCCGCCCTTCGTGATGGCTCTCGCCGTAATCGGCGCAGATCTCCTCCCCGGCCGCGATGTCACGGATCGCGTAGAACTCGGCTCGCCCCTGCCGGATGCGCAGCACCGCGTTGGGCGCGCAGCTGTGATTGACGTGGCGCAGCGCGCAGTCGGACTTCGTCGCGTCGATTGCCGTCTTGTCGGTCACTTCGACGACATGGATGCGACGCCGGCCCTCGATGCGTCGGCGGGCCTCGCGCACCGGCACGATCTCGCCGCGCATCTCGCCGATCTTGAGACGCGCCGGGATCGGCTCGGCGGCGAACACGCCCAGGCCATCGATCGGGCTCTTGTCCACGGTGAGCGCGAAGCGCTCGGCCGGCTGCGGCTCGCCCTTGCGACGCACCGGCGCCTCAGCAGTGGCGGCAGCGGCGGGGACGGCGGCGACGGGACTCAGTCGAGGCATGAAGACGAGGCGCGGTCTCTCGGCCGCGGAGAATCGGAAACGCGCATTGTCGCGCCGTTGCCACTCGCCACCGGTGGCCGGTGGCAGTCCGCGATTGACGGCCGCGACGCGCGTCCAAGATACTGGCCCGCATGTCCCTCGCGAACCGCGCCGTCCTCGTCGTCCAGCCGTGCTGCATGTGCCTATCGCATGCGCACCTGAGCGCACGCCAGTCGGGGCAGCGTCGATCGCGGTAGACCCTCCCCCAAGGATCCGGACCTCAAGGTCTCCACCAGGATCCCCGACTCCCCCCGACAAGGCCCGCGCAACCCGCGGGCCTTGTCGTTTTCCGCCCTCGGTCCTTCACCCCACCAGGAGACTCCGATGCAGACCCCGCCCCCTTCCTCCCGCGACTTCCGGCTCGCCGACGGCCTGACGCTGAGGCGCCCGCGCGTCGAGGACGCCCGCGCCCACGCCGAGCTGATGGGCCATGCCGGCGTGCAGCCATGGCTGCTGCAGACACCCTATCCATCGGAACTGCAGTGGCAGGAGCGCTTCGGCAAGGCGCCTGACACCGCAAGCGGCGAGCTGGTGCTGCTGGCCTTCGACGGAGACCGCCTCGTGGGATCCGCCGGCCTGCATCCGGTCGGTCCGCAGGCACGCCGCCGCCACGCGATGATGCTGGGCATCGGCGTGCATCCGGACGCGCATGGACGCGGCGTGGGTTCGGGGTTGATGGACGCGCTGATGCGTCAGGCGGACGACTGGCTGGGCCTGCAGCGCATCGAATTGACCGTGTTCGTCGACAACCTGCGGGCGATCCGCCTGTACGAGCGCTTCGGCTTCGAGCATGAGGGGCGTCTGCGCGGCTTCGCTCTGCGTGAGGGCCGCTATGTCGATGCCTTCACGATGGCGCGGTTGCATCCGCACCCGCCGGTGATCGAACGCTCAGCAGCGTGAATGCAGGCGGCGCCGCGTGGCGCCGCCTGCCTGGGTCTCTCCAGTTGCCTGTCGATCCAGCGCAATCAGTCCATCGAGACCAGCGCGCCTTCGGCGCTGCGCCGCTGCGTTTGCGCATGCACATCGCCTTCGGCGGCGCGGCCTTGCGGTTGGGAGGAACTGTCGGTGCCGCGCTCAGGAACAGCCGGCTGGGGTGCCGGCGGGCGGCTGGGCTGACGCTTGCCGGTGATCAGCAGTCTGGCCAGCTTGACGACCTCGCTCGCCTGCGCCGGGGCGGCGGGCAGCAGCAAGGCAACGCCCAGCAGGGCAGCCCCCAGCAGGGTCAGAGGAGGCCGCTGAGCGGTCTGCACTTGTCGTTGTGGGCTCTGCATGGTCTCCCCGCGCGAATCTGGGTCTTGGCGTCGATGGTGGAGTATCGAAAGTCAGGCCGCGCGCCGCCAGAGGCTGGCGACGAATTGCGCCCTGGAGCGGCTGACTTGCGGTCAGGCGGGATGGGTTCACCCGGGCGAGGAGGCGCTCGCGCCAGCCTGCGGCGCTCCGCGGCGCGGCGTCGATGCCCGCAATCCCGCACCGCGCACCTCGAACCGGACCTGCTGCAACACATGCCCGCGACCGTCCAGCAGCGCGAGTTCATGGCGGCCCGGCATCGGCAGCCAGTCCAGCGTCGGCCCTTGGCCGATGACGCGACCATCGAGGCGCCATCTTGCCGTCGCCCCTCGTTCGAGCCGCCCTTCATGGGCAAAACGAAGCCGTTGCGCCGCCGGCGGGATGTCCGGGTCCAGGGCGTAGATCGCGCCGTCGGTCGGATTGCTGAGCGCGATGGCCGTGCCAGCGGACTGGATCACCGCCTGTTCGGTACCAGCGATGAACCACTCCCGTCGCGGCGGCTCCTGCCCGCTGTCGAATCGTGTCTGCTGAGCGACCACCCCGCGAGGCGCCTCCACCGCCTCGGGCATTCGACCCGCATGCAGGGCCAGCATCACTTCGCGCCACACCGGCGCGGCGCCGCTTACACCGGAAACCTGCTGCATCGCTTCCCCGCTGGAGTTGCCCACCCACACGCCAACGGTGTAGCGGCTGGTCCAGCCGATGCACCAGTTGTCCCGCATGTCCTTGCTGGTCCCCGTCTTGACCGATGCCGGAAACGGCAAGGCCAAGGCACTGGACAGGCCGAAGGTGAGCGCCCGCGCGTTGTTGTCCGCCAGCATGTCGCCGACGATGAAGCTGGCCTTGGGATCCGCCACCTGACGGGCCGACACCCGCTTGCCGACCGCGCCCCGCGTTTCCCCGCCGGGCAGCACCGCGTCGGAATACTTGCCACCATTAGCGAGCGCACGGTAGGCGTTGGTCAGCCCCAGCAAAGTGACGTCCGCGCTTCCAAGGGCCAGCGAGGGTCCGTAAAAGCCGCCCGTCTCGGGCAACCGCAGCCCGAAGGCGTTGAGACGTTCGAAAACCGCCTCCGGTGTGAGCATCAGCGACAGTCGCACCGCCGGGATGTTGAGGCTGCTGCCGAGCGACGCCCGCGCGCTGATCCAGCCGCGATACTGCTTGTCGTAGTTCTGCGGCAGATAGAGTCCGGCCGCCGTCGCGATCTGAGCCGGCGAGTCGTCGAGCAGGCTAGCCGCCGTGATCAAGCGGCGTTCGATCGCGAGTTCATACAGGAAGGGCTTGAGCGTGGAGCCCGGCTGCCGACGGGCGAGGACATGGTCCACCTGCGCCGACTCCGACAGCTGGCTGCCGCTGGAGCCGACCCAGACCCGCACTTCGCCGCTGGCGTTGTCGAGCACGAGGACGGCGCCATCCTCGACCTGCCGCCCGGACAGTTCCGCCAGATGCCGCCGCAGCGACTGGACGGCGACCCGCTGCCAGGTCGCATCCAGCGTGCTGCGCTGCGCCGCGGGCCCGCCTGGCTGAAGCGCAAGCCGGGCGAAATGCGGCGCCCACTGCGGCGCATCCGCCACGGTCAGCGCCTTGCGACGCAGGACCGCCCCCACCTCGTCCGTGAGGCCCTCGCAGTTCTGACGCATCGCTCGCAGCACGCCACAGGCCCGGGCGCTGATGGTCTCCACTGGCGAGTTCGGCCCGCGCAGCATCGCCGCGAGCATTGCCGACTCCCGCATATCGAGCCCGCTTGCCCGTTTGCCGAAGAGTGTCTGCGCTGCGGCCGACACGCCGACCAGCTCCCCGCGCAAGGGCACGCGGTTCAGGTAGGCCTCGAGGATCTGCGCCTTGGTCCACTGTGTCTCCAGGCGACTGGCGACCCACGCCTGCCCCAGCTTCTGCCGGAAACTGCGGCCGCCCCGGCGCGCCAGGTCCTCGTCGAGCAGCCCTGCGAGCTGCATCGTCACCGTCGAGGCGCCGCGCGTGCGCGTGTTCCACAAATTGGCCCACGCGCTGGACGCGACTGCGGACCAGTCGACGCCGCTGTGCTCATAGAAGCGCTGGTCCTCGGACAACAGCATGGCCCGCAGCAGCGACGGCGACATGTGCTCGATCGGCACCCAAGCAAGGACGCGGCGTTTCGGATCCAGGCGAAGCGTCTGCAGGACCTCGCCGCGTCGGTCCAACAGTTGGAAGTCCGACACAGGATGCGCGGCCCGCGTCTGCGCAAAGGTGGGCAGCGTCTGAGCGCACGCGCCTCCCCAAACGCCCACCAGGCCGGCGACGACCGCCACGATGCGCCTCGCCGCTCGCGCGACGCGCGAGCATGAGCAGTCGCCGGACTCGCTCAAGGCGCCACCTCCAAGGTGGCGTTCGGCAGCTCGCCGAATCGATCGGGCGAGTACATTGCCTCGGCACGGGTGGTCGGCATCTGGAAGCGCCCGGCGTTGTTCAGGCGCACCGTGTAGGTCAGCACATGGCGACCGCGCGGCAGGTAGCCGAAGTAGGCGCGCCAGGCGGTGAAGCTGCGCTCGATGAAGTCGGGCCAGGCTTCCCCCTCGGCGCGTTCGCCCTGGCTGTCGATCGTGCCCTCGACGACCGCAGCACCCGTCGGCAACGGATCGCTCAACACCACCCAGGACATGTCGGCCGCCGCCTCAACCTCCAGGCGCACCCGCATCACATCTCCGCGAGACCAACGCGGCGCCGCCTTCTGGGACACCGCCGTGACGGTCCGCTTCACGGTGTATCCCGAGTTCAGCGGCGCTTTCAAAGGCACGGCGGACAAGGCCTGGATCGTCGCCCAGGGCTTGCCTTCGCCGATCTGCTGGACCGACAGCATGGCCTCTCCCGAAGCAGGCCAGGGCAGACGCAGCTCGCCGCCGCCCGCCTTGCCTGCCCAGTCCAGCGTCGCGGACGCAGCGGCCAGCTTGGCCTCGGTTCGACCCTTGACTGCCTGCGACTCGAAGCGGGCGGAGAATTTCTCCAGTGCCAAGGCGCCCCATAGGTTCGCGGTCGTGTTGAACCACGCCCCACGCTCCTGACGCGCGAGCGTGCCCACAACCAGGCGGGGCAGATCCTCCTTCCATGCCGGGTCGTCGACCAGCGCCAGGATCGCGCGCGCCGCAGTCGCGTCACCGCTGCCCATCAGCCACCACCAGGCGTCGCCGTCTTCGTTGACGAAGCGCAGCGTCGTTCCAGCGAAGCTCAGGCGGCTTCGCAGCTGGTTCTGCGCGGCAGCGATCTGGGCGGCACGATCCGGCGCGGCGGTCATCCGCTGATGCAGCACCAGCCAGTCCACGACAGCGATGGTGGGCCAACTCGGCAAATTGCGACCGTCCACGGTGCCCAGCTGCCGCACCGTTGCCTTGCCATGGCGCGCAAGCGCGGCCAGCGCCGCCACGCGCCGAGGCTCCTCGTCGGGTCGCGGCGACCAATGTCGACGCTCGATGCGCCCCTCCACGAAAGCGGCCAATCCCTCGAGTGCCCGGTTGAGCTGTGCCGTGGGCAAGGCGCGACCGGACTCCTGCGCCGCAGCCAGCAGATGGGCCGTGAGGACATCGCTGCCCTGGGTGAGGTGGCGGGACAGCGGGAAGTAGGAGAAGAGTCCGTCGCTGTCCTGGTAACTCGACAGCTGTCCCATCAGTCCTGACCAAGCGGCGTCGTCGTGCAACGCGATGAATCGGGAACTCTGCTGCTCGAGGCAGGTGAACGGGTATTGCTCGAAGTAGCGGCGGATGCCGGGCAGTGCGCTCGACAAGCGCGGCTGGAGCCCGACCTGCAGTCCGCCTCGCTTGACGCCCTGCGCCGGCAACGCATCCGCCGGCGCTGCGACCGGAACACTGAGCGGCCCATCGAGTTGCCGCAGCGTCGCCTGGAGCACGCGCAGGGGCACGGCCGCCTGCACGGCTTGCGTTGTCCGCATCGCGTCCTTCGCTCGTGCGCCGCCCTGTTCCTCGGCTTGCGCTTCCCACACGATGCGCTGCGCACCTTCAGGAATGACGATGTCCCACCCCAGCTCCTGCGCGGCACCCGCCGGCAACTTCACGGCGCGCGTCTCGGTCGGCACCGGCTGCACTCCTGCGTCAAAAGTCGCCTGGCCGGTGAGGCTCACGCGCAGGTCCATCGGGCGCTGCGTCGCGTTGCGTACCGTGACCATCGCCTGGACGCGATCGCCTTCTCGCACGAGCGGCGGCAGGCCGGAGAGCAGTTGCAGGTCCTGGCTCACGTTGATGCTGCCCTCGCCCGTGCCGAAGCGCTGTCCGGGCGCATCCGCGACCGCGACCAGCCGGAAGCGCGTCAGCGAGTCGTTCAACGGCACCTGAACGAGGGCTTCGCCTTGCGCATTCAGCCTCACCACCGGCTGCCAGGCCAGCAGCGTGTCGAAGAGTTCCCGCGTGGCGAAACCGCCTCCGCCACCCGCCGCCACCGCTTTGCGCCCGTAATGGCGACGGCCGATGATCTCGCTGTGCGCAGTCGCTGTCGTCACCCCCCAGGCGCGGGTCTGGATCATGCTTTCCAGCAGCTTCCAGCTTGAGTTCGGCGCCAAAGCCAGCAGACCTTCGTCGACCGCGGCGAAAGCGATCTGCGCGTCGGGGACCGGCTTGCCGTCCTGCGTGACGCGGAGCTTCACCTGCGCGCTTTGACGAACTCCGTACTGGGCCTGCTGAGGCACCACCTCGACCTGCAAGCGATGCTTGGCCTGCCCGATCTCGATAGCCGCCATGCCGAACTTGAGGGAGGGTTTGGAGAGGTCGACCATGGCCGTCGGCGGCTGGTAATCGCCGGACGCTCGCCATTCCCGCCACCAGTTGACTGGCTCTCGCCATCCCCAGGAGAGGAACGAATACCAAGGCACCTCGCGCAAACGCCCCCGAAGGACCATCACGCTGACGTAGGCGTTGGGCGTCCAATTGCGGTCGATCTTCAGGTCCAGCCACGGGTCGCGCCCCGACAGCCGGCGTACTTCGTGGTGAAGCACCCCTTCGCGCTCGACCGTGATCAGGGCGGTCGCCTCGCGATATGGCATGCGCACCTGGAAGCGGGCCGTCTCTCCCGGCTCGTAGCGGCGGCGTTCGGGGATCACGTCGATGCGGTCGTCGTTGTCCTGCGCGAACCAGGTCTCGCCAGCTCGGGTCACCCACAACGAGCGTGCTGCGCGAGCCGTGCGGCCACCCTCGTCCTTCGCCGAACCCAGGAGTTCGACCTGCCCGCCCTGGCTCAGCTTGATCTCGCAACGCATCAGCCCCATGGCGTCCGTCTTGCCACTGCAGAGCTCTCCGAGCTCCTTCAGCTGACGCTGATGCTCGTAGGCGTAGAAGCCCCCGACCAGGCGCTTGCGGGTGCTGAGCGTCTGGATCTGTCGCGCATCGACGCTGATTTTCTGGTTGGCGAGCGGCTTTCCATTCGTGTCCAGCGCCACCGCCTGGATCTGCAGGGGCTGCCCATTGGCAACCCAGCTCGGTGCGCGCAGGCCGATGACCACGTTTGCCGGCCACACGACCTGCGAAGCCGCGCGCGTATGCGTCTGGCCGTCCGGATCGCGGTAACTGAGCTCCACGCGCAATTCGGATGGCCGGTCCACGGCGCCCTTCAGCGGTACCTTGAACTGGATCCCGCCCTTCGCATCGGTTTGGAGGGCGAGCTTGTCGAGCAGCAGCCGGCTCGTGCCCGCCGGACCGCCCGTAGCGTCGTCATCACCGGTGTCGCTCTGGCTCGCGCCGTCCGGGCCTTGCGCCGAGGGCGGATCGAAGGCGAAGTCCTCGAACCCCGGAAACTGTGCCCAGCGCGTCTGCAACAGCGCGCTCACCTCGGTCGGCGCCTTGGCCATCGGACCGCCGGCCATGAAGTTCAGTTGCGCCGCCCAGGATTGCTCCTGTGCGCCGAGCACGGGAGACTTCGGCGGGCTCAATCGCGCGTCGATCAACGGCACGCGGAACTCTTCCACTTTCACGCCGCCGCTGTCCCAACTGCGTTGGGCTCGCGCGTCGCCGCTGCGCTCCATCACGAAGCGGTAGCGCCCCAGCTTTGCATCTGCGGGAACTTTCCAGGAACTCAGGGCATAGCGCGCCCCCTCCCAGCGCAGATCCAGCAAAGCGACGTCCTCGCCTGTCCCTTCGAACTGGATGCGCAGCCTGTTCGGAAGTTGATCGGCAGAAGCGTCGGAGAGTCCCTGGACCGTCTCGAGACGGAAGAAATGCTTCATGGAAACCGTTTCGCCAGCTCGCACGAGCGGCCGGTCGGTGACCGTGTGCGCCCGCGCATTGCGTTCGGCCCCCCACGCGATCGGCACGTTGAAACGCCACGGCTCGATGCCACGGCTCCATCCGCTGAACATGAAGCTCATGTCCTGTGGCTTGCCAGGCCGATCAAGGCGCGCCGTGATGAAGAGCCCCGACTCGGCGATGCATTCGCCCCGCCCTCGATCTGCATCGAGGTCAGGGCGATCGATGCGTGCCAGTCCTTGCGCATCGGTCCTACCGGTCCACAAGGATTTGCCATGACAGTCATACACCGACACCTGGGCTGATTCGACCGGGCGCCCTTTGTCGAGCGAAGTCACCCAGACCAGGCTGTCGTCCTTGCCGAGCTTGAAATGCAGGCCGAGATTGGTGACCAGCGTGCCGGTCCGGACGAACATGGGCTGCACGGGGTCGAGCAGCGACTGCCCCAGGCGCGGTGACTTCAACTCGAGCACGTGATAGCCCGGCTGCGACAGCGGAATGCCGATCACGTCGATCGCCTTGTCCGGATTTGGGGGCGGAACCGTCATCGACTGCAGGTCGGCCGCGCCTTTCAACCACTCGAACTTGCGGTCCTCCCATTCGTTCTGCCGGTGCAGCCGACCGTACCAACGAAGAATCTCGACGTCGTCGCTGATGCGCTTGATCCGCAGGTGTCCCCCGGAGCGCCCCTGCAGGTCTGCTTGCACGTGCCGCATGCTCAGGGGTACGAGGCTGGGCCCGCTGGACTCCCATTCAACAATGCCAAAAGGGGAAGCCGCGAACTTGGCCAATGGAGGCGCCGCAGCGGTCCGGACCTTCATCGGGAAACTCGCTGCGTTCGAGAGCGCTCGGCCACTCTCATCCTTGATGCCTGCAGGCAACTCCAGGACGTACTCCTGCTGCTCGGCCAGCGGCGCAGGAAAGCGGACCGAGGACAAGGCGTTCGTCGAGTCCTGCACCTCATCGGTCGGCGCGCTAGGCGACAGACTGACGCCCGAGGGGCCCTTCAGCCGTGCCTTCAGCGCTAGCTCTCGGGGAATCGGCTCGGAGAATGACAGCGCCAGTGGACGAACCGGCAGGCAGGGCGCGCTGGCGCGCTCGCGTTCGCAGGAGAAGTCGGCCGTAAGAGGAGGCCGCACGGAAAAGTTCAGCCGTCGCTCCCCGCGCGTCCGCACCGTCGCATTGGACGCGCCGGCGATGCCCGCGCCCCACACCACACTGGCATCTGCCCCTGCCGGTAGCGGCCGCTTGCAACCGACAAGGATCCACGCCTCCCCGTCGGTGTGCCGCTGTCCCAGGGTCCGCAGAGCCGCATCGCGCTCCGCATTCGGGCGCACCTCCACCGGAATGCGCTCGCCGAGCGCCTTCGACTCGCACCACATGTTTGGCGCCACAGTGTCCAGGCGAGGCGTGCCGGACAGTTGCAGGAGAAAGCGCTGATCTTCCTCGATGCGCGCGCCCTCCCATGGCCTCACCTGCCTCACGGTTGGCGCGCTCAGTTGAAACATGAACTGCCGCACTCCGGACCAGTCGGAAGTTGCGCCGGGGGCGGTCGGCCGGAAATCGGGACGCGCGGTGACGGTGCACTTCGCGCCAGCAGCGAGCGGCCGAAAGACGTCAAAAACCCACTCGCGCTCGTTGGTCCATCGCCCGGCGCCGGCGACCTCGGTACCGTTGCACCGCAACTCGACGGGGCTAGGTAGACGCGGATCCCCAAGCCGCACCGCTGCCGCCTTGAATCGAACGACGACGTTCTGTGTGGCTTCCACTTCTCCTTGAGGAGAAACCGAAGCGATTTCGGCAGCATTGCCCGACTGCCCAGCCGCGAACATTGCCAGCACCGCCAGCCTTAAAAAGTTCGCCGTCTTCCGTGTCCAATGCACACCCGCTCCCCGCAATTACAGAGGAGGGCAAGTCTATTTGCCTCGTGCCGAGAAACACAGCCCCACAAAAGGGGCCATCGTGCCCACCGAAGCGGGGAATTTGGTTTCCGTGGAAGGGAGTCTGTCGTGCTTCGCCTTCAAAACGCGTGATCCGAGGGCAACACGCATTTAGAGAGCCCAAAAGCAAAAACCCCTCGATCGTTTCTGATCGAGGGGTTTGCGGGATATTAGCCTGACGATGACCTACTTTCACACGGGAATCCGCACTATCATCGGCGCTGAGTCGTTTCACGGTCCTGTTCGGGATGGGAAGGGGTGGGACCGACTCGCTATGGTCATCAGGCTTGAC
>NZ_PEOG01000060.1 GCF_002761755.1 Roseateles chitinivorans
CGCCGCGTTGAGCGCCAGGATGTTGGTCTGGAAGGCGATCGCGTCGATCACCGCGACGATCTCCGACATCCGCTTCGAGCTCGCGCCGATCGCGCTCATGGTGTCGACGAAGCCTTGCACCATGCGACCGCCCGCGGCGGCGCTGGCGCTGGCCTCGTCGGCCAGCGAGCGCGCGCGCCGCGAGGCCTGGGCCGTGCCGTCCAGCGTCTCGGACAGCCGCTGCACGCTGCTCGAGGCCTCCTGCACCCGAGCGGCCGCATGCTCGCTGCGCACGCTCAGGTCCTGGTTGCCGGAGGCGATCTCGTCGGCGGCCCCATGGATCTCGCCGGAGGCCACCTGCATCTGCGTCACCAGGCCGCGCAGTCGATCCCGCATCGAGCGGATCGCGTCGAGCATGCGGCCCAGGTCGTCGCGGGTGTGCCAGTCGGAATCGGCGCTCAGGTCGCCCTGCGCGATGCGCTCGGTCAGCCGCTCCGCCTCCCGGATCGGACGCCACACGCCCAGCAGCGTGCGCCACAGCAGCAGGCCCATCGCGATCAACCCGCCGATCACGACGGCCGCCGTCAGCAGGAAGCGGCGGGCGACGGCGGACTCGCTGTCGTCGAGCCGCTGCGCGAGCGTGGCCATCACCCGCGCCGACAGCTCGGACTGCAGCACCGCGCCCTTCTTCAGCGTCGCGACGAGCTGGTCCAGCGGATAGTTCACATCCTTCGCCGAGGCCTCCAGCGCCTCCAGCACCACCTGGCGCTGCTGGGCGACGCGGCGCAGCGTCTCGGCATGGTCGGCGGCGTGGGCCGGGTCCGCGTTCTCGGCCTGGCGCAGCGCGGCGGCGAGCTGGCGCAGATCGGCGCGATAGCGGCCCGCCGCGCTGCCGACGGCCGCCACGTCGTCCACCGCCGCGGCGGCCGCGATCGCGCCGAGCTCGGCCAGCGTGTCCGTCAGTTGCGGCGCGACCTGCAGGCCTGCCACGACATTGAAATAGGTGGCGCCGTCCGCCTGCATCAGCAAGCCGGACCGGGCATTCAACTGCCCGATCGCATCGAAGAGTCCATCGAGCAAGGCGCGGTAACGCGGCGACTGGACCTGCAGCATCTGGTTCACGCCCTGACCGTGCAGTGCCTTGAACTGGTCCCGCAGCCGCGTCGCGTCCTCGATCAGCGGAGCGGCCCGCGGCACGGCGGCGAGCTCGGCCAGGACCGTGTCGAAGGCCCGGTTGATCCGGGCGGCCGCGGCGTCCCGCGCGGTGGCCTGCTCGGGATGGCTGGACGCCGTCGCCGAGGCGAGGCGGTGTTCCGACAGCTCGGCGATCACGCGCTGCCACGCCTGGTTGGCGGGCAGCGCGGCGCGTTGCGCCTGGACAGTGCGCAAGGCGCCGAGCAGGTTGAAACCGAGCTGCGCGGTGGGTAGCAGGCAGACGGCGCCGCACAGCAGGGCGACGACGGCGAGACGGTGCTTCAAGGACATGGGGCAAAGGCCGGGAGGCCGGGACTTCCAAAGACGCCGGCAGTCTTGCGACGCTTCGTTACAGCGGCGGGAAAACGCGCGCGGGCGGCGCGAGGACGGCCGGGAAGCGGCGCTATTTAACGATTCGCGCGGGGCGTGGTCGCGCCGCTCGGCCGCCCGCGCGATCCGCGGCGGCGCCCCTCCTCGCCCGGTCGCACCGGCTTGCCAGCGGCCCGGCGGCGTCCCTTAAACTCGCCCGCGCCCAACGACAACGCCATCCCGCCCATGAAGAGCTCCAAGTCCGCCCGCCCGTCATCGAAGGTGACGCTGGGCATGGTGGCCGAAGCCAGCGGGGTCTCGCCGAGCACCGTCTCGCGCATCCTCAACGGCACCGCCGTCGTCAGCCAGGAGAAGAAGGACGCCGTCGACCGCGCCATCGCGGAACTCGGCTTCGTCCCCAATCCGATCGCGCGCGTGCTGGCGGGCGGACGCTCGCTCAGCGTCGGCGTCGTCACCCAGGCGATCGACAGCCCCTATTACGGCGTCGCGCTGCGCGGCATCGAGGAGGTGCTCGACGCGGCCGGCTTCGTTCCGCTCTTCGCCAGCGGCCACTGGAACGCCAAGGAAGAGCAGCGCTGCATCGACACCCTGCGCTCGCGCCGCGTCGACGGGATCATCGTCCTCACCGGCCGGCTCAGCGACGAGTCGCTGCGCAAGCTGGCGAAGGAGCTGCCGGTCGTCGTCACCGGCCGCACCCTGAAGGCGCCCAGCCTGCATGCGCTGAACTTCAACGACTTCGAAGGCGCGCGCCTGGCGACGCACCACCTGCTGACGCTGGGCCATCGCAAGATCGCGTTCATCGCCGGCGACCCGGTCCACCCCGACGCGCAGGAGCGCCTGAAGGGCTACCGCGCGGCGCTCGAGGCGGCGGGCGTGAAGTACAAGCCGGCGCTGGTGCTGCCGGGCCTGTTCCATGAGGACAGCGGCGTGATGGCCGCCGAGCGCCTGATCGACAGCCGCGAGCCCTTCACCGCGATCTTCGCGGCCAATGACCAGATGGCCTTCGGCGCCTCGCTGGCGCTGTACCGCCGCGGCTTGCGCGTGCCGGAGGACGTCTCCATCGTCGGCTTCGACGACCTGGCTGGCGCGGCGCATGCCATCCCGCCGCTGACGACGATCCATCAAGCCGGCCTCGAACTCGGTCGCTGCGCCGCGCAGGCGTTGCTGGAGCTGCTGGCCGACAAGACGCCGACGACACAGCTGCCCGAGCCGCGATTGATCATCCGCTCGTCGACGCGCGCGCTCTGATCGGGCGACCCCGGCCCTAGCGATAACCCTGGTACGTTCCCATCCGATCGGTCGATATCATGAAAGCGCTTTCATAACGACACCAACGACGGAGACACGCAGCATGCGGCAGTGGGCCCGATGGCTATCCACGGCGACATTGACCCTGGCCCTGGTCCAGGCGGGGTCAGGCGTTGCCGCTCAGCCGACCGGCGCGCCCGTCACGCCCACGCCGACGACGCTCACGGTCGCCGCCTTCCCGGCGATCGACGAGATCGTCCGGTCCGCGCTGCCGGCCTGGAAGCAACTGCATCCGGAGGTCGAGGTGAAGATCGTGAGCCGCGAGCTCAACGACCATCACACCGCGATGACCACCGCGCTCTCGACCGCGAAGGGCCTGCCCGACGTGATGGCACTGGAGATCGGCTACCTCGGCCGATTCGCCCAGGGCACCGGCCTCGAGGACCTGTCCCGCCCGCCCTACGAGCTCGGCCGTGAGCGCGCGCGCTTCGTCGGCTACGCCTTCGACCAGGCGACGACGCCGGCCGGTGCGGTGCTGGCCGTCCCCACCGACATCGGCCCGGGCACCCTGCTCTACCGCGCCGACCTGCTGGCGCGTGCCGGCCTCCAGGAAGCCGACCTGACGCGGAGCTGGGACGGCTACGTCGCCGCCGGCGTCCGGATCAAGGCCACGACCGGCGCCTACCTGATGGCGCACGCCCGCGACATGAAGGACATCCTGATCCGCACCGGCCTGCAACCGGGCGAGGGCCTCTACTTCGACAAGGACTCGCGGCCGCTGGTGACCTCCGCCCGCTTCGTCCGCGCCTTCGAGCTGGCGCGCGCCGTGCGTCGCCAGCACCTCGATGCCAAGGTCACCGCCTGGTCCTCCGACTGGACCGAGGGCTTCAAGCGCGGCGGCATCGCCACGCAGATGTCCGGCGCCTGGCTGGCCGGCCACCTGAACACCTGGCTCGCGCCCGGCACCCGCGGCAAGTGGCGCGCGGCGCAGCTGCCCGAAGGCGCCTTCGCCGCCTATGGCGGCACCTTCTTCGCGATGGCCCGCCATGGCGACGCCGCCCGCAAGCCTATGGCCTATGCCTTCATCCGCTTCATGACGATGAACCGCGCGCAGCAGCTCGCGGCCTTCAAGTCGCAGGACGCCTTCCCCGCGCTGGTCGATGCGCAGCAGGATGCCTTCTACGACCAGCCGCTGCCCTTCCTCGGCGGCCAGTCCGCGCGCCGCGACTGGCGCGATGCGGCCAGCCACATCCGCGCCTTCCCGGTCCACAAGCAGGACGCCTTCGCCCGCGAGGTCATCGACACCGAGCTCGACAAGGTCCTGGACCGCGACAAGGACATCGCCACCGCGCTCGCCGACGCGCAGCGGCTGCTCCTGCAACGCGCGCGGCGCTGACACGGAACGACGACGATGAACTTCCGACTCCCTCCCGCCCTGCGCCTCTCGCCCCGCCACGCGCCCTATGCGCTGCTCGCGCCGTTCCTGCTGCTGTTCGTGGTCTTCGGGCTGTTCCCGCTGCTGTTCTCGCTCTACCTGGCCTTCCACAGCTGGGAGCCCACCAGCGGCCTGGGCGCGATGCACTGGGTCGGCCTGGACAACTTCGCCTTCGCGCTGCGGGACGAGTGGTTCTGGAAGTCGATGCGCAACACCGCCTGGCTCGCGATCGCCTCGGGCGTGCCGCAGCACCTGGTCGCCATTCCGCTCGCCACCTTCCTGCACATCGCCTTCAAGCGCTGGCGCAATCCGATGGTCGGGGCCTACTTCCTGCCCTACATCACCTCCTCGGTCGCGATCGCGATCCTGTTCAGCTCGCTGTTCTCGACCGATTACGGCCTGATCAACCTCGCCATCGCGACGCTGCGCGAGATCCCGCTGCTGGGCCAGCTGATGCCGCAGGCCGCGGTGGACTGGCTCAACGATCCCGACGCCCTCAAGCCCGCCATCTCGACCATCGTCTTCTGGCGCTACGTCGGCTTCAATGTCGTGCTCTACCTGGCCGCGCTGCAGACCATCCCGCCGGATCTCTACGAGGCCGCGACGATGGACGGCGCCAGCCGCCTGCAGCAGTTCTTCCACATCACGCTGCCCAGCCTGCGGCCGATGATCTTCTTCGGCGTGACGCTGAGCGTCATCGGCGGCCTGCAGCTGTTCGAGGAGCCCTTCATCCTGACCGGCGGCAAGGGCGGCTCCGACCAGGCCGGCATGAGCGCGGCGGTCTACCTGTACCGCAACGCCTTCGACTTCAACGATTTCGGCGCGGCCAGCGCGATGTCCTGGCTGCTGTTCCTGGTCGTGGCCGCGCTGACGTGGCTGACGAATCGCGCCTTCCGGCGCAAGGACGACTGAGGACGCCGCGCCATGAGCACCACGATGCACGCCTCCCTCGACGCCACCGCGCCGCGCGCCGCGCAGCCGCCGCGCATGACCGCCTGGGCCGCCTACCTGCTGGTCGGGGCCGGCGCGCTGATCATGCTGGCGCCGTTCTATTTCATGTTCGTCTTCGCGACCCACTCGCGCACCGAGATCTTCAGCCTGCCGCCGCCGATGTGGTTCGGCAACGACTTCCTGAACAACGTCGACATCCTGACCCGGCGCCTGCCGTTCTGGCGCAACCTCGGCCTGAGCCTCTACGTCGGCCTGTGCAACACCGGCCTGACGCTGCTGTTCTGCTCGATGGGCGGCTATGCCTTCGCGATGTACGAGTTCCGCTTCAAGAAGGCGCTGTTCGGGCTGGTCATGGGCACGATGCTGCTGCCCAGCTTCATGAACATGATCCCGAGCTTCATGATCATGGACCTGCTCGGCTGGATCGACCAGCCGCGCGCGCTCTACATCCCCGGCGCCGCCAGCGCCTTCGGCATCTTCCTGATGCGGCAGTTCATCACCTCGGCCGTGCCGCGCGAACTGGTCGAGGCGGCGCGGATGGACGGCTGCGGCGAGCTGGGCATCTATGCCCGCATCGTGCTGCCGCTGCTCAAGCCGGCGCTCGGCACCCTGGGGCTGATCACCTTCATCTCGTCCTGGAACAACTTCATCGGGCCGCTGGTCGTCATGCGCTCGCCGGACATGTACACGCTGCCGCTGGCGCTCCGATCGCTGCAGAGCCCGGTGGACACCGAATGGGGCGCGCTGATGGCCGGATCCGCCATCGCGACGCTGCCGCTGATCGTGCTCTTCGTCCTCTGCTCGCGGCAGCTCATCTCGGGCCTGACCGTGGGCGCGGTGAAGTGACACGCGCCTCTTCCGACAAACACAAACACCCTGCCTCGATGCCCTCTTCCAATTCCCCCTCGCCCGCGGCCGACATCGCCTCCGGCGCACTGCCGACGGCGGCTTCCAAGGCCTTTCCCGCCGACTTCGTCTGGGGCGTGGCCACCAGCGCCTTCCAGATCGAAGGCGCCCACGATGCCGACGGCAAGGGACCGTCCATCTGGGACACCTTCTGCCGCCAGCCCGGCGCGATCGCCGATGGCAGCAACGGCGACGTGGCCTGCGAGCACTACGCCCGCCTGGACCAGGACCTGGACCTGATCCGCGACCTGGGCGTCGATGCCTATCGCTTCTCGGTGTCCTGGCCACGGGTGCGTCCCACCGGCGATGGCGCATGGAACGAGGCGGGCCTGGCCTTCTACGAGCGCCTGGTCGATGGCCTGCTCGCACGCGGCCTCAAGCCCTACCTGACGCTGAACCACTGGGACCTGCCGCAGGCGCTGCAGGACCGTGGCGGCTGGGGCGACCGCGCCACCGTCGATCGCTTCGTCGAGTACGCCGTCGGCATCGCCAGGCGCCTGGGCGACAAGGTCGTCTCGATCGCGACGCACAACGAGCCCTGGGTGGTGGCGCAGCTCGGCCATGAGATGGGCGTCTTCGCGCCCGGGCTGAAGGACCGCAAGCTGGCCGCGCAGGTGTCTCACCACCTGCTGCTGAGCCACGGCCTGGCGGTCAGCGCGATGCGAACGCTGGGCGTGAAGGCCGCGCTGGGCATCGTGCTGAACATGGCCCCGATGTACCCGGCCACCGAGTCCGACGCCGACCGCGCCGCCGCTCGGCTGGAGGACGGCAAGCTCCGTCGCTGGTACATGGACCCGCTCTTCGACGGCCGTTATCCGCAGGACGTGCTGGATCACCTCGGCGACGACGCACCGCGGGTCCAGGCGGGGGACATGGAGCGGATCCGCGTGCCCATCGACTTCGTCGGCATCAACTACTACTCGCGCGGCATGGTCAGCGCCGAGGGCCCGGTCGACGCCAAGCGCAGCGGCCTGCCGCTGACCGACATGGGCTGGGAGATCTATCCGCAGGGGCTGACCGACCTGCTGGTCTCGGTGCACCGCGACTATCCGGGCGCGAAGCGCCTGTATGTCACCGAGAACGGCGGCGCCTTCCCCGATCCGCTGGGCAGCGACGGCCGGGTGCACGACGCCGACCGCACCGGCTACCTCGACACCCACATCGCCGCCGTGGGCGACGCGATCGCGCGCGGCGTGCCGATGGGCGGCTACATGGTGTGGAGCCTGATGGACAACTTCGAATGGGCGTCGGGCTACGAGAAGCGCTTCGGCATCGTGCATGTGGACTACGCGACGCAGCGACGCACGCCCAAGGACAGCGCGCTCGCCTACCGCGACTTCGTGTTGGGACGGCGCGCGGCGCGCCAGGGTTGATCGGGAGACCGGCATGGGACAAGTCACGCTGCGCGGCATCCGCAAGCGCTACGGCGATCACGAGGTGATCCAGGGCATCGACCTGGACGTGCGGGACGGCGAGTTCATGGTCTTCGTCGGCCCGTCGGGCTGCGGCAAGAGCACGACGCTGCGGATGATCGCGGGCCTGGAGGAGATCAGCGGCGGGGACCTGCTGATCGACGGAGCTCGCGCCAACGACCTGCGCCCCGCCGACCGCGGCGCGGCGATGGTGTTCCAGAGCTATGCGCTCTATCCGCACATGACGGTGGCGGAGAACATGGGCTTCGCCCTGAAGATGGCCGGCGTGAGTCGCGCCGAACGCGACGAGCAGGTGCGCCGCACCGCCGAGATCCTGCGCATCACCGACCTGCTGCAGCGCACCCCGAAGCAGCTCTCCGGCGGCCAGCGCCAGCGGGTGGCCATCGGCCGCGCGATCGTGCGCAAGCCCAAGGTCTTCCTGTTCGACGAACCGTTGTCCAACCTCGACGCCGCGCTGCGGGTGGACATGCGCATCGAGCTGACCCGGCTGCATCAGCAGCTCGGCACCACCATGATCTACGTCACCCACGACCAGGTCGAGGCCATGACGATGGGCGATCGCATCGCCGTCTTCAACCAGGGCCGCATCGAGCAGTTGGGCGCGCCGATGGACCTCTACCACCGTCCGGCCAATGCCTTCGTCGCGGGCTTCCTCGGCGCGCCGCGGATCAACTTCATCGAGCGTCCGGCCGCGCATGCGCCCGGCGCAGCGCGGCGGCTGTGGGAGGCGCTCGGGGGTGCCGCGCGTCCGGCGGCGGCTCGCCTGGGCCTGCGGCCCGAGCACCTGCAGCTGGCCGCCGGCCATGACGAGAGCGCGGTGCCGGCGACCGTCGTGCTGGCGGAGCATCTGGGCGACGTGTCCATCCTGCACCTGCGCGTCGACGGCATCGCCGAACTGCTCACCGCCAAGCTGCCCGCCGGCGCGGGCGCCCTGCACGACGGCGACACGGTCGGCCTGATCGCCAGTGCCGAGCACGCCCTGGGCTTCGACGCCGAATCCCGCGCGCTGGACGCGCGCCCCGCCGTCCCGGTCGCGGCCTGAACCACGACCTCCCCCGGGCGCCCACCGGGCCGCCCCCCAAGTTCCGCAGTACCCCCGCGCCCGGTGTGGCGCGGACCCCTCGCTAGGGAAAGTCAGTAGAGGACCCGGAGCCGAAGCAGTTAAATTCTGAAAGCGCTTTCAAGATGATCCGCAACGCGCCCTCCGGTGCGACTGGCGGCGTGTCCTGAAAGCGAAGGACAGACGGGGCGACGGCCAACGAAGCCGTGCCCTGACGAGATCCGGATCCAGCTTGCCCTGCATACCTCGGGCCCGCCGTCGCACGTGGGTCATGGCCAAGACTGAGAGACAACAAGGAGACACATGAAACACGTCCACCCCACCCGACAGCGGCAGGGCCGCGGACCGCAGCGCCAACCGGTGGCGGCGGCCTGCGCGATGCTGTTCCTGGTCGCCGCGGCGCACGCCCAGCAGGCCCCGGCGGCGCCCAAGGCGGCCGCGTCCGAGGCACAGCGCAAGGCCGCCGACGCGCAGATCGACACCGTCGTCGTGACCGGCATCCGGCAGTCGCTGGACACCTCGCTCAACCTCAAGCGCCAGCAGCGCGGCGTGGTCGACGGCATCGTCGCCGAGGACATCGGCAAGTTCCCCGACACCAACCTGGCCGAGTCGATGCAGCGCATCTCGGGCGTGTCGATCGACCGCTCGATGGGCGAAGGCTCCAAGGTCACCGTGCGCGGCGTCGGCCCCGACTTCAACCTGGTGCTGCTCAATGGCCGCCAGATGCCGGCCTCGTCGATCGCGGACACCTCAGCATCGAATTCGCGCGCCTTCGACTTCGCCAACCTGGCCTCCGAATCGATCGCGGCGCTGGAGGTCTACAAGACCAGCCGCGCGAGCTCCCCGACCGGTGGCATCGGCGCGACGATCAACATCAAGACCGCGCGTCCGCTGGACACGAAGAAGACCATCGCCAGCATCGGCGTCAAGGCGGTGCATGACGGCGGCAACTCGCGCCTGCCGGACAACCTCAAGGGCGACAGCGTGACGCCGGAGGTCTCCGGCATCTACAGCACCACCTTTGGCGACGGCAAGTTCGGCGTGGCCGTCTCGGGCAGCTACCAGAAGCGCGACCTCGGCTACAACAGCGCCGGCGTGCCCAACGGCTGGCTGCCGTTCAAGGGCGACGAGGTCGGCAACGGCGCGATCCCGCTGCCGGGCCAGCCGGGCGCGGACCGTATCACCAACCGTCCGGGCGCGAGCGACGTCTACTCGCTGCCGCAGAACGTCAACTACAACATGAACGGCGTCAGCCGCGAGCGCACGAACGGTCAGGTGACCTTCCAGTTCGCGCCGACGAAGTCGCTGACGACGACGCTGGACTACACGCTCTCGCAGAACAAGGTGCACACGCGCCGCAATGACCTGTCGGCCTGGTTCAGCTTCGGCCCGTCGTCGAGTTCGTGGACCAGCGGCCCGGTCGCGGCCCCGCTCAACTACACCGAGCTGATCGCCGCCGGCAATGCCGATCTGTCGATGGGCGGCGCCGACTTCGCGACCAAGAACGACAACAAGTCGCTCGGCTTCAATGCCGACTGGAAGGCCACCGACCGGCTGCGGGTCGAGTTCGACGCGCACCGCTCGACGGCCACCTCGGGCGCGGACAGCCCCTGGGGCAGCAACAACGTGATCGGCACGGCCAGCTTCAACCGCGGCCAGACCAGCGTGGACTTCAGCAACGACCTGCCGGTGCTGATCATGCCCACGACCACCCGCGATGCGTCGCGGCAGCTGGTCACCGGATCGTCCTTCCGCAACAGCTACACCAAGTCGGAAGTCGACCAGCAGCAGCTGCGCGGCAGCTACCAGCTCAGCGACGAGTCCAAGCTGGACTTCGGCGTCGGCCTGACCAAGGTGAAGAACCGCTCGGCCTATTCGAATGTCCAGCTCGACACCTGGGGCGGCGCGACCAATCCGGCCGACTATCCGGACACCGTCTGGCTGCCGCAGGACCTGCGCGACTTCTTCGGCAAGATCGGCGGCGTCGGCGATCCGCGCCTGTTCACCCAGTTCTATACCTTCGACTTCGCCACCGTGCGCGACCTGGCCGCCAAGGCCTGGAGCGACCCGTCGAAGTACCAGGCCTCGCCGGTGTTCTCGACCGACCGCCGCACGACGGAGAAGTCCAGCAGCGCCTACGCCGAGTACACCCGCGAATGGGAACTGGGCGTGCCGATGAGCGCCACCCTGGGCATGCGCTATGAGCGCACCAAGGTGAGCTCCAGCGCGCTGGTGCCGATCGCCACCGGCATCACCTGGGGCTCCAACAACGAGCTGACGGTGCTCAAGGGCGATCCCGGCTTCACCACGTTGGATGGCAAGTACAGCTACTGGCTGCCGAGCATCGACTGGGACGCCGACCTGACCGACAAGCTGAAGCTGCGCGCCAGCTACGGCACGACGATCGGCCGGCCCGGCTGGGACGCGATCCAGGGCGGGCAGACGCTCAACGACCTGGCGCGGGTCAACGGCGGCACCGGCTCGCAGGGCAACCCCGGCCTGAAGCCGCTGAAGGCGAAGAACTTCGACCTGTCGCTGGAGTTCTATTACGCCAAGTCGAGCTATGTGGCGGCGGGCTTCTTCCGCAAGAACATCTCGAACTACATCGGCTCGACGCTGGAGAACGCGACCCCGTTCAACCTGCACACGCCGATCGGCGGCAAGCTCTACAACGAGGCCTCGACCACCGGCGCCTGCGGCACCGACCTGACCTGCATCCGGAACTACATCCTCAACACCTACAACGGCCAGCAGGGCGTGACCCGGACCGGCTTCGACACCAACGGCAATGCCCTGGGCACGATCGCCGGCCAGCCCGGCGACCCCGTCGCCAACTTCCAGATCACGGTGCCGGCCAACACCCAGTCCAACAGCCTGAAGGGCTTCGAGCTGAACGTGCAGCACACGTTCGGGAACTCGGGCTTCGGCGTCGCGGCCAACTACACCAAGGTGAAGTCGGGGCTCAAGTACGACAACATGAGCTTCGCGCAGCAGTACGCGCTGGTGGGCCTGAGCGACTCGGCCAACCTGGTGGGCTTCTACGAGGACGCGAAGTTCAGCGTGCGCGTGGCCTACAACTGGCGCGACAAGTTCCTGGCCGCGGTCAACGACGGCAACACGCTGGGACGCTCGGCGCCGATCTTCACCGAGCCCTACTCGCAGGTGGACGTCAGCCTGGGCTACAACTTCAGCGAACGCCTGAGCCTGCAGGCCGAAGTCATCAACCTCGGCGATTCGGTCCTGCGCCAGCATGGCCGGACCAAGGAGGAGGTGTACGCGGTCACCCAGACGGGACGCCGCTATATGCTGGGCCTCCGCTACAAGTTCTGACCCCGCCCGGGGCGATGCCCGCATGAAGCCGATCCGAGAACTCCACGACCTGGTGCCGGGTCGGCTTCCTCCCCAGCTGATCGAGGCCGCGCAGCCGGTGGTGCTGCGCGGCCTCGTGTCGCATTGGCCGATGGTGCGGGAGGCGCTGCGATCCGATCGCGCCGCGGTCGACTACCTGCATGGCTGCTGGCGCGGCGCGCCGGTGGCCATCATGACCGGGCCGCCGGAGATCGACGGCCGCATCTTCTACAACGACGACTTCACCGGCATGAACTTCGGCCGGGCCGACGCGCCGCTGCCGACGCTGATGGAGGAACTCCTGCAGCTCGCCGCGGTCGAGCGTCCGCCCTGCTACTACGTCGGCTCGACGACGGTCGACGACTGCCTGCCCGGCTTCCGCGCGCACAACGACCTGGACCTGTCGTCGCTGGCGACCGCGGACACGACCGAGGCGCCAGAGGCCCTGGCCAGCATCTGGCTGGGCAATCGCAGCCGCATCGCGCCCCACTACGACCTGCCCGACAACATCGCCTGCGTCGCGGCCGGCCATCGCCGCTTCACGCTGTTCCCGCCGGAGCAACTGGCCAACCTGTATGTCGGTCCGATCGACTTCACGCCGGCCGGCCAACCGGTCAGCCTGGTGGACCTGAAGCAGCCCGACTTCGAGCGATTCCCGCGCTTCGCGCAGGCGCTCGAGCATGCGCAGGTCGCCGAGCTGGGACCGGGTGACGCGCTCTACATCCCGAGCATGTGGTGGCATCAGGTGGAGGCGCTGGACGCGTTCAACGTCCTGATCAACTACTGGTGGCGCCAGTCGCCGGCCCACATGGATCCGCCGGTCTTCGCGCTGATGCTGGCGCTGCTGTCGCTGCGCGATCTGCCGGCGCCGCAGCGACGCGCCTGGCAGGGGATCTTCGACCATTACGTGTTCAATGCCGATGCGCAGACCTCGGCCCACATCCCCGCGCATGCCCGCCATGCGCTGGCCCCGATCACCACCGAGGGCGCCGGGCACCTGCGCGCTCACCTGATCCAGCGCCTGCGGCAGCGCTGAGCGACGTCCTTGCGGACGCCCGCATCCGCGCCCCGCATCCGCGCCCCGGTTCGCCCGACCCACGACATGGAGGAGACGCCATGACCCCCACGCCCCCCGCCCCGTCCGTTCCCCGCCAACCGGTACGGCGCGTCGTCATCGCCGGCGGCGGCACGGCCGGCTGGATGATGGCCGCCTGCATCGCCAAGCACCTGGGCAAGCAGCTCGACATCCGCCTGGTCGAGTCCGACGAGATCGGCACCGTCGGCGTCGGCGAGGCGACGATCCCGACGATGCTCACCTTCCACCAGCTGCTGGGACTGGACGAGCGGGAGTTCATGGCCGCGACGCAGGCGACCATCAAGCTCGGCATCCAGTTCGAGGGCTGGCGCGACCGGGATGCCACCTACATCCACGCATTCGGCAGCACCGGCATCGACCACTGGACGGCGGGCTTCCAGCACTTCTGGATGAAGGGCCGCGAACGCGGGTTGGCGTCGGACTACGGCGACTACTGCCTCGAGCTGCGCGCGGCCCAGCAGCATCGGTTCGCGCATCTGCCGGGCGACGGGATCAACTACGCGTTCCACCTGGACGCGTCGTTGTACGGCGCCTTCCTGCGTCGCTTCAGCGAGGGCTTCGGCGTGCGGCGCATCGAGGGCCGGATCGCCGAGGTGCTGCTGCGTCCCGACGGCGACCTGCGCGCGCTGAAGCTGCAGGACGGGTCCGAGATCGAGGGGGACCTCTTCGTCGACTGCACCGGCATGCGGTCGGTGCTGCTGGGGCAGACGCTGGGCGTCGGCTACCAGGACTGGTCGCACTGGCTGCCCTGCGACAGCGCGATCGCGCTGCAGACCGCGTCGGTGCGGGACGCGGTGCCCTACACGCGCGCGATCGCGCATCCCTGGGGCTGGCAGTGGCAGATTCCGCTGCAGCACCGCGTCGGCAATGGCGTGGTCTTCAGCAGCCGCTACACCGACGACGACACGGCGCGCGCGGCGTTGCTGGGCAACATCGAGGGCGAGGTGCTGACGCCGCATCGCGTGATCCGCTTCAAGCCGGGCCAGCGCGACGTGGTCTGGCGGCGCAACTGCGTGGCCGTGGGTCTGGCGAGCGGCTTCCTGGAGCCGCTGGAGTCCACCAGCATCCACCTCATCCAGCGCAGCGCGATCCGCCTGCTGCAGATGTTCCCGAAGGAGGGGATCCGGCAGTCCGACATCGACGAGTACAACGCGCAGATGCGACATGAACTGGAGCACATCCGCGACTTCATCGTGCTGCATTACCACTTGCAGCAGCGGACGGATTCGCCGATGTGGCGCGACCTGCGCGAGATGCCGGTGCCGGCGTCGCTGCGGCACCGGCTGGACCTGTTCCGCGAGACCGGCCGCGTGTTCCGTGGACCGAATGAGCTGTTCACCGAGAACTCCTGGATCCAGGTGATGCTGGGCCAGGGGCTGATGCCCGAGCAGCACCATCCGACGGCCGACCTGATGAGCGACCGCGAACTCGCCGGCTTCCTGGGCGGGATCAAGACGCGCATCGACCAGACGGTGCAGCAGATGCCGGGGCATCAGCAATACATCGCGCGATATGCGCCAGGCACCCAGTGGCGGGTGCCGGTGCCGGCCTGAGCGCGCGGCACCGGCCAGGCGACGGATGCGTCCGCGCGGGAAGCGGTCTAAGCTGCGGGCCTCTGGGAGGAACCATGCCCGCCGATGCCACATCCGACGATTTCGTCTGTGTCGCCACCCGCGACTCGCCCATCGAGGCCCACCTGCTGATGGGCGTGCTCAGGTCCGCCGCGCTCACGCCGCACCTGGCGGACGAGCACATGGTGCAGAACTATTCGCTGCTCTCCCCGGCCGTCGGTGGCGTGCGCGTGCTGGTGCCGGCCTCGCAGCTCGCCGCCGCGCGCGCGACGATCGCCGATTTCGAGGCGGGGGCGTTCCGGTTGGAGGAGTAGGACCCGGCGGCCATCGGGCGACGGCTCACTGTTTGGCCACAGCAAACGGTGATTGTGCGAACTGCTGGTTTATCGGCAGGCGGTGGATTCCTACAGTGAGCGCATCCGCAATCGTCCTTCCAAGGAATGCCAGTCATGGTCACTCGAGATGTCGTCTTCCCGCCCGATCGCCACGCGCTCTATGAGCTGCATCGCTACTCCCCTGCCATCCGCGCCAATGGGCTGCTGTTCGTGTCCGGTCAGGTCGGCAGCCGCGCCGATGGGTCGCCCGAGCCGGATCGGGACGAGCAGGTCCGCCTCGCGTTCAAGAACCTCAACGCCATCCTGGAGGCGGCGGGCTGCAGCTTCCGCGACGTCATCGACGTGACCGTCTTCATGGTGGATCCGCACACCCACTTCGAGCGCGCCTGGGCCGTCGCCGCCGAGTTCTGGGGCGAGGCGCCCTATCCCACCGCCACCGCCGTCGGCGTGACTTGGCTGTCCGGCTTCCAGTTCGAGATCAAGGTCATCGCGAAGCTGCCGGACGGCCCGGCGGCCTGACGGTCATGGCGGTCGCCGCCGGCTTCAATGAAGGAGGCCGACTGCCAGTTCGGCCCAGACAAGCAGGAACAGGGCCGCGATGACCACGCCGGCAATCCAGCGCGATCGCCGCTGGGACGTCAGGCGCATGGCCAACTCGAAAGCCCCGCAGGCAATCAGCAACATCCCGCCGAATACGAGGAAGTCGGCCAAGTCCCACCGGACTTCGCTGGTGAATTGCATGGCCACGCCGGGCGCAAGCAGCGCCAGGGCGGCAAAGCCCCACAGCGCGATGCGCCAGGCCGGCAGGCGGGAGTGAGAAGAAGTGATCATGGGTCGCTCCGTCGATGTCCTCCCGGAGTCTCGACCGCCGACGTGAAGGCAATGAAGGCCAGCGGTGAAGTCGGCGTGAAATGCCAGGGCGCGTGGGATGATCCCGCACCACCGCGACCGATGGTGGCAGGCCATTACTCACTCTCTCATCCGCCGCACCCATGCCGACTCCCCCCGAACTCCTCGATCGCCTGGCCAACAACGACGATCCGGACGCCAAGGTGCTGGCGCAGATGGTGGAACTCGGCGCGGATCTTTCTTTGCCGCATGTCCCCGAATTCGCGTTCGATGCCGCCGACGAAGCCGCCGCGATGTCGATCGCGCACGCCCTGGCCGAATTGGATTTCGATGTGCGGATCTTCGGTCCGGAGGTCGATGCACCGACCTGGCAGGTGGTCGCCGCCCGCCGCATGATTCCCGATCTGGACGCGCTCATGGCGTTGTCGGCGCAATTCGAGGCATTGGCGCAGACGCATGGCGTGGTCTACGACGGATGGGGCGCGGAGATCGTCGACTGACCCGTCGTCACCGCGGGCCGGCTAATGCCCGGCCTCCGCGATCCATCGTTCGAAGTGCTGACGCTGCGTCTCGCTGAAACAGCGATGGGGCAACGGCATCGAACCGCGCCCGCTCACCAGGAGGTAGGCCTTGCGGTAACGGTGGACAGCCGTCGCCTCGTGCCAGGGCACCGCGAGTGGAGGGCGTCGACTGCAGCGCGTGATCCCGTTCGCGTCGATCTCGAATTGGCAATCGCCGACTCGCCAGCGCTTCAAGAGAAACATCGGCGTCGCCACCAACGACACAGTGAGCCGACCGAGGACACCGATGCGCTGGTGCGCCCTTCCGCGCGCCTGCAGGGCAACGGGTAGGTGGTCGAGCACGACCGAGAGGTACTCGCGGAGGCCATAGCGGACCGTGAAGCGAATGACCGGAGAAGGCCTGGACGGCATCCGGTCGTCTGGCGGCCGCGCTGGACCGAGCAAGGGCATCGGCGCCTGTTGCTCCTGTCGAATCGAATGGGTGGCGACGGGCCGGGGGTCGACGACGGGTTTCGGGTGGCGCGGATAGAGCATGCGGGCCATGTCGTGCCATGTCCGGCCGAATCAAGAGCCAGGCCGACGCTTCGGCCTGGCTCGAATGAGGCGCCTGCGCCATTGCCGCTGGCGCCTCATTCCCGCGCTCACTTCATCGTGTAGCTCTCCGGCGCCGTGTCGTAAGCCCCATTGCGGGCCGGATCCCAGTAGGTGAAGTTGAACCGCACGACATCGCCCTTCTTCAGTCCGGTCACCGTGTAGGCGTTGACGCTGCCTTCCTTCAGCATCCGCACGTTCAACTGGCCGCCGCCATTGATCGTGTAATGCACGTCGGCCCAGGTCCCGGTCGGCTCCGTGAACTTGACCGTGGTCGCCGACGGCTGGGTGATGCCTGCCGGCGTCGGCGGCTCCTGCGTCGTCGTCCCGGACTCCCACACCACGTCATCGATCGCGAACTGGAAGGCCGAGGTCGGCAGCCGGTTGTTGTCGCCCGAGAACATGAAGATGTCGGCGATCGACTGCAGCGCGACCTTCGGTCCGATGAGGGTCGACACCGGGACGGTCGCCGTCGCCCATTCGCCATTGCGCACCAGGCCGAATGCCGTGGTGTTGGCCGGGAAGTTCACCCAGTTCTGGTTGGTGTAGGTGTCGCCGATGCCGATGTTGAAGGACACATTGGCCGGGATCTTGATCCGGAACTTCAGCTGGCCATTGCGGTAGTTGGTCAGGTCACGGATCTGGCGGGACTGGATGCCACCGCCGAACCACTGCCCCGGCGTGTTGTAGCTCCACGCGATGACATTGCTGCCTTCATACGGCAGGGTGTTGCCAGCCGCCGTCGAGGCGCCGTTCCACAGGAAGATGTCGGAAGTGCTGCCGGCGACCAGCTTGTTGTTGACCACCGTGTTGTCGGTGAACACGCCGAACCTGCCGGCCACCTCCGGCACGACCTGGTTGCCCAGCTTCACCTCGCCCTTGCCGTCGAGCTCATACACGCGGATGTAGTCGACGTACATCGTGGCAGGCAATGGCGCCGTCACCTGCGACGGCGTCGCCGCATCGGTGAAGTTGCCACCGACCGCCATGTTCAGCAGCAGATAGAACGGTGCCTGCAGCGCGGTCGAGTTGACCGGCAGCGGCGCGTCGTACATGTCGTGTTCGCCATCGTTGTCGACGACGGTGAATCGCATCTGGCTTTCGGTCCAGTAGAAGCGGTACTTGACGAAGCGATTCGCCAGGGAGGCCTGCGGCTTGTACCAGTTCTTGGTCTGCCACGCGGTGGAGGCCGCGCAGGATTCATTGCCCGGCACACAGGCCGCCTGCGACCAGGTGATGACGTTGGCGCCGACGAAGTGGTCGGGCGACGGCGCCCCCGCCGCGGCCCACGCGGAGGCGCGATGGCCCAGCTCGGCGATGTCGATCTCTCCCTTGCGCGGCCAGACCTGCGGACTGGTCCCCAGCAGCCACGCGGCCGGCCACAGGCCGGTGGCGACCTGCGGCGTGGCCATGCGGATCTCGATCATTCCGTACTGCACCTGCACCTTGCCGTAGGAATCGATCTTTCCAGAGGTGAACTCATTGCTGCCGATGGTCTGGCGCAGCGCGCGGATCGCCAATGCCCGCGTGCCGGCTTCGAAAGGCACGTCGGCGATCGAGAGGTTGTTCGGGCTGTAGTACTCGAGCTCGGCATTGCCGTAGCCGCAGAGGTTGATCTGGCAGCCATTGCCGTCATAGGGCGTCCATAGGCTGGTGTTCAACGAGGCGCCGTTGAATTCCTCGGACCACAACAGGCGGCCGATGGTCGGATTGGTGACGCTGGCAAAGGCGGGCGCGGCGGCAACGACGCACAAGCCCACGGCGGCGGCGCGCAGCATCCCCTGAGCGTCGAGGCGATTCTGAATTCCCATTCATGTCTCCAAGAGGTGTCGATGGTGTGCTGGAGGGCACCGATCGGCGCGATCCGGCCAGCGCTCTGCGGCGCTCGTCCGGGCTCGCGACTTCTCTCCGGCGGCAGGCATCCTAGGCAATATCGATGACTTTTGAAAGCGCTTTCACGGCATGCGGGTTTTTGAATGCAACCGCGGGAAGCCCCGATCAACGCGTGGCTCCGCTCATACCAAGGTTCAATGCCCGGTCGGGGATGAATTTGGTCTGATCCGTGGCATCGCCCCACTCGGCAGGAGGATCCCCATGCATGCCCCCCGTCTCGCCTCGTTGCTCATCCTGGCCTCGCTCACCGCCACGTCGCTCCCGTCGTCGGCGGAGGGCGTGTCATCGAAACCCGCCTCGCCGATCTACGGCGTGGTGCTGCCCGACGGCTATCGCCAATGGGAGATGGTGGGCGTCGCCACCGAGGACGCACCGCTCGACGAACTGCGCGCCGTCGTCGGCAATCCGATCGCGATGAAGGCTTACCGCCTCGGCAAGCTGCCGTTCCCCGATGGCGCCATGCTGGTCAAGCTGGCGTGGAAGCGGCAGCGCTCGACCGAGTTCCCCGCCGCGACCGTGCCTGGCGCGCCAACGACGGTGCAGGTGATGGTCAAGGACTCGAAGCGCTATGCCGACAGCGGCGGCTGGGGCTATGGCCGATTCATCGATGGCCAGCCGGTCGACGCCGCCCAGCACCAGACCTGCTTCGCCTGCCACAACGCGCTCGTGAAGGCGCGCGACGATGTGTTCACCAGGCTGGCGCCCTGAGCGCCGCGGAGGTGCCTGAGTCCCGTCTGCCGAGCCTCTTCCTTGATTGGCGGACCCGCCCGACGGGCTAGCCGTACACCGCGCGCCGCAGGTCGCGATGCAGGGCGTCGTCGAAGGGCAGCTTCTGGGCGAAGAAGACCACCGCGAGCTGGTTCGCCGGGTCGATCCAGAACAGGGTCGACGCGGCACCGCCCCATGAGAACTCGCCCACCGCGCCCGGCGGCTCGTCCGGCAGGGGCGGCGCGGTACGCACCGAGCCGCCGAGGCCGAAGCCCATGCCGGGGCTTGTCATGAAATGCCGCTGCGTGATCGCCGGATCGAGGTGGTCGACCAGCATCAGCCGCACCGTCGCCGGGCGCAGCAGGCGCACGCCGTCCAGCGCGCCCTCGCCCAGCAGCATCCGGGCGAAGCGCAGGTAATCGTCGATGGGACCGATCAGGCCCGCGCCGCCGCTGGCGAAGGTGAACGGCTGATCGGGCTCGCGCTCGGGCTTGCCATCGGCAGGCAGGCGGTAGGTCGCGGCCATCCGGTGCTTCAGTTCGACCGGCGCGGTCCAGTCGGTCTCCCGCAGGCCCAGCGGCCGCAGGACATGGCGACGCACATGCGCATCGAAAGGCTCCTCCGCCAGCGCCTCCACCAGCCGGGCGACGATGTCGGTCGAGGTGCCGTAGTGCCAGGCCGTGCCCGGCTCGTGCCGCAGCGGCAGCGCGGCCACCGCGCGGCTGAAGGCGGCCAGGTCGGCGGCTCGCTCGAACGGGCTCGCGGCGCGGAACGCGCGGTCGGCGGGGCCGTCCTCCATGGCATAGGTCAGGCCGGCGGTGTGCAGCAGCACATCGCGCACGAGGACCGGCCGCTCGGCCGGTCGCTCGCCGCGACCGTCGTCGGCATGGACCCGCATCGACTTGAACTCGGGCAGGTAGAGCGCCAGCGGATCCTCGAGCCGGAACCGGCCCGCGTCCCACAGCCGCATCAGGGCGACCGACGCCACCGGCTTGGTCATCGACCAGATGCGCGCGAGCGTGTCGCGGGCCATGGGCCGCTTCGCCTCGACATCGGCCTGACCGTAGGCGCCGAAATAGCGCTCCGCGCCGCCTTGCCAGACCAGCGCCGACACCCCCGCCGCGCGGCCGTCGGCCACCATGCGTCGCAGCGCCTGGTCGATGCGCCGCGGCGAAAGTTCCGAGCCGGGGAGCCCGGGCGACAGGCGCAGGATTGGCGCGGTTGCGGTTGCGGAGGGAGCGGGCGCCGCGGCGACCACCGCCGGCGCCGCCAGTGCCGCACCCAGGACACGGCGTCGGGAAGGAACTTGCGTCATGCGCGCGATGCTAGGGCCGTACCCGCCTGTAATCGCGCCCGGTTTCCGGGACGCGATCCGTCCGCCTGATCAAGAAGCGCCGAGGAATCCCGTCCGCCGACGGATCGGCGTCAGGGCGTCGGCGCATCGCCGCGCCGCCTACTTCGCCGCGTTGGGAAAGGCGGGCAGCTTGCCGATGTCGCGCGGGTCATGCTGGATGATGACCGTCGCCTTCAGGTTCTTCTCGATCTGCTTCATCCGCTGGATCGACGCGAGCGTCTGCGCGCGGTCGTCGTTGAAGCCGGGCACGCCGTCGTGCTCGTAGTTCTCATGGAAGTGGACCGCATCGCCGCTCAGCAGCACCGGCCCCATCTCCTTGAGCCGCACCAGCAGCATGGAATGCCCCGGCGTGTGCCCCGGCGCGCGCAGGATCATGACGCTGCCATCGCCGAAGACGTCCTTGTCCGCGCTCAGCGTCTCGACCTTGCGCTTCTCGGCGATCCACTCGGCGAAGCCCTTCGCATTGGCGCCGCTCATCGGCGGCGTGGCGGTGATGCCGTCCCAGTCGCCCTTGCCGATCAGCAGGGTCGCGTTCTTGAGCGGGGCCAGCTGGCCGGTGTGGTCGGCGTGGTAGTGGCTGATGCCGACGTACTTCACCTCGCCCGGCTCGACCCTGATCTGCCGCAGCAGGTCGGCCAGCGGCTTGTTGGTGGCGTTGGGCACCGAGCCCGGCAGGTAGCCGGTGTCCCAGACCATCACGTCGGCGCCGTGCCGGATGACATAGCAGCTGAAGGTGAACGGCTTCGAGGTCTCGGTGTAGGCGTAGGTGTCGCTGAAGCGTCGCGGGTCGTTGCTGCCGCTGCCGCAGTCGAGCCGCGTCAGGGTGACCTCCTGCGCCGCGGCCGACAGGCTGGACAGGCCCAAGAACGCGCCCACCTGGAGCGCCAACCAGAAGCGTGATGCCATTTCGACTCCTTGTCTGCGGGGGCGATGATAGCCACGACAACCGGGGCCCGCCCGCCTGTGCCATTCCTTCACGCTGCTGTCTTCCTGCGCCAAAAGAATCACGCGCTTCACGACCTCCCCAGGTGAAGCCTCATGAGCACGACATCCCGCCGGTCCTTCCTGACCGCCGCGGTCGCCGGCATGGCGGGCAGCCAGGCCTTCGCGCAGACCCTGCGCCAGGCGCTCGCCACCCCCGCCAACAACGCGACCGGATCACTGGCCGACATCCAGCACGTGGTCATCCTGATGCAGGAGAACCGCTCCTTCGACCACTACTTCGGCACGCTGTCCGGCGTGCGCGGCTTCAGCGATCCGCGCCCCATCGCGTTGCCCACCGGCCAGCCGGTCTGGATGCAGCCCGGCACCGCCGTCGGCTCGCAGGTCCTGCCCTACCACTTCGACATCCGCAACACCAATGCGCTGCGCATCGGCCTGGATCACAGCTGGAAAGGCACCGAGGCCGCCTGGAAGGACTGGAACGCGTGGGTGCCGAAGAAGTCCCCCCGCACGATGGGCTACTTCGACCGCAGCGACCTGCCCTTCTACTACGCGCTGGCCGACGCGTTCACCGTCTGTGACGCATACCACTGCTCGATCTTCGGCCCCACCGATCCGAACCGCTTCTACGCGCTCAGCGGCCACAGCAACGCGGTGGTGACCGGCATCTCGGACTCGCGTCTCTACAACGTCACCGGCGGCACCTACAACGGCGACATCGCCAACGACAACCCCGCCGCCCGGGGCAATGAGTGGCTGACCTACGCCGAGACCTTGGAGGCGGCCGGCGTCAGCTGGAAGGTCTACCAGGAGTGGGACAACTACGGCGACAACTACCTCCAGTACTTCAAGAACTTCCGCACCGACGCGGCCGGCCGGAAGCTCACCAGCGCCTCGCCGCTGTATCGCCGCGGGCGTGCCCTGGCCGCGGGCTCGACACAGGCCAATGCCGCGGGCACCACCGGCCAGTGGCTGATCGACGAGTTCGCCGCCGACGTTCGGGCCGGCACGCTGCCGCGCCTGTCCTACATCTGCGCGCCGACCGAGTACTGCGAGCATCCCGACGACACGCCCAACGCCGGCGAGCACTTCACCGCGCGCCTGCTGCAGGCGCTGGTGCAGTCGCCCGAGGTCTGGGCCAGGACCGCGCTGATCCTGACCTACGACGAGAACGACGGCTTCTTCGACCACATGCCGTCGGTGATGGCCCCGCTGAACGCCGATCGCGGCCGCACGACGATGACCGACGCCACCATCGGCGAGGTGGCCAACGGCCAGCCCATCGGCCTGGGCCCGCGGGTGCCGACCCTGGTGATCTCGCCCTGGAGCAAGGGCGGCCGCGTCTGCTCGCAGCGCTTCGATCACACCTCGCTGATCCGCTTCACCGAAGAATGGCTGGTGAGCCTGGGCCACGCGCGTGCGAGCGTGCGGTGCGACGGCATCTCGCCGTGGCGCCGGGCGGTCTGCGGCGACATGACCAGGGCCTTCGACTTCAAGTCCGGCGGCGCCGCCTTCCCGTCCAGCGTCCCGGCCACCGCGGTGTACTTCAAGGGCTGGGGCACCAGGGACGCGCTGCCGCCGGCCAACCAGAGCCTGCCCCGCCAGGAGAAGGCCACCAGCGGCGTACCGCGCCGGGCGGCACCGCTGCCCTACCGCGCCAGCGTCGACGGCATCGCCGCCACGAACGCCCGCCAGTTCGCGCTGAGCTTCGCGAACGAGGGCAGCGCCACGGCCACCTTCATCGTGTACTCGACGCTGCGCACCGATGGCCCATGGCATTACACGGTCGAGCCCGGCAAGCGCATCGACCAGGAGGTCTGGAACTGGGGCAGCGCCGGCATGCAGTTGGCGGTGCATGGCGACAACGGCTTCCTGCGCGAGTTCCGCATGAGCTTCGACGGCATCGGCCGTCTGGCCGCGGCCAGCCTGAGGGAGCAGCCGGCAAGCGCGAGCCTCACGCTGACGCTGCGCAACGCCAGCGCACAGCCGATGCGCTTTCGCATCGTCGACAACGCCTATGGCGACCCGGCGGTCGTGACGATCGACGTGCCGGCGCTGTCCAGCCGCGACCATGTGCGGTCGGTCACCGCGAGCTACGGCTGGTACGACCTGGTGGTCACCGTCGACGGCGACGGCGCCTTCCGTCGCCGCCTGGCCGGCCACGTCGAGGGCGCGGGGCTGGACTTCACCGACCCGGTCCTGAACGGGCTGGGCCAGGTCGCCTGGAATGCGCCACCGGTGCTGCCGCCGAGCACGCCGCAGGTGAGCTTCAGGGCGGATGTCGACCGCGTCCGCATCGGCGGCGCCGTGGCGCTGAGCTGGAGCGGCCTCCCCGCGGGAACGACCCACTGGATCGGCCTGTACCGCGTCGGCATGACGCCGGGCGGCCCGGGATCGCTGAAGTGGAACTATGTGGCGAGCCCGTCGGGATCGCAGAGCTTCCCGCTCGCCGGCCAGCCGGAAGGCGACTACTTCCTCGGCCTGTTCCTCAACGACGGCTATGGCGAGGCCGCGCCGCGCCTGCCGGTGCGGGTGCGCAAGCCCGGCGACGTGAATGCCGACGCCGCGATCACCGCCGCCGACCGCGACGCGCTGCGCAATGCCATCGGCAGCTGCGCCGGCGACACGCGCTTCGAGCCGCTCGCGGACATGGACGGCGACAAGTGCGTCACCCAAGCGGACTACCGCGTCTGGTACCAGCTCTTCAGCAGCCTGTGAGAATTTCCATGAAGCTCCAACCCCTGATCGCCGCCACCGCCCTGGCGCTTGCCTGCATCGGCACGCATGCGGCGACCGTCACATTGACCGCGGCCGGACCGGCCAAGGCCGGCGAAGGCGTCGACCTCCTGATCAGCGTGCTCGATCCGTTCGGCGGCCTCGCGGCCGACGAGGAACTGCTGTCCTTCGGTTTCCGCCTGAGCTACGACACCAGCCGGCTGTCCTTCGCCAGCTTCACGCCAACGGCCGGCTGGGACGACGACAGCCCCTGGCTGGGCGCCGGCCAGTTCGGCGGGTCGAGCTTCCCCGGCATGGCCAACCAGGGCCAGGGATCGCTGCTGCTGGGCACGCTGCACTTCGACGCGCTGCAGGCCGGTGCGACGCAGGTCGGCCTGATCACCGAGGCCGCCAACCTGAACCACGGCCTGGGCTACCTGTGGAGCGGCACGCAGCCCCTCGATGCCTCGCTGCGGCTGGAGGTCTCGGCCGTGCCGGAGCCTGCTTCGGCCTTGCTCGCCGCGCTCGGCCTGGGTCTGGTGGGGGTGACGACGCGGCGTCGGGTCGGCGGGTAAAGCGCGTTGGTCGCCACGGCGATGGCGATCGGCGCGCTGTCGGCCATCACGCGCCTCGATCGGTGCGGCCGGCGGCGCGCCGCGCGCCGATCCCGGCAACCAGGGACCCGAGCGCCACCAGCGCCGCGCCGCCCCAGAAGACCGGCGGCAAGGGCGCGCTCAGCAGCAGCGACGCGAACAGTGCCGACATCACCGGCGTGCCGTTGGCCGCCAACCCGAGCAGATGGATGTTCCCGCGCAGCACGCCGAGGTTCCAGAGCGTGTAGGCCAGCGTCACCGCGGTGCTCGCGAGCACGACCTGGATGACGACATGCGCCGACACCTGCATCGGCGGGCGGTCCGGGTTGAGCGCATGCACCACCCAGAAGCCGACCGCGCTCAGCGCCATGAAGAACCACAGCGCGTTCCTGCCCTCGGCCATGTAGCGGGTGCAGGTGCTGTAGAGCGCCCACACGATCGCGCCGACGAAGGCCAGGCCATAGGCCAGCGGATTCGACGCGGCGTTGTGGAAGAAGCGCGCCAGCGACAGCCCCTCGGGCGGCGAGGAGGCGGTCACGACACCGGTGAAGGCCAGCGCCAGACCACCCAGCATCAAGGCATTCAGCCGCTGCCCGCCGGCGATCGCGGAGCACAGCACGGTGAGGCTGGGCCACAGGTAATTGACCATGCCGACCTCGATGGCCTCGTGCCGCGTCCGCGCGAAACCGAGCGCGAGCACGAAGCACAGCTCGTAGCCGACGAACAGCGCGGCGCCCAGCCAGAGGTAGCGCCGCGGCAACTCGCGCAGCGGGCGGCGCGTCGGCAGCAGCAGCAGGGCGGACAGGGTGAACATCACCGCCGGCGCGCCGGTCCGGCCGAGGAACTCGATCGTGCTGCGCGTGACGCCGACGGAGGTGCTCCAGAAGAGGATGGCGATCAGGCCGAGCAGCGTGGCGCCTTGGGTACTGCGGGACAAACGGGGCTCTCGAGGCAGGTCGACCAGCGTGTCGACGGACAAGGACATGAAGACCGTCTTCCGGTCTCCGGCCAGGCCGGAAGTAGACCATCGATCCCACGCCAGTCAGTGCCTGACCGTTTTCCATGCAGCCGCCGCCACGCGGCGGCGCCAGGCTCAAGCGCGGTGGCCTCCGTTCAGCGCGCCTGCTGGTAGACGCGCACATGCGCCACTTCATAGCTGACCGGGAAGATCGCATCGTCGATCTCCCCGCCCAGGTCGCCGCCGATCGCGAGATTGAGGATCAGGAACTGCGGCTTGTCGAACGGCCATTGCGCCGGTCCCTGGTCCAGGTTCGGATAGGCGGCATGCACCTGGCCATCGATGCCGAAGCGGATCTCCCGGGGCGTCCACAGCATCTGGTAGTCGTGGAACCGGTCGCAGGCGGTCGCGAGCTTGCGGCCATCGCCGACGCCATGTCCGCCGTGGCCGGAGCTCGTGTGCACCGTGCTGAAGACCCAGTCCGGCTTCTGGCCCATGTGCTCGAGGATGTCGAGCTCCCCGGCGGCTGGCCAGTCGCCCTGGCTGCCCAGGGTCCAGATCGCCGGCCAGGTGCCGCGGCCGCAGGGCAGCCTGGCGCGGATCTCGAAGAAGCCGTAGGTCCACTCGGCCTTGCCTTTGGTGATCAGCCGCGTCGAGCTGTAGTGCTGGCCGCCCCAGTCGGGCCGGGAGGACAGCGCCTCCTTGCGCGCCGTGATGAGCAGCCGGCCATCTCGCACCACCGCGTTCTCCGCCCGCGGACCGGCGTAGTACTGCTTTTCGCGGTTGTGCCAGCCCTGCTTGTTCATGCCGGTGTCGTAGGCCCACTTCGTCGCGTCCGGCAGCCCGTCCCGGTCGAACTCATCCGACCACACCAGCGTGTAGCCGGCCGGCAGGCCGATCGGCCCGTCCGCCGCGCCGCCCTTGCCGGTGGCCGTCTGCGCCAGCGCCGAGCCGCCGTCGATCGTCAGCGCCGCCAACAGCGGCAGCGCGGCCCGGCGCCGCGTCAGTCGTTGCTTCATGAACGGGATCTCCTTCTTGAGGTTGTCCGGGGACGGAGGGGTGTGGTCGTCGCGGTGGTCGCCAAAGCGGTGGTCGCCATCGCGGGAGTCGCCCTCGCGGGAGTCGCCCTCGCGCTTGCGGTCATCGCCGCGGCGGGTCGGTCGGTGCCGGCCGCGGTCCCTGGCCGGGCGCCGACCATCGCCGCTCAGCGCTTCGCGCGCCGCAGCAGCAGCTGCTCGGCATCCGCGAGCGCCGCCTTGATCGTCTTCTGTCCGCGCAGCACCTTGTCCAGCTCGGTCTGCACGACTTCCTCGGCGAACTTGTTCTGCTTGTGGACCGGCAAGGCGGTGATGCGCAGCGCATCGTCGCGCCACAGCAGCCGTGCCCGCTGCCCGCCGAGAAAGTCCACCGGCTCGCTGAAGAACGGGTCGTCATGCACGTCCCGCAGCGCGGGGAAGGCGTCATAGCTCTTGAAGGCCTGCAGTTGCCGCGCCGGGTCCAGCGTCATCAGCTGGATGAACCGCCAGGCCAGTTGCTTGCGCGCCGGCGCCGACCGCCGTGCGATCGCGTAGAAGGTGCCGCCGTAGGGCACCTGAGAGCCGCCCGGCAACGAGGCCGCACGCCACAGGCCCTTGGTCTGCGGCGCGACGAAGGCGTTGAGCTGGCCCACCAGCCAAGCGCCCGAGAGCTCCGTGGCCAGCCGCCCCTGCTTGAAGCCGGCGCCCCAGTCGTTGGACCAGGCCTGCACCTTCGCATCCAGTCCCTTCTGCCGGGCCCGCAAGGCCACCTCGAAGGCGCGCTCGAAGCGCGGTGTGTTCACCAGCACCCGCGACTCGGTGTCGAAGTAGACGCCCTCGCCGGGCCGCAGGCCATCGGCCACCAGGATGTCCTTGATCTCCTGCACGTTGGCGATCAGGTAGGCGCCGGTCCGCGCCTTGATGCGCTCGCCGGCGGCGACATAGCCGTCCCAGCTGCGCGTGAGCTCCTCCGGCGCCAGGCCCGCGCGGTCCAGGATGTCCTTGCGATACAGCATCGTCCCGGGGCCGATGTCCGCCGGCATGGCGACCACCGCGCCGTTGCGCGCGATCGCCTGGTCATAGGCATAGGGCACCAGCCGCGCCCGCACCGACTCGATGCCGAAGGGCGGCTGCCGCAGGTCCTCCAGCCCGCCGCCCTGCGCGAAGCGGCCGACGAAGCTCGCCTCCAGCGCCATCACGTCGGGCAACCCGACCGCCGTCGACAAGGCAGTCGTCATCGCCGTGTGGTGGTCGGCGTACTGCCGCATCAGGATGCGCAGCTCGACGTCCGGATGCAGCGCCTGCCACGCCGGGATCGCCGCCTTGGCGATCTCGTCCATCAACGGGAAGGCGGCGACCGTCAGCACCTCGCGCGGCTGCGCCCGCGCCGGCACGACCAGCAGGCCGCTCCACGCCGGCGCCGTCATCGCCGCGATCAGGCCGCGGCGGGAGAGTCCTCGGGCCGCGCTCAAAAGTCGAGCTCTATCGTCAGGCTGGCGCCTTCGGCCAGCGAGCCGCCCGGCGGCGGCTGCAGATAGACGCCGAAGCGCGAGGCCTGTCCCGGCCAGCGCTGCGCGCTGAGCGCGGCGATCTCCGTGTCGATGCCCACCTGCGCCTCGCCGGTGTCCGGATCGACATTGGGCACGACACAGCGCTCGCAGGGCATTCGATGCACCAGGCGTCGCCACGCGCCCTCGCCGTCGCGCCAGACCATCTGCGTCAGATGCTCCTCGATGAAGGGCATCACCGCGTCGGGCCCGCCGCCCAGCACCAGGTTGGGCCGCAGCCGGCGCACATCGACCGGTCCCCGGCCTTGCGTCGCCAAATGCTCGTTGAGCTCCGCCACCGACGCTGCCGACACCGCATGCAGCGGGTTCGGCGCGGTGGCGAGCATCGCCTCGCGGTCCAGCTTCACCAGCCGCAGGTCCTCGCCGGTCAGCTCACGCAGGAACTGAGCCGCCAGCGCGCCGGCGTCGCGTCCGGCATGGGCCACCATGCGACGCTCGCCGGGATGCCAGATCAAGGCCTGGGTCGCGCCGCCCTCGGGCTCGCGCGACAGCCGCAGCGGCTGCTGCCCGCCGCCGCGCAGCAGCAGCGCGTCCGGCAGCAGCCCCGGCTGGAGCAATGCCAGCTTCGGATGCGAGCCCAGCCAGGCAAGCTCGCCGCGCGCGTCGATCACGATCCACTCGCGATCGCCCTCGATGCGTCCGTCGGCATCGAAGCGGAGCTCAGGCACGCGCGCGCCGGCGCAGGACTTCACCGGATACAGGTAGAGCGCATCGACGCGGGCGGACGCGGTGTGATCGGCGACGGTCATGGGAGCGTCCCCGATTCAGCGCGGCAGCAGGTAGGTCGCGATGCAGCGCGCCGGCAGCGCCGCGACGCCGGCCAGGCCGTCGATGCGCAGCGTGAAGCGGTGCTCGCGCTCGCTGCGATTCATCACGACGACGGCGATGCTGCCGTCCTCGTTGAGCGCGGCGGTGCATTCCAGGTCCTGGCTGCTGGCCGAGCACAGCACCCGATGCGCGCCGGGCCGGATGAAGCGGCTGAAGTGGCCGAGGTAGTCGTACGAGCTCTGCGGCATCAACCGGTTCTGCTCGCGGTCCGCGAGCATCGGCGCGCTGCACAGGTTGCCGACGTGGTTCGGCCCGCCGGTCTCGTCCAGCAGCAGGTTCCAGTCGATCCAGCCCACCGTCCAGCGATTCAGGTCGTTGATGATGCTGCGCCCGTAGCGCTCGCCGGTCGACCACGATCCGATGTGCGGGCCGCCTTCCTGGCAGCCCTCGGTGAACAGCAGCTGTTTGTCCGGATAGGCGTCATGCAGCAGGCCGACATGGTCGAAGTGGTCCTCGACATACCAGTGGAAGCCGCAGCCCCAGACATACTTCGCCGCCTCGGGGTCCGAGTAGACGACGTCGGCGCGCTGCACCATCTGGTCGCGGTTGTGGTCCCAGATCACGATGCGGATGCGCTGCAGGCCGGCCGCGTGCAGCGCCGGGCCAAGGTGGTCGCGGACGAAGTCGCGTTCCTCCTCGGCGCTGTAGACGCAGGAGTCCCAGCGCTGCACCGCGTCGGGCTCGTTCTGCACCGAGACGCCCCAGATCGGCACGCCCTCGGCCTCATAGGCCTGGACGAACTTCACATAGCACTGCGCCCAGGTCTTCGCATGGCGCGCCAGCAGCTTGCCGCCGTTGTTCATCTCGCCGTTGGTCTTCATCCAGGCGGGCGGACTCCAGGGCGAGACCAGCAGCTTCATCGGTCCCGGCGCGACCTTCATCGCGGCCTGGATCATCGGCAGCAGCGCGCGGCGGTCCCGATCGATGTTGAAGTGGGCCAGCGCCTCGTCGCCCGGGACCTCCGCATGGGCGTAGTTGCCCAGCGAGAAGTCGCAGCTGTTCATGTGCACCCGGTTGAAGGTATAGCCGTGACCGGCGCCGGCGTCGAAGTAGGCCCGCAGCAGCGCGTTGGCCTCGGCGGGCGGGAGCTTCTGCCAGGTGGTCGCCGCCGCTTCGGTGAACGCGCCGCCGAAGCCCTCGATGCGCTGGAAGCGCCTGGCGCTGTTCACCACCAGCTTGGGCATGCCGGCGATCGCGGCATCGGCCATCAGTCGCGCCACTGGCTGCAATGCCAGATCCGGCTGCGCGGCCAGGCGCGTCGAACTCGCCAGGTCCGCGCCTTTGGCGGACAGCGTCCATCGCAGCGACGCGCTCGCGCGCGCCGTCGTTGTCTCCGTCATGGGAATGCCCTTTTGCTGCGCGCTTATGAAAGCGCTTTCAAGCACCGAGCATAGGGGCAGTCGGTCCGACGGTCAATCCAGGGATGGCCCGAGGCGCCCGGCGCCGGGCCGCCCGCTCAGATCGCGATCGCGTCGAAGGCGATCGGGACGCCGGTGGTGGTGCCGGCATTGGGATTGCTGCGCGCGCCGGCCGCGAGCGATGCAGAGCCCTCCGGCCACAGGGCGAGGCCGCCGGCCAGGCTCCAGGCCCGCGCATGGCCGAGGCGGCGCAGCGCCCGCGCCGCCTGCGCGCTGCGGTTGCCGCTGCGGCAGAAGAAGACCACCGGCGTGTCCGCCGGCAAGGCGCGCCAGCGCGGCAACGCGTTGATCAGCGCGGACAGCGGCACCGCCTCGGGCCCGAGCGCCTCGTTCGGGCTCAGCCGCGCCTCGTAGGCCTCGCGCACGTCGACGAGCACCGGCTTCGGATCGGCGCCCTCGCCCAGCAGTGCCTGCAGGCCGGCCACGTCCAGCTCGACGCGCTCCGCCGACCTCGCGCAGGCGACGCGCGCGCCGCATGCCATGGTCTGGTACTCGGTCGGCGCAAGGTCGCGCTCCAGCACGCCCTTCTCGATCGCGAAGGCCTCGGCGCTGAGGCGCCCCTTGAGCACGCCGTCGAGCAGCGGCTGCGCCTCGCATTCGACCGCCAGCGTCGTGGCGAAACGGTCGTCATAGTCGTGGCCCGGCAGCAGCAGGCCCCCCAGGCCGACATTGCGCTCCAGCGTCTTCAGCGACGACGCGAAGGCGGCCGGGGCACTCTGCGGGAAGTCGCTGCGACCGAGCGCACCCGGCATCACCGTGTCGCCGACGAAGGTCGCGACCAGCTCGCCGCCGGCGTGCAGCAGGTAGGCGGTCGAGTCCTCGGTGTGGCCGGGGACCTCCAGCCGCGACAGGCGGTATGCGCCCAGCGCGATCACCTCCGCGCCCGAGGGCCAGCCCAGCGGATCGACCTGCCCCTGCCGGGCGTCCTCCGCCAGCAGTTCCGGCACCGCGTCGCGCAGCGCCTGCGCCGAGGACGCGTGATCGCCATGGCTGTGGGTGTCGAGCACCGCCGCCAGCGTCAGCCCGCGACATCGCAGCCACTGCGTCAGCGTGCCGGTCAGCTCCGGCAGCGGATCGACGATGACGCAGCGGCGGCTGCCGACATCGGCGACGACGTAGCAGCAGGCGCCGTCGACGCTGAAGCGGGTCAGCAGGTCTGGCGCCTGCGGGGTATCGTTCGGCGAGGGCATCTGGCAGGTCGCGCGCAGCGACTCGCCGCAGGCGCGCACGCGGCGACAGGCCTCGTCCAGCGTGGCGTCGGCGTCGGCCGCGCCGAAGGACAGGCGCACCGCCGAGGCGGCGCGCCATGCCGGCAGGCCCATGGCCTGGAGCACATAGCTCGGCGCCGCCTTCGAAGCGCCGCAGGCCGATCCGCCGCTGACGCGCAAGCCGGCGGCATCGAAGAGGTCCAGCAGCAGCTTCGCGGCCAGGCCCGGGACGGAGACATTCAGCGTGGTCGGCAGGCTGATGTCGAAGGGCGCATTGAAAACCACCTCGGGGAAGGCGTCGCGCAGCGCGTCGGCCAGCCGCTGGCGGCGGTCGACCAGCTGGCTGAGCGAGGCGAAGGTGCTCCCTTGCTCGAGCGCGTCCAGCACCGCGCCCAGCGCGGCGATGCCCGCCATGTTCTCGGTGCCGGAGCGCAGCGCGCCCTCCTGGCCGCCGCCGGCCATCAGCGGCGTGAACGGGGCGCCCTCGCGGACATAGAGCATGCCGATGCCCTTGGGCGCATAGAGCTTGTGGCCGGAGAACGGCGCGTAGTCGATGGCTCGCTCGCCGAGCTGCAACGGCAGCTTGCCCAGCGCCTGCACGCCGTCGACCAGCCACAGCGCGCCGCTGCCGCGCAGCACCTCGGCGATGCCGTCGAGGTCGCTGATGACGCCGGTCTCGTTATTGGCCGCCATCGTGCAGACGAGACCGGCCGAGCGCACCTGCTCGCGCAGCCAGGCAAGGTCATGACGGCCGTCGAGGCCCACCGGAATCGCGACCACCTCCAGCCCCAGGCCGAGCAGCGCATTCCAGTGCTTGAGCGCCTCGGGGACGGCCTTGTGCTCGGTGGCGCCGTACAGCAGCCGCGGCGGGATCGGCTGGCCGGCGTCGCGCCGCTGGCGCAGCGCTGTCAGCGCGGAGAGGACGGCCGTCTGGATGCCTTCGGTCGCGCCGCTGGTGAAGACCAGCCGGCCGCCCGGCGCGCCCAGCACCCGGCGCGCGGTGGCACGGACTTCGTCGAGCCGGGCCCGCGCCTTGAGGCCGCTGCCGTGGATGCTGCTGGGGTTTCCGAATGCGTCCGCCATCACGGAGAGCGCGGCATCGCGGGCCTGCGGCAGGACGGGGGTGGTGGCGTTGGCGTCGAGATAGATTTCCATGGCCGACGATTGTCAGAAGGCGACCGGGGAATCCGCATGCAAAATCCGCCTGTTCTTCATCGCTTTCAGCAAATGCGTTCCAACGCTGGTGGAAATGACAAAACTTGATTCCATTGACCGCAAGATCCTGCATGTGCTGCAGCGGGATGCGGCAATTCAGGTCAGCGACTTGGCGGCGGAGGTGGGCCTGTCCACGACGCCTTGCTGGCGGCGGGTGCAGCGGCTCAAGGAGTCCGGCGTGATCACCCGCAACGTGATGCTGGTCGACCCGAAGAAGGTCAACGTCGGGGTGACGGTGTTCGTGTCGGTGCGGACGAGCGTGCATTCGCAAAGCTGGTTCGAGCAGTTCTGCGCGGCGGTCGAGGCGATCCCGGAGGTCGTCGAGTTCTACCGGATGAGCGGCGATGTCGACTACCTGCTGCGCGTGGTCGTCCCGGACATCGCCGCCTACGACCAGGTCTACAAGCGGCTGATCGCCAACACGCAGCTCTCAGACGTCAGCTCCAGCTTCGCGATGGAGGAGCTGAAGTTCACGACGGCCCTGCCCTTGTCGTATATCCCCTGAGGCGGGCGTCATGCGGGCACGCCCGCGGCGGCGGGCGCGGCGAGCAGGCTGTCGGCCTCCACGCCGCCCAGCCGGTGCAGGGTCTCCGCGACATGGCGGCCGAACAGGCGGGCCGTTCGCAGGTCGCCGGCCGCGAAGGCATCCGCTGGCGCGCCGTGTGCGGACTGGGCCATCAGCCCGGACCAGGAGCCGAGCCGGTTGGCCGCCTCCGCCTCGGGCACGCCGCGGTGCTGTTCGGGCAGCAGCGGATTGCCGACCCACACCATGCCGTGCTGCATGCAGAAAATGAACAGCGACATCAGCGTCGACTGCTTGTCACCCGACGGCAGCGAGGACACGGTGAACGCCGCCGCCAGCTTGCCGCGCAGGCGCTGGGTCCTCCACAGCGGACCGGTCGCGTCCATGAAGCTCTTGAACGGCCCGGACACACCGCCCAGGTAGGTCGGCGAGCCCAGCACCAGGCCGTCGTAGGCGATCAGGTCGGCCGGCGCCGCGATGAGGTCCTCGGCCTTCAGCAGGTCGACCGCAACGTCGGGCACGCCGCGGGCGCCCATGCGGATGTGCGACGCGATGTGCTCCGTGTGCCCATGGGCGCTGTGATAGACGATCGCGAGGCGACGTGGCGCTCGGGCCGGGCGGTCGGTGGGAATGGCAGGGGCCTTCATTGAAGTCCTTTCGACAGGGGCTTTCGACAGGGAAAACGGCGGCGGAGCCGCCGAGTGGCCGGAGTCGCTGGCGGCGCGGTGCGGCCAGGCGCAGTCAGCGCAGCGCTTGCAGCACCAGGGCGCTGACCAGCAGGCCGACGCCGAACACGAAGTGATTGACCAGGTTGCGCAGCCGGTTCTGGAATGGCGCGGCGGTGCGGCTCGCCGCGACGCCGGCGCCCATCGCGGGTTGCATGACGAACCAGGGCATCAGCACGGTGGCGATGCCGACACCCACCGCCGGCTCCCAGCTCGGCGCGAGCAGCCAGCCGGGTCCGGCGATCACCACGAGCAAGGCCGCGAAGGCGATGCCGACGGCGTAGTGCACCAGCCATCCGAGCAGCGCTTCGCCGCGGACGGCCGGTGCCTGTCCGATCGACGCGTGAGCGAAGCGCCCATGCGCCATGTGCGCGACCCAGCGTCCGATCCAGGCCATCGGCTGCGTGGGCACGCCGGCTCGTCGCAGCGCCATCAGCCAGAGGTCGAGGATGGCGGTCGCACCGACGCCGATCAGCGCGATGTGGCCGAGGACACCCCGCGGCAGGGCAAGGAGAAGGAGGGGCGGTGGGCTGGTCATCAGGGGCCTCGTGGGCAGTCGCAGGCAGTCGTGAGGGGTGGCGGGTTGACGTGTGGCGTCGATGGGCGGCACGATAGAAGTTGAAGTCAACTTCAAGTCAAGCGCCCATGAGCCAATCCCCACCCGGACCGATGGACATCGCGCAGGTCGCGAAACGGACCGGCATCGCGTCCTCGACGCTGCGCTACTACGAGCAGCGCGGGCTGATCCGGTCGCTCGGCCCGGCCGGCACGCGGCGCCAGTTCCCGGCGAAGGTGCTGGACGACCTGGCGCTGATCGCGCTGGGCCAGGCCGGCGGGCTGTCGCTGGACGAGATCCAGTCGATGCTGACGCCGACCGGTCCGGTGATCGACCGCCAGTTGCTGGCGGCCAAGGCCGTCGAGATCGACGCGACGATCCGTCAGCTGCGCGCGATCAGCCGCGGCCTGAAGCATGCGGCCGTCTGCCCGGCCAAGAGCCATGCCGCCTGCGCGACCTTCCGCGGCCTGCTCAAGGCCGCCGCGTCCGGTGCGCTCGACCGGCGGGTGCAGTCGCGGTTCCGCCGGGACGACTAGCCGCGGCCGCGGCCCCGCTCGCCCGCGGGGTCACCACTTCAGCCAGTGCCGCCCGGCGAGCGCCCCCAGCGCCGCCG
>NZ_PEOG01000061.1 GCF_002761755.1 Roseateles chitinivorans
CTTGCGGGACTGGCCGCGGACGCGGCGGCCACCGCCGTCACCGGCTTGGGCGCCTGCGCCGGCGGCATTTCCGGCAGCCACAGCCGACCTTGCGCGTCACGCCCCATCAGCAGCTCCGGCTGCTTCAGGGTCACCGCGCCCAACATCACCTGCCGCTTCAGCGGCTGGACGTCCGTCAGGTCGACGGTCAGCGCCTGCCAGCGCAGCCAATCTGTCCAGGCTCCATCGCCGTCGCCAGCCTTGCGCTGCAGCGACAGGCCCCGCAGCGCGGCGCGACCGCTGAGCTTGACCTCGGGGGACTGCCCGGGCGGCTGCTTGAAGTCGAGCGTCAGCTGCGTATCGACCTGGCCCTGCGCCAGGCGCATCGGCAGCGCCTTGGGCCAATAGGCGCGATAGGCGGACAGGTCCAGCGCATCGAGCTTGACCGTCATGCTCGCGCTGCGGGTGTCCGCGAATGGCTGCGCCTGGCCTTCGCTCTGGAATCCGACGCCGTTCAACTGCCCGGACAGCCGCGGCTGCACGTGCACCTCGACATCCGCGTCGAGCGTCGACAGGAAGGGGATGCCCAGATGCAGTGCCTTCAGCTCATGGACCATGCCGGCGGCCCGGTCGTCCAGCCGGAATTCGCCGTCGGTGAGTTCGATGTTGTAGAGCGCCGCCTCGGCCGGGCCCTCGTCCGGCGATGCCGGCGTCTTCGGATCCGCGGCCAGCCGGGCGAGGATGTCGTCCAGATCGGTCCTGCCGTCGGGCAGCAGCGCGACGCGCCCGCGCGGCGCCTCCACCTTCAGCGACGACAACACCGGCGCCAGGTGCCAGAGCGAGCGCGGCGACAGGGCCGCGCGGACACGATGCACCTCGAACAGCGGCGGCGACTCCGCCGCGGGGCCGGCGATCTTCAGATCCTCCAGCGTCAGCGCCAGCCGCCACGGCGTGAAGCTCGCGCGGCCGAGGGTCACCGTCCGGCCGAGCTGCTCGGTGGCGATCCGCACGCCGGCCCGCTCGATCCACATCGGCAATGCCACCCACGCGACCAGCAGCAGCGCGACGAGGAACAGCACCAGGCCCACGAGCGCGCGCAAGGCGCGCCGGGGCCAGACGGGAAGAGCGGAGAAGAACACGGGCGCAGCCGGCAAGGAACCGGTCGAATCGTCAAGGAAGCTGATTATGCTGGCGGGCCTCAACACCTGACACCCGTCCCCGGCTCCCGATGAACGACCTGATACACGCGGTCGCGGCCTTCCTGCTGCCGCCCACCGGCGCGTTTCCGCTGCTGCTGCTCGCCTGGTGGCTGCGGCACCGCCGGCGGTGGTTGTCCGGGGCGCTGTTCGCGGCCGGGCTGATCGCGGTCTGGGTCGGCAGCACCGAACTGGGCGCCCTGTGGCTGCAGCAGCGGTTGCTCGGCCCGCAGCAGGCGGTGCAGGTCCAGCGGCTCCAGGACCTCCCGCCGCGAGAGAGCGTCATCGTCGTGCTCGGCGGCGGCGCCCGCCGGCTGATGCCGGAATACGGCACCGCGCAACTCAAGCCGGCGTCGATCGAGCGGCTGCGCTACGGCATCTGGCTGTCGCGGCGCACCGGCATTCCCCTGATCTTCACCGGCGGCACGCCGCGCGACGCGCCCGGGGACCGCATGACCGAGGCTGCCCTCGCCGAGCGCACCGCCGCGCAGGAGTTCGGCTTCAAGCTCGCCGCGAAGGAAGACCGTGCCACCGACACCCGCGAGAACGCGCGCTACACCGCCGAACTGCTCCGCGGCCAGCCCGTCCGCCGCGTCGTCCTGGTCACGCACGACGTCCACATGCGCCGCGCACTGCGCGCCTTCCGCGAGGCCCTGCCGTCTGGGGTCGAAGTGGTCCCGGCGCCAATGGGCCTGGCCTTGTCCGGATTCGAATGGCGCGACCTGCTGCCGTCGCAGGACGGCACCGCCCGGGCGCGCTACCTGGGTTACGAATGGCTGGGATACCTCGCCGGCCACTGACGCGGCCGCCCGCGGCCGCTCGCGGCCGGGCACGAACCAGCCGCCCCCAATAAATAGAAACCCCCTCCGCGCCGGGCATCCCGGACGGGAGGGGGTGGGCGGACCAGCCGCCTTTGGGGCTCCGCGGCCATCTGCCGCAGGGCTCCTGGCGCGCAGAGACTGCGCCAGAGGAAGTGCCGGAAAGGCCTGACAACCTTAGGTGGGCCATCCGGCCTATTCAAGCCGCGCCCCCTAGGATCAGGACATTCCTAGCCCCCGAACAAACGCTGATAGAGATCCGCCGCCCGGGCCTTGTGCTCGGCCGGCATCTCGATGACGCGCCCCCACTCGCGGCTGGTCTCGCCCGGCCATTTGTTGGTCGCGTCCAGGCCCATCTTCCCGCCCAGTCCGCTGACCGGCGAGGCGAAGTCCAGGTAATCGATCGGCGTGCCCTCGACCAGCGTCGTGTCCCGCACCGGATCCATGCGGGTCGTGATCGCCCAGATCACGTCCTGCCAGCTGCGGATGTCGACGTCCTCATCCACGATCACGATGAACTTCGTGTACATGAACTGGCGCAGGTAGCTCCACAGGCCGAACATCAGCCGCTTCGCATGTCCCGGATAGGCCTTCTTGATCGAGATCACCGCCATCCGATAGCTGCAGCCCTCCGGCGGCAGGTAGAAGTCGACGATCTCGGGGAACTGCTTCTGCAGGATCGGAACGAACACCTCGTTCAGCGCGACGCCCAGCACCGCCGGCTCGTCGGGCGGCTTGCCGGTGTAGGTCGAGTGGTAGATGGCGCCGTCGCGCTGGGTGATCCGGTTCACCTCGAAGACAGGAAACCAGTCCTGCTCGTTGTAGTAGCCGGTGTGGTCGCCGTACGGACCTTCCAGCGCGTGGAGGTAGCCGCCCTTCTCCTTGAGCGGGATGCCGTCCTCGCTGTGGCCGGTGAAGCCCGGCGTCGCCGGCGGGATGTGTCCCTCCAGCACGATTTCCGCGGTTGCGGGGACCTGCAGCATCCGACCGGCCTCGCCGACCTGGGTGTCGGCGACTTCGGTCCGCGAGCCGCGCAGCAGCCCGGCGAACTGGTATTCGGACAAGGTGTCCGGCACGGGCGTCACCGCGCCCAGCGTGGTCGCCGGGTCCGCGCCCAGCGCCACCGCGATCGGGAACGGCTGTCCCGGATTCGCGATCGCGAAGTCGCGGAAATCGAGGGCGCCGCCGCGGTGCGCCAGCCAGCGCATGATCAATTGCCGGCGGCCGATCAGCTGCTGTCTATAGATGCCCAGGTTCTGGCGCAGCCGGGGGTTGGCGATCCGCTGCGGTCCCCGCGTCACCACCAGTCCCCAGGTCAGCAGCGGGCCGACATCGCCCGGCCAGCAGGTCTGGATGGGCAGCCGCTTGAGGTCGACGTCCTCGCCCTCGACTACCTGTTCCTGGCACACCGGCCGCTTGACCAGCGCCGGCTTCATGTCCCACAGGGCCTTGCCCATCTGGGCCAGCTTGCCCAGGTCGCGCATGCCGCGCGGCGGTTCCGGCTCCTTGAGCGTCGCCAACAGCTGGCCGACCTCCCTCAATTGGGTGGTCGACTCCGCCCCCATGCCCAGCGCCACCCGGCGCGGTGTGCCGAACAGGTTGGCCAGCACCGGCATGCGGTGCCCGGTGGGCCGCTCGAACAGCAGGGCCGGTCCTTCCGCCCTCAGCACGAGGTCGCTGAGAGCCGTCATCTCGAGCACCGGCGACACCGGGTCGGTGACCCGCCGCAGTTCCCCCATGCCTTCCAAAGCGCCCACAAAGTCACGCAGATCTCGGTACTTCATAACCAAAAGTTTTTATGAACAAGGCCCATACGGTTGACGGGTTATTTTTGGTCCATAGAATCGCGCCCTGCCCTGGCCCCCAGGGTTATCCCGGTCTTCGCCTTGGGACGGCGAAACCGGTCCGCTGCCAATGGACGCTGGATCGCCCGTCTGTCGCGCCAAACGCCCGGAGCCCTCTGAGAGCCCTCCGAGCTGCCGACGACGCCCGAACCGGCCCATTATCGCCACCCCCAGGGGTGCGTCCGACGAGTGAACGCGACTTGCGACTCGTCAGGCTCACACCGGGCGTGGTCGGAGAAAGGAGTCGCATGACAGCGCGTTCAGACCTGCTATCCCTCCCCCGCCAGGCGCGTGCCGCCCTGGTGCTCTTCATCAAGGACATCGGCCAGGGTTTGCTGGTCGTCAGCCACAACACGCTCGCCCTGGTGGGCTTCGCCGTCGTCGCCGTCGGGCTGGTCTTCGCCAGCCAGGCCGACCTGCGCCAGCAGCTGGAAGGCCAGGTGCTGGGCTGGCTCAATGCCCGCCACGAGGCCCGGGTGGAGGCTTCCGGCGACGTGCTCGCGCTGATGGCCGAGCCGGAGGCGATCAGCCGCGCCACCGCGGTCGATCCGAAGGAACTGACCCGCCAGCAGGCGCTGGTCGCCAACTACCTGGCGCGCCGCTACCGGGTGGCGCCGGAGCCGGTCAGCCGGCTGGTCAAGGAAGCCTGGGAAGTCGGCCAGCGCGCTCGCGTCGATCCGACGCTGATCCTGTCGATCATGGCGATCGAATCGGGCTTCAACCCGTTCGCCCAGAGCGCCGTCGGCGCGCAGGGCCTGATGCAGGTGATGACGCGGGTCCACGACGACAAGTACGAGGCCTTCGGCGGCAACCTGGCTGCGTTCGACCCGATCACCAACCTGCGCGTCGGCGTGCAGGTGCTCAAGGAGTGCATCCAGCGCGCCGGCAGCCTCGAGGAGGGCCTGCGGCGCTACGTCGGCGCGACCAACCTGCCCGACGACACCGGCTACGCTGCCCGCGTGCTGGCCGAGCAGGACTTGCTCAAGGCGGTGGTCCAGGGCCGCAATGTCAGCCCGTCCGCGCCGCGTCCGATCCGCGAGCCGGCCTCGGCGCCGGCGCCCGGCGGCGAGCAGGTCGCGATGACCGCCGTGATGCGCTGATCCTTGTGCCGCGTCACGATCGAACGGGTTCCTCGGAGCCCGTTTTTCATTGGCGCGGTGGCACGCTCGCGCGCCCAGGAACAATGTCACGACCGGCGCCGTGCCCCGCTCCGGTGCGGCTACACTGCACGCTTCGCGCAACTGGCGATCAGGGCGCCCTGACCGGTGATGATTCCTTCACCGCGCAGGCGTCGCCCGAGGTGGGTCACCACCGGGAAGCGCGAACGGCCGGGGGCCTCCTCCGGCTGTCCGTGCCGTTCGCCTGGGCCGCCGTCGTTCCGGCATCCGTCGCCGCTTCGCGTTCCGCGATCGCGCCGATGCGCTGCCGGCCGGGCGGCGCCAACCCTTGAGCCGACATCATCATGTTTGACCGCACCCAACAGACCCTCGCCAACGTCGACGCCGAAGTCTTCGCCGCCATCCAGCAGGAGAACCAGCGGCAGGAAGAACACATCGAGCTGATCGCCTCGGAGAACTACACCTCGCCGGCGGTCATGGCCGCGCAAGGCAGCCAGCTGACCAACAAGTACGCCGAGGGCTATCCCGGCAAGCGCTACTACGGCGGCTGCGAATATGTCGACATCGTCGAGCAACTGGCGATCGACCGCCTCAAGCAGCTCTACGGCGCCGAATTCGCCAACGTCCAGCCCAACAGCGGCTCGCAGGCGAACCAGGGCGTGTTCTTCGCGCTGCTGCAGCCCGGCGACACCATCATGGGCATGAGCCTGGCCGAAGGCGGCCACCTGACCCACGGCATGGCGCTGAACATGAGCGGCAAGTGGTTCAACGTCATCTCCTACGGCCTGAACGCCAAGGAAGAGATCGACTACGACGCGATGGAGGCGCTGGCGCGCGAGAAGAAGCCCAAGCTGATCATCGCGGGCGCATCGGCCTACTCGCTGCGCATCGACTTCGAGCGCTTCGGCAAGATCGCCAAGGAGATCGGCGCCTACTTCATGGTCGACATGGCGCACTACGCCGGCCTGATCGCCGCTGGCGTCTACCCGAACCCGCTGCCGCATGCCGACGTGGTGACCTCGACGACGCACAAGAGCCTGCGCGGACCGCGCGGCGGCATCATCCTGACCAACGACGAGGCGATCGCCAAGAAGATCAACTCGGCGATCTTCCCCGGCATCCAGGGCGGCCCGCTGATGCATGTCATCGCCGGCAAGGCGGTGGCCTTCAAGGAAGCGCTGTCGCCCGAATTCAAGGCCTACCAGCAGCAGGTCGTCGCCAACGCCAAGGTGCTGGCGCAGACGCTGATCGAGCGCGGCCTGCGCATCGTCTCCGGCGGCACCGAAAGCCATGTGATGCTGGTGGACCTGCGTCCGAAGAACCTGACCGGCAAGGAAGCCGAGGCCATCCTGGGCGCGGCCCACATGACCTGCAACAAGAACGGCATCCCGAACGACCCGCAGAAGCCGATGGTCACCAGCGGCATCCGCCTGGGCACGCCGGCGATGACCACTCGCGGCTTCAAGGAGGAGCAGGTCCGCGCGACCGCCCACCTGATCGCCGACGTGCTGGACAACCCGCATGACGAGGCCAACCTGGCCCGCGTGCGCGACAAGGTGGCCGAACTGACCCGTCAGTTCCCGGTCTACCGCTGAGCGGAGCCCGCGGCGCATGCGTTGCCCTTTCTGCGGTCACGGCGACACGCAAGTCTCTGAGACCCGCGAATCGGACGAAGGCGATGTCGTGCGCCGCCGCCGGCGCTGCCAGTCCTGCGAGAAGCGCTTCACGACCTACGAGCGCGCGGAAATCGCGCTGCCCATGGTCGTGAAGAAGGACGGTACGCGAGCGGACTTCGACATGGGCAAGCTGCGCGCATCGATGACGCTGGCGTTGCGCAAGCGTCCCGTCAGCATCGAGCAGATCGACGCGGCGCTGGAGCGCATCCAGGAGAAGCTGCTGAGCAGCGGCGCGCGCGAGATTCCGTCGACCAAGCTCGGCGAGCATGTGATGCGCGAGCTCAAGCGCATCGACAAGGTCGCCTACGTGCGCTTCGCGTCGGTATACCGCTCATTCGAGGACGTCGACGAATTCAGGCAACTGATCCGGGACATCTGAACCCGATTCGGCCCGTTGCCTGACGGCATCGACCGCGACCTCCCCCGAAAGCCGGCCCCCTTCAGCGGGCCGGCTTTTCCCACCTGAAGGCGAAGCGCCGCGACGCGCGTCTCCCTAGAGTTCCTGGCAACTCTTCTGGAGATCCGACGTGCCCATATTCCTCGCCCTTCCCGCCCTCACCGCCCGCCCCTCTCCCGTCATCGGCGGCCGCGGTTTCAGCCTGGTTGAACTGCTCGTGTCGGTCGCGATCGTCGCGATCGCGGCGATGCTCGCCGGCCCCGACCTGCGGGACTGGCTCTGGCGCCAGCGGCTCTCCAACAGCGCTCAGGCGGTCCTCGGGGACCTTCAGCTGGCACGCAGCGAGGCGATCCAGGGCGCGCGCAACGTGATCCTGCGCTTCGGCGGCGACGAGTCCGCGGTGACCGGCAGCGGACGCTGCTACGTGCTGCATACCGGTCCGCTCGGCGGCTGCGGCTGCCGGATGGACACGCCGCCGGTCTGCGATGCCGGCGCCCAGGCGATCAAGCAGATGCGCTGGGCGCGCGGCCGCGGCCAGGTCGAGGTCGTGTCCAACGTGCCCTCGATGCTCTTCAGCGGCCGCCAGGGCACCGTGTCGGTGAGCGGCACGGTCGAGGTCCGCATGGAGGGCATCGGTGCGATCCGCCACATCGTCAGCCTGACCGGTCGGGTGCGCAGTTGCGCGCCCGACGGCACCGCGATCCGCTTGCCGAGGTGCGCATGAGGACGCGGGGTTTCTCGTTGATCGAGATCGTGGTCGTGCTGGCCATCCTGGCTGTCCTCGCCGTCCTGACGCTGCCGAGCTTTCGCGAGCACGTCCTGAAAGGTCGGCGCGCCGAAGCTCGCGAGGCCCTGCTGGCGATCCAGCTGGCGCAGGAGCGCTTCAGGTCCGGGCATCCCCGCTATGCCGAGCGGCTGGAGGACCTGGCGCAGTCATCGATGACGCGGAGCAGTCTCTATCGGCTGCGCATCGCGCAGGCGGACGCGACGCGTTACACGCTCGAGGCCATCGCCCAGGGCAGCCAGACAGGCGATCGCAGGTGCCAGGTACTGACGCTGCGGCTGGAATCCGGTGCCGTCCACACGTCGGGCCACGATGCAAGCGGCGCCGAGCAGGCGGACGCCTGCTGGCCGCGCTGAAGGGAGCGACTCATGTCCGTCGATCGTCGCCGCCTGCTTCGCCCCCTTATGCCTCGAGGCGTCAGCCGCCACGCCAGGCGTCCTCTCCCACGGGGATTCACTCTGGTCGAACTGCTGGTCGGATTGGCCATCAGCCTGATGCTGATGGCGGGCGCCTTCGCCATGGCCGGCCTTCAGGTCGGGACCCATCACCGGCTGCTGCTGGAACTGCAGGTTCAGCAGGAGCTGCGCGCCACCGCGGAACTGGTCCTGCGCGACCTGCGCCGTGCCGCGTCCTGGGATCGCCCGCAAGACGCCCTCTGGCAGGCCGATGGGCCGGCGCCGGTCCGCAACCCTTACGCGGACATCGAGGTCGGGGACGCCGGCAAGCGCGTGACCTACAGCTTCGCCCGCGACGGCAGCTCGTCGGACGGCGCCACCGTCCGGGAGGTCGCCGGATTCCGCTGGAGCGACGGGCGCATCGACCAGTTGGTCGCAGGGCGCTACCAACCGCTGACCGATCCTGCGGTGCTGCGCGTGCGTGCCTTCGATCTGCGGGTCGAGTCGCAGGCACGGTCGCTGAGCGACGCCTGCGCGCGCGCCTGCACGCCCGGCACCTCGCCGCCCACCCCGCTGCCGGACGGCGGCGGCGGAAGCAGCAGCAGCGACGGCAGCAGCGCCGCCGCCTGCGGCCCTGCGATCGTGGCCCGTCTTGTCGAGCTGGTGATCGACGCCGAGGCCGTCCACGACCGCAGGGTCAGCCAGCAACTGACGGCGCTCAGCCTGGTGCGCAACGACGCGCTCACGGGAGGCTGCCCATGACACGCCACCTGCAACGGGGATTGGGAACGCTGGCGATGTGCGCGGTCCTGCTGGGCGTGCTGGCGCTGGGCGCCGCCTGGGCCGCCCGCCAGTTGACGACGGCGGAGCGGGTGGCTGCCAACGACCAGCGTGCCGCCACGGCCTTCGAGACGGCCGAGGCGGGCATGGCTTGGGCGATCGCGATGCTCAACGGCGGCCATGTCGACGATCACTGCCGGCCGGCGTCGAACCCGGCCGGCGCCGCGGCGCTCCCGGCCACCGACTTCCGCAGCCGCTTCCTGCAGCACGGCGCCGATGGGCACTACCGCGCGAAACCAGCTCCTGCGGCCGCGGATGACGCCGCCTTCCCGACCTGCGTGAACACCGGACCGCTGCGCTGGACCTGCGAGTGCGGGGCAGGCGGCGATTCCGCCAGCGTAGCGCCGACCGCGGACGTGCGGCATCCCGATCCGCAGCCCAGGTTCAGCGTCCGTTTTGCGGACGCTGGCCCTGCCGGCCAGTTGAAGCTGATCGTGCGCGGTTGCAGCGATCGCCGGATCGACTGCGACGACCTGTCCGAAGGACCCGCAGGCGTCGCCGAGGCCGCCCGGCATCTGGCCCTGCTCAGCGCCCTGCGACTGCCGCCGCCACAGGCGGCGATCGAAGGGCCGGGCAGTTTCCTTCGTGTCTTCGGTTATCCGCCGATGCGGTATCGCAGTCAGCCCGCCATCGCGCGCTTGCGGTGCGACGGCGATTGCAGCACCCCGCTTGCCCAGGCACTGGCGCGCGGGCGCCGCCTGATCTGGATCGATGGCGATGCGCGCCTGAGCCAATGGCCGCCAGCCGCACTTGACGATGCCCCTCTGGTGCTGGTGGTCGACGGTCGCCTCGACCTGTCAGCGCCGGGCAGTGCGCAAGGCGTGCTCTATGCGCGGGAGGGCATCGGCTGGCATCCACCCGCCGGCCAGGCGGCGTCGTGGCGCGGCGCGGTCGTGACCGATGGCGTCATCGACCAGGGCGAGGCGGTCGCCCTGGTGCACGACGCCGCGGTCCTCTACCGGGTGCATCGCCAGATGGGCAGCTTCCTCCCGGTCCCCGGCGGATGGACCCCCACGCGATGACCAGCACCTGCTCCCCGCTCGCGCTCGACCGGCGCCGCAGCTGCCGAGGCTTCACCTTGATCGAGGCCTTGATCGCGCTGACCCTGCTCGCGATCGGCATGGCGGCGCTCATGACCCTCCAGGTCCGTCTGCGGCTCGTCGTCGATGACATCCGGCACCAGGAACAGGCACTGCGCCTGGCCCGCAATGAACTCGAACGCTGGCGGTGGCGACCCGACGGCCCAGCCCCCTCACTGACCTGGGAGGGCCCCGCCACCGAGTTCAGCCTCGACGCGCAGGCCGCGCCCTTCCATGAGCCGATGCCGCCCGGCGGCCTTGCAGCGTCCGGCCTCGTGTCCGACGTTCCGGCGCCGCGCGCCGTCCACCTGCGGGTCCGCTGGACCGATCGCGCCGGCACGCCTCGGTCCCTCACGCTGGACAGCCTGCTGCCGGCGGAGGATCCGACCCTCTCTGGCTTGCTCCTGCTCCCACCGGAGCACGCCGCTAGACTGGGCGCCATGCAAGCGCCCCGCCCCTCTTCGCCCCCGACTCCTTTTCATGCCGACGCCCGGGACAGCCGCTGGATGACCGAGGCGGTGCGCCTGGCGCAGGGCGCCGTCGGCCTCAGCGATCCGAATCCCCGCGTCGGCTGCGTCATCGTGGATGCGCAGGATCGTGTGCTCGGACAAGGCCACACGCAGGCGGCGGGCCAGGCCCATGCCGAGGTCATGGCGCTGCGGGACGCACAGGCGCGCGGCCACGGTCTCGGTGACGCGACCGCCTACGTGACACTCGAGCCCTGCGCCCACCACGGTCGCACGCCACCGTGCTGCGACGCGCTGATCGCGGCGGGCGTGGGACGGGTCGTCGTCGCGCTGGGCGATCCCAACCCGCTGGTCGCCGGCGAGGGCCTGGCACGGATGCGAGCCGCTGGCATCGTCACGGACGTGCTGGCGACCGACCATCCGGCGGCGGTCGAGGCGCATGAACTCAACATCGGTTTCCTGACCCGCATGCGGCACGGCCGCCCGTTCGTGCGAATGAAGATCGCCGCGTCGCTGGACGGCCGCACGGCGCTGTCGAATGGCGTCAGCCAATGGATCACCGGCCCCGAGGCCCGCAAGGACGGCCATGCCTGGCGCCGCCGCGCCGGGGCGGTGCTGACCGGCATCGGCACCGCCCGTGAGGACGACCCGCGCCTGGATGTCCGCGAGGTACCGACCAGCCGGCAACCGCAGCGGGTGCTGATCGACTCGCGGCTGGAGCTGTCTCCGGCCGCCCGACTGCTGGCGCCGCCCGGCGAGTTGCTCATCTATCACGCGCTGGCGGAGGCCGGCGAACGCGGGGCCGTGCTCGCCGGCCTCGGCGCGGAACTTGTCAGCCTCGCCGATCCGGCGCGGGGCAAGGTGGACCTCGCCGCGGTGATCCACGATCTCGGCCGTCGGCAGGTCAACGAGCTGCACATCGAGGCCGGCTACAAGCTCAACGGCTCCCTGCTGCGCACCGGCCTGGTCGACGAGCTGCTGGTGTACCTGGCGCCCACGCTGCTGGGCGACGGTCGAGGCATGGTCGACCTGGGCGGACTGACGGCGCTCGACCAGGCCCCTCGCTTGCGCGTGGTCGAGAGCCTGGCGGTCGGCGGCGACCTCCGCCTGCGCCTGAGACCTGCCACGAGCGCCTGAGCCCGCCCCGCCTACAATCGCGCCCATGCCTATTTCACCGATTCCCGAGCTGGTCGCCGAACTGGCGGCCGGCCGCATGGTCATCCTTGTCGACGAGGAAGACCGTGAGAACGAGGGGGACCTCGTCCTCGCCGCCGACCACGTCACGCCCGAAGCGATCAATTTCATGGCCAAGCACGGCCGCGGGCTGATCTGCCTGACGCTGACCCGCGAGCGCTGCGAGCAGCTGCAGCTCCCGCCGATGGCCACCCGCAACGGCACCAAGCACGGCACCGCCTTCACCGTGTCGATCGAGGCGGCCACCGGCGTCACCACCGGCATCTCCGCGGCGGACCGCGCGCGCACCGTGCAGGCCGCGGTCGCCAAGGGCGCGGTGGCATCCGACCTGGTGCAGCCGGGCCACATCTTCCCGTTGCAGGCCCAGGACGGCGGCGTGCTGATGCGCGCCGGCCATACCGAGGCGGGCTGCGACCTGTCGCGCATGGCCGGCCTGACGCCCGCCGGCGTCATCTGCGAGATCATGAATGACGACGGCACGATGGCCCGTCTGCCCGATCTGGAGGTCTTCGCCCAGGAGCACGGCCTGAAGATCGGCACCATCGCCGATCTGATCGAGTACCGCAGCCGCAACGAATCGATCGTGCAGCGCATCGCGCAGCGTCCGCTGGAAACGCGCGAGGGTCGGTTCGAGTGCCACGTCTTCCGCGATCGCTCCAACAACGTCCACATGGCGCTGGCGCTGGGTCAATGGCAGAAGGACGAGGAAGTCCTGGTGCGGGTGCACGAGCCCTTCTCCGCGATGGACCTGCTGGACGCCGGCCGCTGTGGCCACAGCTGGCCGCTGCCGCAGGCGCTGGCGGCCATCCAGCGCGAAGGTTCGGGCGTGGCGGTGCTGCTGAACTGCGGCGAGGACGCCGACGCGCTGCTCGCGCGGCTGCAACCGGCGACCGACGAGGAACCGCGCCAGACGATGGACCTTCGCACCTACGGTGTCGGCGCGCAGATCCTGCGTGAGCTCGGCGTGCATCGGATGAAGCTGCTGGGCAGCCCGCGCCGCATGCCCAGCATGACCGGCTACGGGCTGGAAGTGACCGGTTTCCAGGCCGCTCAGGCCACTACCAACGACTGCTGAATCCGAGGACCGCATGCAAGGATCTGACAAGGGTCAGTCGACCCGACTCGACGGACGCGGCCTGCGCGTGGGCATCGTCCAGGCGCGCTTCAACGACGAACTGACGACCGCGCTGGCCAAGGCCTGCCTGGCCGAACTGAGCCGACTGGGCGTCCAGGACGCCGACATCCGTCACGTCACGGTGCCCGGCGCGCTCGAAGTGCCGGTGGCGCTGCAGGCGATGGCCGCCAGCGGCCGATTCGATGCGCTGGTGGCGCTGGGCTGCATCATCCGCGGCGAAACCTACCACTTCGAACTGGTCGCCAACGAGAGCGGCGCCGGCGTCACCCGCCTGACGCTCGACCACCGCCTGCCGATCGCCAACGCGATCCTCACGGTGGAGAACGAGGAGCAGGCCTGGGCCCGCGCCGAGGAAAAGGGCCGCGATGCCGGAACCGTCGCCGTCGAGATGGCGCAGCTGCTGAAAGAACTCAAGTGAACACCAAGGACACCTCCTCCCCCGCCGGCAAGCCTGCGGCCAAGAACGGCGGCAAGCCGGCCGCCAAGAAGGCGCCCGCCAAGTCCGCCCGCCGCCGCTCGCGCGAGCATGCGCTGCAGGGCATCTACCAATGGCTGGTCACCGGCGACGACATCGGCGTGATCGACGCGCACACGCGCGAGCAGGACGGCTTCGACAAGGCTGACCGCGGTCATTACGACAAGCTCTTCAATGGCGCGATCGAGGAAGCCGCGGAGCTGGACGCCGTGCTGGCCCGCCACGCCGACCGCAAGACCACCGAACTGTCGCCGATCGAGCATGCGATCCTGATGATCGGCGCCTACGAGCTGAAGAACTGCATCGACATCCCGTACAAGGTCGCGATCAACGAGGCGGTCGAGCTGGCGAAGTCCTTCGGCGGCACCGACGGCCACAAGTACGTCAACGGCGTGCTGGACCGCGCCGCGATCGACCTGCGTCCGGTCGAGGTGAAGTCGGTGCGCGGCTGATCCTTCGCGCTCCGCCGCTCCAAGGGCCCGAGGCGTTGCCGCCTGCGGGCCCTTGTTGTTTTCGGCTGCAAATCGGTAGGGATCGGAGGCGGCTGCTGCCGACAGCGGGTATGAGCTGAAGCAAAACTACATCCGGCGCTCCGAATGGCGACCGATCGGGCTCAATCATGTCCCCTGAGATGTCCCCTCCAGCCAGTACATGTAGCGAAAGTTCGGGCTTTCACTATCTGAGCGAGTAGTTTTACTTCAATAGCATCCGCCGACCTTTTGCAGGGAGACGGATATGCGCGTGCGGACTGGCAGCAGCTGGAAGACGGCGCTCGGCGCCTGGGCAATCGCTCTGAGCGGGCTGCTCGGCGGTTGTGGCGGAGGCACTGGCGAGGCCGATGCCGCGCGCGCGCAGGCTTCGGCTGGGGCCGCTTCGACGGCGGACGAACCCGGTGTCGCCCTGCTCGCCGCCGTTCCTGACGCCGATGGCACGGGCGGTGACCGCCGCGCGCGCACCGCTGCGGTCGCCTCGCCGGACGCGCCGGCCACCTCGCTGCGCGTCCACTACCGTCGCGCCGATGGCAATGCCGCCGGCTGGCAGATCCACACCTGGAACGCGGCCCGCAGTCCCAACTGGAACGAGGGCTGGAACGCGACAGGCAGCGACGACTTCGGCGTCTATTACGACGTGCCACTCGCCGCCGGCAGCGGCACCGTGGGCTTCCTCTTCCACAAGGGCGACGACAAGGACAACGGCGGCGCCGACCAGTCCCTGACTCTGCAAGCCGGTGCCAACGAAGTCTGGCGCCTGCAGGGCGACGGCACGACCTACACCAGCAACCCGCTGGGGCAGCCGGTGCCCGACCTCACGACGGTGCGAGTCCATTACAAGCGCTTCGATGCCAACTACGCGGCCTGGGGCCTGCACCTGTGGAACGGCAGCGGCCTGGACACGGCCGCCCTGCCCGGCGGCGTCACGATCGACCGCTGGAACCAGCCGGTCCCGTTCAGTGCGATGCCGGGCCACGTGGCGGGCAGCGACGAGGTGATCTTCGACCTGCCGGTGCTCAATCCCCGGGACGACGCCAGCCGCAAGGCACTGGAGTTCATCATCCATGGCATGCCGCCCAACGAGAACGACAAGGACGGCCGCGACAGCAATCTCCGCATCGAGTTCGGCGCGCTGACGGTGCAGGACCGCGTCGGCCAAGTCTGGCTGGTCGAGGGCGACGCCACCGTCTACACCGCGCCGCCCGACCTGCGCCAGGTCTCCAGCACCGACGCGCGCGCGGTGTGGCTCAACAGGACGCTGGTCAAGTGGCCGCGCATGAGTCCCGGCGGCAGCGTGCGGCTGTACCACTCGGCCACCGGCCAGATCGCCGTCGCGGCCGGCGCGGCAGTGACGGGCGCCGACGGCTTCCTCACCCTGGACGCCTTCACCGGCACGGTGCCGGAGGCGGCGGCGCGACGCTTCAAGTACGTGGCCAGCGGCGCCGTCTTCGCGGTGCGCGCGGCCGACGTCCCCCGGCTTGCCGCGCTGCATCAACAGCAACTGGTGCTGGCGCAGGTCGACGCAGGCGGCCGGGTGGTGAACGCGACGACCGCGCAGATCGCCGGTGCCCTCGACGACCTCTATGCGGCCGCCTACGACGTGCCCGATCTGGGCGCCACCGTGGCCAGGGGCCACACCAGCTTCAAGGTCTGGGCGCCGACGGCGCAGAACGTCCAGCTGGTGCTGACCACGCCGGTCGGCAGTTCCTCGCTGACCCGGACGACCACCGAGCCCATGAGCCGCGAGCCCGCGACCGGCGTCTGGTCCCTGAGCAAGCCCGGCAACCTGCAAGGGGCGAGCTACCGCTACCAGGTGCAGGTGTTCGTCAAGGGCGTCGGGCTGGTGCGCAATCTGGTGGCCGATCCCTACTCGCTGGGTGTGACGCTGGGTGGACAGCAAAGCGTGGTGATGGACCTCGACGCCGGCATCACCAAGCCGCCCGGCTGGGACGCCGGCGCGCCACCGGCGACGGTGAACGCGCCGTCCGACCTGAGCATCTATGAGCTGCACGTGCGCGACTTCTCGATCAACGACGCGACCGTGCCTCCGGCACGGCGCGGCAAGTACCTCGCCTTCGCCGAGGGCGGCTCCAACGGCATGCGCCATCTGGCGGCGCTGGCTGCGGCCGGAGTGACCGACGTGCATCTGCTGCCGGCGTTCGACTTCGCCACCGTCAACGAGAAGGGCTGCGTGACGCCCTCGCCCACCGGCGCGCCGGACGGCGAGACGCAGCAGGCCGCGGTGGCCGCCGCGGCCGCGGCCGACTGCTTCAACTGGGGCTACGACCCGCAGCATTTCTCGACGCCCGAGGGCAGCTACTCGAGCAATGCGAGCGATCCGGTCGCCCGGGTGGTCGAGTTCCGCCGCATGGTGCAGGCGCTGAATGCGGCGGGCCTGCGGGTGGGCATGGACCTGGTCTACAACCACACGACCTCGTCCGGCCAGAACGCCACCTCGGTGCTCGACAAGGTCGTGCCGAACTACTACTTCCGCTACAACGCCAGCGGCGGCATCGAGCGCTCGACCTGCTGCGAGAACACCGCGTCCGAGAACCTCATGATGGGCAAGCTCATGATCGACTCGGCGGTCACCTGGGTGCGCGACTACCGCATCAGCTCGCTGCGTTTCGACATCATGGGTCACCATCCGCGCGCGGTCATGGAGACGCTGAAGGCGCGCGTGGCGCAGGCCTCCGGGCGCGAGGTGCAGGTCGTCGGCGAGGGCTGGAACTTCGGCGAGGTCGCCAACGGCGCGCGCTTCGTGCAGGCGGAGATGCTGTCGCTGAACGGCTCGGGCATCGGCAGCTTCAATCCGCTGATCCGCGATGCGGTGCGTGGCGGCGGCTGCTGCGATTCCGGCGCGGCGCTGCGGGCCAACCAGGGTTACGTGAACGGCTTCTTCTACGACAGCAACGGCGGCAACGCCGGCCAGACCCGGGGCGAGCTGATGTGGCAGGCCGACCGGATCCGCGCATCGATGGCGGGCTCGATCCGCAGCTTCCGGATGCAGACGAGCTGGGACGAGCTGCTGCGACTCGACCAGATCGACGTCGGCGGCATTCCAGCCGGCTGGGTGCTGGAGCCCGGCGAGGTCGTCAACTACGTCGAGAACCACGACAACCTCACCCTGTTCGACAACAACGCGTTCCGCCTGCCGGCAGGCACCAGCCGCGAGGACCGCGCCCGCGTGCAGATCCTGGCCAGCGCGATCAATGCGTTCAGCCAGGGCGTGGCGTACTTCCATGCGGGCGGGGACACGCTGCGCAGCAAGTCGCTGGACCGCAACAGCTACGACAGCGGCGACTGGTTCAACCGGCTGGACTGGAGCTATGCCGACAACAACTTCGGCGTCGGCCTGCCGCCGGCGCGGGACAACGCCGACAACTGGGTTCATGCGCGGCCGCTGCTGGCCGACGCGGCGATCAAGCCCGGCGCCGCGGACATCGCCTGGACCCGCGACGCCTTCCGCGACCTGCTGCGCATCCGCAAGAGCTCGACGCTGCTGCGGCTGCGCACCGCGGCCGACATCCAGGCGCGGCTCAGCTTCCTGAACACCGGATCGACGCAGGAGGCGACGGTGCTGGTCGGGCGGCTGAACGGCGTCGGCTATCCGGGGGCCAACTTCGACGAGCTGGTCTACCTGATCAATGTCGACAAGACAGCGCATGCGCTGACGCTGCCCGCGCTGGCGGGTCATGCGCTGGTCCCGCATCCGGTCCACGCGACCGGCGCGGACGCCCGCGCGCGCCAGGCCCGCTTCGACCGCGCGACCGGCCGCTTCGAGGTGCCGGCGCGTACCGCGGTCGTGTTCGTCGTTCCCGCCGCATCGGCCCGCTGATGAAAGTCCTCCCCATGACGAGCTCCTCTTCCACGGCCGCCGCCGCCCTCGCCTTCTTCTCCTTCCAGGCCGCCGGAAGCGGCCAGGACGGCCGACGCGACCGAGACACCGCCCGCGATATCCGGAACGAGCGCTCTTGCGCACCAGCGCGCCGCGCGCTGCGCCTGGCCGTCTGGTCGCTGGCCGCGGCGATGGGTCTGGGCGCTGCCGGCGCGCAGGCAACGCCGGTCGCGGTCGATGTCAGCGGCGTGCAGAGCATGGACCTGCTCGGCGACGCGGGCAACACGGTCTGGTGGATCGACGTCGGCGCCCATGCGGTGCTGAACCGCCTGAGCTGGTCGATCACGCTCGAAGCGTTCTCGCCGAGCCTGCTGGCGGAGATGCAGCTGAGCTTCGGTGCTTCCAGCGGGCTGGACCAGGTCAGCTTCACGCCGGGCGGCGGCGATTTCCTCAGCGGCACGAGCCGCTACACGGGGATGCTCGACCTGGGCGGACTGGGCTTGAGCGTCGGCGCGGACGGCTTGCTGCGACTGGAGTTCAGCGAGGCCTTCAAGGACTTCGCGCCCGGCGTGGCCGACGGCCGCTGGCTGGGCGGCACGCTGACCTTCGACGTGACCCGTGCGACCGCGGTGCCGGAACCCGCCAGCCTGGCGCTGTCGCTCGCAGGGCTTGCCGCGATGGCGGGGCTTGGCGCGGTCAGACGTCGCGCATCCCGCCGTCCCGACTGACTCCCGCGCGGTCGCTCCGTGGCGCTATGCCGCCGACGGCACGAGCAACAAGCCCAGCACATGCTCGTCGACGTAGTGCGGCTGATCGGCGCGCTTGTAGAAGTCCCTGAGGGTCCCCTCGATCACGAAGCCCAGGCGCCGGTAGAAGGCGAGCGCCGGCTCGTTGTCGCTCTCGGCGTAGAGCTCGACGCGGCGGATGCCGTCGGCGCGGAAGTGGCTCAGCGCGTCCTCGATCATGGTCCGCCCCACGCCCTGCCCATGGCGCGCGGGATCGACGGCCAGCGTTCCCAGCAGCAGCACGTGATTCACGCGGCCCGGATAGCGCGTCGCGCGGTAGAAGCCGGCGATCGCGCCGTCCAGCTCCCAGACCCAGAAACAGCCGCTGTCCACGAGTTCCTCGTGGATCGGCCGGAAGGCCTCGAGCGTCATCGGCTCGTAGGTCAGGTAGGGGACGACCTTCGGGTGCGAGTAGATCGCGAAGACCGCTTCCAGGTCTTCAGGACGGGCGAGACGGCGCATGGAGAGGAACTTCCAGTGGAGATCAGGGTGACCGGCGATCGGGCGGGCATCGACGGACGCGGGAGTATCCGCCTCGTCCGTGCGGCGACCGAAAGTCCTGGGCGTCTTGGCCGACAGGCCGCGGTCTTCGGCCGGCCCCGGCGCTCGGCGCGCCAAAACTAGAATGGCGGCCGCACAGCACTTGCACCGAGCGATGAGACTCTCCGATCGCGTCCAGGCCATCGATCCCTTCTACGTCATGGAATGCGCCAAGCGCGCCGATGCGATCGCCCGCTCGGCGGTCTGCGATCCGGCGCAGGGCGGGCGGCCCATGATCTACCTGAACATCGGCGAGCCCGACTTCGGCGCCAGCCCCGCCGTCCGCGAGGCCGCCGCCCGCTTCACCGCCGCGGGTCGCATTCCCTACACCCATGCCAACGGTCTGCGCGCGCTGCGCGAGCGCGTCGCCGAGTGGTACCGGCAGACACAGCAACTCGCGATCGATCCCGACCGCATCGTCATCACCGCCGGCGCCTCCGCCGCGCTGCAGCTCGCCTGCCTGGCCCTGTTCCAGGCCGGCGACGAGGTGCTGATGCCCGACCCCAGCTACCCCTGCAACCGGCACTTCGTCGCCGCCGTCGATGCGACGCCGGTGCTGATTCCGTCCACCGCCGCCGAGCGCTTCCAGCTCAGCCTGGACCGCCTGCGCCCGCATTGGACCGAGCGCAGCCGCGGCGTGCTGCTGGCCTCGCCGAGCAATCCGACCGGCACCTCGATCGCGCCGGAAGAACTGGCCCGCCTCCACGCCTTCGTGCGCGAGCGCGGCGGCGTCACGATCGTCGACGAGATCTACCAGCCGCTGAGCTTCGACCGCCGCTACGGACGCAGCGCGCTCGCGCTGGGCGACGACGTCGTGTCGATCAACAGCTTCTCGAAATACTTCGGCATGACCGGCTGGCGCCTGGGCTGGCTGGTGCTGCCCGAGCCGATGATCGGCGCCGTCGAGAAGCTCGCGCAGAACCTCTACATCTGCCCGTCCACGATCGCGCAGCAGGCGGCCCTCGCCTGCTTCGAGCCCGACTCGATCGCCGAGTACGAGCGCCGGCGCGAGGAACTGCGCCGCCGCCGCGACCTGGTCGTGCCCGCCCTCGAGGCCATGGGCCTGCCGGTCCCGGTGCCGCCCGATGGCGCCTTCTACGCCTGGGCGGACGCGTCCGGCACCGGCCTGGGCAGCTGGGACCTGTGCATGGACCTGATGACGCACGCGCAAGTCGCGCTCACACCCGGCCGCGACTTCGGCCCCGCCTTCGGCGAACGCTTCCTGCGGCTGTCCTTCGCCTCCAGCATGGACGATTTGCGCGAAGCGCTCGCCCGGATCCGCGTCCGACTCGACCAGTTGAAAGCCCGCGCCGCATGAACGCCCCCGACTCCAGCGCCGTCCCGGTGCCCGCCCTGCTTGGCGGCCCGATCGCCGTCTCCGGCGCAACCGCCCCACCCGCCTACCAGCACGAGCTGCGCGTCTACTGGGAGGACACCGACGCCGGCGGCGTGGTCTTCTACGCCAACTACCTCAAGTTCATGGAACGCGCCCGCACCGAATGGCTGCGCGCGCTCGGCTTCGAGCAGGAGGCCATGCGTCGTGAGGAGGGCCTGATGTTCGTCGTCAGCGACACCGCCTTGCGCTATCTCGTCCCGGCGCGGCTCGACGACTGGCTGCGGGTCAGCGTCGAACCGGCGGAGGTCGGCCGCGCCAGCCTCACGATCGATCAGCAGGTCTGGCGCGGCGAGCAGTTGCTGACGCAGGGCCGCATCCGCATCGGCTGCGTCGACGCGCTCAGCCTGAAGCCGGCGCGCATTCCGGCCCGGATCCTGAACGCGCTGCAGGCCGCGCCGGCTTCGCGCGGCGGGCCGGGTGCGGTCTCTCCTTCGCACCGCTGACACGCTTCTTTGCATGTACCTGGCCCGCCGATTGCCGTCGACCCCGCCAGTCTTGTCACAATTCCGCCTTCGACCCCCGACCGGCCGCCGTTCACCGCCGGCCTCCGCGCGCCTGGGCGGCGGGCGCCGTCCTGCGATCACCCTTCGTTGACCTCATGAACCAAGACCTCTCCATCATTTCCCTGATCGCCCATGCCAGCCTGACGGTGCAGCTGGTGATCGCCGCGCTGCTGCTGGTGTCGCTCGCGAGCTGGAGCGTGATCTTCAGCAAGCTGATCGCACTGGGGCGCGTCAAGGCGCGCAATGAAGGCTTCGAGCAGGAGTTCTGGTCGGGCAAGAACCTCAACGACCTCTACACCAGCGTGTCCAACCGCCCGGACGGCGCGCCGCTGGAGCGAATCTTCGCCTCGGGCATGCGCGAGTTCCTGAAGCTGCGCGAGAAGCGGGTGGTCGACGCCGGCCAGTTGCTGGACGGCGCCCGCCGCGCCATGCGCGCCAGCTACCAGCGCGAACTCGACGCGATGGAATCGCATCTGTCCTTCCTGGCGTCGGTGGGCTCGGTGTCGCCGTACGTGGGCCTGTTCGGCACCATCTGGGGGATCATGCACGCCTTCGTGGGGCTGTCCAACCTGACCCAGGTCACGCTGGCCACCGTCGCCCCGGGCATCGCCGAGGCGCTGGTCGCCACCGCCATCGGCCTGTTCGCCGCCATCCCCGCGGTGCTGGCCTACAACCGCTTCGCGCGCCAGATCGACCGCAACGCCATCACGCTGGAGACCTTCATCGAGGAGTTCTCCAACATCCTGCAGCGCAACGCCGGCCAGCCCGCGCCGGCCGCGCAGCGCTGATCCGGAGGAACGGCCATGCCCGCGATGTCCTCCCGCGGCGGCTCGCGCCGCCGCACGATGAACGAGATCAACATGGTCCCCTTCATCGACGTCATGCTGGTGCTGTTGATCATCTTCATGGTCAGCGCGCCGCTCATCACCACCGGCGTCGTCGACCTGCCCAGCGTCGGCACCGCGCGCACGCAGCCGCAGCATGTGATCCAGGTGATCGTGGGAACCGACGAGCAGCTCAAGATCAAGCTCGACGGCGACCAGGATCCGTCGCCGGTGCCGCTCAAGGCGCTGGCCGCGCGCGTCAAGGACGCGCAGAAGGGCGACGCGGCCACGCCGGTCGTGATCTCCGCCGACCGCAACGTGAAGTACGAGGCCGTCGTCAAGACGATGGACGTGCTGCAGCGCGCGGGCATCCAGCGCGTCGGGCTGGCCGTGAAGAACGGCGCCCCGGCCGATCGCTGAGATCGGGAAGCGCCTCAGACGATGAGCAACGCGATGGACATCGCCTCCCGATTCCACCCTGAACGCGATCCGCTGCGTCCGCCGCCGGCCCCCGGACTGGGCCGCGGCTTCAGCCTCGCCGTCGCCGCGCACGTGCTGCTGGTGGTGGCGCTGAGCTTCGGCGTGAGCTGGCGCTCGACGCCGGTGCCGGCGCTCGAGGCGGAACTGTGGTCCGCCGTTCCCCAGGCCGCCGCGCCCAAGGAACAGCTGCCGACCGACCCGCAGCCCGAGCCGCCCCGGCCGCAACCCGAGCCCCCCAGGCCGCAGCAGCCGACGCCCCAGGAGGTCCAGGCGCAGCGCGACGCGGACATCGCGGTCGCCAAGGCCAAGGAGCGCAAGCAGAAGGAAGAGCAGGAGCAGCGCGAGGCCGAGGAGAAACGCAAGCAGGAGCAGCGCCGCAAGGACGAGGCCGAGCAGAAGGAGCGCGACCGCAAGGCCAAGGAGGAGCAGGCGAAGAAGGACGAGGCCAAGGAGAAGGCGGACAAGGCCAAGACCGAGAAGGCCCGCAAGGAGGCGGAAGCCCGTGCCGAGGCGCAGCGGCAGGAGAACCTGCGGCGCATCCAGGGCATGGCCGGCGCCAGCGGCGGCCCGACCTCGACCGGCACCGCGCTGAAGAGCTCCGGCCCGTCGGCCAACTACGCGGGCCGGATCAAGGCCCGCGTGCGGCCGAACATCATCTACGCCGATCCCGGCGGCCCGTCGAATCCGGAGGCCGAGGTCGAGGTCCGCGCCGGCCCGGACGGCACGATCGTGGCGCGCAAGATCGTCAAGTCCAGCGGCCTGCCCGACTTCGACGGCGCGGTGCTGCGCGCGCTCGACAAGACGGAGAAGCTGCCGACGGACACCGACGGCACCGTGCCGCGGGTGATCATCATCACCTTCCGACCCCGCGAGTGAAACGCAGGGGCAGCCCGACGCCATAGGCGTTGGCGCCCCCTGCCGGCTCGACCGTCTCGACCCGGGCCATCCAGCCGCGCGTCATCGCCACCGGCAGCCAGGCGCTGAAATCGAAGGCGGCGCCGGCCAGCTGAAGCGCTCGCTCGAGGTCGTGCCCGGCGAGGAGCGCCTCGAACCAGCGCAGCGCGGCCATGTTGATCGCCATCACCCGGCCATGCCAGCCGTCGCGCCAGGCGATCAGCGCCTCGCGCGCGCCGTTCCCGAAGGCCTCCTTCGGCAGCTCGAGCAAGCCTCGCAGCGACGGTGCGTGGCAGCGATGCAGCGCCAGGTGCTCCGCCAGCACCAGCCGCACCGCCGCGGCCGGCAGGCGTCCCAGCAGGACCAGCGAACCGGGGTCCTGCAACGGATCCGGAAGGCGCTCGACCTGGTGGAGGTTCCATTCGAGGCGCGCCAGCGCGGTCCACAGCGGCGGCAGCCCGACCGCCTCGGATTCGGCGAGCAGGCCGATGAGCGCCTCGCCCCAGCTGGCGAGGTCGCCCTGGACCGGCGGATGACGGCGCCAGCAGGTCCAGGCCAGCGCCGCGAAGCTGCCAGGCTGGTGAGCCTCGACCCGCTCGCGCAGGCGCGGATAGACCGCGGTCAGCGCCCGCTCGGCCCGGACACCGGCCTGGACACGGTACAGGCGCAGCGCCTGCGCCAGCCCGCCCGAGAGCGCCGGCAGCGCATGCAGGCCCACCGGCGCCAGGGCCAGGGCCTCGGAGTCGGAGGACGCGAGCAGGGTGTCGGCCAGCCGGCCCTGGCGTTCGAGCAGCTTGCGCCGCCCGTTCTGTTCGTCGATCTCATGCCGCGTCATCGTCGGACTCCTGGAACTGGATGGGAAAGCTGTCCCGGCCGCGCCGGTCCTGCCGCGGCGGCGGCGGTGCGATGACCTCGCGGTCGAAGGCCTGCTGCTCGCGGCGCGCCCGCGCGACCTCCTCGGTCAGCGTCGCCAGCGACGGCGGTGAGCGTCCGCGGTCGACCACCGTCGGCCGTGCGCCGATGCGGCCCAGCGCGTGGCGGTAGAGCGACCAGACGTCCTCGCCGACCGGATCGCCCTGCCCGCCGAAGGCCACCTCCTGCACCTGCGAATGGCCGGCCAGGTGGTACTGCCCGACGACGGCCGGATCGATCTCGTCCAGCCAGGCGAGGCCGGCCTGCACGCAGGCCTCGTCCCGCTGGCCGCGATTGAGCGCATTGACGATCAGGCTGCCCAGGTTGACCAGGATCCCACAGCCGGTGCGCCGCGCCAGCGCATTGAAGAACGCGGGCTCGCTCAGGGCGTCCTCGTCCCACGCGAGGCAGGTCGCGATCGGCTCCATCAGGATCTGCCGCCCCAGCGCTTCCTGCGCCGCGTCGACATGGTCCGCCAGCAGCGACAGGCTGCGCTCGCTGAAGGGAATCGGCAGCCGCGCGTGCAGGTGGATCGGCGCTCCGGGTCGATGCACGCGGTTGAAGCAGGCGTATTCGGACACCTGGCCCGGCTGCACCGCGTCGACCAGTTTCCTCACCTGCCGCAGGTGAGCGCCGTCGATGCCGATCGCCGAGCCCAGTCCCAGGCCCACGCCGTGCAGGCTCAGGGGAAACCGCCGCGCGGCCTCCAGCAGCAGCTGGCGGGCAGCGCCGCCGGGCGCCAGGAAGTCTTCGGTGACGACCTCGAGGAAATCGATGCCGGCCGCGCCGCGGACCATCGCCTCCTGGTAATGAGGCTGCCGCCACGCGATGCCGACGGCCACCGGCCACAAGGGGGCGCCGGCCCTCATGACGACGCCTTCGCGCCGCGGATGACGCCGCCGACGACACCGCCGATGGACCCCGACCCGCTCGTCACGCCGGACGGCGTTGGCGGGAGGTACTGCCAGTCGTCCGGCAGGTGGCCGGTCGCCGCCTCGGCTGACAAATCTGAAGGATCGTTCTGACCTGCCTTGATGAGGCCATACCACCTCTTGGTGTCGCGACCGTCAGGGGCATGGGCCGAGGTGCCCGCCGCCAGCGCGGCCGTCAGCGCGGCGAGGATGATGTGGCGTGTGGTCATGAACAACTCCGAGGGACGGGGCCTGGCCCCGCGAGGGTGGATGGATCGGCGCGTCGCCGGATCTCATCGATCCACCAGCCGCGCGCCGGGGCCCTCAGTTGTCGACCTCTCCCGCCCGTTTGGCGCCGGGTCGGTGTTCATTGACAAGGATCAAGCGCGCTGACGCCCTCCCCGCGCGCCGGCGCCTCAGCCCATCGACGCCATGCCCGCCTGATGCCACGCCTGCCACGCGGTATAGAGCGCGGTCACCCACAGCAGCAGCCCCACGGCGCGCAGCAGCAGCCGCTGGCGCCGCAGGCCGGCGGCGTCGGCGGTGCCGAGCCGGCGACGCCCGCCCGCGGCCAGCCAGGCCAGACCGCCGTAGACGCCGATCTGCGTCGCGGCGGTGACGATGCCGATCGCGCCGAGCTGCAGTGCCAGCCCGCCGCGCTCCGGATGCACGAACTGCGGCAGCACCGCCAGGCTGAAGAGATAGGCCTTGGGATTGAGCAGGTTGGTCAGCATCGCGCCGAAGAAGGCCGAGTGGGCGCGGGGACCGTCCGCGAGCTGCGCCTGGGTCGCGCCGGGTTCTGCGCGCATCAGGCCCCAGCCGAGCCAGCCCAGATAGATCGCGCCCGCCACCAGCATCGTCGTGAATGCGCCGGGCAGCGCCTGCAGCAGCAGGGCCAAGCCCATGGCGCCCATGGCGAGGTGGCAGAACGCACCGGCGACCACGCCGCCCAGCGCGGCAAGGCCCGCGCGGAGTCCGCCGGTCAGGCTGTGGCCGACGACGAAGGCCATGTCCATGCCCGGGATCAGCACGATGCCGAGCACCAGGGCGAAATAGAGCGTGAGTTCGGCGGCGGTCATCGGGGTCTCCTCTTCTGGTTGAGGAGACGCAGGGTAGGCGCGGGTCCTGTCAGGTTACGGCAGGAGCCTGGCTGCGCGCGGCTCCGGCCTGCCGCGTCGGTCGTCCAGCCGGATCGTCAGGCTCAATCCAGTTGCCCGCCACCGGCGCGGATCTCCTCCGACGTCAGCGCGACCTCGAGCGCCACCCGCGTGGCGGCCAGCAAGGTGTCCAGCGGGAGGCTGGGCGCGCCGGGGTGACGGGCCGCCTGCTCCGGCAGGTAGGGGATGTGCATGAAGCCACTGCGCGCGCGATGGTCCTTCAGGAGATGCTGCAGGCCGTAGAACAGGTGATTGCAGACGAAGGTGCCGGCGGTCTGCGACACCGAGGCGGGGAATCCCCGCGCCCGCAGCGCCGCGACCATCGCCTTGATCGGCAGCGTCGTGAAGTAGGCGGCCGGCCCGCCCGGAACCACCGGTTCGTCGATGGGCTGAGCGCCGGCGTTGTCGGGGATCCGGGCGTCGTCGACGTTGATCGCGATCCGCTCCAGCGACAGGTCGCAGCGACCGCCGGCCTGACCGATCGCCAGCACCACCGACGGCTTCACCCGCGCCAACGCCTCGTCCAGCCGCCTCAGCGCCGCGCCGAAGACGCAAGGCAACTGGACCGCCACGACGCGCGCGCCGCCGACGACCTCGCCGTTGAGCGCCCGGGCCAGTTCCCAGGAGGGATTGATGGCTTCGCCGCCGAACGGCTCGAACCCGGTCACCAGCAGGTTGTTCATGGTCGGCGAGTCTAGCCGCGCGGACGGCTTGAGCGAACTCAACCCGCCCCCTCGCCCTAGGCGAACCGGGAAGGTGCCCCGCAAGACTGCGCGGGTCCCCAAATCCCGCCTGCCTGCCATGCGTTCAATCTCCCGTGCCCGCCGGTCCCCATCGAGCACCCGTCCCTCGATCTCCTCACGCGCCGGCCGCGCTGTCGGTGTCGCGCTCACCCTCGCCGCCCTGATGACCGCCTGCGGCGGCGATGGCGGTCATGACCGCGCCACCGGCGACATGCCCCGCCTCGGCTCTTTGAGCCTGCAACGTCTGGAAGTCGCCCAGACCCATCTGCTGCCAGACGGCGTGCGCGTCTGGGCGCCACCGACCCCGGCCAATGCCTCCGAGTCGCTGCATCTGGTGGGCGCGCGCGAGGCGCTGGCGCTGGTCCAGCTGTCGGCGGTCAACGCCGAACAGCCCGTGCTCGAAGGCCTGATCGACGGCCGGTCGCTCGGCACCGTCCCGCTCCGCCCACCGTCGCAGTTGCCGGCGACCGAAGCTGGCGGTCCGGCCTACGCGACCGACCTGCACAGCGCGCTGCTGCCGGCCGCCTGGCTCAAGCCGGGCCTGAGCTTGCGTGCCAAGGCCGCCAATTACTCCGCGGGCGAGGCGCGCGCGGTCGAGGTCGGGGCCGACATGCCCTTCACCGTGCGCGTGCTGCCCTTCTACCTGTTCGGCGCGGACGAAACCAATTCCGGCCGTCCGCTGAGCGTGACCGGCGCGCCGCCGGCCGACGCCATCGCGGAGATGTTCGCGAAATGGCCCGTCGCCCGGCTCGACGCGGTGAACCACCCGGCGCGGCTCGTGCAATGGCCGAGCCTGGTGATCGAGCCCCGCAAGGACGCGAGCGGCCAGCCGCGGGCGGCCTATGTCGCGCGCTCGACCGGCGACTACCAGGACGGCTTCGCCGGACTGGCGGGCGTGCTGGGGGTGCTGGGCGCCCTGCGCGGCGCGAATGGCGATGGCCCGTTGCCGGTCCAGTACTACGCGCCGCTGCTCGCGCTGGACCGCGCCGGCCACTACCAGGGTGCCGGTGGCGGGCTGGGCGGTGGCAGCAATGGCGCCGGCGACGAGCACTACACCGGCATCTTCATCCACGAGCAAGGTCACGCCTTCGGCCTGCCGCACGTGGGCGACGCCTACGACGATGGGCGCTATCCCTATGCGTGGGGCAGCCTGAACGGCTCGACCTGGGGCTACGACGCCCACCGCAAGGAGTTGCTGGCGCCCTTCGTGCCGTCCACGGCGGCGTCGTACGCCAGCTGCAAGTCCCACGCTTTCGGCGGCAAGCCGCGGACGCTGGACGAGGTGGGCCGATGCGTCAAGCAAGACCCGATGCAGAGCGGCGCGGGCGACCAGGCCGCCGGCTACCGCTATGCCACCTTCTCGGACTACAGCACGGCCGTCATGCAGCGCTACTTCGAAGGCCGCACGACGCTGGACAGCCACGGCAAGCACCTGCCGGACGGGCGGCTGGTGGCCGACCCCGCCTTCGCGAGCGGCTACAAGCAGTGGGACACGATCGACAAGCGCTGGGTCGAGGCATCGACGACCACCGCTTCCGGCGGCCTCTACGGCCTGGACCGCGGCCTGCCCTGGCAACGCGACCGGCCGGTGCATGCCATCGTGGTGACCATCAGCAACGCGGGCACCGCCGGTGCCACGCAGATCTACCCGCCGCTGAGCTTCACCGGCAACCTGCTACGCGGCATCGACCCGACCGTGGCCGAGGATCGCGCGAGCATCGTGCCCGACACCTCGGTCAACCCCTGGTACTGCCGCAACGGCGGCTGCGACTTCACGCTGCGCCTGACCTACGCGGACGGCAGCGTCCGGCATCGGCTGCTGCAGGGCGGATTCCGCCCCTTCAACCAGGCACGCGGCACACCGTCGGCCGCCAGCCTCGACCCCCTCGACCGGGCCAGCTTCCGGCTGTTCGCGGTTCAGGTGCCGGGCGAGCAAGGCCTGACCCGCATCGAGCTGCTCGAAACCCCGATGGCCTGGGAAGGCCTGCCTGCAGTGCCACGCGTGCTGGCCGAGCGCTCCCTCTGACCGATCAGCCCGGACTGGCAGGCACGCCGCCTGCTTATCCGGGTAGTGGGTCCCCCACAAACGAGTTACTCTCCCGCCCTATATCTGCCTGGACACAGAACTCTGCGGAGACCGCCCCCTATGACCGACCCGTCCGTGCCGCTGCAATGGCCTCAAGCCCAGCCGTCCGCCTCGCCGGCGGCTGACGCGGTACCGCCGTTCGAGTGGCCGACGCCCCCTTTCGCCGCCTATCCCCGGCCACGCACCCAGCGCGAGCCCCAGGCCTGCGAGATCCTCGGCCTGAACGGCAGTCGCACCGTCGGCAAGGTGATCCTGATGGTGCCGGGCGAACGCCTGGCGCAAGTCGTGGTACCGCCGGCGCGCAATGCGATGCCGCTGAAGTTCTCCCAGTTCAAGGCGCTCAAGCTGCTGCATGCGATCGAGGTCCCGCCGCGCGATCCGGCCACGGCGAACGACCCGCTGTCGCTGGACCAGCGGCCGCGCAGCGATTTCAAGCTGGTCTACCAGGGCGGCGAGGAACAGAAAGGCGTCACCATCGGCCACCATGAGACCGACCTGGGCCTGTTCCTGTTCCCGCCGGTCAGCGAGACCAGCGACTGGGTGCGCTGCATGTTCGTGCCGCGCGAGGTGCTGATCAGCTTCGAGGTCGGCGAGCGCATCGGCGACCTGCTGGTGCGCCAGCAGGTGGCGACGCAGGAACAGGTCGATGCCGCGGCCGGCGAGCAGCGCGACCTGCGCGACCGCCGCGTCGGCGACATCCTGGTGGCGCAGCACATCGTCTCGGCCGAGCAGTTGATGCTCGCGATCGAGCAGCAGGCCAAGATGCCGATGGTGCGCATCGGAGAGGCGCTGCTCGCGCTGGACCTGGTCACGCAGGCGCAGCTCGACGAGGCCCTGGCGCAGCAGAAGCAGGACCGCTCGGTGCCGCTGGGCGAGCTGCTGGTGCGCAAGGGCATCGTCACCCGCGCGCAGCTGCAATCGGCGCTGGCGCGCAAGATGGGCTATCCGCTGGTCGACGCGGACAACTTCGCGATCGAGCCGGACGCGGTGCGCAAGCTGCCGTTCTCGGTCGCCAAGCGGCTGGAGGTGCTGCCGCTGGTGCTGCGCGACGGCCGCCTGATCGTCGCGATGGAAGACCCGACGCGGCGCGACTGCATCGACGAGGTCGAGTTCATCACCCAGCTCAAGGTCGTGCCGGCGCTGGCACGCCTGGGCTCGCTGCAGTTCGCGATCCCGACCTCCTACGAACGCTTCGGCAGCCAGCCGATCGCCAACCGCGACGGCGGCCTGCCGCCGCTGACGATGGACTTCGAGCTCGACAGCTCCGACAAGCTGATCGAGACGCTGGAGCGCGAGGGCCAGGAGCAGGTCGCGCGCGAGGCGGCGCGCGAGGAGGAGAAGGAACGCCAGATCGAGCAGAGCGACAACTCGCTGGTCCGGCTGATCAACACGATGATCATCGACGCGCACAACCAGAACGTGTCGGACATCCACATCGAGACCTATCCAGGCAAGGAGAAGGTCAAGATCCGCTTCCGCAAGGACGGCGTGCTGCAGCCCCACCTGGAACTGCCGCACACCTACCGCAGCGCGATGATCGCGCGCATCAAGATCATGTGCGACCTCGACATCTCCGAGCGCCGCAAGCCGCAGGACGGCAAGATCAACTTCGCCAAGTTCTCCGAGCGCCACAAGATCGAATTGCGCGTCGCCACCATCCCGACCAACAACGGCCTCGAAGACGTGGTGATGCGGATCCTGGCGTCGGCCAAGCCGATCCCGATGGAGAAGCTGGGCTTCTCGGAGCACAACCTCAAGGAACTCAAGGCGGCGTCGGAGCGGCCCTATGGCATGGTGCTGTGCGTGGGTCCGACCGGCTCGGGCAAGACCACCACGCTGCACTCGGTGCTGGCCAACATCAACACGCCGGAGCGCAAGATCTGGACCGCCGAGGATCCGGTCGAAATCACCCAGGCCGGGCTGCGGCAGGTGCAGGTCAATCCGAAGATCGACTGGACCTTCGCCAAGGCGCTGCGCGCCTTCCTGCGCGCCGACCCGGACGTGATCATGGTCGGCGAGATCCGGGACGAGGAGACCGCCGAGATCGCGGTCGAGGCCTCGCTGACCGGCCACCTGGTACTGTCGACGCTGCACACCAACAGCGCGCCGGAAACCGTCACCCGCCTGCTGGACATGGGCATGGACCCGTTCAACTTCGCCGACTCCCTGCTCGCGGTGCTGGCGCAGCGGCTGGTGCGGCGCATCTGCCCGGCCTGCCGCAAGTCCGAGCCGATGCCCGAGGCGACGCTCAACGAGCTGCTCGACGACTACCTGCATGTGTTCTCGGCCGAGAACCGGCCGCCACGCGAGCAGGTCCTGGCCGAGTGGAAGGGCCAGTTCGGCCAGCCCAACCTGCTGCATTACCACTCGCCCGGCTGCGACAAGTGCGATCACACCGGCTTCAAGGGGCGCGCAGGACTGCACGAGCTGCTGACCGTGTCGCGGCCCATCCGCCGTCTGATCCAGACCGGGGGACGGGCCGAGGAGCTGATGCATCTCGCGATGTCCGAGGGCATGCGGACGCTGCGCCAGGACGGCATCGCCAAGGTGCTGCAGGGCGTCACGACGCTCGGAGAGGTTCGGTCGACCAGCAACCAGTAGAAGAAGCCTGCGACGGCCCGGGCGTTGGCCGCGATGGCAACAGTCGAAGAAGCCTGCGACGGCCAGGGCGTTGGCCGCGATGGCATGGGGCCTTGGCGTCAAGCGCCAAAACCCCAAGCCATCCCGTCCCCGATCAGCACCGTCCTTCGACGGATTTGAGACCGAGGACATTTGCGACCGAGGACGTCAATCAGGCGGCGGCCAGTTCCAGGATTGGTGCGGCCATCCGCGCTGCGGCGCCGCGATGCGCCGCGGCGAACGCGGTCGCCGCGGCCGCCATCGCCTCGCGTTCCTCGGGCTTGGTGAGCAGGGCCAGGGCGTCGTCCAGCGCCTGGGGAAGCGTCTGGACGCGACGCGCCGCGCCCGCCTGCAGCGACAGTTCCGCCGCCTCGGCGAAGTTGAAGGTGTGCGGGCCCATGAACAGCGGCACGCCGCAGGCCGCCGTCTCGATCAGGTTCTGGCCGCCCAGTGGCTCGAAGCTGCCGCCCAGGAGCGCCACGTCGGCCAGGCCGTAGTACAGCGCCATCTCCCGCATCGAATCACCCAGCCACACATCCGCCACGCCCGCGCTCAGCGGCGGCGTGGCGATGTCGCTGCTGCCGAAGGCGCTCCGCCGCGCGAGCGTCAGTCCCGCCTCCGTCACCATCGCGGCGATCTCGTCGAAGCGCTGCGGATGACGCGGCACGATCAGCAGCAGCGGTGAGCCCGCCTGCGCCCTCGCCCGCGTCGCCGCCTGCCAGGCCGAGAGCATCGCGGCCTCCTCGCCCTCGCGGGACACCGCCAGCATCACCACCGGCCGGTTCAAGCCGGCGCGCCAGTCGCGCCCCCGCGCGAGCAAGGCCTCGTCGGGCTGCAGGTCGAATTTCAGGTTGCCGCTGACCCGCACGTCGGCCACGCCGGCCTGGCGCAGCCGGTCGGCGTCCTCGGCGGTTTGAGCGAGCGCCAGGCGCAGGCTGCGCGCCGCCGGCGCCAGCAGCGCCTTGAATTTCTCGCCGCGGCGCAGGCTGCGCGCGGAAAGCCGCGCATTGGCCAGCATCATCGGCACGCCGGCCTTCAGCGCCTCGTGCTGCAGGTTGGGCCAGATCTCGGTTTCCATCAGCACGCCGACCGAGGGCCGTGTGCGCCGCAGGAATCGCCGCACCGCGCCCGGTGTGTCGAAGGGCAGCCAGCGCTGCGTGTCGCCGTCGCGCAGCAGCGCCCGACCCGCCTCGCGACCGGTCGCCGTGGTGTGCGTGAGCAGCAGCCGCAGGCCGGGCCGCTCCTGCCGCAGCCGCTCGACGAGCGCCGCGGCCGCGCGCGTCTCGCCCAGCGAGACCGCATGCACCCAGACCGAGCCCGGCTCGATCGCCGCGCCGAAGCCGAAGCGTTCGGCCGGATGCGCCGCATAGAGCGGTTCCTGGCGTCCGCGCAGGAACAGTCGCAGGAAGTACGCCGGCGCGGCCAGCCTCAGCACCGTGCTGAAGACACCGCGCGCCAGGCGTTCCTTGAACGAGTCCGGCATCGCCGGCGCGCCCCCGGGCATCACCATGTCGGTCCTCGGCGAAGGCCAGGCACGCCCGGGCGGCAACGCGGGCCGATCAATGGCCCGAGGTGAAGGTGATGTCCGGCTTCACCCGCGTGAGCTGGGCCAGGACTTCCTTCTGGATGCGCTCCAGCGCCTCCTGGGTGTGACCCTCGAAGCGCAGCACCAGCACCGGTGTCGTGTTGGACGCGCGCACCAGGCCGAAACCATCGTCGTACTCGACGCGGATGCCGTCGATGGTGACGATCTCCTTGGCATTCGGGAACTCGGCGATCTCCTTGAGCTTGGCCACGACCTCGTGGTGCTCGCCCTCCTTGCAGGGCACGTTCAGCTCGGGCGTGTTGACGCTGTTGGGCAGGTCGTTGAGGACCTTGGACGGATCCTCGCTGCGCGACAGGATCTCCAGCATGCGCGCGGCCGTGTACATGGCGTCGTCGAAGCCGTACCAGCGCTCGGCGAAGAAGATGTGGCCGGACAGCTCGCCGGCCAGCGGCGCGCCGGTTTCCTTGAGCTTGGCCTTGGCCAGCGAGTGGCCGGTCATCCACATCAGCGGCTTGCCGCCGTGCTCGCGGATCCACGGGGCCAGGCGCTGCGTGCACTTGACGTCGAAGATGATCTCCGAGCCCGGCAGGCGCTTCAGGATGTCCGCGGCGATCAGCATGATCTGGCGGTCCGGCATGATCATCGTGCCGTCCTTGGTGACGATGCCCAGGCGATCGCCGTCGCCGTCGAAGGCCAGGCCCAGCTCGGCATCGGTGGCGTGCACGACGCGCCTGAGGTCCTCGAGGTTCTCGGGACGCGACGGATCCGGATGGTGGTTGGGGAAGTCGCCGTCGACCTTGGAGAAGATGTCGATGACCTCGCAGCCCAGCGCGCGCAGGATGGCCGGCGCGGTCGCGCCGGGGATGCCGTTGCCGCTGTCGACGACGATCTTCATCGGACGCGCCAGCCTGGCGTCGCGGACGATGCGCTGGGTGTACTCGGCGGTGATGTCCATCGCGGCGACGCGGCCCTGGCCGGTGGCGTAGTCCTCGGCCTCGATGCGGCGCTTCAGGCCCTGGATCTGCTCGCCGTAGACGGCGGCGCCCTTGAGGACCATCTTGAAGCCGTTGTAGTCCTTGGGATTGTGGCTGCCGGTGACCTGGATGCCGGAGTTGCAGCCATGCTTGCCGCGCGTCGCGGCGACGTAGTACAGCATCGGCGTGGTGACGGCGCCGATGTCCACGACGTCCAGCCCGGTCGACTTCAGGCCGCGGATCAGCGCATCCACCAGCGACGGGCCGGACAGGCGGCCGTCGCGGCCGACGGCGACCGCCTTCTCGCCGAGCTTGAGCGCCTCGGTGCCGAAGGCCTTGCCGAGGTGCTCGGCCAGCGCCTCGTCCAGCGTCGTGCCCACGACCCCGCGGATGTCATAGGCCTTGAAGATGGATGCGTGAACTTGCATGTGCGTCCTTGCAGGTAGGGGGTGGATTCAAAAACTGGGGCGCATTGTAGGCAGGCCCCATGAGGCGTCCGTGTAACCCGGTGCACGCAGGCAAATCGCGGACCAAGGGGGCGCGCGGCGCCCCCGGGCCGCCACAGGGACATGTCCGGAAACGGCCAGAACCGCCGGGATCGGACTCCTATCATCCCGGCCATGGACTTCCTGCTCGACCCCGATCACTGCTACCCGGCGCTGCTGGCGCGCGACGCGCGCTTCGACGGCCAGTGGTTCGTCGGCGTGACCTCGACCGGCGTGTACTGCCGGCCGATCTGCCGGGTGCGCACCCCGCGCCGGGAGAACTGCCGCTTCTTCCCGAGCGCCACGCTGGCCGAGGCCGCGCGCTTCCGCCCCTGCCTGAAATGCCGCCCTGAACTGGCGCCCGCCGCACGCCCCTGGAGCACGATGGACGCCGCCGAGGTGCTGGCCCGCGAAGCGGCGCGCTGGCTCGACGAATGTGCGCCGGAAGAGGCCTCGCTACCCGCGCTGGCGGCTCGCCTGGGCGTCAGCGAACGGCATGTGCGCCGGGTCTTCACCGCCGTGCATGGCGTGGCGCCGCTGCAGTACCTGCAGACGCGCCGCCTGCTGCTGGCCAAGCAGCTGCTGACCGACACCCGGCTGCCGATCGCCGAGGTGGCGCTGGCGGCCGGCTTCTCGAGCCTGCGCCGCTTCAACGCCGCCTTCCAGGAGCATTACCGCCTGAGCCCGACCGCGCTGCGCAAGGGCGGCGCGCAAGCCGAGGGCGCCCTGCCCGACCGCGCGCCGGAGACCGCCGAGCTGCGCCTGGACCTGCGGCCGCCGCTGCTCGGCACCGAGCTGCTGCGCTTCCTGGCCGCCCGCGCGGTGCCGGGTGTCGAGCAGGTCGACGTGGCCGGGTTGTCGCTCGCGCGCAGCGTGCGGCTGACCCGGACCGGCCAGCCCGACCTGCTCGGCTGGGTGGCGTTGCGCCTGAGCCCGGAGGGCGCCGAGCGCCCGCAGGTGCGGGTCTCGCTGAGCCCCTCGCTGTGGCCGGCGATCGCGACGCTGATGCCCCGGCTGCGCCGCTGGCTGGACCTGGATGCCGATCCGCAGGCGATCGCCGCGGCGCTCGGCGACACCCTGGGCCCGGCCGCCGAGGGACTGCGGCTGCCGGGTTCGCTGGACCGTTTTGACGGGGAGGTCGGCGAGGCCGCGGCCGACCGGTCGGAGGCGGCCATCGCCTCGGTCAATGCTGGGGGAAGGGACTTCTGGAACATGGGGTCTCCGCAAGGGGCTGTGAATGCGGAGGCGATCACATCA
>NZ_PEOG01000062.1 GCF_002761755.1 Roseateles chitinivorans
AGACATCGTTTGTACGACTTATTGTAAATGACACCACCGCCTGCGCGAGCTACTGTCATTCCGTCCCCGACGCTCTACCCATCTGGCCGAGCGCGAGGCCCTCGGCCCGCGCGGCCTGGGCGATGCGGGCCGCCAGCCAGGCGGTGCGGGTCGAGTGGTCGACCGGCTGGCCCATGCTGAGATCGCCGACGAAGGCGAGCGCGCGCACGGCGTCGAGCACCGGCACGCGCGAACCCGCCGCCGCCACGGAGGGCGTCGGCGGGGAGGACGGAGAGATCGGGAAGGAAGAAGCGGTCACGGCATTCCAGGAGCAAGATCCAGCGTCCCGCGGGCAGGGCGGCCGGTCCGCCCGGCGTGCCGGGCGCACGGCGCGCATGGGGCGCATCCGGCCTGCTCGGCGCAGCGGGCGGACCGGATCCCCCTGGCTCGCCCGGCGTGGCCGGCGTGCGGGACCTGCTCGCGGTCGGCGCGGACCTTACCGGGATTGCCGAACGGCGTCCAGGATGAGCTTGGCGACCGCTTCGGGCTGCGACTGCTGGGGCACATGCGAGCTGCCCACCCGGGTCACCTTGGCGCCGGCGCGCTGCGCCATCGCGGCCTGCGCCTCGGGGGCGATCATGCGGTCGGCGCTGGCCAGCAGGTACCACGACGGCTTGCTCTTCCAGGCCGCGACCGACACCGGCTGCTCGAAGGCCTTGGCCTGGATCGGTCCCTGCGTCGCGGTCATCACGGCGGTGGTCGCGGCCGGCAGGTCCTGCGCGAAGTGGTCGCGCATGCCGGTGGGGGTCAGGCTCAGCCAGCCTTGCGCGTCGGCCTTGAAGTGCGCCAGCCCGGACGGCGTCGGGAAGCCCTTGCCCTGGTCGGCGGTGTTCTGGCCGACGTCGGGCGCGAAGGCCGCGATATAGACCAGCGCGGCGACCTTGTCGGCGGCGCCGGCCTCGGTGATCACCGTGCCGCCCCAGGAATGGCCGACCAGCACGACCTTGCCGGGCTGCGCGTCGATGGCGCGGCGCGCGGCGGCCACGTCGTCGGCCAGCGAGCTCAGCGGGTTCTGCACCGCGGTGACCTGGACGCCTTCGCGTTGCAGCAGCGGGATCACCTTGGCCCAGTCCGAGCCGTCGGCGAAGGCGCCGTGGACGATGACGACCGACGGCTGCGGGGCCGGCGAGGCGGCGGACGCGAGGCCCGAGGCGGCGAGGGCGGAGGCAGCGGCGGTGGCGACGAGCAGGCGGCGGGCGAAGTTCATGAGGACGCTCCTGGTGGAAGTGGAGGGGTGTTGGAACAGGGCTCCACTGTCGCGATTCGAGGCTCGCGCCGGTATCGGACGAATGTCCGAGGGCGCGCCGGGGCGCGCTGCCACGGCCGCGCACTGCCCATCCGGATTTACACGGAGCTCACCACACTGGCCCCGCGGTGAGGTGCAAGGTGCCCCAGTCGACCATCGTGCGCCTCGGGCGGCCCGCGCCAGGGCGGAGCGCCTCGCGCCCGAGGGTCCGCCACCGGCACTTCCCGTGCGGATGCGTTTGCGCGGCGTTTGCGCCGGCGCGATCGCCGGGTCTCGGCAAGTCCTGACCCCGTCGGATCGATCGATCCCCCGGTCCGTCTTAGGGAAACAACCACCCCCACACCGGGGGGAGGCACGGCCCGACCCCCTCCTGTGAACCGTGACGGGAGTCACAGAATCGACCCGCCCGAAGGCCGCCCTCCCGCCGGCCGACAGCAGTCGCGGCGGCGTCCGTCATCCCGGTGCGCCGCCGCTCGAGTCCAGGTGGACATCCCACCTTCATCCCGAAGAAGGACGTAGCAATGTTCAAGAAAGTCTGTTTGGCCGCGGCGGTGTTCGGCGCGATGGCGTCGGCCCATGCCGAGCAATACACCCTCATCAACGAAGGCTTCAACACCACGGTCGTCAACGGCAGCACCGTGCTGGCCCCCGACCGCCTGAGCGCTGGCGACTGGCGCTTCATCAACCTGAACTCGCCGTCCGGCGCGGTGCCGGGCTGGACGCAGGGCCTGGAGTCCAACTTCCCGGCCCAGGCCGGCGCCGGTGAATCCTTCCTGCAGGCGCGCTGGGCGGCCGGTCCGGACGGCGGCTCGCTGGGCAGCTGGCTGATCACCGCCGCCTTCTCGACCGCCTTCGACACGCAGGTGTCCTTCTGGGCCCGCGGCGGCGTCGACGGTAACTACGCCGACGACCTGACCTACGGCCTGGTGGACGCCGCCGGCGACCTGGCCAGCCTGCTGCCGGTCGCCACGATCACCGCCACCCTCGGCGACTGGAGCCGATACACCTTCACGATCGCGGGCCAGGGCACCGGATCGAGCGCGCGCTTCGCGCTCGGACACGTCGGTGCCGTCGACACCTCGGACATCGCCGCGGTCGACAGCCTGGTGGTGGCGCAGGTGCCCGAGCCCTCGACCTGGGCGCTGGCCGGCGTCAGCCTGCTGGGCCTGATGGCCGCCCGCCGCCGTCGCGCCGCGCGATGAGCGCCAACGCGCGTCCCTCGATCACCCAATCCCCCGAGTCATCTCCGCAAGGACAACGACCATGATCACCCGCATTTCCCTGGGCCTGGCGATCGCCGCGGCCCTGCCGCTGGCGGCGCAGGCTCACGAAGCCGCCGCGCCGGCGACCGCCCCGTCCGCCACGCCGGCCGCCCCGTCCGCCGCACCCGTCGTGGCGCAGGAGGCCCTCGTCGTCGTGCGCGATGCCGAGACCGGCAAGCTCCGCCCGGCCACGGCCGAGGAACACGCCGCGCTGCAGGCGCAGCTGCCGGCCGCCAAGGCGCGCGTCGCGCTGCGCGCGGTGGCGCTCTCGCCGCAGATGAAGCTGCACAGCAGCGGCGCTACCGGCATCCGCGCGACCGACGAGATGGCCAGCCAGTCCGTCGTCGTGCGCGGTCCCGACGGCAAGCTGATCGAAGCCTGCTTCGCCAGCAAGGAAGAGGCCGAGGCCTTCATGAAGAGCGCCTCCGCCGCCAAATCGGCCCTGCCCACGGAGTAAGCCATGCACAAGACCATCAGCTTCAAGCAGACCCTGCTGCGCTCGGCCGTCGTGGCCGCCCTGTGCGGCGCTGGCCTGGCGCAGGCCGCGACCATCGTCATCCAGAGCCGCGACCCGGCCGGCGTCGGCTTCAACGACACCACGCCGGTCGCGCCGGTCGGCGGCAACCCGGGCACCACGCTCGGCGAGCAGCGCATGTTCATCTACCGCTATGTCGCCGACGTGTGGGAACAGGCGCTGGAGAGCGACGTCACCATCACCGTCAGCGCTGCCTGGGAGCCGCTGGCCTGCACCGCTTCCTCGGCGACGCTGGGCAGCGCCAGCGCCTGGAACTTCTGGTATGGCTTCCAGGGCGGCGCGCCCGACACCTGGTATCCGCAGGCCCTGGCCAACAAGCTGGCCAAGGTCAACCTGAGCGAAGGCCAGCCCGACACCACCGGCTTCAACAACGTCGACATCAAGACCCAGTTCAACATCAACCTGGGCAAGGAAGGCTGCCTGACCGGCTCGCCGTTCTACCTCGGCATTGACGGCAACTTCGGCACTGGCGTGAACTTCGTCGAGACGCTGCTGCATGAGCTGGGCCATGGTCTGGGCTTCAGCGTGCTGTCGGTGCAGACCTCCACCGGCAAGCGCATCAACCGCGCCGGCACCGCCTACACCGACGACGGACTGCCCAGCATCTGGGAACGCTTCATGTTCGACAACACCCAGGGCAAGACCTGGCTGAACATGACGAGCGCGGAGCGCAAGGCCTCGGCGGTGAACCCGCTGGGCCTGGCCTGGGTCGGGCCGAACGTCGTCGCCGGCGCCGGCATGCTGGCGGCCACGCCGGTGCTGAAGGTCGCGACCGCGGCGCCGGGCTATTCGGGCCAGTACCCGTACGGCACCGCCTCCTTCGGGCCGGCGGTCGGCAGCGGGATGACGCTGGGTTCGATCTCGACGATCGCACCGGACACGGTCGGCGCGGGCCAGGGCTGCCTGCCGTTCAACGGTGCCGACACGGCCGCCAGCGCCGGCAAGGTGGTGGTGATCGATCGCGGCACCTGCGGTTTCGCGGTCAAGGCCAAGAACGCGCAGAACGCCGGCGCGATCGGCGTGATCATCGCCAACAACGTCGCCGGCGCCGCGCCCGGCCTGGGCGGCAGCGACCCGACGATCACCATCCCGACGATCAGCGTGTCGCAAGGCGACGGCGTCAAGCTGCGCGCCGCCATCACCGCCTCGGTGCCCTACGGCATGCGCGGCAAGGTCGGCTACGCGACCGGCTCGCTGACGACCGACCCGAGCCGACGCGCCGGTGCCGACGCGCTGGGGCGTCCGCTGCTGTACACGCCCAATCCGCTGGTGGGTGGCTCGTCGGTGTCGCACTGGGATGTCTCGGCCTCGCCCAACCTGCTGATGGAGCCCAACATCAGCCCGGACCTGGGGTTGGTGCTGGTGCCGCCGAAGGACCTGACCAAGTCGCTGCTGAAGGACCTGGGTTGGTAAACCGACCTGGCGACTGACGATCGGCCGGACGCCCCGCAAGGGCGTCTGGCCCGGAAGCCCGGCGCTTGCGCCGGGCTTTGTCGTTCAGGTTGACTGAATGGCCGAGGCGAGGACCTTCAGGGGGACGATATCGCTCGAAAGGGCGATGAATTCCGCCATGCGGACGCCCGGCGGCCGGGTTCGCCGCCCGGTTGCGTCTTCGAACAGGCGGGGCTGCCGGACTGGCTGATAATCGCGGCCCCGGTTCGCCGGACCCTGGTTTTTTACTGGAAGCATTGATGAACAAGAGTGAACTGATCGAAGGCATCGCCACCAAGGCGGGCGTCACCCGTGCCGTGGCCGCGACCGCCCTGGACGCGACCCTGGAAACCATCACCGAAGCCCTGGCCGCCGGCGACCAGATCGCCCTGGTCGGCTTCGGCACCTTCAAGGTGAGCGAGCGCGCCGCCCGCACCGGCAAGAACCCGGCCACCGGCGAAGCGCTGGACATCCCGGCCTCCAAGGTCGCCAAGTTCACCGCCGGCAAGGCGCTGAAGGATGCGGTGAACAAGTAAGCCTGCCGGCTTTTTTCGCCCGGACGACGCCCGCGATGCGCAAGCATCGGCGGGCGTCCTTGTTTTGACGACAATGTGACGGCTCAGCCACCGCCCGGGCCATTGACTACAGCCTCAAGCGCTGGGCAGTGCTGACCCGCTACCTCGATGACGGCGACTTGCCGATTGATAACAACTGGGTGAAGAACCGCATCCGGCCCATCGCGCTGGGGCGGCAGAACTGGCTGTTCGCCGGCAGCTCGCGCGCGGGCGAGCGGGCTGCGGCCGTGATGAGCCTCATCCACTCGGCCAAGCTCAACGGGCTGGATCCCTATGACTACCTCCGCGATGTGCTGGAGCGGCTGCCGACGCAGCCGGCCAGTCGCATCAATGAACTGCTGCCGCACCGCTGACACACTCCATAGCTGGGGGAAGCGCGCTCATGTTGAACTATGAAGATGCCGTCGCAGCGGTAGAGAAGCAACTCGCCAAAGTCGACGATCTACCCGAAGGCGACTCGCTGGTCCTTGTGTCGGAGCACACCATCGAACGCCCGTTCGGTTGGGTCTTCTTCTACACATCGCGCCTGTACCGCGACACCGGCGACATCAAGTACGCCCTAGCAGGGAACGCTCCTCTCATCGTCAACCGGAGTTCCGGCGAGGTCGTGGCGACCGGCACCGCACGGCTCGTGGAGCACTACATCGCCGAATACGAGGCACGCACCGGCCTCACCTGACATCGCTGTACGCTTACGAAGAAGGAACTCGAAGGCACGAAGAACGCCGTCAAGCAGACCTATCAGGTCCTGCCGACGGGAGGCGGACCAAGCTGGCGGAGCCCGCCTTCGAGACGATCCGCAAGGCGGCGAACGGTGATGGCGGCACGATCAGCGACCTGACGGAGTTCGGCGCGGGCGTGCTGCTGCCGGCCCCGGGCGCTGCAGCTGGCGAGGTCGCCGACAAGCTCGGAGACCTTGTCGGCAACTTCACCAGGAGCGTTGAGCGAGGCACCGTTCGCGAGGCGCTGGAAGGCACGCAGACGGCGGGCAAGGTCATCGGCGAAATCGCCGAGTCGTCGGTGCCGAAGCAGACTGGGCGCTTGCTGAGCGAAGGTACCAGCGGCCCTGCCTCGGGCACGTCCGCGAGCAAGACGGTGCGGTCGGTCGAGGCGGAGGTCACCCCCCTAAGATGGTGGATCGGCCGATGTTCGCTGCGGTTGGCGCGAATAGCCTGACCCGGCGCCAGTACATCATGGCCAACTTGGCCGAATCGCGCGCGGGCAACGATGCAAGTAGATTCGCGGGACACGTAAAGGCTGAGACGGGCGCGGCGACGGCGCGCTCAGTGGCTGCAAAGGGCGCAGGCAAGTATTCGGTCGGGGCCTATAACAAGATTCGCGGTACCGTCGCAGGAATGGACGCGCATCACGTTGGGCAAAAGGTTTTGATGCAAGACCTGATCCCTGGTTACGACGCGATGACTGCTCCGGCAATCTTGGTGCCGAAGGTCGGTCATACGATCAAGGGACCGAATGGCATTGTTTCGCGCAGCGTTGTTGGCCTTCGCAAGCCGAGAGCTGTTCTCGCCCGCGATATTCGGGAACTGCGTCGGGTGTACCCTGACGTGCCAAACTCCTCATTGCAAGACCTCATTCGGATGAACAAGGACGCCTACCCTGGTGCCTTTGAAGGTAAGAGTTATGACGCCCAATGACTTTGTTGCAGGCCTGAGAATGGCCGTTGTTGAAGAGAACACTGGCATGTACCGCCAGCTCTTCACCAGTACTTCGGTGGCGAAGGCATCCGATCCATATTGGAAGCGGGCCTTGACTCTCTTCAATGGCCTAAGCGCTGAGCAGCAAGAAGTGTTCTTCGAGGTTGTTCGCCAAGTGGCGGCCGACACGACATCAAACGTCTTGGGTGTGATTGACGGAGTAAATGCCTTGGACGGTGTGGACGAGCAATTCGTGTTGACTTGCGAAAGCGGGTCCAAGCTAAGCGGTGATTTGCAAAGCTTGTTCTTGGTTGAAGAGGAACGGGCATCACGGAAGTGATGACAGTTCAGAAATAACAAAGGGCCGCTGACAGCGGCCCTTTGTTCTGGGGTGTGCTCAAGCCTCGGACTTGCGGCGACCTGGACCTGCCCAGGATGGACAAGCGCCTGCCGCGCCACGTGCTGACGATGAAGGAGGCCGAGGCGGTGCTGGCCATGCCGGACATCGCCACAAGCACGGGCATCCGTGACCGGGCCATGATGGTGGTGCTTTACAGCACCGGCATGCGGCGCCTGGAGCTGATCGGCCTGCAGGTGTTCGACATCGACGTCGAGCGGGGCACGGTGATGATCCACCTGGGCAAGGGCAGGAAGGACCGCATGGTGCCCATTGGTGAGCGGGCGATTGCGTGGGTGGAGAAGTACCGCGACGACGTGCGGCCGGAACTGGCCACGGGCCTCGATGAGGGCACCTTGTTCCTGACGAACCTGGGCGAAGCGTTCAGCCCGAACCGGCTGACGCAACTGGTGCGCTGCGCGCAGCCTTGACGCGATCACCGCCGAGGCCGGCCACCATTCTTTAGCCGCTAAAGAAAGGAAGAAATAGGGGCGCCTGCGGGGCCCCTGTTCGTGAGCGTGTCGGCTCAAAACCGCATCAGGGGGTCTCAGGAATTACACTTGCGGGGATGTCGGGCCGAAGCGCTTGCAAGTCCTTGAATGCACATGGGCTTCATTGCAAAAGTACGACAGGGCGCGGTGGGGTTCTCCGTTGCCGCAAAGGGCGTGACGAGCCTCAGCCCGGCGTCTATTCGGTTCAGCCAATCGTCTGTCAACGGGGTTGAAGAAATCGCGGCGAGCATGCGAGCCAATGGCTGGAAGGGTGCTCCGATCGATGTAGTTCGGATGAGCGATGGCAGCTTGACCACCTTCGACAACACGCGTTTGCTGGCTGCGCAACGCGCAGGTATCAATGTCTAAGCCGTCGTTCACGATGCTGGGGCGGCGTTCCCGGCGGGGCGTTGAACACCAAGAAGTGGCGCTCAGCCGGCAACGTGGGAGGATGCAGTTCGGGCGCGAATCCAGCAGCAAAACAGCGGGTTCCGCAACACATACCCGAGTGGTTCGCCGTACACCGGATCGACGCAATGAAGACTCTGGACTTGCTTACGGAGAAAGAGCGGCCGCAGGGCTTCAGCTACCCGCGACAGTTCAATCGCTTAATAGAGTTCGGACTAACAGACCTTGAGCCGTGGTACTTGCTGGAAGGCAAGCTATTGCGAGACACCATGGCTGGGCTCGCAGAGAGGTATCCGGATCGGAAGCTCGTTCCCTTTGCTCGTCGACAAGACAATGATGATGTCGCATGCTGGCAAGTTGGAGCGAACGGAGAAGTATTTGTCATTCATGACTTCGCCTCCCCTGGCTGGGAACAGCGTGGTCAATTCGCTGGCTTCTACGACTGGTTGCGTCGTGCTGTTGAAGACTTCATCGAATTCGATTGTTGAGCCACGTCAGCGCTAGACAAGAACTCGGGTGGTACCTGATCGGTCAGCCAAACGCCGTTGTCTGCCAAGACGAACTTGAAGCCCTTGGTATGCATGCGAAGAGCTTCGACCTTGAGGATGGCCGGCTTGCCGTGACGTTGGCCGACGCGGTGTGCGGTGACTTCATCGGCAGACAAGTGCACTTGCTGGCGGGACTGCGGCCTGAGCCCTTCTGACAGGATTGAATCGACGAACCGCGTCGCGGTCCCGTGGTACAGGATGCTCGGGGGTTCTTGGGGCGATAGGCCGAGTTCCACTGTGACCGAGTGCCCTTGAGCGGCGCGAATGCGCTGCCCATCGTCCGAGAGAGAAAACCGCTTCTTGTCGCTGGTCGCGACGATATGCAGCAAGTCCTCTCGGCTGAACCGAGTTCCAGCTGCATTGCTCTTGGCGAGCAACTCGTCGATGGATGCCCAACCCTGGGGATCGAGCGTCAGGCCGATGGTATCGGGCTTGTGACGAAGAACGAGACTCAGGAACTTGCTGAATTGGGCGTGATTTGTATGCATGGCGACATGCTATAGGAGCTGGAATTCACAGTGCCGATGGATCAGACCACGCCAGTGGCCTGCAGTTTCTTGAGCCGGCTGTTCTCTCGTTCCGGGGCGCTCAGGCGCTTGACGTTAGCCGCCTCCAGCTAGCCAAAGTGTTTACGCCTGGCTTAGATCGCCAGCAATTGAAGGGTGAGCAAAAGGGTCCGCCTGAGCATTCCACGAGGCCCCCCCTCTCTGGCGGTCCTGACCAGCGCGGCTCCGGCTCCGCTCAACCTTCCCTGAAAAACTTCAGCGCCGCCAAATCCGGAAACGCCGCGGGCCGCTTGGTCTGCGTCGCCGCGAACGCCTCCATCAAATTCCTGTTCTGCCAGATCGCCGCCTGCAGCCACCCCATCTGCTGCAGGCTGTCCTTGACGCCGTGATCGCGCGCGTAGTGGATCGCCTGCTTGCTGCCCCACACCGCCACCGGTGGCTTCTGCGCGATCTCGCGCGCGCACTGCAGCGCGGCCTCGATGCATTCGGCCGGCGTCGGCAGCACGTCGTTCACCAGCCCGACCGCCAGCGCCCGCGCCGCCGGCAGGCGGCGGCCGGTGTAGGCCATTTCCTTGACCACCCCCAGCGGGATCAGCTTGGGCAGGCGCTGCAGCGTGCCCAGGTCGGCGGCCATGCCGATGTTGATCTCCTGGATGCAGAAGAACGCGCCAGCCTCCGCATAGCGGATGTCGCAGGCCGCCACCAGGTCCACCGCGCCGCCGATGCAGCCGCCCTGGATCGCCGCGATCGTCGGTACGCGCAGGTCGTCGAGGCGGTTGAAGGCCTGCTGCATGTCGGCCAGCAGGTCGACGATCGCGGCACGCCCTTCGGCGCTGCGGTCGTCGAGCTGGATGCCGCCGTTCTGGAACACATCCAGCGACATGCCCGCGCTGAAATGCCGGCCCGTCGACGAGATCACCAGCGCCCGCAGCGTCGGGCTGCGATGCAACTGGTCCAGCACCGCCTCCAGCTCGCGCCACAGCTGCGGCGACATCGTGTTCATCGCGTCGGGACGGTTCAGCACCAGGTGGCCGACGCCGGCGTCTTCGGTCAGGGTGAGGCATTCCATGCGGGTCTCCTTGTTCCGCCCTGCCGTGGAGCGGGCAGGGGCCGGGCCATGCTAGCGGGAGACCCCGCGGCGGCGCGTCATCGAGGCGACGCCGCGGTGGCGATTGGAGAGCGCTCCCGAATGGACGCCGGGCGCGATCAGGCGCCGACCAGTTCCTCCGTCGGCCCGAAGAACTCGTAGCGCAACTGCGCCTCCGGCACGCCGAGCTGGCGGCCGGCGCGGTAGACCGCCTGCATGAACGGCTTCGGTCCGAGCAGGTAAAGGTCGACGTCGCGGTCCTCGGGCAGGTGGCGCGCCAGCAGCGCGTCCGTCACCTGGCCGACCTCGTGCGGCTCGTCGCCCTCGCGCGGCGCGTCGTAGACGTACATCGCCTCGACATTGCGATGCGCGGCGGCCAGCAGGTCCACGCGCTCGCGGAACGCATGCACCCCGCCGTGGCGCGCCGCGTGGATGAAGCGGATCGGCCGGCCGCTGGGGGCCGCCGATTCCAGCATCGCCATCGCTGGCGTGATGCCGACGCCGCCCGTCACCAGCACCAGCGGCCGAGTGGACTGGGCATCGAGGGTGAACTCGCCCGCGGGCGCCTGGACCTCCAGCCGCGAGCCGACCTCGACGTGGTCATGCATCCAGCCCGACACCAGTCCGCCGTCCTCCCGCTTGATGCTGACGCGGTACCAGGGCTTGCCCGGCGCGTCCGACAGCGAGTAGTTGCGGCGCACCGTCCGTCCGTCGATGTCCAGCACCAGGGTCAGGTATTGCCCGGGCTGGAACGGCGGGAGCGGCTGCCCATCGGCCGGCTCCAGGTAGAACGAAGTGATCAGCTCGCTCTCGCGCGCTTTGCGCGCGACGACCATCGTGCGTTGGCCGCGCCAGCCGCCCGGCAGCGCCGCGGTGGCGGCGTAGACCTGCTCCTCGGCATCGATCAGCAACTGCGCCAGCGCGCCGTAGGCCTCGGCCCAGGCGTCGATGATCGCGTCGGTGGCGACGTCGGCGCCCAGCACCTCGCGGATCGCGCGCAGCAGGCACTGGCCGACGATCGGGTAATGCGCCGGCTGCACGCCCAGCGCCACATGCTTCTGGACGATGCGGGGCAGGGCCGGGGCCAGCTCGTGGACGCGGTCGATGTGGCTCGCGTAGGCCAGCACCGCACCGGCCAGCGCGCGCGCCTGCGTGCCCTCGGCCTGGTGCGCTTCGTTGAAGAAGGCCTTCAGCTCGGGATGCTCCGACAGCATCACGCGATAGAAGTGCCGGGTGATTTCCTCGCCGCGCGACTTCAGCAACGGCACTGTGGCCTGGATCAGGGCGATGGTCAGGGGCTTGAACATGAGCGTCGGTACTCCGGATTCGTTGAGGATGACTGTGATTTATCAGGAACCGTGCCAGGCAGTTGACGACGGCGGTGCGGCCACAAGTCGTTGATCTGCTTGGGGCTTTGTGACCGCTCTACCGAACCGTTGTCGGAATGACCGAGAATCGACCGCTGTCGAATTGACAACGAAAAGGTCTTGATGACAACGGAAGCCCGCTTTCGCCAATTGCTCGCCGCGGTGCGTGGCCTGGTCCGCTGCGATGCGGCGGCGCTGCTGCGCCTGTTGCCGGAGGAGGGCGAGCCGGTGCTGCAGCCGGTGGCCGTCGACGGACTGGCCGAGGAAGCGCTGGGCCGGCGCTTCCCGGCGGCCGCCCATCCGCGCCTGGCGCGGCTGCTGGAGAGTGGCGACGGCCTGCGCTTCGCCGCCGACGCCGGCCTGCCGGATCCCTATGACGGGCTGCTCGAACATCAGCAGGAGCTCGAGGCCGTCCACGACTGCATGGGCGCGCCGCTGCGGGTGGACGGGCGGGTCTGGGGGCTGGTGACGCTGGATGCGCTCGATCCTCACGCCTTCGACGAGGTCGGTCCCCAGCGGCTGGCGGCGGTCGTGCGGCTGCTCGAAGCGGGCATCGCCGCCGAGGACACGATCGCGACGCTGGCGCGGCGCGCCGCGCAGGAACAGGCGCTGGCCCGCGCGGTGCGGCGCCACAGTCCGCGGGAGCTGCTCGGGCGCAGCCCGGCGATGGTCCGCCTGCGCGCCGAGATCGACACCGTCGCGGCCTCCGACCTGACGGTGCTGATCCTGGGCGAGACGGGCGTCGGCAAGGAGCTCGTCGCCGAGCGCCTGCATGCCCGGTCGACGCGCCAGGATCGACCACTGGTGCAGATCAACTGCGCCGCCTTGCCGGAGACGCTGGCCGACAGCGAGCTGTTCGGCCACAAGCGCGGGGCCTTCACCGGCGCGGTGGCGGACCGGGTCGGCAAGTTCGAGCTGGCCGATGGCGGCACCCTGCTGCTGGACGAGGTCGGCGAGCTGCCGCTGCCGGTGCAGGCCAAGCTGCTGCGCGTGCTGCAGAGCGGCGATGTGCAGCGCCCCGGCAGCGATCGCGTGCAGCGGGTCGACGTGCGGGTGCTGGCCGCCACCAACCGCGACCTGCGCGAGGAGGTCGCGCGCGGGCGCTTCCGTGCCGATCTCTATCACCGGCTGTCGGTCTACCCGCTGCGGGTGCCGGCGCTGCGCGAGCGGGGCCGCGACGTCCTGGCGCTGGCGGGCAGCTTCCTGGAGGAGAACCAGCACCGGCTCGGCGCCCGCAACCTGCGGCTGTCGCCGGCGGCGTCGCAGGCGCTGCTCGCCCACGACTGGCCGGGGAACGTCCGTGAGCTCGAGCATCTGATCAGCCGTGCCGCGTTGCGCGCGCTGGCGGCTGCGGGGCGGGCCGGGCGATGGATCGCGATCGAGCCGGAACACCTCGGCCTGGGCGAGGGCGCATCGGTGGCGCGCCATGCGCCCACCGATGACGGTACACGGGGAGTCCGGGAACCCGGAATGCCCCGGGACCCGATTGCGCTGCCGGTCGATACGACGGCGGATGCGGGGGTTGACACGGCGGTTGACGCCACGGGGCTGGGACTGCGCGCGGCGACCGAGCAGTTCCAGCGCCGCTGGATCGAGGACGCCCTGCGGCGGCACGGCGGCGCGATGGCCGCCGCGGCCCGCGAGGCCGGCATGGATCGCAGCAATTTCCTGCGGCTGTTGAGACGGCTGGGCATCGCCCTGCCGCGATAGAGTCGCCCGCTCAGGGCAGGTCACGGACTCACGGCACAGTGAGGCGGACGAGGTAAGCGATGACGGCTGACAAGCCAGGGAACGACGGCCATGGCCGGGAGCACGACGATGTCGCACGCCTGCACCAGGCAGGCGACGCGGCCTATCGACGGCTGGTGGAGGGCGTGCTGGACTACGCGATCTTCCTGCTCACGCCGTCGGGCCGGATCGCGACCTGGAACGCGGGCGCGCGGCGCATCAAGGGCTACGAGGCGGCCGAGATCATCGGCCGGCACTTCTCGGTCTTCTACACCCAGCCGGACATCGACGCGGCCTGGCCCGACGAGGAGCTCAAGCTCGCGCGCGAGCACGGCCGCTTCGAGGACGAAGGCTGGCGCGTGCGGCGCGACGGGTCGACCTTCTGGGCCAATGTCGTGATCACGGCGATCAAGCATGCCGACGGCGACCTGCTCGGCTACGCCAAGGTCACCCGCGACCTCACCGCGCGCATGGAGCAGGAGCGCGAGCGCCGCCGCATGGCCGAACTGGTCGAGGAGAGCCGCCGGATGACCGAATTCATCGCGGTGCTGTCGCACGAGATCCGCAATCCGCTGGCGCCGCTGACCAATGTCCTGTCCCTGCTGGGCCGCGAGACGCTGAGCCCGCGCGCCGCCTGGTGCGTCGAGGTCGCGAGCAAGCAGGTGCGGCAGATCAACCGTTTGGTGGAGGACCTGCTCGACGTCAGCCGCGTGACCACCGGCAAGGTGCGGCTGACCACGGCGCCGCTGGAGCTGGGCGAGGTGGTGCGGGAGGCGGTCGAGGGCATGCGTCCGGCGGCCGAGGCCCGCGAGCACCGCTTGCAGGGCACCTGGCCGAGGGAGCCCCTGGCGGTGACCGGCGACCGCACGCGGCTGATCCAGCTGGTGAGCAACCTGCTCAGCAACGCGATCAAGTTCACGCCGCCGGGCGGCACGATCACCTTGACGCTGCGACGCGACGGCGACGCGGCGGTGATCACCGTCGTCGACAACGGCATCGGCATGACTGCGCAGACGTTGGCGCATGCGTTCGAGCCCTTCTCGCAGGGCGAGGAACATGCGCGCGGCCACGGCGCGCATGGGGCGCACGGCGGCCTGGGCCTCGGGCTCGCGCTGGTGCGCAGCATCGCGGAGCTGCATGGCGGCGGCGCGGCGGCCGACAGCGCCGGCAGCGGACAGGGCACGACGGTGTCGGTGCGGCTGCCGCTGCGGACCGAAGCGGATGCCGGCGACGCGGCCGACGCGATGAAATGAAAAGGGCCGCGGCATCGCGCCGCGGCCCTCGGTCCAGAGGGGCGCTCGTGGCGTCCCTTCGCGCTCAATGCCTCACAGCGTGCGCAGCCAGGCCAGCAGCGCGTCGCGGTCGGCCTTGGACAGCTGCTCGAAGCGCTGGCGCGACTTCTCCGCCTCGCCGCCGTGCCACAGGATGGCTTCGGTCAGGGTGCGCGCGCGGCCGTCGTGCAGATAGCCGACCGGCGTCGAGCCCTGCACCTTCTCGGTATAGCCGATGCCCCACAGCGGCGACGTGCGCCACAGCGCGCCCGTGGCCTGGCCTTCCGGCAGGTTGTCCGCCAGCGCCGGGCCCATGTCGTGCAGCAGCAGGTCGGTGAAGGGGCGGATCGTCTGGTCGCGCAGTTCCGCGAACGGATGGGTCTTGCCGGTCTTCATCTCGGCCGTGTGGCAGGCCGCGCAACGCAACGCGTCGAAGACCTTGCGGCCCGCCTGCACCAGGACCGGATCGACGCGGTGCTCGTCCAGCGGCGCGACGCCCTTGGGGAAGCCGCTGGGCAGGCTGCGCTGCGCCGGCACGGCGATCAGCTGCATGTACTGCGTCAGCGACACCAGGTCGCCTTCCTCGATGCCCTTCTGCGCCGGTGCCGCGCGGCAGCCCACCGGGTCCGTCGCGCAGCTGCGGTTCGGATACACCGGCGAGGTCACCGACATGTCGTTCAGCAGCGCCGAGGCGACCTGGTGGCGCAGGCTGGCCTTGCTCGCCTTCCAGCCGAAGCGGCCCAGGCGCGTCGCGCCGGACTCCGGGTCGAAGACGAAGTTGGCCTTGCCCAGCACGCCGTCCGCGTCGGCCTGTGCCCGGACGCGGGACAGGATGTCGGCCTCGGGCACCGCCTCGAGCAGGCCGACGCCGATCATCGGCTGCGCCGCGCGCGCCGACCAGAGCTGGGGCACCGGGCCATCGAAGCCGAACCGGGGTTTGCGCAGCTCCACCTTCGTGCCGTCGGCCAGCGTGACGCTGCGCGTCTCGAAGCCCGCCACCTTGACGCCGTTGCCCCAGTCCTGCGGCGCGCCGGTCGAGGACACCGCGTTCATCTGGATCGCCAGGCCGTAGCGCGGGTCCGGGCGGATCGCGCCGTCGGCGCCCTGCGTGCCGACATGGAAGGACATCCGGTCCATGCGCTGGCCCGCCGCGAATGGCGCCGGGCTGCGGCCGTTGTTGGTGTGGCACTGGATGCAGGCGGTGGCGCTGAAGCGCTGGCCGGCCAGGTTCTGGATCGCGGTCATCGGATCGTTGCCGGGCTCGGAATGCGCGCCGGTCACGAAGCTGCTGTGGACCAGGCGGCGACCTTCGACGAAGCGCTGCAGGTTCTGCATGCCGATGTTGTTGAACGGCTGCTGGAACATCCGGAAGCCTTCATCCGAATAGTTGTACGAGACCGAGCCCAGCCCGCCCGACCAGGTGGATTCCGGCAGCGGCACGCTGTTCAGGCGCGGCTGCACGCCGTACCAGGGCTGCAGCCCGCTGCCCATCACGTAGACCACCTCGGTGGTGTAGTAGCGGAAGTCGCCCTTGTCCCCGATCGCGTCCATCGCCGCGCGGCTGGAGAAGAAGGAGCCGGTGAACTCGATCGCCTCGCCCAGCTTCAGGCTGCGCGCCGGGATGTTGACCCCATTGGGCACCAGCACGCCGTTGGCATTGGGCGCCAGGTCCGAGTGGCCCGGCATGTTGTCCAGCACCACCGAGCAGCCGTCGTTCGCGCCGATGACGCCGGCATAGCCGCTGTCGGGGCGACGCAGCCCGTTCTGCGGCGGCTTGGGCACGATCGGGCAGGAGGTCAGGTCCTTGAAGCCGTCGGTGTAGGTGGTGCTGTCCAGCAGCTGGCCCGGCGACATCCAGCCGTAGCCGGTGACCTTGGGATCGTCGATGCGGCGGAAGAAGGAGTGGCCGCCACCGCGCTGCGCCTGGGGGAAGTACTGGTTGACGATCAGGCGCGGCTTGGTGACGCCAGCCACGCGGCTGTTGTCGATGAACTCCACGCCCCAGGTGCGGTTGCGGAAGTAGTTCGGCACGAAGTTCATGTAGGCGCCCGGTCCCTTGTCGACCGGGTTGCCCATCGCGTCGACGGTCTCGTTGGGACCGAAGCCGATCTCGTTCCAGTCCTCGCCGCGCTCGCGGCCGTGACGGCCGACGCCGCGCTGTCCGAAGCGCGTGACCAGCGTGCCGTCGGGCAGCGTGATCTGGAGCGTCTCGATCGGCGCCTGCGGCTGGAACAGCGCCGCCAGGTTCGCGCCGCTGGCCGGGACGGGCAGGGCGGAGGTGCGGGCGGACGGGATGCTGTTGTCGCTGCCGATGCTCTTGAACTGGACCTCGAAGAGCGAGTAGCCGTAGGCGGTGGCGCGGGCGATGCCCTGCAGGCGCAGGTAGCGCGTCTTGACGCCGAGGTTGTAGTACTCCTCGGTGCCGCCCTTGCCGGCAGGCTGGTTGCGCAGCTCGGTCCAGGCCTTGCCGTCGTCGGAGACCTGGATCGCATAGGCCTTGCCGTAGGCGTTCTCCCAGACCAGCTTGAGGTAGCCCAGTGGCTGCGGCGCGCCGAAGTCGTACTGGATCCATGTGCCGTCCTCGGGCTTGGAGGCCCAGCGCGACTGCAGGTTGCCGTCGACGGTGTTGGCCGCCGCCAGGCCGCCATTCTCGACGCTGGACGCGATCACCGCCACCGGCTTGATCTCGACGCCGGGCTGCGTGACGTCGCCGGGCAGCGGCTCGGTCGGCGTGGTCGGCGTGGTGGGATCGGTGGGATCGGTGGGATCCGCCGGCAGGGTCGGCGGGACCGGCGTGCCGGTGAAGGCCTGGATCTCGAAGATCGAATAGCCGTACTGCGTCGACCGCGACAGGCCCTGCATGCGCAGGTAGCGACCCTGGCCGGCCAGGCCGGTGAGGTTCTCGATGCCGCCGCCGCTGTTCTCGACCGTCTTGATCGTGGTCCAGGTCTGGTTGTCTTCGGAGGTCTGCAGCTGGTAGCGCGTCGCGTGGGCGTTCTCCCACTTGATCGTGACGCGGCTGATGGCGACGCTGCTGCCGTAGTCCAGCGTCAGCCATTCGTTGTCGGTGAAGGCGGAGCCCCAGCGGCTGGCCTCGTCATGGTCGATGGCCTTGGCGCCGCCGAGGTCGCCGCGCTCCATGGAACTGGCCGTGGCCGCGACCGGCGTCAGGGCCGTCTCGCTGCTGTCGCCGCTGGCTTGCGCCTTCGCACGCGCCGCCGCATCGGCGGTGCCGCCGCTGTCCTGCGCGGCGCTGCGCGCGCCGGGGTCCTGTTCGCCGTTGCCGCCGCCGCATGCGGCCAGCAGCGCGCTGCCGAGCAGGGCAGGAACGAATGCCCTGCCGATCGCGATGCCGAGTCTCGTGAACTCCATGGTGATCCCTCCCGTGCCTGTGGATGCGATGGGTGTCGCCGGGCGAGTCGCGCGGCGACAGGTCCGGCGCCGCGTGCCGCCCATCGGCACACGACGCCGCCGGTCCCCTCTGGTGGGGGCTGGCGGCGCGGAGTGTCCGCGCTGGTTTTGCCGGGCGGCAAGTTTTAATGTGTGTCGAATTGATGCCCCTTCGCGAGCGGGGCGGCATCTCCCGACACCTTCGCACCAGGATGGGCGGCCAGGGCGATAAGCAGCTGGAAAGTGTCGGGAGCTGTCTACCTCCGTGGAGGTAGGAGGGGCCGATGACGCAGGCATGATGGCGGGCATGAGCACTTCGGACCCCACGCCGCGGCGCCGCGAGCAGCAGCGCTCCGCCGACACCAAGCAGGCGATCCTGCGCACCGCGCTGAAGGAATTCGCCGATCGCGGTTTCGAGGCCGCGTCGATGCGCGCGATCGCCGAGCAGAGCGGGCTGACCCATCAGCTCATCGCCTACCACTTCCAGTCGAAGGAACTGCTGTGGCAGGCGGTGGCCAGCCAGGTCTACGAGGCATTGGCCCAGGCACGGGAAGGACTGATCGGGCGGGAGCGGGCGGACGGTGCCCTGGCGCAGCTGCGGCAGGAGTTCCTGGCCTACTTCCAGTTCACGATCGAGCAGCCGCAGCTGCATCGCTTCATGATGCAGCGCCGCGAGGGCGCGCACGGCGAGGACCGGCAGGAATGGCTGGCGCGGCATTTCCTGCGGCCGCATTTCGAGCGCGCCAGGCCGCTGATCAAGGCGGCGCAGCGGGCCGGCGAGCTGCCCCGGGGCGAGCCGGTGCTGATGTATTACGCGATGGTGTCGCTGGCCAACACCCTGGCGCTGATGGGCCCCGACATCGCCGCGACCAGTGGCCTCGAGGCGGCCGATCCGAAGACGTCGAAGGCCTACATGAAGCTGATGGACGCGCTGCTGTTCAGCAAGCCGGTGCCGGCTCGCTGAACGCCGCGTCCGGGGACCGGCTCAGCGGGCCGCGTCGATGCTGGCCGGGGTGAAGGCCGGATAGCCGGCCGGGCGCCCGCTGTTGAGGTTGGCCAGGAAGTTGCTGTCCTTGACCGGAACGTTGGCCGAGCCGTAGTCGAAGCTGTCGAGCAGCCCGCGCATCGTCGCGTTGCTCACGCCGTCGCCGGTCATCGCGGTCCAGCTGACGATCGCCGGCGTGACCCACTGGCCATACGGGTTCTCGGCGGCGATTTCGTCGGTGCCGGCGAAGCGCATCGCATGGGTCAGCGCGCCGTCCTTGTGATAGACGAAGCGCACATGGCCGTTCTGCACGGCCAGCGTGCCCACCGCCGCGTTGGTCAGGTCGCCGTGGGCGCTGTAGCCGGCATGGGTGACCACGCCGTTGGTGGTCCAGATCGCCGCGTGCTCCCAGTCGTGACGATGGCCGCCGCCGAGCGCGGTCACCTGGTCCTTCAGGAAGTACAGCGCGTAGAAGTGGCCGCAGTACACATTGCCGCCGCTGGTGACGCAGGCGTGGCGATGCAGCGTGTTGGCGTAGTCCAGGAAGTCGGCGCGGCGGCAGCCGGCGGTGATGCCGCCGGAGGTCTTCAGCCCGCCGTTCTGCTGCCCGGCGCGACTGATGCCGGCGCTGGGCAGGCAGCCGTCGGTGTCGAAGTCGAACAGCGGATAGGTGGCTGCGATCGGCACGTTGGCCGGCCAGGCCGCCGACAGGGCCGGGAAGTCGTCCGCCTGCGCCGGCGAGGCGGCGACGACCGTCGACAGGACCGCCGCGGCGGCGCTGAGGCGATGGATGCGGTTCATGCGACTCATGCGACTCATGCGGTGTCCTTCTCGCTCAGTTGATGCGGATTTGCAGGCCGGTGGCCGTGTAGGTCGGCGTCGCGGTGAAACCCTCGACCACCACCTTGTCGAATTTGCCCTTCAGCGTCGCCGCCTGGACCGCCACCAAGGTGTCGCCGCTGCGCGGCGCCATGCCGGCCTGGAACTTCACCGTCAGCGTGCCGCCGGCGATCACCACGTTGCCCACCGAGGCCAGGCTGCCCGCATTGCTGGCGCCCAGGTGCAGCTCCAGCGTGCCGGTGGCCAGCTGGGTGTAGTTCATCACCGCGACCGGCGTGGTCGCCTGCGTCATCAGCGTGCCGGTGTCGACATAGACGTCGCCGTTGCCCAGCGCCTTGGCGCTGTCGGCGCGCAGCACGCCGGCCGAGACCTGGGTGCCGCCGCTGAAGGTGTTCGCCCCCGCCAGCGCGAGCGTGCCGCTGCCCAGCTTGGTCAGCTTGCCGGCGCCGCGGATGTCGTTGCGCCACACGTCCAGCGCCTGGAAGCCGCCCCGGGCCGCATCCATCGTGACGCTGACGTCGCCATCGAAGGCGCCGTAGCCGTCCGCCGCAGCGAACAGGTTCAGCCGGCCCCAACCCTCGGCATCGTCCATGACCGGAGAGCCGGATGCCAGCGCGGTCGTCTTCAGCACCACCCGGCGCTGGTCGGCGCTGAGGTAGGGCAGGCGCGTCTCCAGCAGCACCTCCGCGCCCTTGGGCACGACCGCCGCCTTGGTGGTGGCGGCGATCGGCGCCAGGCCGAAGGTCATCAGGCGCTGCACCGTGGCCTTGTTGGTGGCGTGGTCGGCGTAGGCGTCCTGGGCCAGCGGCAGCGAATGCGCATAGGCCTGGAGCGCCGCGGCGTCCTTCGCGCCGACGGCCGCCATCAGTGCGGTGCGCGCCTGGTCGTAGGCCGCCTGGCGGTTGGACTTGTTGGGATCGGTGGCCAGGTTGGCCGCCGCGGCCGCGATGCCCTGGATGCGGCCGCCGATCACGTCCAGCGGCGAATGCATGCCGGCATAGACGCGGTTCTCGCCCAGCACCAGCGCGCGGGTGACCATCTCCTGGTAGCGCTCGGGCACGAGGTAGGCCATGGCCAGCGCCTTGCGCACCGCTTCCGCGCTGTGACCGCTGATGAAGCCGCCATCGGTCGTCGGCGTGCCGCTCTTGGCCGGCTCCAGCGCCGGCACCACCTTGACGCTGGAACTCCAGCGCCAGGGCCGTGCGTACTTGTAGAAGCGCTTGGCCGGCTCCGTCGACGCGTTGTTGCCGATGTTGGCCACCAGGTCGATCGCCGCGCCGAAGCCATGGCTGTTGGCGCTGCCGGCATTGCCGATATCGTTGCCTTTGTCGTTGTAGAGCACTGTGGTCGCATCGGCCGCGATGTCGGTGATGGTCGTACTCTGCTCGCTGAGCGTGCGCCAGGCCGTCGTCAACGGGCCCATGCCGTCGCTGATGCTGTAGCCCTTGCCGCGGCGATCGTCGAGGTAGGCGGCCAGTTCCTGCGCCGGCGTGCGGCGCGCGGTGGCGTCCACGACGTACTGCACGTTGGCGGCATGGACGGCGGCGTTGAGCACTTTGCCGTCCGTCGCGTCGCCGGGCAGGCCGCTCCAGGTCGAGGCCGCCACGGCCGCGAAGCCGTCGCGTGCCGGCGCGCTCGCGCCCGCATCGACGAGCAGCGTGCTCGGCTGCCAGATGTCCAGGAAGCCCGACACCACGCGCACGCCGGCGTTGGTCTGCAGCGTCGCGTAGCGCGCGTCGCCGCGCTGGTTGCTCGCGATGTTGTCGATGAAGGGCGGGACCTGCGTCTCGTCCTGCACCGCGGCGGTGTCGGTCGTGCCCAGGCCCTTGGGCGCGGCGGGGATGACGAGCGGCTGCTCCTGGCCGTCGTCGTCGGAGGAGCAGGCGCCGAGCAGCAGCGCGGGCACGAGCACGGGGAGCAGGGCGAGCAGCAACGGGCTGCGCTTGGCCGGGATTGCGGAGAGGGACATCGGTGGTGAGACAAGGGATGGGAACGGCGGCGGACTCTAGGGGGCCACGATGTCGTGTCTATGTCGTGCCGATGACAACGTAGTCATATCGCGTTACCCAATCTCACCAGGGCTTGCCGACGAAGCCGGGACACTCCGACGGTCCAGGGGGGCACGCCCCGGATTCATCAGTGTTCATCGAGGTCAACGGGGGAAATCGCCATGACATCACGGCTTGCGGCGCATCGCCGCGCGTTCCTGTCGCTGCTGGCCGGCGGCCTGCTGGCGGGATGGCAGTTCAGCGCCAGCGCGCAGGGCAACTATCAGCAGACCCACACCGGGCAGGGCACCTTCTACGGGTACGGCGGAGGCGGCAACTGCTCCCTGCCCAAGCCCGGCGACATCCTGACCGTGGCGATGAACACCGCCGACTACAACACCGCGCAAGCCTGCGGCGCCTGCATCGAGGTGACCAACCTCAACATGCAGCAGAAGGTGGTGGCGCGCGTCGACGACCGCTGCCCCGAGTGCGCGCCCGGCGACGTCGACCTGTCGCAGGAAGCCTTCGCGAAGATCTCGCCGATCGAGGCCGGGCGCATCCCCATCAGCTGGCGCTACGTGTCGTGCAGCGCGCGCTCGGCCAAGCTCTTCTTCAAGGAGGGATCGAGCCAGTGGTGGGCCGGGGTGCAGGTCCGCGACCACGCCGGCCCGGTCGCGTCGCTCGAGTACCGGCCCAGCAGCGGCGGCGCGTTCACCACGCTCGGGCGCGAGATGTACAACTACTTCATCGCTCCGGGCGGCATGGGTCCCGGCCCCTACGACTTCCGGATCACCGACGTCTTCGGCCAGCAGATGCTGGCCCCGGGCGTGGCGCTGGCGGTGACGACGGAGATCGACCTCGGCCAGCAGTTCCCGCTGGTCCTGCCGGCGGCAGGCTCGGGTGGATCGTCCGGCGGGGGTGGAGGCACGCCGACGACGCCGGCGCAGCCGGCCACCGTCAGCATCAGCGTCGCCAACGACTGGGGCCAGGGCTACTGCAACAACGTCACCGTGGGCAATCCCAACGCGACGCCGCTGAACTGGACGGTGTCCTTCCCGGTCGTCGGCGCGGTCTACACCGCCTGGAACGCGACGGTGTCGCAGAGCGGCGCCAGCGCGACCGCGGTCGGCGTCAGCTGGAACCAGACGCTGCAGGCCGGTGCGACCACCTCGTTCGGGTTCTGCGCCAATCGTTGATCGGCAGCGGCGTCCGGATGCGACGCCCGGCCGGTCAGAACGCCCAGCCGGCCTGGGCCCAGACGCGGACGGCGCGGTCCGGCTCGGACTGCGCGCGCTCCGAGCCATGTCCGGCGATCGAGATCGTCCAGTCCAGCGTCCGCCAGGTGCCGCGCACGGCGGCGCCGTAGCTGTGCAGCGTGCGGCGGTTGTCCGTCTGGAGGAAGGGCGACTCGTTGAGCCGCACGCCACCCGCGCCCAGGAACACGCTGGGAATGAAGGCCGGGTTCGCCGCGTAGTACAGCTCGCCGGAGGCCAGCCAGCCCTCGTCGCCGACGGCCTCGCCCGAGGGATAGCCCCGCAGGCCCTGCACGCCGCCGAGGACGAACTTCTGGTACGAGTCCAGGTTGCGTGAGGCGAGTTGCCCGCTGGCCGTCATCAGCAGGCCCCAGCCGCCGCCGAGTCGCTGGTTGCGCTGCAAGTCGAGGTTGAGGGTGCCGTAGCGGCCCGCGGTGCGCGCGCTCAGGCTGTCGATGAGCGCCGCGTCCGGTGAGCTGAATCCCAGGTGTCCGCGGCCGATGCGCAGCGCGACCCGCGTGTCGGCACCGGCCCCGACGCCGTCCCGGATGCCGAGCATCAGCTGCAGCGTGCCGTGCGTCGCCCGCTTGCCGGTGGAGGTGCCGGTGGCGCGGATCTCGTCCTTCAGGCGACGGCGCTCGATGGCGGCCTGCGCGGTGAGGTTGAGGTCGGTGCTGCGGATCAGCGGGTAGCTCAGCTGCCATTCCGCCACGCCGGCCTGCCCCTGCGCGTCGAGGTCGGCGAAGGACGACCCCAGCGCGTACTGGGTCCGTGTCACGCTCAGGCCGGTGCCCAGCCCGCTGTTGCCGATGGGAACCTGCGCCGCCAGGCGGCCGTAGTAAAGGTCGCCCTCGCTCGCGAGCAGGCGGGCGCTGATCGACTCACCGTGTCCGGTCGGGCTGTCCAGCACGATCGAGCCACCGGCCCGGCGCTGGCCGGTGTAGCGTGAGCCGTGGTTGTCGGCCTCGATCCGGCCGCTGATCAGCGGGGCGGCTTCGGCATCGATCGACATCGTCGTGTCCCCGGGCTGCGCGCCGGCCTGCAGGCTCGCCTTGAGGCGGGCGCCGGGCAGGTCGGAGAGCAGCAGCAGCGTGCGGTCCACCAGGGGCTGGTTCAGCGGCTCGCCGAGCGGGATCGCGGCTACGCGGGCCTGGAGGACCGAGGCGTCGATCCGGCTGCCCGGGGCCACCTGGAGGCGCACATCGGCCAGGCGGCCCTCGATCACGCGGACCTCGACCTCTCCGTCGCGGATGGTCTGCGGCGGCAGCACGGCGCGCGCCAGCAACCAGCCGTGAGCGCGGTAGTGGTCGGTGATGCGGGCGGCGCCGCGTGCGAGCTCGCCCAGCGTGTGCGTGCCGCCGTTCAGGTCGGCGACCAGCGCCTCCAGCGCCTCGGCCGGGAACAGCCGTGCGCCGGTGACGCGGACGTGGCGCACGGGAATGGGCGTCGGGTCTTCGGGTGTCGCGGCCTGGGCGGGATCGTCCGCGCGGCGAGGCAGCGCGATGTCACGCGGGGGCGCGGTAAGCAGGCGGGGCGGCGCGCTGGCGCGGTTGGCGGCGTCCGGGGTGGGAAGAACGTCCGCATGGGCCTGCTGGGCCATCAGGATCAGCAGCGAGGCCTGGACGAGGGATCGACGAGCGGTGGATGTGTCGCGCGGGCAGCGGATCATGAGGGGATCGTCATGGGGTCGGCCGACTCTATCGCACCGACTCGGGCGGCGGCTCGCGGGTCTCGAACGACAGGGTGCCGGTCCACCAGCGGCCGATGCCCACCGTCGCCGGTTCCAGGTGTTCCAGGGGCTCCGTGGTCATGGCCCGGGTCTTCCAGAACAGGTCGGCGAGCGCCGAGAGATAACGCGACGCGGCCTGCTCCGAGCCGGTCGCGATCAGGCCGGCGCTGGCGGGGAAGACGGTCAGGATGCCCGGCGCATAGCGGATGCTGTAGTTCCGGCTGGCGAGGCCCGAGGCCGACACCTCGTAGCGTCCCGGCGGCGACGAGGCGGTCGCGCCGGTGAGGTAGCGCAGCGTGCCGGACAGGTCGCTGGTCGTGGCGGTCTGGCCCGCGACCAGGCCGGCATACGTCACCGAGAACGCCGGGTCGGGCCGTCCGATCAGGCGGGTCGTGTCGTTGACCGAGACGAGCAGCGGCGCGGGCGTGATCTCGTAGCCATGCCCGGGCGACAGCGTGAGGAGGTAGCCGAGGCGGTCGGCGAGCGTGCCGGGCTGGACCGCGTAGCGGCCGCTGTCCTGACCGGCCTCGCGGGTCAGGTTGCCGGTGAGGATCATCGCGGCGCTGTCGCCGTGCCGCTGGCCCGCGACCGTGTAGGCGATGCCGGGATCGCCCAGGCCGCCGTCGTAGACCTTGGTGTTGGCGGCATCGGTGGGCGTGACGGTGAGCGAGGGGCGCTCGCGGTACAGGACGAAGGTCGTGCCGTCGCCGATGCCGCTCGCACCGGGCGCATCGCCGACCTGTCGCCCATAACGGAAGTTGCCGCTGCCCTCGGGCGCGCGCTCGGCGAGCGTGCCTGCCAGCCGGGTCGCATCGAGGCTGCCGGTGTAGACGGTGAGCCGCCGGCCCGGGTCGAGCGTCATCGTGGCGGTGCTGGCCACGTCGCCGCCGGTGGCATCGCCGCGCGCATGGGCGGCCCCGGCTGCCAGGGTGAGGTCGCCGCCACTGACGCGCCAGAGGCCGGAGGCGGTCAGGTCGCCGGAGGTCGTCGTCAGCGAGGTGGTGCCTGCGGCGACGAGGCCGTCGACGGTCATCGCCTGACTGTTCACGACGGCAAGGCCGCCGGCGTCGACGACGCGCAGCGTGTGCAAGGTGTTGAGCGGGTCCTGCAGCAGGACGGCGGCGCCACCGGCATTCAGCGTCGTGGTGCCGCCCACGGCCAGCGGGCCGAGCTGCGAGACACCGGTCGCGGTCAGGTCCAGGTTGCCGCTCAATGCCGAGGCGCCCAGGAGCACGGGGCCCGCGGTCGCGACGTCGGCATGGGCGCCGGCCAGGCTCAGCGCGCCGCCGAAGCGGTTGTCGAGGCGGGGCAGGGTGATGTCGGCGCTGCCGGCGTCCAGCGAGGCAGGACCGGTCACCGACAGGGCGCCGATCTGCTGGATGCCCGGCGCGCTCACGCGCAGCGCGCCGCCGGCGGACGAGGGCGCGAAGACCAGCGGCGCGCTGGTGTTGAGCAGCACATCGCCACCGGTGAAGCTCACCGCGCCGGTGAACACATTGCCGCTGTTGGCGAGCGTGATCGCCGACGCGCCGCTGTTGAGCGTGGTCGTGCCTGCGACCAAGAGCGCGCCGGTCTGCTGCAGCCCAGGCGCGCTCGCGTTCAGCGAGCCGGTCAGCGTCGACAAGCCGAAGTTCAACGGCGTGTGAGACACGATCGTCGTGTCGCCGCTGGCAAGGCTCACAGCGCCGGTGAACACGTTGCCGCTGTTGGCAAGTGTGATCGCCGACGCGCCGCTGTTGAGCGTCGTGGAGCCTGCGACGGAGAGCGCGCCGGTCTGCTGCAGCCCAGGCGCGCTCGCGTTCAGCGAGCCGGTCAGCGTCGACAAGCCGAAGGTCAGCGGCGCATTGGCGGCCAAGGTCGCATTGCCGCCCGTGAGGCTCAGCGCGCCGCCGAACGCGTTGCCGTTGTTGGCCAGCGTGATGGCCGAGCTGCCGGCGTTCAGCGTGCTCGCGCCAGCGACCGAGAGCACGCCGCTCTGCGAGAGGCCAGGCGCCGTGGCGCTGAGGCCGCCGCTCAAGGTCGAGGCCGCAAGGAGCAGCGGCGTGCTGGAGTTGATCGTTGCGTCGCCACTGGTGAGGCTCACAGCGCCGGTGAACACGTTGCCGCTGTTGGTGAGCGTGATCGCCGACGCGCCGCTGTTGAGCGTGGTCGTGCCTGCGACCAAGAGCGCGCCGATCTGCTGCAGCCCCGGCGCGCTCGCGTTCAGCGAGCCGGTCAGCGTCGACAAGCCGAAGGTCAACGGCGCATTGGCGACCAACGTCGCATTGCCAGCCGTAAGGCTCACCGCGCCGCCGAACGCATTGCCGCTGTCGGCCAGCGTGATGGCCGAGGTGCCAGCGCTCAGCGTGCTCGCGCCAGCGACCGAGAGCGCGCCGCTCTGCGAGAGGCCAGGTGCGGTGGCGATGAGGCCGCCGCTCAAGGTCGAGGCCCCGAGGAGCAGCGGCGCGCTCGAACTGATCGTTGCGTCGCCGCTGGCGAGGCTCACCGCGCCGGCGAACACGTTGCCGCTGTTGGCGAGCGTGATCGGCGACGTGCCGCTGTTGAGCGTGGTCGTGCCCGCGACCGAGAGTGCGCCTGTCTGCAGCAGACCCGGTGCGCTTGCGGTCAGCGATCCGGTCAGCGTCGATGCTGCAAAGGTCAGAGGAGCGTTGGCGACCAACGTCGCATTGCCGCCGATGAGGCTCACCGCGCCGCCGAATGCGTTGTCGCTGTTGGCCAGCGTGACGGCCGAGCTGCCGGCGTTCAGCGTGCTCGCGCCAGCGACCGAGAGCACGCCGCTCTGCGAGACGCCCGGAGCCGTGGCGCTGAGGCCGCCGCTCAAGGTCGAGGCCCCGAGGAGCAGCGGTGTGCTCGAACTGATCGTTGCGTCGCCGCTGGCGAGGCTCACCGCGCCGGTGAACACGTTGCCGCTGTTGGCGAGCGTGGTCGCTGACGCGCCGCTGTTGAGCGTGGTCGCGCCTGCGACCGAGAGCGCGCCGGTCTGCAGCAGACCCGGTGCGCTTGCGGTCAGCGATCCGGTCAGCGTCGAGGCTGCAAAGGTCAGAGGAGCGTTAGCGGCCACCGTCGCATTGCCAGCCGTGAGGCTCACCGCGCCACCGAACGCGTTGCCGCCGTTGGACAGCGCGATGGCCGAGCTGCCGGCGTTCAGCGTGCTCCCGCCAGTGACCGAGACCGCACCGCTCTGCGAGATCCCGGGCGCCGTGACCGTCAGCGTACCGGTCACGTTGGAAGCGCCCAGGGTCAGCGCCGCGCTGTTGTGCAAGATCGTGTCCGCTGCCGTGACGGCGACCGGGCCCGAGAACGCATTGCCGACATTGACCAGGCTCACCGTGTTGCCCGCGCCGGCCGCGGTCATCGTGGTCGTGCCGCCGATGTGGAAGTAGCCGCCGAAGGTGGTGTCGTCGGCCACCATGCCGGCGGCGGCGGTGATGCTCAGCGCGCCGGGCACGATCAGCCCGCCCTTGTTCCAGAGCGCGCGCCGCGTGGCGACCTGGCTTTCGGCGCTGATCTGCAAGGGCGCCAGGGTGAGCACCGACAGCGTCGCCGGGCCGCCGATGTAGAAGCCGGTGTAGCCGCTGACCGGGTCCAGCGCCCGCGCGGAGATCTGGATCGGCGTGGTCGCTGGAGCGCTGAGCCTGACGGCGGCGGTGCCGGATCCCCACACGCCGTCGCCGCCCGCGTTGCTGCCCGCGATCTGCAGCGCGCCGGTCGTGGCGGTGATGTCGACTTTGCCGTCGAGCTTCACCGCCGCATTCCCGTTGCTGGTGCTGGCGGGACCGCCGACCGTCGTGTTCGTGCCGTTGATCGTCACCGAACCGCCGGTCAGCCTGACCGCGTTCGAACTGCTGCCGATCAGCGCCACCGTGGATTGCTGGTTCCGGTAGGTGCTCGCCGAGGGATTGGAGGCCGTGCCGGTGATGGTCAGCGCGCCGGCGGTCGAGAGCGTGTCCAGCGCGCCGAGCGTGACCGCGCTGCCCGACCAGGTGGCCGTGTGACCGGTGGCGGTGCCGCTCAGGGTGATCGCGCCGCCGCCGCTGCTGGTCAGGGTATTGCCGGCATTGAGGTAGACGCCGATGTTGCCCGTCGAGAACAGCGGCGCGCCGTTGGCGTTGGTGCCGGTGACCGTCGCGGTGCCGCCGCTGGTGCCGGTCACCGAGATCGATCCGGCCGCGGTGCCGAAGGTGTTCGAGCGCAGCCACACGCCGAGGCCGTTGCCGCCGCCGGCCTGCGTCCCGGTGATGGCGATGCTGCCCGTGCCGGCGGTGGTCCAGACGCTGTTGCTGAGATCCACCGCCGCGGCCGTGGCCGCCGTGGCGCGGTGGGAGGTGACCGTGATGTTGCCGCCGTTGGCATTGATGTCCAGGAAGCGCAGGCTGATCGGGCTGTTGCCCGAGGCGGTGGTCGTCGCCGCCGCGCTCATCGACAGGTTCAGCGCGCCGCTTGTGCTGGTGATCGTGCGATGGGTGCCGGAGCTGGCATTGGTGGTGATGCGGCCGTCGGCCACCAGGCTGAGCGTGGCGGCGCCCCCCGCGGTCTTGGCGATGTTGCCGTTGATGGCGATGTTGCCTTCCTGCGCGCCGGCGCCGACGGTGCGGATCGTCACGTTGCTGCCGCTGTTGAGCAGCGTCTGGATGCTGCTCACGTTGACCAGCGAGCCGGTCGCGCTCGGCGTCCAGATGCCGCCGGAGAAGCCGCCGCCCGTCTGCGTGCCGGTCGAAATCGTCACGTTGTACGGGTCCAGCAGCCAAAGGCCGCCGCTGGAGACCTCGACATCGATGCCGTCGGTGTTCAGCGCATGGCCGGACGTCTCGATGCGCCCGCCGGCACCGCCCTGCGGTCCGCCGACGGACTTCAGGCGGCCGAACACGTTCGCGACCTCGGTGCCCCAGACGACGATCTCGCCGCCGTCGCCCCGGGCCGTGGCGCTCGCGTCGATGCCGGCCGAGGGCGCCACATACGCCGCCGTCGCGTTCGGCGAGGGGCCGGCGCCCTGGAAGTTGCCCCCGACCAGCACCTGGCCGCCACCGCCGACACCACGGGCGTCCAGCCGTGCGCCGTCGAAGACGCCGACCTTGTCGCCCAGCACCCGGATCGTGCCGCCGACGCCGCCGGCCTCCGGCGCGCTGGCATCGAGCCGGCCCTCGACCCGCGCGACGCCGGTCGCCGGATCGGCGATCAATTCGATCGTGCCGCGGTCCTGGCGCACCGTCCTGGCCTGCACGACGCCCGACGAATTGACGACGGACTCGGCCAGCCCGTCGAGTCCCCGGGCGGTCAGCACGACATGACCCCCATCGGCGACGATCAGGCCGCCGTTGGCGACCAGTGCCTGCGCGGCGCCGCGACTGATGGTGTAGCCGAGCGGCCGGCCGTCGGCCAGCGTCAGCGAGACGGCGGAGGCGCCCGCCAGCAGCACGTTGCCGCCGTCGGCGTTCAAGGTGCCGGCGTTCTCGACCTTGGCGGCGATCAGCGCCAGCTTGCCGCCGGCGCGCGCCTGGATCGTCCCTCGGTTGACGACGCTCGCGGCGCTGTCGCCGCTGAACTGAAGACGCCCGGCCTCGAAGTCCGCGTTGCTCAGCTGCAGCGTGCTGGCGACCAGGCTGCCGACGTCGACCCCCGCGCCCTGGCCGAAGAGCACGCCGTTGGGATTGAGCAGGAACACGGTGCCGTTGGCGCTGAGCTCGCCCAGGATGCTGCTGGGCTCGCGGCCGGTGACGCGGTTCAGTGCGATCGCGCCGGGCCCGGGCTGGACGAAGCGGACCGACTCACCGGCGGCGATGCCGAAGCTCGCCCAGTCGATCGCCAGCCGGGGCGACTGCTGCGTGATCGTGGTGGTGCCGTTGCCCTGGACGATGCGGCCGTTTCCGGCGGTCACGACGCCGCCCCCCGGCGCGGCCCACGCGGCCGGCGCGAGGCACGCGCCTTCCAGCAGGATCACCGCGGCGCAGGCGCCGGGCAGCAAGGCAACGGCCGGGAGGGCGCTTCGACGCGGAACGCGCGGAACATGCTTGTTCATGGGCGGGCCTGCAGACGCGATTCCGCATTCTCATGCAGCGGGGCCGGTTCAGTCATCCAGCGCCCGCCGTACCAGCTCCGCCTGCTGCTCGCGATGTAGCACGGCCGAGGCGGTCGCGCCGGCCGCGGAGCTCGGCCGCGCGACGTCGCGCAGGGCGATGCCGTCCGGCAGCAGGGCCTGCAGATCGTCACGCACGAAATGCCAGGCGCCGTGGCGGCGGGTTTCCTCCTGCGCCCAGACTACCGTCTCGAGGCGCGGATAGCGCCGCAGCACGGCGGCCAGCTCGTCGCCCGGGAAGGGATGGAGCCGCTCGACGCGGACCAGCGCGATCTCTGCCGCCCGTTCGGGGGCGTAGGTCGACAGCGCGTCCCGTCCGTCGCGCAGCTCGTAATGCAGCTTGCCGCTGCACAGCACGACGCGCCGCACCGTCGCCGGATCGGCCGCGGCCTCGTCCAGCACCGGCTCGAAGCGGCCGCCGGCCAGCGCCCGGACCGGCGTCTGGCTGCGCGGGTCGCTCATCAGCCGGGTCTTGGGCGAGAACACGATCAGCGGCTTGCGCCGCGGGGTCATCGCCTGGTCCAGCAGCAGGTGGGCGTACTGGGCCGAGGTCGACGGACAGACGACGCGCAGGTTGTCCGCGCCGCACAGCTGCAGCATGCGGCCCAGGAAGCCGTTGGACTGCTCCGGTCCCGCGCCCTCGTGTCCATGGGGCAGCAGCAGGGTGAGGCCGCTGGGCAGGCCCCATTTCTCCTCGCCGCAGCTGATGTAGTGGTCCAGGAAGATCTGGGCGCCGTTGACGAAGTCGCCGAACTGCGCCTCCCAGAGGGTCAGCGTGTCACGGGCCTGCACGCTGTGGCCGTACTCGAAACCGAGCACCGCCTCCTCCGAGACCATCGTGTTGTGGATCTCCAGCCGCGCGCCGTGCCGCGCCGCGGGCGCGAGCGGTGTCCAGCTCGACGGCGCGGTGTCGGCCTGGTTGTGCCAGACCGCCTGGCGATGCATGAAGGTGCCGCGCTGCACGTCCAGCCCGGACAGGCGCAGCGACACGCCGGCACGCAGGGCCGTCGCGCAGGCGAGCGCCTCGGCGGTTCCCCAGTCGACGCCCAGTCGGTCGTCCGCAGCGAGGGCACGTCGGCGCAGCAGCAGCGCGGCCAGCATCGGATGCGGCTCGAAGCGCGGTGGCGGCGTCGTCAACAGCGTCAATGCGAAGCGCACGGCGGTCGCGGTCAGCGCGGCCGCGTGGCCGCGGGTCGTCGTCGTCGCTGCGGCGATGGTGCGGCCGTCCATGAGCGGGGCGATGCCGGTCCGCGCGCCTTCCGACGCGATGGCATCGGCCGCGTCGTGGTCGAGGTGCCGGGCGATCGCCGGCGGGGCCTCGCGAACCGGCGTCCCCGGCGCCGCGTCGGGATCGAAGCGGTCGCCGGCGGCCACCTTGGCGCGTCCCTCGGCGACCGACAACCGGCCCTCGGCCACCAGCCGGTCGGCGTAGAGCACGGTCACGCTGGCACGGCGCGCCAAGCGTCGGTACAGCGCGGGGCTGGTCAGCGCCGGCACGTCGTGCTCGGAGTTCCCGTGGCGCCGATAACCGACCAGGTCCAGCACCACGTCGGCAGCGAAGCGGGCGCGATAGTCCACCGCCAGGCGCGCGGCATGCAGCACCGCCTCGGGGTCGTCGGCGCCGACGCGCAGCACCGGCGCGTCGATCATCCGGACCGGATCGGTGCAGAAGCGCCCGGCCATCGGGTCCATCCGATTCGGTTCGGTGAAGCCCAGCTGGTTGTTGATGACGATGTGCAGGACGCCGCCGACCTCGTAGCCCGGTCGGAGGCCCAGCGCCAGCGTTTCCATCACCACGCCTTGGCCGGCGAACGCGGCGTCGCCATGCAGCACGACGGCGATGCTGCGGTCTCGCCCGGGGCCGTCGGCGCTGCGCGCCGCGCGCGTCCGGCCGAGGACCACCGGATAGACGCTCTCCAGGTGGGCCGGGTTGCTCGCGAGCGACACCCTGAGTTCCCCGCGCGGGGTGCGCAGCCGGTAGTCGCCACCCAGTTGGTGGACGAGCTCGCGCTGGCGTTCCGGATGGACCGGCTCGGTCGCGAAGTGGTCCAGCAGCTCGGCGACCGGGTGCCCCAGCAGCGTCGCCAGCAGGTTGACGCGGCCGCGATGCGGCATGCCCATGAAGACCCGGTCCACGCCATGCGAGGCCGCCGTCGCCAGCATCTGCTCGAGCAGCGGCAGCAGCGCCTCGCAGCCTTCGAGCGAGAAGCGCCTGGCCTGCGGATGCAGGCGTGCCACATGCCGTTCCCAGGCCTGCGCATTGGCCAGGCGGCCCAGCAGCGCGGCGGCCTCCGGGCCGGTCAGCACCGGCCGGTCGGCCTCCATCCGGCCCTGCAGCCAGTCGCGGCGCTCGGCGCAGCGCACGGCCGACGCGTCGAGCGTCAAGGTGTCGCAGTAGATCGCCCGCAGCCGGGCGAACAGCGCTTCGACATGGGTCGTGCCCATCACCGCGCCGCCGTCGCCGGTCAGCGAATCGCCCGGCGCCAGGCCGAAGTCGGCCGGCTTGGGCGGACGTGTCCGCGAACTCGTCGCCAGCGGGTCGAGCAGCGCATGGCGGTGGCCGTCGCGCCGGAAGGCCTCGATCAGGGCCGCGACGGCGGGACGGGGCGCGGCGGACGCCACGCGGGAGGGGCTCATCGGCATCGCGAGCCCCCCCGGGACCACGAGCGCCGAAGGATCGGTCGCTTCGCGGCGTGACGATGCACGGCCATGAGCATCACCTCGGGCGTGGGGGCCATCACTGCGGCTCCTGGACCGCGGGCTCGCGCTGAGGCACCGGCGGGCTCAGCCGGCTGGCCGTCAGCGCGCGCGCGGCGCCCCGGGCGTTGTCCAGCGGGCCGGTGGCACCACGCATCGTCACTGCCATCGCCGCGCCGCCCAGCGCCAGCAGCGCCGCCATGACGCCCAGGCTGAGCCAGAGCGTCTCCTGGGCCCGCAGCAGCCGATCGTGCAGGGCCTCGTCGAGCGCCTGCAGCGCGCCGTCCTCGAGCACGCCCAGCGCATCGAGCACCTGCGCGATGGCGACCGAGGCGCGCTCCGCCGGCGGCGCGGGCAGGGGCATCGTCCGGGTGCGCACGAGCTCCTGACCGATC
>NZ_PEOG01000063.1 GCF_002761755.1 Roseateles chitinivorans
CGAGCGCCCGCGCCGCGCCCCTCGCCGGGAGGGGCCGGCAAGTCCTGGCCCCGAGGGTAGCCGCGGCGCCGCGGCGCCGGCCGCCGCTCGCCGCGAGGACCGCGCGACGCGCCCCTCCGCTCCGCGACTGAGCCTGGAGCCTGCCGAAGCCCTGCAGTCCCCCACGCCTGCGCTGCTCGCGGCCGAAGCCGCCGCCAGCGCGGCCAGCGCCGCCGAGGAAGCGCGCCAGCAGGTGCTGGCCATGCAGAAGCAGATCGCCGATCTGCAGGCGGAGCAACGGCGCACGCTCGCCGCGATGACCACGCTGCGCCAGGACCTGCAGGCCGCGCGCGAACGGGCCACCGCGACGGGCGGTTCGTCCTCGACCTGGGTGCTGGGGCTGAGCCTGCTGAGCCTGGCACTGGCGGCGAGCAGCCTGCTGCTGTGGCGAAGCAACCGCATGCAGCGGCGAGAGGCCGAACAGCACTGGCTGACCGATTCGCATCAGGACGCGCCGGAGGCGGAGGAGCGGGGCGCGGTGGTCGTGCCGCCGCCGGTCCCCACCGGACCATCGCCCTTCACCCCGACCGATCCGCAGAGCTCGCCCGCGCCCTTGATGTCGCACCTGTCGACCGATGGGCCGCCGGCGTCGTCCGCGCCGACGACGATCCCGATGCCGCTCACCGCGGTGGAGGAACCGACCCGGCCCGGCCCGCTGGCGCCGATCGCGGCCCGCCCGTCGTCACGCGTGCCGACGACCGCCGCCGACGACGCGCTGGAGGCGCTGGCCGCGCTCGAGGCCATGGAGGCGGTCGAGCCGCTGAGCCTGCAGTTCGATCGCGACGACACCCGGCCGGCGCCGTTCACCTCCGACCTGGGCAGCGTCGGCGGCCTGGTGACGGTCGAGGAACTGATCGACCTGGAACAGCAGGTCGATTTCTTCATGGTCCTGGGCCAGGACGACGCGGCCATCGAGCTGTTGTCCTCGCGCCTGAACCAGCGCGACGCGGCCAGCGGCCTGCCGTTCCTCAAGCTGATGGAGCTCTACCAGCGCCGGGGCGATCGCGAGGCCTTCGATCGTGTTGGCGCACGGTTCGCCGAGCAGTTCCATGCCCGCGCGCCGTCGTGGAGCGACGACCTCAACGAGGGCGAGGGGCTGGAGGCTCATGAGGAACTGATCGATCGGCTCGAGGCCGCCTGGGCGGATGCCGAGGGCAGCATGAGCCTGCTGCAGGACCTGTTGTCCAAGCACCAGGAGTACAGCGGCGACCTGGGGCTGCCGGCCTATCGCGACCTGCTGCTGCTGTACGCCGTGGCGCGGGACCGCGCCGAGCACGAGATCGACGGCCATTCGATCGATGTCGTGCTGCCGCTGGACGCGACGGTGCATGCGGACCAGATGGCGACGATGGTGTGGCAATCGCCACCGCCGCCGCCGGGCATGCCGGCCTCGCCGCGGTCCGTGCTCACCCAGTCGGTCGACCTGGACCTGTCCCTGGTGGACGACGAGCCGCCGCGGGATTCCAAGGGCCGCTGAGTCCGCCTCGGCTCAGATCCGCTTCAGCCGGTCGAGCGCGAGGTCCAGCGTCTCGTCCTTCTTCGCGAAGCAGAAGCGGATGAGCTTCGCGTCGCTGCCGCCGCCGTAGAAGGCCGACAGCGGGATCGCCGCGACGCCGATCTCGCGCGTCAGCCACTGGCACATCGCCATGTCGTCCAGCGCGGCCAGGTCGGGCCGCAGGCCGGCGTAGTCCACGCACTGGAAGTAGCTGCCCGGGCAGGGACGCAGCACGAAGCCGGACTCCGCCAGGCCGGCGCGGAAGCGGTCCCGCTTGCGCTGGTAGAAGTCGCTCAGGCCCAGGTAGGGCGCCGGATCGCCCATGTAGGCGGCGATGCCGTGCTGCATCGCCGAGTTGACGCTGAACACGTTGTACTGGTGCACCTTGCGGAACTCCGCCGTCAGCGGCGCAGGCGCCGCCACGTAGCCGATCTTCCAGCCCGTCACATGGTAGGTCTTGCCGAAGCTCGAGACGACGAAGCTGCGCGCCGCCAGCTCGGGCAGCCGGGACACGCTCTGGTGCGTGTGGCCGTCGTAGACCATGTGCTCGTAGACCTCGTCGCTGATCACCAGGACCTCGGTGCCGTCGAGCAGCTCGGCCAGTTGCCGCAGCTCGTCCGCGCTCCAGACCGCGCCACTGGGGTTGTGCGGACTGTTGATCATGATCGCCCGGGTGCGCGGCGTGAGCGCGGCGCGCAGCCGGTCGAAGTCGGGGCGGAAGGTCTGCGGATCCAGCGGTACCGGCACCCGCACGCCGCCCGCCAGCGCGATGTTGGGCGCATAGCTGTCGTAGGCGGGTTCGAGCACGATCACCTCGTCGCCGGGATGGACCACCGCCAGCAGCGCCGTCAGGATGCCCTGCGTCGCGCCGGCGGTGACGGTGATCTCGGTGTCCGGGTGATACGCGTGGCCGTAGAGGGTCTCGATCTTGGCGGCGATCGCCTGGCGCAGCGCCGGCACGCCGGGCATCGGCGGGTACTGGTTGTGGCCGGCGCGCATCGCGGCGTCGACCGCGTCCAGCAGCGCCGGATCACCGTCGAAGTCCGGGAAGCCCTGGCCCAGGTTGACGGCCTGGTGCTGCTGCGCCAGCGCCGACATGACGCTGAACACCGTCACCCCCAGCTGGGGCAGGCGGCTCGGGGGAACGGGGGTGTGAACACGCATGGTCTGGATCGATGAAGGGGCGGGTCGGAAGCGGGGGAGGCGCCGGACGTGGCCGTGATCGGATCGGATTGGCGAGAGGTGTCGGGTGGGCGTCAGAGGTCGTAGTCGCTCGCCTCGCCGCTCATCGCGCGCTGCAGCAGCGTGCGGTTGAGCCGGTCGGACAGCAACTCGGCGAAGCTGTAGACGTAGTTGCGCAGGTAGGCGCCGCGCTTGAAGGCGATGCGCGCGACGTTCTGGCCCAGCAGGTGGCCCAGCGGGCGCGAGACGAGCTCGCCGCCGGGCGGGTCCTCGCGCACCGCCATCTCGGCGACGATGCCGATGCCCAGCCCCAACCGGACGTAAGTCTTGATGACGTCGGAGTCGATCGCCTCGAGCACGATGTTGGGCGTCAGCTGCCGCTGCGCGAAGGCGCGGTCGATGCGGGTGCGGCCGGTGAAGCTCGGGTGATAGGACACCAGCGGCTGCTGGGCGAGCTGCTCCAGGTCGATGCGCTCGACCTGCGCGAGCGGATGCTCCGCCCGCATCACCAGCACGTGCTGCCATTCGTAGGCGGGCAGGGTGACGAGCTCCTCGAACTGCGACAGCGACTCGGTGGCCAGGCCCACATCGGCCGTCTCGTCGATCAGCATCCGGGCGACCTGGTCCGGGCTGCCCTGGTGCAGGCCGATGTTCACCTGGGGGAACTGCCGGCGCAGCTGGGTGACCGGCCCGGGCAGCACATAGCGCGCCTGGGTGTGGGTGGTGGCGATCGACAGCGTGCCGACGTCCTGCTTGGAGTACTCCTCGCCGATGCGCTTCAGGTTGCCGACCTCGCGCATGATGATCTCGATCGACTTCAGCACCTGGCGCCCCGGCTCGGTGATGCTGCGCAGCCGCTTGCCATGGCGCGAGAAGATGTCGACGCCGAGCTCCTCCTCCAGCTCCAGGATCGCCTTGGAGACGCCCGGCTGCGAGGTGTACAGCGCCTTGGCCGTCTCGGTCAGGTTGAGGTTGCGGCGCGCGGCCTCTTGGACGAAGCGGAACTGGTGCAGGTTCATGGCGTGTTCATCGCAGGCTCAGGCCTGGGGCAGCACGGTCGGAGTGGCGGGATTGAGCGGATCGGCGGGCAGGGTGACGCTGGAGATCAGGTCCAGCGTCGCGCCCGCCATCGCGCGGATGACGGAGGGTTGTTCCCCGATCGCGTCGTGCAGCACGAACAGCACCCGCGGATGCGCCGCGCGCAGCGACTCGACCAGCGGCGGAACGTCCCGCCGCACATGGCCGCTGGCGCCGAGGAACATCGGCACGATCTGGATCCGGCTGCAGCCGCGGGCGGCCAGGGCGCCGGCGGCGGTGGCGATGTCCGGGGTCATCAGCTCGAGATAGGCCAGCGCGATCGGCAGGTCCGGTCGCTGCGTCTGCAGCTCGGCGGCGATGGCCTGGAACGGGGCGGCCCAGGCCGGATCCCGGGCGCCGTGGGCGAAGAGCAGCAGACCGTCCATCAGCAGTCCTCCGTCGGTTGTAGCGGCCGGGGCGGGGCCGGGGGAGCGGTCCGGCGGGTGCCGGACCGGCGGGCGGCGCTCCCGCCGCTCATCGATAGCGCACCAGCCAGTAGAACGCGGCCATCGAGATGCCCAGGTAGAGCAGGCTCGGCGCGGACGCCACCAGCCAGGGGGTCCAGTCGCGCAGCAGCCCGAGGTGGCCGGTGATCGCGTTCAGCACCACGAAGCTGATGCCCAGCATGATGCCGCCGAAGACCTTGACGCTGATGCCGCCCGAGCGGAAGTGCAGGTAGGCGAAGGGCAGCGCCAGCGCCACCATCACCATGCAGGCGAACGGATAGAAGGCCTTGCGCCAGAACTGGATCTCCGGCTGCGCCGACGACTGCTCCTGCGAGGAGAGGTGGCGGGTGTAGCGGTAGAGCTCCAGCGTGGACATGTTCCAGGTCGGCTGCACCGCCGCGGACACGACGCCCGCCGGCAACTGGCTCTGCCAGTCGAAGCGGGGCAGCAGGATCTCGTGGATGGCGGGGTTCTCGGACAGCTTGTCCTGCGCCGCCGCGGGGTCCTTGGGCTGCGGCGCGTTGGCGGCCGGCTGGCTCAGCGGGGTCGCCACGCGCGACCACTGCGTCAGCCGCACATCGTTCATCTGCCAGCGACCGGTCGCGTCGACGGTGGCGCTCTTGGCCGTCAGCCGGGTCGCCATCGCGCCCTTGCTGTCGAACTCGAAGACCAGCACGTCCTCCATCGTCCCGTTCGAGCGGGCCCGCCCGACATGCACCGCATAGTTGAAGTCGCCGATGCGGTCCTTCATCCAGGCGCCCTGCGCATTCGTGACGCCGCCGCTGGCGGTGGACTTGAGCAACTGCGCCTGGCGGTCCGCCCAGGGGTTGACGAAGTCGCCCACCACGAAGGCCAGCACCGCGAAGCCCAGCGCCATCACGCTCAGCAGGCCCAGCGCGCGCTGCGGCCCCAGGCCGCCGGTGCGCAGGATGGTGAACTCGCTGGACTGCGCCAGCCGCGCCATGCTGAAGATGGTGCCGATCAGCACCGCGATCGGCATCAGCTCGTAGAAGCGGCCCGGCAGCTTCAGCACGCTGGACCACACCGCCAGCCCCAGGCCCAGGCCCAGTCGCTGGAAGCGGTCCAGGTCGTCGATGAAGTCCAGGAAGAAGAACAGCGCCAGGAACCCGGCCATGACCAGGGCGAAGGAGCTGAGGATGTCGCGGTACAGCAGCCGCCGGACGGTTCTCATGTGGGCACTCCCGGCGTGGACGAGGACATCGAGGCCGGGGCGATGACCACGCCCGCCGGGACGGGCGCGAGCACGGTCTCGGCATAGGCCGGGTTCTCGGGCGGCGCGGGCAGCACGCCGCTGCGCGGGGCGCCCAGGCGCGCGCCCTGTTCGCGCCAGAGCAGCAGCAGCATCGTCACGAGGAAGGCGCCGCCATGCAGCGCCAGCATCGCGGACCCCAGCTTCATCTTGTTGCCCACCACCCAGGTCTGGGTCAGGTTGATCAGGTTGAAGTAGACGATGAAGGCGAGCAGCGCGAAGAGCAGGTTCCAGTTGCTGGCGCGGCGCGGATTGGTCGCCGAGATGCCGATGCCCAGCAGCACCAGGTTGACGCAGCCCAGGATCATGCCGAAGCGCCAGGCCAGTTCGCCGTCGTTCTGCGGCGTGCGGTCGCCCAGCAGGTCCAGCGTCGGCCGCGTCTTCGGCGCACGCTTGCCACCGGCGCGCATCACCTCGTCGTCGACGACGACCTGGTACTGCTGGAAGCGGGCGACCGACTTGTCGCCATTGCGCAGGTCCACGTCGTTGCGCTGGCCGTGCTCCAGAACCAGCACCCGCTGGTTGTTCTTGTACTGGAGCGCGCCGCGTGCCGAGGTGGTCACCGACTCCAGGTGCTCGGTGTTGTTCATGATGAAGACATTGCGCGCCGCCGCCTCGTCGGCCGGGTCGCGCTCGATGAAGAACACCCGCGAGCCGTCATTGGAGGTCTGGAACTGGCCGGGTGCGACACGGGACAGGTCGCTGCGTTGCTCGAACTGCTCGCGCAGCTGGGCGCTGTTCTCGTTGCTCCACGGCCAGACGATGGTCATCAGCACCGTCACCACCACCAGCACCGGCGAGGCCATCGTCAGCACCGGCCGCACGAAGCGCGTCAGACCCAGGCCGCTGGCGAACCAGATGGTCATCTCCGATTCCTTGTACATGCGCCCCAGCGACATGACGACGGCGACGAACAGCGACAGGCTCAGCATCACCGGCAACTGGGCGAGGGCCAGGTAGCCCAGCGACAACAGCACGTGCTGCGGTGCCACCGTGCCCTTGGCCGCCATGCCGAGGGAGCGCACCAGCAGCATCGTCACGACGATGGTCAGGATGACCACGAAGGCCAATCCGAAACTGCGGGCGAGTTCTTTGCGTACTGATGAATCGAATAACATCCGGGCACTTTATCTACTTCTCGGTATTATGGACTTTCGCTCTCAGCTCGCGTCCCTCGACGCCCTGTCGTCGCACGCCGCCGACGCCCTGGTGCTGATCGTCGCCGGCGACAGCCTGCCAGCGTCGCTCGACAAGACCGTTTCCGCCCTGGTCAAGGACGCCATCAAGCTCGGCGACTTCGAGCTGAAGTCGGGTCAGGTCTTGTCCCTGGTCCGTCCCGCCGGCCTGAAGGCCCCGCGCCTGGTGGTCGCCGCCAGCGGTTCGACGCTCAAGGCCGCGCGGTCGGCGCTGACCGCGGCGCTGGGCCAGCTCAAGGGCAAGGGCGCGACCGGCGCCTCGATCGCCTACGCCGGCTTCGGCGCCGAGCTGACCGAGTCCCTGGCCGAGCAGACCGTGCTCGCCGCCCAGGACGCCGTGTATGTCTATCGCGAGACCAAACCCAGCGCGCCCGCCGCGTCCAAGCTGACCCGGATCGCCCTGCTGCATGGCAAGGACGAGGTCAAGGCGGTCAAGGCCGGCCTGACGCGCGGCCAGGCCATCGGCGCCGGCATCGCCGTCGCGCGCGAGTGCGCCAACCTGCCGCCCAATGTCGCCACGCCGGCCTACCTGGCGGACCAGACCAAGGCGCTGGCCAAGAGCCACGGCATCAAGGTCGAGGTGCTGGACCAGAAGGGCATCGAGAAGCTGGGCATGGGCTCCTTCCTGTCGGTCGCCAAGGGCTCCGACGTGCCGCCGCGCTTCATCGTCGCCAAGTACGAGGGCGCCGCCAGAACGCAGGCGCCCATCGTGCTGGTGGGCAAGGGCATCACCTTCGACTCGGGCGGCATCTCGCTGAAGCCGGGCGCCGGCATGGACGAGATGAAGTTCGACATGGGCGGCGCCGCCTCGGTGCTGGGCACGCTGCGCGCGGTGGCCGAGCTCAAGCCCAAGATCAACCTGGTCGTGCTGATCGCCGCCTGCGAGAACATGCCCAGCGGCCGCGCGGTCAAGCCGGGCGACGTGGTGACCTCGATGTCGGGCCAGACGATCGAGATCCTGAACACCGACGCCGAGGGCCGCCTCATCCTGTGCGACGCGTTGACCTACGCCGAGCGCTTCAAGCCCGCCGCCGTCGTCGACGTGGCGACGCTGACCGGCGCCTGCGTGATCGCGCTGGGCGGCGTGCGCTCCGGCATGTACGCCAGCGACGACGAACTGGCCGCCGCGCTGAGCGCCGCCGGCGAGACGGCGCTGGACCCGTGCTGGCGCCTGCCGCTGGACGACGACTATGCCGACGGCCTGAAGACCAACTTCGCCGACGTCGCCAATGTCGCCGGTCGCGAGGGTGGCTCCATCACTGCGGCCAAGTTCCTGCAGCGCTTCGCCTCGAAGTACCGCTGGGGCCACCTGGACATCGCCGGCACCGCCTGGAAGGGCGGCGGCGCCAAGGGCGCCACCGGTCGTCCGGTCGGCCTGCTGACGCACTTCGTGCTGTCGCAGGTCCGCTGAGCGCCGCGCGCGTTCTCGGCCAGCGCAAGAGGGAAGGGGCACTCCGGTGACGGAAGTCAACTTCTATACCGGCGTGCCCGATCGCCAGGTCTACGCCTGCCGCCTGCTGCGCAAGACGCAGGCGGCCGGCCTGACCGTCGGCGTCTGGGGGCCGATGCGGCTGCTCGAGCGACTCGATCAGACGCTCTGGACCTTCGATCCGGGCGAGTTCCTGCCCCACCTGCTGCTGCGCGGCGACACGCCGCCGCTGTTGCGCGAGCGCACCCCGATCCTGCTCTCGGACCAGCTCGATGCGCTGGCCGGGTGCCAGGTCTTGCTGAACTTCGAGCCGGACGTGCCGCCGGGGCTCGAGCGCTTCGAGCGCGTGCTGGAGCTGGTCTCCACCGACGCCGAGCAGGTCGCCGCGGGACGCGGTCGATTCAAGGCGTACAAGGCGCTCGGCCTGACGCTCAACCATCACGTGATGTCGGCCTGAGATCGACGGCGCGCGACCGCACGCGCATTCCCGTCGCGGCGCGGCGCCGCTCGTCGATTCCTCCGCCAATTTCTTCGCCTGTTTCTTGCTCGCGAGCGTCCGCCGGACGGCGCGCCATGCGGGTGCCGCGTCGCGTCTTCGTGGTGCCGGGAAGCCCATGAACAGGGCGCCGAGGACGATCGGAACGCGTCGACTGGGCGGATTTCCGCACTCTGCGCGCGACCCGTGTGCACGCCTTCGCACTCCTGTGAAAACCATCCGGGTTTGCCCCGGTGACAGGGGCGCGACAACGCCTGCGCCGTGACCGCGTTCACAGCATTTTCACTATGGAAACGGCTCCGCCTTTCGGGGTATGGTCGCTCGCGTTGAGAACTCAACGTCATTCCACATATCCCGAGTCGGAGGTTCCTAGATGCAATCCAAGCTGAATGTGATCGTGGGCGCAATCGCCATTGCCGCGAGCGGCGCCGCGATGGCGCAGGATGCGGTGGTCAAGATCGGCCACGTGGGTCCGACCAGCGGCGCGATCGCGCACCTGGGCAAGGACAACGAACTGGGCGCCAAGATGGCCATCGACGAGCTGAACGCCAAGGGCGTGACGATCGGTGGCAAGAAGGTCAAGTTCGAACTGCTGGCTGAAGACGATGCCGGCGATCCGAAGCAAGGCACCGCCGCCGCCCAGAAGCTGGTCGACTCCAAGGTCAACGGCGTGGTCGGCCACCTGAACTCCGGCACGACCATCCCTGCGTCCAAGATCTACAGCGACGCCGGCATCCCGCAGATCTCGCCGTCGGCGACCAACCCCAAGTACACCCGCAACGGCTACAAGACCGCGTTCCGCGTCGTGGCTGACGACGTGCACCTGGGCGGCACGCTGGGCAAGTACGCGGTGACCACGCTCAAGGGCAAGTCCATCGCCGTCATCGACGACCGCACCGCCTACGGCCAGGGCGTCGCCGACGAGTTCGAGAAGGGCGTCAAGGCCGCTGGCGGCAAGGTCGTCGGCCGTGAGTTCACCAACGACAAGGCCACGGACTTCACCGCCATCCTGACCTCCCTGAAGGGCAAGAAGCCCGACGTCGTCTTCTTCGGCGGCATGGATGCCGTGGCCGGCCCGATGCTGCGCCAGATGAAGCAGCTGGGCATCGAAGCCAAGTTCATGGGCGGCGACGGCATCTGCACCGCCGAACTGCCCAAGCTGTCCGCCAGCACGATCGCCGACAGCCAGGTCGTCTGCGCGGAAGCGGGCGGCGTGGAAGGCGAATCGAAGAAGTCGCTGGACGCCTTCAAGACCAAGTTCAAGGACAAGTACAAGGTCGACGTCCAGATCTACGCCCCGTACGTCTATGACGCGGTCAACGTGATGGTCGACGCCATGGTCAAGGCCAAGTCCGCCGATCCGAAGGTCTACCTGCCGGTGCTGGCCAAGACCGCCGACTACAAGGGCGTGACCGGCACGATCGCCTTCGACGCCAAGGGCGACATCAAGAACGGCGCGCTGACCCTGTACACCTACAAGGGTGGCAACCGCGAGCAGATCGCCGTCGTGCGCTGATCCACGACCTGTCCGCGCGGTCCTCGCGACCGCGTCGGCCGACGAAACGCCCACTTCGGTGGGCGTTTTTTTTCGCTCCAGGGGGCGCGACGTCGACGCGACATGCCGGTGTCCCCTGATCGAGGGATCACCCCCTCACTCGCGTGCATTCCCGCACGAGAGCCCCCCAAAGCATTCAGTCAGGGGGTTTGCGCCTCGAAGGCGCTACCGACAATGGCCTCCGTCAGCGCGCCGAGGGATCGATTCGGGGATCCGGCGGCGGTCGGCGGGACGGGTTCAACCGGGTCGGATTGCAAGGCGCAGGCCCCTGCAAACAGGGGGCTTTCAAGCCTGGGGGGCGGAGGCATGATGCCCCCCGCAGCGAACAGGGTCCTCCTCTGGAGGAGGTGTTCGCGACGAGCGGTCCAGAGAGGTTCACCCGGGTCGGCGACAGCGTCCCAAGAGGATGCCGTGACCAGCTTTGGGGACGGGCATGATTCGAATTTTTAACCACTACCTCCATCGTCGTACCCTGATCCAGGTGCTCTTCGACCTGGGCCTGATCATCGCGGCGGTGTTCGCGGTCGCGCTGAGCCACGGCAGCGGCGAGCACATGATGAGCTTCGCGGCGTCCTATGGCCTGTCCCTGGCCGGCGGCATGTTCGTCATCAACTCGGCGTCCGGCCTCTACTCCCAATCCCACAAGCGCTCGCTGACGCAGTCCTGCGCCCGCGCGCTGTTCGCGTTGCTGATCGGCCTGCCGCTGGCCTACGGCCTGTTCAGCCTGATCCCCGCCACCGTCTCCCACCGCGACCTGCTGACCACGACCGCCATGCTGGCCGTCGCGCTGGTCATGGTGCATCGCGTCTACGCGGCGCATTCCGGCGTGCAGGGCGCCGGCCGGACCAAGATCCTGATCTTCGGCAGCGGCCACGCCGCGCTGGCGGTCAGCGAGAGCCTGCGCGCCGCCGATCCGCATGCGCAGATCGTCGGTTTCCTGCCGGGCCCCAACGAGGTCGACCCGCAGGTCCCCGCCCACCAACTGCTGGCCGCCGGCGAGACCCTGACCGACGCCGCGATGCGCCTGGGCGTGGACGAGATCGTCGTGGCGCTGTCCGAGCGCCGGGGCGGTTCCATGCCACTGCGCCAGCTGCTGGACTGCAAGCTCTACGGCATCCGCGTCGTGGACCTGGCCACCTACTTCGAGAAGACGCTGGCGCAGATCAAGATCAGCCACGTCCACGCCGGCTGGCTGATCTTCGGTGACGGCTTCAACCAGGGCGTGCTGCGCAGCGCGGTCAAGCGCGCCTTCGACCTGGTGTCCTCGCTGGTGCTGCTGGTGGCGACCGCGCCGATCATGGCGGTCACCGCGCTGCTCATCAAGCTGGAATCGCCCGGCAGCATCTTCTACACGCAGGAACGCGTGGGCCTGAACGGCGGCACCTTCAAGGTGATCAAGTTCCGCAGCATGCGCAACGACGCCGAGAAGGACGGCCGCCCCCAGTGGGCGACCAAGAACGATGCCCGCGTGACCCGCGTCGGCAACTTCATCCGCAAGGTCCGCATCGACGAGCTGCCGCAGCTGATCAATGTGCTGCGCGGCCAGATGAGCATGGTGGGCCCGCGTCCCGAGCGGCCGTTCTTCGTCGACGAGCTGGTCGCGCAGATCCCGTACTACGCGGTGCGCCACAGCGTGAAGCCGGGCGTGACCGGCTGGGCGCAGGTGCGCTACGAATACGGTTCCACCATCGAGGACTCGCTGGAGAAGCTCCAGTACGACCTGTACTACGTCAAGAACCACACGCTGTTCCTCGATCTGCTGATCATGCTGGAGACGGTGGCGGTGGTCCTGACGGGCCGGGGGGCGCGCTGAGCGCGACGGCGGAGCGACCCGCTCCCGGCGTCCCGTTCCCGCGCCTGCCTCGGAACGCCGCCCGCACGCCGGGACCCTGATCCATGTGGGCAGACTCCCTGAACCTCGGCACCGCGTCCGGGATCGTCGCGGTATTGGCGCACCTGGCCCTGGCGGTCGTGGTGCTGCCGCAGTTCGGCCAGCATCGTCGTCGCGCGCTGCGGCTCGAGGCCGCGCTGCTGCTCAGCGCCGTCTGGGCCGGCCTGGACGCGGCGGTGGAGCAGGGCTGGCTCGGCTCGCACCAATGGCCGGCGCTCGTGCTGCTGCCCATCTGCGACGCGCTGCGCTACGGCGCATGGTTCTCCTTCATCCTGGCGCTGATCGAATCGCGCGGTGACGATGGCCAGGCGCGCAGCGCCGGCGTCGCGCGGCCGCTGCAATGGCTGGCCTGGGCCGGCGTGGCGGCTGCGGTCGCGCTGCCGCTGTGGCGCTACTGGGGCGACGCGCCGCTGGGCCAGATGCAGCGCCCGATGACGATGGCCTGGCTGGGCCTGGGCGTCTTCGGCCTGGTGCTGCTGGAGCAGATGCTGCGCAACATCCACAGCGACGCGCGCTGGAACGCCAAGCCGGTCTGCCTCGGCCTGGGCGCGGTCTTCGCGTTCGACGTGTTCGTGTTCTCGCAGGCCTCGCTGTTCCAGCAGTTCGACGGCGACGCGCTGAGCGTGCGCGCGGCCGTGCACAGCCTGGCCGTGCCGCTGCTCTGGCTGGCCAGCCGGCGCCACAAGAAGTGGCTGGACAAGCTCCATGTCTCGCGCACCGCGGCCTTCCATTCGGCCACGCTGCTGATCGTCGGCGTCTATCTGCTGGGGGTGTCCGGCATCGGCTATTACGTGCGCTACACCGGTGGCGAATGGGGCCGCGCGCTGCAGCAGGTGCTGCTGGCCGTGGGGGTGCTGGCGCTGCTGACGATGGGTCTGTCGGGCTCGCTGCGCGCCAAGCTGCGCGTCTACATCAGCAAGCACTTCTTCAGCTATCGCTACGACTATCGCCAGGAGTGGTTGCGCTTCACCGCGATGCTGTCGGCCAGCGCCTCGCCGGCGGAGCTGGGCGAGTCGGTGATCCGCGGGCTGGCGCACCTGGTGGAGAGCCCTTCGGGCGCGCTGTGGCTGCGCCGCGCGCCCGCGGCCGGCGCTGGCGGCGAATACCAGCAGGCCGCGCGCTGGAACCTCAACGACGACCGCCAGCCGCTGGTCGCCGACGACGCGCTGCTGCACCTGCTGCAGGAGCGGGCCTGGATCGTCGACCTGGACGAATGGCGCCGCGATCCCGGCGCCTACGAGCATGCGCCGCTGCCGGCCGCGCTGGCCGGCGACGCGCGCCACTGGCTGCTGGTGCCGCTGATCAATGCGGGCACGTTGACCGGCTGGGTCATCCTCGGGCAACCGCGCACGCGGCTGGAGCTGAACTGGGAAGTGCGCGACCTGCTGCGCACCGCCGCCCAGCAGGCCGCCAGCTATCTGGCGCAGATGCAGGCGGCGGAGGCGCTGCTGGAGGCGCGCAAGTTCGAGGCCTTCAACCGCATGTCGGCCTTCGTCGTGCATGACCTGAAGAACATCGTCACGCAGCTGTCGCTGATGATGAAGAACGCCAAGCGGCTGCGCGACAACCCGGAGTTCCAGCAGGACATGCTGGACACGGTCGAGAACTCGCTGGAGAAGATGCGCCAGCTGATGCTGCAGCTGCGCGAGGGCGACAAGCCGCATCACGGCAGCACCGGCGGCGTGGCGCTGACGGCGATCGCGCGGCGGCTGACCGCGGCGGCGGTCAGCAAGGGGCGTGGGCTGGAGCTGGAGCTGCGCGACGACGTCAGCGCGCGCGGCCATGAGGAACGGATCGAGCGCGTGCTCGGCCATGTGGTGCAGAACGCGCTGGATGCGACGCCGGTCGAGGGCCGCGTCACGCTGCGGCTGCAGCGCGTGGGCAGCCACGCGCAGGTGGAAGTGGAAGATACTGGCTGCGGCATGTCGCAGGAGTTCATCGATCAACGGCTGTTCAAGCCGTTCCAGACGACGAAGGCGGCGGGCATGGGCATCGGCGCCTACGAGAGCTACCAGTACCTGCAGGAACTAGGGGGGAAGATCAACGTGGAAAGCGCGCCCGGACGAGGCACCAAGGTCACCATCTTGCTGCCGCTGTTTTTCGCCCAGTCGGGCAGCGACGCCGGCCTGGTGGAGGCGCGATGAGTGCCGCCGCACGGCCGCCCGAAGGCGGCACTCCGCCCCTCCCGGAGGGGCCCGCGAAGCGGGGGGAGCACACATTGAGTGCCGCCGCACGGCCGCCCGAAGGCGGCACTCCGCCCCTCCCGGAGGGGCCCGCGAAGCGGGGGGGGCACGCATGAGCGCGCAACCCCCATCGCTGCTCATCGTCGAGGACGATCTCGCGCTGCAGAAGCAGCTCAAGTGGTCGATGGATCGCTTCGAGTCGGTCACGGCCGATGACGTCGCCAGCGCCGTGCTGCAGTTCCGCCGCCACAAGCCGCCCGTCGTCACGATGGACCTGGGCCTGCCGCCGGACCAGGACTCGACCTCCGAGGGCTTCAAGCTACTCGAGAAGCTGATCGAGCTGGAGCCCGGCACCAAGGTCATCGTGCTCACCGGCCAGAACGACCAGAGCAATGCGCTGCGGGCGATCCGCATGGGCGCCTACGACTTCCTGGCCAAGCCGGTCGATCCGGATGTGCTGGTGCTGACCGTCGAGCGCGCGATGCGCCTGCATGAGCTGCAGCAGGAGAACCAGCGCCTGCTGACCCAGCAGGACGGCGAACCGACCGGACGGCTGCTGACGCGCGACCCGCAGATGCAGCGCATCTGTCGCACCGTCGAGCGGGTGGCCGGCAGCGACGCCACCGTGCTGCTGCTGGGCGAGAGCGGCACCGGCAAGGAGGTGCTCGCGCAATCGCTGCACGACGCCTCCAAGCGCAAGGGCCGCTTCGTGGCGATCAACTGCGCGGCCATCCCGGAGGCGCTGCTCGAGAGCGAGCTGTTCGGCTACGAGCGCGGCGCCTTCACCGGCGCGACCAAGACCACGGTCGGCAAGATCGAGACGGCCCACGGCGGCACGCTGATGCTGGACGAGATCGGCGACCTGCCGATGCCGCTGCAGGCCAAGCTGCTGCGCTTCCTGCAGGAGCGCAGCATCGAGCGCCTGGGCGGCCGCCAGGAGATTCCGGTGGATGTGCGCATCGTCGGCGCGACCCACCAGGACCTGAAGGCCAAGATCGCGCAGGGCCTGTTCCGCGAGGACCTCTTCTATCGCCTGGCCGAGATCGTCGTCGACATCCCGCCGCTGCGCGACCGCGTCGGCGACGCGGTGCTGCTCAGCCATGCCTTCCTGCGCCGCTTCTCGTCGGAGCAGCGCCGGCCCATCCTGCGCCTGGCCGACGACGCGATCCGCGCCGTCGAGGGTCACCGCTGGCCGGGCAATGTGCGCGAGCTGCAGAACGTCATGAAGCGCGCGTCCATCATGGCCGACGGCGACCGCATCACCGCCGACGACCTGAACCTGCCGCTGCCCGCCGGCGGCGAGGCCGCCGCGGACGAGCCCGAGCTCGACCTGCGCGCCGTGCGCGAACGCGCCGAACGCCAGGCCGTGGTGGCCGCGCTGGCCCGCACCGACGGCAACATCGCCAAGGCCGCCGACCTGCTGGGGGTCAGCCGGCCGACCCTGTACGACCTGATGTCCCGGCTCGGCGTGAAGGCATGAGGGCCTGAGCCCCGCGCCGCCGCGACCACCGTCCCCGTCCCCGACTCCAACCGACAGCGAAAGAGACACGCATGTCCCGCAAGCCCGCGCACCGCCTTCCGACCGGTTCCTTCCCTGGCTCCTCCGGCATCGAGCACGCCGGCCTGCCACGGGCCCTGCAGCGCGGCGCGACCGCGCTGGCGCTGGGCTCGGCGCTGCTGCTGGCGGGATGCCTCGGCGAATCCGCGCAGGACCTGGTGAGCTCCGCCAAGGCGCACCTGGAGAAGAAGGACAACAAGGCCGCGATCATCCAGCTCAAGAACGCGCTGCAGAAGGACGAGTCGCTGGCCGAGGCCCGCTACCTGCTGGCCAAGGCGCTGCTGGAGAGCGGCGACATCGCCGGCGCCGCGATCGAGGCGGAGAAGGCCCGGTCGCAGGGCTTCGGCGGCGATGCGCTGACCGCGCTCCAGGCCCGGCTGCTGCTGATGCAGGGCAAGGTCGACGAGCTGATCGGCCAGTACGGCAGCCGTCATCTGCAGACCGCCGCCGACGAGGCCGACCTGCAGACCACCCTGGTCGGCGCCTACGTGGCGAAGCGGAAGCTGGGCGAGGCCCGCAAGGCCGCCGACGCGGCGCTGCGGGCGACGCCCGACAGCGTGGCGGTGCGGCTGGTCAACGTGCGCCTGCTCACCAGCGAGGGCAAGCTGCCCGAGGCGCGGGAGGAGATCGACCGCCTGGTGGCCAAGTCGCCGCAGGCCGCCGAGGCCTGGCAGCTCAAGGGCGAGCTGCAGGTGCTGGCCGATGCGCCGGCGGCCGAGTCGATCGCCAGCTTCCGCAAGGCGCTGGAACTCGACAAGAAGCTGGTCGGCGCCCATGCCGGCCTGATCAACCAGCTGATGCGCACCGGCGACAAGGCCGCGGCCAAGGAGGCCGTCGCCGCGATGAAGGCGGCCGCGCCGCAGCATGCGCAGACCTTCTACTACGCCGCCGTCTTCGCGATGGACGCCGGTCAGGTGAAGGAGGCGACCGCGCTGACGCAGGCGCTGTTGAAGGTGGCGCCGAACAACGAGCGCGCGCTCTTCCTGGCCGGGCGCGTCGCGCAGGCCAACGGCGACCAGCGCCAGGCCGAGGCGAACTACGCCAAGCTGATCCAGGCCGCGCCCGAGGCGCAGTCGGCCCGCGTCGCGCTGGCCCAGCTGCAGCTGCGCGGCGGCGACGCCGAGCAGGCGATGACGACGCTGCAACCGGCGCTCGACGGCAAGGCGCCGTCGGCCGAGGTGCTGGCGCTGGCCGCCGAGATCCGTCTCAAGCAGGGCCAGGGCGCCGAGGCCGAGCGCTTCCTCGCCCGCGCCGCCGAGGTGAACCCGAACGACGTGCGCAGCCGCGTCGGCCTGGCGCTGGGCCAGATCCAGAAGGGGCAGGACGGCGCCGGCGTGGCCGCGCTGCGCAAGCTCTCGGCCGAGGACAAGGGCACGTCGGCCGACATCGCGCTGATCAGCGTGCTGGCGCGCAAGAAGGACTACGAGGCCGCGACACAGGCGATCGCCTCGCTCGAGAAGAAGGATCCCAAGTCCTCGACCGCGCCCGAGCTGCGCGGCCGCATGGCGCTGCTGCGCGGCGACCGCGCCGGCGCGCGCGCCGCCTTCGACGAGGCGGTCCGGCGCGAGCCCACGTCGATGACCGCGGCCAACAGCCTGTCCACGATGGACCTGCAGGACCGCAAGGTCGAGGATGCCGTCAAGCGCTACGAGGTGGTGCTCAAGGCCGATCCGAAGAACCTGCGCGCCGAGATGGCCACCATGGGGCTGAAGCTGGCGCACAAGCTGGTCGAGAAGGACGCGGCGATCAAGCGCCTGACCGAGCTCGCCCGGCAGCATCCGGACGACCCGACGCCGCGCCAGGCGGCGGTCGGCCTGCTGATGGAGCAGAAGGACTTCAAGACCGCGCTGTCGCTGGCCCAGGAAGGCGTCACCGCCAGCCCCGACAACCCGGCGCTGATCGACCTGCTGGGCCAGGTGCAGGCCGCCACCGGCGACCGCCAGCAGGCGATCAGCAGCTTCAACAAGGTCGCGACGCTGCAGCCGCGCTCGCCGCTGGGGCCGCTGCGCCTGGCCGACCTGCATCTGCTGGCCGGCGACAGGGAGGCCGCGGCCGCGGCGCTCAAGCGGGCGCAGGCGATCGGCCCGGGCGATGGCGAGCTGGCGCGCAAGGTGGTCGAGAAGGCCCTGCAGATGGGCCGCCCGGACCTGGCGCTCGTCGCGGTCAAGGGGCTGCAGCAGGCGCAGCCCAGGTTCGGCCTGGGCTGGAAGCTCGAGGGCGACGTGGCGCGCAGCCGCCGCGACTTCGTCGCCGCGGTGACCGCCTACCGCAAGGCCGACCAGCTGGCCGCCGAAGCCGGCGCCACGACCGCGAACACCGAGTTGGCGATCGTGCTGCACAGCACGCTGATCGAGGCCGGCCGCAAGGACGAGGCCGAGCGGTATGCCGCCGCCTACCTGGCCAAGTACAAGACCGACGAGCTGTTCCTGTACCACCTGGGCGACGTGGCGCTCAACAGCGGCCGCTACCCCGAGGCGGAGCAGCGCTATCAGGCGGTGCTGGCCGCCAATCCGATGAACGCGGCGGCGGCCAACAACATCGCCTGGCTGCGTCTGCGGGCCGGCAAGGCGGACGAGGGCTTGAAATTTGCCGAGCAAGCGAACAAGCTCCGCCCCAACGTGCCGCCATACATGGACACGCTGGCGGAGGCCCTCGCCGCCAAGGGCCAGAACGCCAAGGCCGTCGAGGTGCAGAAGGAAGCCGTGAAGCAGGCGCCGTCGGTGCCCGCGTACCGGCTGCGCCTGGCGCAGCTGTACGTGGCCGGCGGCAACAAGGGCGACGCCGAGGCGGAACTCAAGCGCCTGGCGGACCTGGGACCGAATTTCGAGCAACAAGCCGAGGTGCGAAAGCTGCAGGCCGCGATCCGTTGAGGCGGCCGACCACGAGGTCGGACGCCCTGGGGGACCGAGAGGCGGCGGAGATACCGCACCCGGGGAGGGGACGGTCATGAGCCAGATTCGACGATCCAGTCTTCGCAAGCGGTTCCACCAGGGACTGCGGCGGATGTTCTCCTCGCTGCCGAAGCCGATGCGCTTCGCGATCTACCGCCGCATGGTGGATTGCGACCCGTCGCCCTCGGAGCGCCTGGAGCTCAAGGTGGCGGACACGCAGGAGGAACTCGACGCCTGCTTCCGCATCCTGCACGACGCCTATGTCGGCAGCGGCTTCATGAAGCCGGACCCGAGCGGCCTGCGCGTGACCGTCTATCACGCGCTGCCCACCACGACGACGCTGTGCGCCAAGTACGACGGCGTGGTGGTGGGCACCATCTCGATGGTGCGCGAGGGCGTGTTCGGCTTCCCGCTGCAGTCGGTCTTCGACCTGGAGGGCGTGCGGGCCAAGGGCGGCAAGATCGCCGAGATCTCGGCCCTGGCGGTGGCGCCGGCCTTCCGCAAGACCGGCGGCGCGATCCTGTTCCCGCTGATGAAGTTCATGCACCAGTACTGCACCGAGTACTTCGATACCCGGCACCTGGTGATCGCGGTGAACCCCGACAAGATCGAGCTCTACGAGGCGCTGCTGTTCTTCCGGCGGCTCAAGGAGCAGACGGTGGCGGAGTACGACTTCGCCAACGGCGCGCCGGCGGTCGGCGCGACGCTGGACCTGCACGAGGCCGACGCGCTGTTCGAGCGCCATTACCGCGGCCGCAAGCCGGTGAAGAACCTGCACCACTACTTCTTCCGCCACCGGCTGCCCAATATCCGGCTGCCGGAGCGGCGCTTCCACACGACCAACGACCCGGTCATGACGCCGGCGCTGCTGGACCACTTCTTCAACCGCGTGGTGCCGGTGTTCGCGCAGATGGACGACCGCAAGAAGGCGCTCCTGTGGTCGGTGTACCGCGAGGATGCGCAATTCCGCTCGGTGCTGCCGATGCTCAGCGGCGGTGGCCAGGACCTGGGGCGCTCGCTGCGGCAGTACCCGCGCTACTCGATCCGCTGCCCCGGCCACCTCGACATCCGCGCGGCCAACGACAGCGAGATGGGCCATTTCGACCTCGACGTGATCGAGGTCTCGGCCCACGGCTTCCAGGCCGAATGCGACCATGAGCTGCCGCTGCAGGTCGACGGCACGGTCGAGATCGAGCTGGGCCACAGCGAGACCGCGCATGTGACCGCCCGGGCGGTGCGCCGCAAGGACACGGAGCAGGGCAGCTTCTACGGCTTCCGCATCGACGAACCCGACCGCCACTGGCGCAGCTTCGTCTCCACGCTGGAGATGGGCATCACCTCCAAGGACCTTGCCGCATGACCCGAAGTACCGACCCGATCCCCTCGACGATGCCACCGGACGCTGCCGATGCCGTGGCGGCGATCGGCCGCGTCGGCGCCGTGGCGCGTCGCCAGCTGCTGGCCTGGGGCGCGGGCGGGGCGCTTGGCGCGTGGGGTCTGGCCGGAACGGGCACGGCGCGGGCGCAGGAGATGTCCAACACCCTGCCGGACCTGATCGACCGCAGCCGCCAGGCGGTGGTGGCGGTGGGCACCTTCGCCGCGACGGACAACCCGCGCTTCGGCTTCCGAGGTACCGGCTTCGCGGTCGGCGACGGGCGCCGCATCGTGACCTGCGCCCATGTGGTCCCGAACCCGGTCGAGAAGGACCTGATGATCACCGTGCCGGCCGCCGGCAACGCCTCGGGGCAGCCGCAGCTGCGGGCGGTGAAGCTGCTGCGCCGCGACGCGGCGCGCGACCTCGCGATCCTGGAACTGGCCGACGACAAGGGCGCGCTGGTCGACGTGCTGTCGCTGGCGGAGGTCGACGGCGACCGGCCGGTGGTCCGGGAAGGCGCGGCGGTGGCGCTGATGGGCTATCCGATCGGCACCGCGCTGGGCGTGACGATGGCGACGCACCGCGGCAGCATCGCCGCGATCACCCGGGCCGCGCTGCCGGCGCCGAGCTCCAATGCGCTGTCGGAGCGCGCGGTGCGCCAGCTGCGCGAAGGCGCGCTGGAGTTCCTGCAGCTGGATGCCACCGCCTACCCGGGCAACAGCGGCGGGCCGCTGCTGGACATCCGCACCGGCAAGGTGGTGGGCGTCGTCAACATGGTGGCCCTCAAGGGCACCCGCGAATCGGCGCTCAGCGCGCCCAGCGGCATCAGCTACGCGGTGCCGGTGAAGTACGTCTGGCCGCTGCTGGACAAGTGAGGCGTCGGCGTGCTCCCTTCAGGAGGTGGGCAATCCGAGCCTGTCGAAAAAGGCGCGATTGCGTTCCCGGGCCGCGTTGAGCAGGCGGTCGAACGAAATCACTTCGATGTAGACCCTGAAGTTGTCGTTGAAACCGAAGTAGCCCTGTTTGTCGCTGGTTTCGCGCAGCCCCAGGACCTTGCAACGATGGCGCACCGTTGAAGTCAGGTCCGCGATGACGTAGCAGAACCCTGGGATCGTGTCGGAGCCCGGGATCGGCCGCCCTCGCGCGGTCTTGACACCACCTTCGCGAATCCGCTCGAGATAGCCAAGCGCTTGCTCGATAGGGTCCCTGTCCTCTCCTGCGCGCGCGTCGTTCCTCATCGGGCGTTTGATCTCCACCACCACGATCGATCCCAGTGGCAGCTTCTGACCTTCGTTCACCAGCAGCGGCTGGTCGAAGACATTCAAGGCGCAGAGGTCAGGCTCCTTGGCGTCGATGCTTCCGGTGATCGGCATCGAGGACAACGGCCGATCCGATGCCAGAAAGTTGTGGAACGCCAGGCGTTCATCGATCAACCAGAGGTTCGAGCCATCCGAGAACACTTCGTCAGAGGTCTTGCGCATCGGCATGATCAGATCGTGGATCAGATCCTCGCGCGCGTATCGTCCGTTGGCTCCGACGCTGATCGCCTTCTCCAGGATGTCGAGGATGATCTTGCGATGAAAGACGTAGTTGGCGAGGTCAGATTTCTTGATGTCGTCGACCTTCTCGAGATAGCGCTGCAGTCGAACCTGGTACTGGGCCGGTGACTCGGCATCTCCGAGGTTCATCATCTCGTGGCCTTCTGCGAGCAAGCTGCCTTCGATGTCCGCGAGGTGGCGGTGCAAAAGCAGATCAAGGTCGCGGTCCGATATGTCCGGATCGACACTCAATCGGGTCGGCTCGATCCTGTTGAGGATCGGCCGATAGCGAGGCGCCCGCTCGGAGACGAAGCGCTCCACACGGTCCCGGCTGGCCTTTGCATTCGTTTCAAGATGGTCACGCAAATGTTGGCCGGCACATGCCACCACGGCATCCCGGATCTCGTCGATGCCGAGTTCGGAGGCTGAGAACAGGTCGTCGCTGATGGCCTCGATGTCGAAGCCGATGCGCTCGGGACGGACGTGACCATCGAGGTAGGCCGAGGTGATGTAGCAGGCGTAGTGGAAATCGCCGTCCGGATCCTTGATCCGACCATGGAGGCCGGAGATCCGACCGCCCAAGGGTTCTTTCTCCACGACGCGGCCAGCAGCACACCAGGCCAGGAAGTGCTGTCGATCCGCGCCGGCCTTCAGGCGCAGATGGGTGAGTTCGAACTCCTGGCCTTTCAGCTTGATTCGCTCCTTCGTCGAAGACGACAGCATGTAGGCGGCATAGACCTCGTGCAAGTCGATCACTTCATCGCCGTCCACGACCGAGATGACGGGTGCGCCACCCTCTCGCACGAAATACCAGAGGCAATGCTCGAAAACGTTCTGGGCAATGGTGGCGGCCGTCTTCGGTGAAGCCTCGCGATAGGGCTTGTCGAAGCCGCAGAGTTCAATCGTCGTTTTGGGCCGCGCGTTGGGTGGCGCGTCGGCCATCACCTGCGCCGTGACGCCATGCGCGGGCGTGAACGCGAAACTGCGCTGCCGCAGGCTGCCGTCGCTGGATCGAAAGATGCTGAGCACCTTGACGGCCTCGAATGCTTTCAGCCAAAGCAGCCGCCCTACGCCTCGGCAGCCCAATGCCGCCTTGTAGTCGCTGTCCAAGGTCTCGAACGACGACATGTTCCGTTCGTCAAAACCGACGCCGTTGTCGATGATGCGGAAGCCGACGATGGGTTCCTGTGGCGGCGCCCCGCGGCGCTGACGGGCGTCTTCCAGCAACTGCTGTTGAGGCGATCGGAGTACCTCGATGCGAATGTCACCACCTTCGGCATTGTCCGAGTCGGCGATCGCCTGGATCGCATTGACCACGGCCTCGTAGAGCGGCATGAGTCCCTGGCTGCGCAACAGCGCCGTGTTGCGCAGGCGGCCCTTCAGATAAGTGTTCATGCTCATCGCCACGTCCCTCGTCCGTCGTTACGAAGGGGCATTCTCGTCCCGTTCCAGGTGGGCGCCGGACACCCATGAACAACTGTGCAAGAACGGGTGGGCGGGAGGCTTGACGTGCCGCCGGAGTTTCACCCGGGATGCGCTGTCGACGTCGCCACGCCCGGCTGCGGCGCGGGCTCGCGCAGCAGCAGTGCCAGCAGCCCGCCGGTGGCCGCGAAGACCGCGCCCACCGCGAAGGCGACCCGGTAACCGCCCGCCAGCGCCGCCGGCATCGCGGCGCCCAGCGCGCCGAGTTCGGCGGTCTTCCAGGCCGCCAGGCTGGCCAGCACCGCCAGCCCCAGCGAGCCGCCCATCATGAAGGAGGTGTTGACCATGCCGGAGGCCAGGCCCGACTCGCTGGGCGCGACCTCGCTCATCGCCGCCAGCAGCACCGGGTTGAAGGCCACGCCCGCGCCCAGGCCCAGCAGCAGCATGCCGGGCAGGACGTCCAGCCAGAAGCCGCCGTCCGCCGGCGCCCGCGCGAACAGCGCCAGCCCCAGCGCCGCCAGCAGCAGCCCGCCGCACAGCGGCTTGCGCAGCCCCAGCTTCATCACCAGCCGGGCCGACAGGCCCACCGAGAAGGCGGCCATGATCAGGTTGGCCGGCAGGAAGCCCAGGCCCACATGCATGGCGTCGTAGCCCAGCACCAGTTGCATGTACAGCGCCGACAGGAAGAACCAGGCGAACATCGCCGCCGCCCACAGCACGCCGATCACGTTGGACACCGCCACCGAGCGCAGCCGGAACAGCGACAGCGGCATCAGCGGATGCGCCACCCGGGTCTCCAGCACGAGGAAGGCCGCCATCAGCGCCGCCGCGACGCCCAGCAGGCCCAGGGTGCGGGGCGAAGTCCAGCCGGCTTCGTTGCCGTTGACGACCGCGTAGACCGCCAGCATCAGCGACAGCGTGACCGTCACCGCGCCGGCCCAGTCCAGGGTCTCGTCGGGCGCCGTCGGGCCGGCCCGCTCGATCAGCCACAGGCACAGGCCGATCACGATCGCGCCGATCGGCAGGTTCACCAGGAAGATCCAGTGCCAGCTCAGCGTGCTGGTCAGCAGGCCGCCCAGCAGCACGCCGATGCTGCCGCCGCCGGCGCAGACGAAGCCGTAGACGCCCATGGCCTTGGCCCGCTCGGCGGGCTCGGTGAACATGTTCATGATCAGCGACAGCGAGATCGCCGACACCACCGCCCCGCCCAGGCCCTGGACCGCCCGGGCCGCGATCAGCAGCCCCTGGGTGTGCGCCAGGCCGCAGGCGGCCGACGCGGCGGTGAACAGCGCCAGCCCCGCCAGGAACATGCGGCGGTGGCCGTACAGGTCGCCCAGCCGCCCGCCCAGCAGCATGAAGCCGCCGAAGGTCAGCATGTAGGCGTTGACCACCCAGACCAGCGAGGTCTCGGTGAAGTGCAGGTCGGCGCGGATCGACGGCAGCGCCACATTCACGATGGTCGTGTCCAGCACGATCATCAGCACGCCCAGGCAGAGCACGCCGAGCGCCAGCCAGCGGCGCCGTTTCGGATCAAGGTGAGCAGTCATGGCGGATTCGCGTCCGTGGAGAAGGAGTTGCAGGACCCGTGACGGCTTGGTGAAGACAGACGGGCTTTCGCTTCACGACGATCGGGGCCGATGGATTTCGACATCCTCGCTGTCGGTCGATCGCCGACGCGCGCTGACGCGATTGCAGGACCCGGCGATGGGGCATCGGCGTCTGCCTCGCGGACATCGATGGGCGGACCATGCGTCAGATCGAAAGGAGCCCCGCCATGAGCATCACCAAGCACGCCAAGGCCGCGAGGACCGAACCTACCAGCTTGTTCAAGACCGCGCTGTTGCTGTGCAGCCTCGCCATGACCATCGGCCTGCTCTTCAGCGCGGTGCAGGACGCCCGCGGTGCCGGTCCGGACGCGGACCGCGATGCGGCGTCCGCGTCGGCGCCGCTCACGGCTGCCGACGACAGCTGACGACCGGCCAGCGGCGCGTCAGCACTCGACGATGTTGACCGCCAGGCCGCCGCGCGCGGTTTCCTTGTACTTGGTCATCATGTCGGCGCCGGTCTCGCGCATGGTCTTGATGACCTTGTCCAGGCTGACATGGTGGGTGCCGTCGCCGCGCAGCGCCATGCGCGCGGCATTGATGGCCTTGACCGAGGCGATCGCATTGCGCTCGATGCAGGGGATCTGCACCAGGCCGCCGACCGGATCGCAGGTCAGGCCCAGGTGGTGCTCCATGCCGATCTCGGCCGCGTTCTCGGCCTGCGCCGGCGAGCCGCCCATCACCGCGCACAAGGCCCCCGCGGCCATCGAGCAGGCGACGCCCACCTCGCCCTGGCAGCCGACCTCGGCGCCCGAGATCGATGCGTTCTCCTTGTAGAGGATGCCGATCGCCGCGGCCGTCAGCAGGAAGTCGACGATGCCGTCCTCATTGGCGCCGTGCACGAAGCGGGCGTAGTAGTGCAGCACCGCCGGCACGATGCCGGCCGCCCCGTTGGTCGGCGCCGTCACGACGCGACCGCCGGCGGCGTTTTCCTCGTTCACCGCCAGCGCGTAGAGGTTGACCCAATCCATCACCTGCAGCGGGTCGCGCAATGCGGCCTCCGGATGCGCGACCAGGTCCCGGTACAGCGCGGCCGAGCGGCGCTTGACCTTGAAGCCGCCCGGCAGGATGCCTTCGGTGCGGCAGCCGCGCTGCACGCATTCCTGCATCACGTGCCAGATCTTCAGCAGCCCGGTGCGCGTCTCCTCGTCGGGGCGCCAGTGCCGCTCGTTGCGCCGCATGATCTCGGCGATCGAGCAGCCTTCCTTCTCGGTCAGCGCCAGCAGTTCGGCGCCGGTCTTGAAGGGGTAGGGCAGCACCGTCGTGTCGGGCGCGATCTGCTTCTGCTTGCTGCCGTCGGCCAGCACTTCCTCGCTGACGACGAAACCGCCGCCCACCGAGTAATAGACCCGGTTCTGCAGCTCGTTGCCGTCGGCGTCGTAGGCGATCAGCCGCATGCCGTTGGCATGCAGCGGCAGGCTCTGGCGGCGGTACATGACCAGGTCGCGCGCCTCGTCGAAGGCGACGACCTGGTCGCCGCCCAGCGCGATGCGCCGGTCGTTGCGGATCGCATCGAGGATGCCGGGAATCGATTCGATGTCGACGGTGTCCGGCTCATGCCCCGCAAGCCCCAGCAGCACCGCCTTGTCCGAGCCGTGGCCCTTGCCGGTGGCGCCCAGCGAGCCATACAGCGCGGTGGCCACGCGCACCGTCCTGTCGAGCACGCCTTCATGCCGCAGGCGCTGCACGAACATGCGCGCCGCGCGCATCGGACCGACGGTGTGCGAACTCGACGGCCCGATGCCGATCTTGAAGAGGTCAAAGACGGAAACTGCCATGGCTCACCTCTGCGGGTCGTCGAGGGCGGTTCAAGCGCCCCTCATTGGGCTAGGCGGCATGGACGCGCCGCGGGCGTCGTCCATGACGGGGACTCGGCTCACTCGTCGGCGTAGGCCGACAGGGGCGGGCAGGAGCAGACCAGGTTGCGGTCGCCGTAGACGTTGTCGACGCGGCCGACCGGCGACCAGTACTTGACGTGACGCAGTGCCGGCACCGGATACGCCGCATCGTCGCGGCTGTAGCCGTGCGACCACTCGGCCTTGAGCAGGCTCTCCGCGGTGTGCGGCGCATTGACGAGCGGGTTGTCCGTCCTGGGCCAGGCGCCGGATTCCACCTTCGCGATCTCCTCGCGGATCTGGATCATCGCGGCGATGAAGCGGTCGAGCTCGAACTTCGATTCGCTCTCGGTCGGCTCCACCATCAGCGTGCCGGCGACCGGGAAGGACAAGGTCGGCGCATGGAAGCCGTAGTCGATCAGGCGCTTGGCCACGTCCTCGGCCGACACGCCGCTGCTGTCCTTCAGCGGACGCAGGTCCAGGATGCACTCGTGCGCCACGCCGCCGCCCTTGACGCCAGCGATGTTGCCGCTGAAGTGGATGTCGTAGTGGTCGGACAGGCGGGCCGCGACGTAGTTGGCGGACAGGATGGCGGTCTCGGTCGCCGCCTTCAGGCCGGTCTCGCCCATCATGCGGATGTACATCCACGAGATCGGCAGCACCGCCGCGTTGCCCAGCGGCGCCGCGCTGACGGCACCGATCGCGGTCTTCTCGCCCAGGCCGGCCGCGCGATGCGCCGGCAGGAAGGGCACGAGGTCCTCGACCACGCAGACCGGGCCGACGCCCGGGCCACCGCCGCCGTGCGGGATGCAGAAGGTCTTGTGCAGGTTCAGGTGGGACACGTCGCCGCCGAACTGGCCCGGCGCGGCGATGCCGACCAGCGCGTTCATGTTGGCGCCGTCGACGTAGACGCGGCCGCCGTGCTCATGCACCAGCGCGCAGATCTCCTTCACATGCGTGTCGAAGACGCCGTAGGTCGACGGGTAGGTGATCATGATCGCCGCCAGCTGGGCGCTGTGCTGCTCGCACTTGGCCTTCAGGTCGGCGAGGTCGATGTTGCCTTCCTTGTCGCACTTGGTGACCACGACCTGCATGCCCACCATCTGCGCCGACGCCGGATTGGTGCCATGGGCCGATTCCGGAATCAGGCAGATCTTGCGATGACCCTCGCCGCGCGACTCGTGCCAGGCCTTGATGATCAGCAGGCCGGCGTACTCGCCCTGCGAGCCGGCGTTCGGCTGCAGCGACACGCCCGCGTAGCCGGTGGCCTGGCACAGCCAGGCGGTCAGTTGCTGGTCCAGCTGCGCGTAGCCCTGCAGCTGGCTCTGCGGCGCGAACGGATGCACCTGCGCGAACTCCGGCCAGGTGATGGGGATCATCTCGCTGGTGGCGTTCAGCTTCATCGTGCACGAGCCCAGCGGAATCATGCTGCGGTCCAGCGCCAGGTCCTTGTCGGAGAGCAGGCGGATGTAGCGCAGCATCTCCGTCTCGGAGTGGTGGATGTTGAAGATCGGATGCGTCAGGTAGTCGCTCGTGCGCGACAGCGCGGCCGGGATCAGCGTGGTGGGCGTCGCGGCCGACGCGCCCGCGAACGCGTCCGCCACCGCCTTGCCTTCCGCAAAGACGGTCAGCAGCGCCTGGATGTCGGCGCGGGTGGTGGTCTCGTCCAGCGTCAGGCTGAGGCTGTCCTCGCCGGCGCGGCGCAGGTTCATGCCGGCGGCCACGGCGGCCGCCATCACGGGGCCGGTGTGGGCGCCGGTCTTCACATGCAGCGTGTCGAAGGCGGTCTCATGGACCAGCGTCAGTCCCAGCGCCTTCAGGCCCTGCGCCAGCACGGCGGTGTAGGCGGCCACGCGCTGGGCGATGCGCTTGAGGCCCTGGGGACCGTGATAGACGGCGTACATGCTGGCCACGACGGCCGGCAGCACCTGCGCGGTACAGATGTTGGAGGTGGCCTTCTCGCGGCGGATGTGCTGTTCGCGCGTCTGCAGCGACAGCCGGTACGCGGGCTTGCCGTGCGCGTCCACCGACACGCCGACCAGGCGACCCGGCAGCGAGCGCTTGAACTCGTCGCGGCAGGCCATGTAGGCGGCATGCGGGCCGCCAGCGCCCATCGGCATGCCGAAGCGCTGCGTCGTGCCGACGGCGATGTCGGCGCCTTGCTCGCCGGGCGCGGCGATCAGCGTCAGCGCCAGCAGGTCGGCCGCGGCCACCAGCAGGCCGCCGTGCGCATGGACCGCGTCGGCGATCGCCTGCAGCGGGCGCACCACGCCGGTCACGCCCGGGTACTGGACCAGCGCGCCGAAGCATTCGGCCTTGCCGGCATCCTCGGCAGGGCCGACCTGGATGGTGATGCCCAGCGGCTCGGCGCGGGTGCGCACGACTTCCAGGGTCTGCGGCAGCACGTCATCGGCGACGAAGAAGGTCTGGCTCTTGCTCTTGCCCACGCGGGCGGCCAGCGTCATCGCCTCGGCGGCGGCGGTGGCCTCGTCCAGCATCGAGGCGTTGGCGATGGCCAGGCCGGTCAGGTCGCAGACCATGGTCTGGAAGTTGACCAGCGCTTCCATGCGGCCTTGCGAGATCTCGGCCTGGTACGGCGTGTAGGCCGTGTACCAGGCGGGGTTCTCGAGGATGTTGCGCAGGATGACGCCCGGGGTCAGCGTGCCGTGGTAGCCCTGGCCGATGAAGGACTTCAGGATCTGGTTCTTGCCCGCGATGGCCTTGAGCTCGGCCAGCGCCTGCGCTTCGGTCACGGCATCGGGCAGGTCCATCTTGGCTGCGCGCTTGATGGCGGCCGGGACGATGGCATCGATCAGCGCGGCGCGCGAGGCGCTGCCGATCGCCGACAGCATCAGCGCTTCGTCGTGGGCGTCGGGACCGATGTGGCGGGCGTGGAACTCGACGGCGTTCTCGAGCTCGGCGAACGAGGGCAGGGCGGACATGGCGGGGCGATCCTGGAGGGGGGGAGTTCTTTGACGTCGGGGTGTGGAGTCGGGAGGGGCCGCCAGGCGCAAGCCGCAGCCATAGCAGCGCTATGGCGAGGACTTGCAACGACGCGGACTGCCCGACTCCGCAGCCCGATCAGCTGTTCTTCACCAGCTCGTCGTAAGCCGTGGTGTCCAGCAGACCGTCCAGCTCGGACGGATTGGACAGCTTGACCTTGAAGAACCAGCCCGACTTCAGCGGGTCGGTGTTGGCCAGCGACGGGTCGGCGCGCAGCGCCTCGTTGACCTCGACGATCTCGCCCGAGACCGGGGCGTAGACGTCGGCGGCGGCCTTGACCGACTCGACCACGCCGGCCACTTCCTTGGCGGCGAAGGACTTGCCGACGTCCGGCAGGTCCACGAACACGACGTCGCCCAGCGCGTCCTGCGCGTGGACCGTGATGCCCACGGTGGCGATGCCGTCGGTGGTGTCGACCCACTCGTGGTCGGGCGTGTACTTGATGCTCATGGAGAGGCTCCGTGCAATCGGATGGTTGGAACGGGAATCCCGAGGGCGACTCGCGTCGGCTCGAGGGAACGGGGGACGAGGTGACCCGGGATCGCGGATCAGCCGCGGAAGTATCCGTTGGGCGTGAACGGCGTGGAAGAGACCGTCATCGGCGTGCGCTTGCCACGCACCTCGGCGAAGAGCTCGGTGCCGAGCGCCGCGTACGGCGTCTGCACATAGGCCAGCGCCACCGGCTTGCCGACCGTCGGGCCCAGGGTCCCGCTGGTGACGACGCCGATCTCCTGGCCGTCGGCATTGACCAGCTTGGCGCCTTCGCGCACCGGCATGCGCTCGGAGCTGACCAGGCCCACCCGCTTGCGCGCGGCGCCTTCGGCCAGTTGGCGGTCGATCACGGCCGCGCCCGGATAACCGCCGGCGCGGGCGCCGCCGGCACGGCGCACCTTCTGGATCGCCCAGGTCAGCGAGGCCTCGACCGGCGTGGTCGTGGTGTCGATGTCGTGGCCGTACAGGCACAGGCCCGCTTCCAGGCGCAGCGAGTCGCGCGCGCCCAGGCCGATCGGCATCACCTCGGGCTGGGCCAGCAGCTTGCGGGCCAGTTCGACGGCACGGTCGGCGGCGACCGAGATCTCGTAGCCGTCCTCGCCGGTGTAGCCCGAGCGGGTCACGAAGGTGGGGATGCCGTCCAGGTCGAAGAAGCCGCCGGTCATGAAGACCAGCTGGGCGACGTCCGCGTTCAGGCGCGACAGCGCGGTCACGGCCTGCGGGCCCTGCAGCGCGAGCAGGGCCTGCTCGGGCATCGGGCGGACCTCGCAGCGGCCCGACAGGTGCTTGCGCATGTGGGCGATGTCCTGGTCGCGGCAGCCCGCGTTGACGACGACGAACAGGCCGTCGGTGCGGCGGGCCACCATCAGGTCGTCGAGGATGCCGCCGTCGTCGGCGGTGAAGAGCGCGTAACGCTGCTTGAACAGGCCGAGGTCCACGATGTCGACGGGGACCAGGGTCTCGAGCGCGGCGGCGGCATCGTCGCCCACCAGCAGCACCTGGCCCATGTGGGAAACGTCGAACAGGCCGGCCTTGGCGCGGGTGTGCTTGTGCTCGGCCATCACGCCGGCGGGGTACTGGACCGGCATGTCGTAGCCGGCGAAGGGCACCATCTTGGCGCCGAGTTCCAGGTGCAGCGCGTGCAGCGGGGTCTTGTGCAGGGTCTGATCGGCGGACATGTCTGGCTCCGAGGGCATTCGTCGTGACCACCCCGACTGTGAACCGATCACGTCAAGGTGGGGGATATGCCCTCGCTGTCCGCTTTACCTGAGAGATTGGCCGCCGGCGGTTGACCGGTGGCTTGCCCCTTCGGTGGACGGGCTCGACCGGTGGTCCGCCCCGCCTCTCTCCAGTGAGGACGCCCGATGTCTCGGGCGTTTCGTCAGTCCTTTTGCCTGAGCGTTCGCAGCGTGGGATCCCCAGTGCCACTGCGCCTTCGGCGGCCCCCGCGAGGCGGCTCTCTCCTGACAGGCGCGCATTGTAGTCATGGAAATGACCCGGTCCAGCCGGACGTGCACAATCGCCCCCATGCGACTCCTGCTGGTGGAAGACGACCTCATGATCGGCGAGCAATTGCTCGGGCTGCTGCGCGCCGAGGGTTATGCCGTGGACTGGGTGCGGGACGGCGAGATCGCCGACACCGCGCTGCAATCCCAGACCTACGACCTGGTGTTGCTCGACCTGGGCCTGCCCAAGCGCGACGGCATGAGCGTGCTGCAGGCCCTGCGCGGGCGCAAGCAGACGGTGCCGGTGCTGATCGCCACGGCCCGGGACGCCACCGCGCAGCGCGTGGCCGGCCTGGATGCCGGTGCGGACGACTACGTGCTCAAGCCCTTCGAGCTCGACGAGCTGCTGGCCCGCATCCGCGCGTTGCTGCGCCGCGCCGCCGGCCGCGCCGAGCCGGTCTACGAGCACATGGGCGTCAGCATCAACCCCGCCACCCGCGAGGTGACCGCCAACGGCCATCCGGTGACGCTGTCGCAGCGCGAATGGGCGGTGCTGGAGCCGCTGCTGGCCCGTCCCGGCATGGTCCTGTCGCGCCAGCAGCTCGAGGAGAAGCTCTACGGCTGGAAGGACGAGATCAGCAGCAATGCCGTCGAGGTCTACATCCACGGCCTGCGCAAGAAGCTGGGCGCCGAGCTGATCCAGAACGTCCGCGGCGTCGGCTACCGCGTGCCCAAGGAATGAACGCGCCGCAGGGGGCCGACGCGCCGCGGCGCGGCCGGTTCGCGTTGCTGCCGCGCTCGCTGCGCTACCGGCTGCTGCTGTTCCTGCTGGGCGCGATGCTGACCAGCGCGCTGATCCAGGGCATGAGCGCCTACCGCAACGCGCTCATGGAGACCGACGAGATCTTCGACTACCAGATGCAGCAGGTCGCGCTCTCGCTGCGCGCGGGCATGGGCACGGGATTGCCGCTGCCGCTGGGGGAAGAGCAGAGCATCGACCTGATCGTGCAGGTCTGGGGCCTGGACGGCACGCCGCTGTACCGCTCTGCCGGCCCGGACTGGCTGCCGCAGCGCGCGGTGCTGGGCTTCTCCAATGTCGCGCTGCGCGGCAAGCGCTATCGGGTCTTCGCGGTGCAGGGCCGCTTCCAGGTCGTCCAGGTCGCGCAGGACATCGCGGTGCGCCAGCGCATGGCGGGGCAACTGGCCTGGCGCACCGTGCTGCCGACGGCGCTGATGCTGCCGATGCTGGCCCTGGTGGTGTGGTGGGTGGTCTCGCATTCGCTGGCGCCGCTGGAGCGCGTGCGCCAGCAGCTGTCGCGCCGCGCGGCGCTGGACCTGGCGCCGGTCGACGACGAGGACCTGCCGGCCGAGGTCCAGCCGCTGGTCACCGAGCTCAACGGCCTGCTGGACCGCGTGCGCCAGGCCTTCGAGCAGCAGCAGCACTTCGTCGCCGACGCGGCGCATGAGTTGCGGTCGCCGCTGGCGGCGCTGAAGCTGCAGCTGCAGTCGCTGCGGCGCGCGCCGGACGAGCCGGCCCGCGCGCAGGCGCTGGAGAAGCTCGGGCAGGGCATCGACCGCGCGTCCCACTTGATCGAGCAGCTGCTCGCGCTGGCGCGGCAGGACAGCGCGAAGGCGCAGGCGCCGTCGCAGCCGATCGCGCTGGACGCGCTGTGCCGCGACGGCGTGATCGACGCGGCCACGCTCGCGCAGGCCCGCGGCATCGACCTGGGGATGGAGCGTTGCGACGCGGTGCTGGTCGACGGCCACCGCGAGGCGCTGACGATGCTGCTGCGCAACCTGCTGGACAACGGCATCAAGTACGGGCGCAGCCGCGTCGACCTGAGCCTGGAGCGCAGCGGCGGACAGGCGCTGCTGGTGGTCGAGGACGACGGGCCCGGCATTCCCGACGCCGAGCGCGGCCGGGTCTTCGACCGCTTCTACCGGTCCGAGGCGCAGGCCCAGCAGGCCCCGGGCAGCGGTCTGGGCCTGGCGCTGGTGCGCAGCATCGCCGACGACCATGGCGCCAGCCTGCGTCTGGGGCACAGCACCGCGCTGGGCGGCCTGCGCGTCGAGCTGGCGATGCCGCTCTCCCG
>NZ_PEOG01000009.1 GCF_002761755.1 Roseateles chitinivorans
CAGGCCGCGCCGGCCGGTGCCGGATCGGGCTTGGCCAGCACCGCCGGCGGCGCCGCGTCCGGCCGGCGCCGGTCGGCGACGATGACGCCGTCGCTGATCTCGATCACCCGCTGCGCATGCGCCGCCACCTGCGCATCGTGCGTCACCAGGATCACCGTATGGCCGTCGGCATGGAGCTCCTCGAGGATGGTCATGACCTCGCGCCCGCTGGCCTGATCGAGCGCGCCGGTGGGCTCGTCGGCCAGGATCACGTCGCCGCCGTTCATCAGCGCCCGCGCGATCGATACCCGCTGCTGCTGGCCGCCGGACAGCTGGCCGGGCCGGTGATGCAGCCGCTCGGCCAGGCCCAGCCGCGCCAGCAGCGACCGGGCGCGCGCATGCCGATGCGCGGTGCCCGCGCCGGCGTAGATCGACGGGATCTCGACATTGCCCACCGCGTCCAGGTCGCCCAGCAGCTGGTAGCGCTGAAAGATGAAGCCGAAGTGCTCGCGCCGCAGGCGGGCGAGCTCGTCGGGTCCCATCGCGCCGGTCTCCTGGCCGGCGACGCGATAGCTGCCGCGCGTGGGTCGGTCCAGGCAGCCGAGGATGTTCATCAGCGTCGACTTGCCGGAGCCCGACGGACCGATGATGGCGACCATCTCGCCCGCCTCGATCGTCAGGTCGACATCGCGCAGGACGGCGACGGTGCCTTCGCCGGCCGGGTATTCGCGCACCAGGCCGCGCAGTTCGAGCAGGGCCGCCATGCTCAGCCCCGCGGCGGCGGGCGGCGACCGGCCCCTGGCGCGCCGGGAGGCGCCGCCTCGGCGGTGACGACGCGCTCGCCTTCCTTCAGGCCGTCCAGCACCTGCGCGCGCACCCGGTTGTTCAGGCCGATGCGCACGATGCGGTCCTCGATCCGGCCGTCGGCGCCGAGCACGCGGACCTTGTGGCGGTCGCTGCCGCCCTCGCGCGCACCGAGCGCCGCCACCGGGAGGGTCAACGCCGCCTTCGCCTGCGCCAGCACGATGGTCGCCTGCGCCGTCATGTTGATGCGCAGCGTGCCGTCGGGATTGGGCACGTCGAAGATGCCGTTGTAGTAGATCGCGTTGGCCGTGCCCGACGAACTGGAACTGGAGGTCGAGGTGGTCGCCGAGCTGTCCGCCAGCGTGGTGTCGCCCGGCTCGACCGCGCGCAGCGTCGCCTGGATGCGGCGATCCGGCTCGCCCAGCAGCGAGAAGTGCACCGGCATGCCGGGCTTCACGCGCGGCACGTCGGCCTCGGAGATGCGGGCCTTGATCGTCATCGTGTCCAGGCGCGCGAGCTTGATGATCGTCGGCGCCGTCTGCGCCGCGTTCACCGTCTGCCCCTGTTCCGTCACGATCGCGACGACGGTGCCGTCCATCGGCGCCAGCACCCGGGCGTAGCCCAGGTTCAGCTGCGCGGTGTCCACATTGATCCGGGCCTGCGCCACCATCGCCCGCTGCGATTCGACGTCCGCCCGCGCCGTGTTCAACGTGGCCTCGGCGGCTTCGAGGTCGGCGCGGGCGCCGGCGTCGCCGGCAGCCAGCTCGCGCTGCCGCTTCGCGGCCAGTTCCGCCTGGACCAGCGTCGCCTGCCGGGCGCCGAGCAGGGCCTCGGCGCTGCGCAGCGAGGCCTGCGCGTCGCGCAAGGCGTTCTGCTGCGTCAGCGCGTCGATCTCGGCGATCAGCTGGCCTTCCTTGACCTTGTCGCCCAGCGCCACCGCCAGTCGCTTGACCTCGCCGGTCGCGCGCGCGCCGACGCTGACCAGCTTGTAGGCGTTGATCGTGCCGGTGGCCAGCACGCTGACCTCCAGATCGCCGCGCTCGACCGCCGCCGAGGTCACCTGCGGCGGCGGCGGCGCGCTGAACCAGAGCGCCTTGACGATCAGCGTCGTCACCACCAGTCCCGCCGCGACCGCCAACAGCCGGCCCGGCTTCATCCACTGCTTCATCGGATCTCCCTCAATCCTGGTCATTCCAGCCGGCCCGGCGAGCGGCCGCCAGGGCCGTCGCGGCACCGTCCACCCCTTGTGCCGCGCCCGTCGTCATCGGTGCGGGCGGCGGCGCTGTCGATGGCGCCGCGGCTGGCGTCGCGGGGGTCCCCGTCTCGGCCGTCGGCGCCTGCCAGCCGCCGCCCAGCACCTTGTAGAGCGTCAGGCGGTTGAGCTGCTCGCTCAGCCGCAGCGTCACCAGCGCCTGCTGGGCGCCGACCAGCGAGCGCTGCGCATCGAGGAGTTCCAGCTGCGTCGTGCTGCCGGCGCGGTACTGGGTCTCCGCCAGGCGCAGTTGCCGCTCGGCGGACGCGAGCAGCGACTGCTGCAGGTCCAGTCGCCCGGCCAGCGTCGCGCGCACGGCGAGCGCGTCCGCCACCTCGCGGAACGCCGTCTGGATCGCCTTGTCGTAGCTGGCGAGCGCGATGTCGCGCCCCACCTCGGCCTGGCGCAACGCCGCGTCGCGCGCGCCGCCGTCGAAGATCGGCAGCGAGGCCGACGGACCGAGACTCCAGCTCCCGCTGCCGGCCTTGAACAGGCCCGACAAGGCGCTGCTGCCGGTGCCGGCGCTCGCGGTCAGGCTGATCGTCGGGAACAGCGCCGCGCGGGCGGCGCCGATGTCGGCATGGCGGGCGATCAGCGCGTGTTCGGCGGCCTGCACGTCGGGCCGGCGCTGCAGCACGCTGGACGGCACGCCGCCGGGCAGGTCGACCAGCAGGCTGACCGTCGCGAGCGCATCGGTCGCGCGCGGCGCCGCCGCCTCGGGCAAGCTCGCGCCGAGCAGCAACTCCAGCGCATGCCGGTCCTGCGCGATCGTGGCCGGCCAAGCGGCGACGTCGGCCCGCGCGCTGTCCAGCGCGGTGCGCGCCTGCGCCAGCACCAGCCCGGAGACGGCGCCCGCCGCATGCCGGCGCTGCGTCAGCGCGAAGGAGCGTTCCTGGCTCTCCAAGGTCTGCTGCGCCAGCCGCTGGCGCTCGAGGTCCGCGGCCCAGGTCAGCCACGCGCTCGCGCTCTCGGCCACCAGGCTGATCTGCAGGCTGCGTCGGGTCTCGTCGGCGGCCAGCAACGACTGCTCGGCCGACGCGCTCAGGTTGCGGACGCGGCTGAAGACATCGAGTTCATAGCTGGCCAACGCCAGTTGCATCGACACCTGCTGGGTCACCTGCCCGGCCGCGCCGCCGCGGCTGGCGCCGGCCGAGGCGGTCAGCGACGGCAGCCGCTGCGCATCGGTCTGGCGGAAGGCGGCGCGCGCCTGCTCGACCTGCAGCGCCGCGACCCGCAGGTCCCGGTTCTGCCGCACGGCCAGGTCCACGACGGCGCGCAGGCGCTCGTCCAGGAACACCGCATGCCAGTCGAGCGCGGCGGCGTCGGTCGCAGCCGGTGTCGGCGACGAATCGCGCGACGGCACCGCGGCATCGGGCCGGTGGTAGTCGGGCGCGAGGTTGACGCAGCCGGCAAGCGCCAGCGCGGCGACCAGGGCCAGGGACCGGGAGACAGGGGATGGACGACGGAACGCGGTGGGGCGGTCGGAGCGCGGCCCCGGCGGCGGGATTCGGGTCATCGGCAAACGGACAGGCGGGACGGACGGAGCGGGGAACGACCGCCGGCACGAGGGGCACGGGCCGATGGCGTCGACAGTGCCGCGCATCATGCATCAGCGAGCGGCGTGCCGATTTACCCGGCGGTAAATCGCAGTGTCAGAGCTGATGCATGCCGACACACGGCAGGCCGCCCATCGCCGCCCATCGCCGATCACACCGGCGCGGCCCCGGGGGGTGAGTTCCGTCGTCCCCAAGATCAGGGGCGGTGCGCATCGCGCGCATAAACCCCATTCACACACGCTTGACCTGAGAGGGCTAGGCTGTCGCTTTCGTCCTGCGGGACGAACCAGGAGTTGCCGTGACTGACCTTTCCACGATCCAGCGCCCTGCGACCGCGGTCCGCGCCGCGATCGCGGCCCTGAGCGCCCTGCTGAGCGCCTGCGGCGCCGACCGCGTCGCGGGCAAGCCGGCGATGAGCGCCCATGAGACCACCCAGCACGACCGCTGCGTCGCGCTGCTGCGGCCGATGCTGCATGGGCAGCCGGTGCGCTCGACCTCGATCGAGCGGGGCCCGAATGGTCTGGACTACGTCTGGATCAATGCCGAGGTGCATGACGATGCGGACGATGTGGAGCGTCGCGTCGCCAAGGGCGCGCGCTTCGCGGGCCATTGCCAGTTCGACACCGGCGGACAATCCGTGCACCTGCACGCCTACGCGCTGGAGGCCGGCGACGGGCCCTCGACGCCGGCGGTGGACTACCGCTTCGTCGCCGGTTCCCGCGACATGGTCGCGAGCGCCGATCCGTCGTGACGCAGCGGGTCCGCATGTCGTTGGCGGCCTCGCCCCTTTCACCAGGACCGCTCGCCGGTCCGCGATGAGCCGACCCATGCTGCTGCGCATCCACCACGCCGCGATCATCTGCGCCGACTACGAGCGCTCGCGCCGCTTCTACACCGAGGTCCTGGGCCTGCGCGTGATCGCGGAGACCTACCGCGAGGCCCGGCGCTCGTACAAGCTGGACCTGGCGCTGCCGGACGGCTCGCAGATCGAGCTGTTCAGCTTTCCCGGCGCACCGCCGCGACCGTCGTATCCGGAAGCGCAGGGCCTGCGTCACCTGGCCTTCGAGGTCGACGATGTCGAGCAAGGCAAGCGTGAGCTCGAGGCCCGCGGCGTGAGCGTCGAGCCGGTGCGCGTCGACGAGCTGACCGGCAAGCGCTTCACCTTCTTCGCCGATCCGGACGGTCTGCCGCTCGAGCTCTACGAGCGCTGAGGGCCGGACGCGCCCTGGCGGCGCGCCCGACGCGGATCGATCGCGCTCAGTTGAGGCGGTAGTTCAGGCGCAGCCAGGTGACGGTGCCCTCGGGGCGATTGCGCACCGAGAACTCCTTCATCACCTTGAAGTCGACGCCCCAGTCGCCGCTTTCCGCCAGGTAGGCGACCAGTGGGCCGGCGGACAACGCCTGGACCTTGTTGGCGCCGGCGTCGCCGCCGCGATCGGCGGTGAACTGCTTGAGCACATAGCCCTGCACGCCGAACTTCCACTGGTCGTTCAGCTGGTAGGTGCCGGACCAGTCCGCATGCAGGTACTGGCCGGAGCGCACGCCGGTGTCGTCGTTGCGGGTGTTGAACGAGTAGGTGGCGCGCAGGCCGACGGCGAAGCCGTTCTCCCACACGCGCGAGGCCACCAGCAGCGGCTTGAAGGTCCAGTACTTGCCGGCGCCCGGATTGACCGGACGGTCGGCGTCGTAGGACCCCATCGGCGGATTGAACGCGACGCCGAGCGCGACACGCGATTCGTCCTGCTGCCAGTCGAGGTAGGCCGCCAGTTCAGGATCGGCCAGGCCGCTGCGCTTGCCCGACAGCGCGCCGCCCGCGGCGGCCAGCTGCTGGTTGACGGCCGCGGCGACATTGGCCGGCACGCCGGCCGGCAGCACCGTGGTCAGGGTGAAGTCGTTGGTCTGGCGCACCATCGGGAAGGCGGCGGAGAAGCCCAGGCGGCCCTCCATCACGATCTTCTCGGTGACCCAGGTCAGGCGCGGCACGAAGACGTCGGCCTTGATCGAGCCGTTCACCGTCAACGGCAAGCTGCCGACGCCGGGGATCGTCAGTGCCTGCGTCGGCGTCTTGCCATCCGCATCGCGCAGCTTGTCGGCCTCGTAGTGCTGGTACCAGAACTGCGCATAGAGACCGGGGAACTGCGGCGTCGAGATCTCGTACGACGGCGCGCCCAGCAGCGCACGCACCTGGCTGTTCTCGGTGGCATGGGCGGCGCCCGCGGCGGTGAGCGAGACGACGGCCGCGGCGACGAGCGCGCGCGGCATTAGGCGAAGACGGTCGATGGACACGGGGATCCCTCCGGAGTGCTTGGAATATGGTCGGCGGTGTTCGGGTGCCTGCATCGTGTCGGACCACCGGTCTTCAGGCGGACTGCAAGTGGTGTCGTGCCCGCGCGTGGCGGCGTCGATGAAGCGGCGCGCATCGTGCCAGCGGATGCCGGCGGCTCGCGTGCCAAACGTCACGTGGACCCTCGGATTAGAGGCACGGCCCCAGTTTCCGGGGCTGACGCGCCACACCGCCGCGCGCTTTAATCCGGTCCGCACAGCGCCCGCGATCGCCGTCACCATCGGCTCAAACTCGCGACGCCCCGAGTGCGGGCCCGTTTCGCCACCGCGTCCGGCCGGCTCGCGGATCCCCCTGACAACACGACGCGCCACGCCTGGAGGAGACTTCCCATGCTTCGTTCCGCTCTTGCCCGTTCCGCCCGGAACGCCCTGTTCATCGGCCTGATCGCGGCATCGACCTTTGCCGCCGCCGGGGAAGTCGAGGTGGAGGGCTACAAGTTCCAGGACACGGCGACCGTCCACAACCAGGCGCTGCAGCTCAACGGCGCGGCCACCTCGAGCATCCTGTCGACGCGTTCGACGGCGGTGGCCTTCTACCTGCCGCGCAAGCAGACCACGATGGAAGCGGCGGTGGCGGAGAAGGGCGCGAAGCGCATCACCTTCTACATGATGCGGGACGTGTCCTCGCGCGACCTGGCCAACGCGATGCTCGACCGCATCCGCCAGAACGCGGCGGAGGAGTTCGCGAAGAACATCATCCAGACCTCGCAGCTGGGCGTGGTCTTCGGCAACCGCGCGAAGCTGCTCAAGGGCGACCTGGTCACGATCGACTACGACCCGGCGAAGCAGACGACCGAGTTCAGCGTCAACGGTCAGAAGGTCGGCGACACCATCCAGGGAGAGAGCTTCTTCCCGATGATGATGAAGGTCTGGATCGGCCCGAAGGTGCGCGGCAGCACGCGCGACGGCCTGCTGGGAGTCGCGCCGGCGAAGTGAGCGCCGGGCGCGAAACTCGATGACGACGGGCCGCTGGCCCGTCGTCGCGTTTCAGTGGCGGGGCGACCCGCTCAGCGGCCGAGCTGCTTCAGCGCGGCCTGCAGGCCGGTGACGCCGCCGACGCGCTGGTCATTGATGAAGACCTGCGGCATCTGTCGCACCGAGGGGCCGCACTTCTCGTAGAAGGCCATGCGCTCGGCCTCGTCGTCGATCAGGATTTCCTGGAAATCCATCCCGCGGGACTTGAGCAGCATCTTCGCCGTGTCGCATTGCGGGCAGGCGGACTTGGAGTAGACGACGATCTTCAGTTGCATGGGCCGGGAGTGTATGCGCCGCCCCTCGCTGCTGCCAGCGCTGGCGCTTAAGCTCCGCCCCCATGGATGCCCTGATCAACGCCGCCGCGCGCTGTCTTGCCGCCGGCGACGCGCTCGGCGCGCTGCAGCGGGTGGCCCTGCGCGACGATCCGCCCGCGCTCGCGCTGCGCGGCATCGCGATGGCGCAGCTCGGAGAACACCCGCGCGCCCGCGACCTGCTGCGGCGTGCCGCCAAGGGCTTCGGGCCGAAGGAAGCCGTTGCCCGGGCGCGTTGCGTCGTCGCCGAAGCGGAAGTCGCCCTCGCGATGCGCGATCTCGGCGAGCCCGCGCGTCCCCTGCTGCAGGCGGCCGAGACCCTCGAAGCCCACGATGACCGCGCCAATGCCCTGCTGGGACGATGGATCGCGGCACGGCGCCTGATCCTGCTGGGTCGGCTCGACGAGGCCACACGTGCACTGCCCTCGGCCGAGCCCGCGCGACCGCCGCCGCTGCTGGCCGCCATGGCGGGATTGACGACCGCCGAGCTCGCGCTGCGCTCGCTGCGCAGCCAGGATGCCCTGACGGCGCTCGACGCGGCGTCGGCCGCCGCGCGGCGCTCCGGCGTGCCCGCGTTGATCGCCGAAGCCGATGCGATGCGCGCCCTGCTCGACCAGCCCGTGGCCCGGCGCATCGACGCGGGCACGGAGCATCCGCTTCGGCTCGCCGAGGTCGAGGAGCTGTTGCGGTCGCCAGCGCTCGTCGTCGATGCCTGCCGACGCGCGATCCGCGGTGCCGGCCTCGCCGTGGATCTGGCGCGCCGGCCGGTGCTGTTCACCCTGGCACGCGCGCTGGCCGAAGCCGGTCCGGCAGGCGTCGAGCGATCCGCGCTCATCCTGCGTGCCTTCCGGGCGCGCCATCCCGACGAGACCCATCGGGCGCGGCTGCGGGTGGAGCTGGGCCGGTTGCGCGCGCTGCTCGCGCCGGTGGCCCGCGTCGACGCCACGGCCGATGGCTTCGCATTGCGGGCCGGGGAAGGCCACCCGGTGACGGTGCTCGTCCCGCCGATCGAGGGCGAGTCCGCCGCCTTGCTGGCGCTGCTCGCGGACGGCACCGCCTGGTCGACGTCGGCCCTCGCGTTGGCCCTGGGCGCGAGCCAGCGGACGGTGCAGCGCGCCTTGGCGGCACTGGAGGCCGAGGGCCGGGTGCGGGCGCTCGGCCTGACGCGCGCCCGGCGCTGGCTGGCGCCGCCAATGAGCGGATTCGCGACGATCTTGTTACTCCCCGCGCTGCCGCCGTCTGGATAGATTGCTGTCCATGCGGCGACGGTTCGCCGCGAAGGAGATCCGATGTCCTCGACCGCTTCCAATGCCTGCGATCCCCACGCCGAGGCGCGCATGGCCTCCAACGACGGCCTGCCCGCGGCCCGTCCCGCCGAGGTCGTCCGCGAGTACGGCCCCTACCCCGGCGCGCCTGCCGTCCACGGCGTCAGCCATGACGGCGACCGGGTCTGGGCCGCGACGGCCCTGGGGCTGCTGGCGATCGATCCCGCCAGTGGCGAGGTGCAGCGCACGCTGCCGTGTGCCGCCGACGCGGGCACCGCCTTCGACGGCCGCCATCTGTACCAGATCGCCGATGCGCGCATCCACAAGATCGACCCGGCCAGCGGCCGCGTCCTCGGGTCCATCCCGGCGCCGTCCGGCCAAGGCAGCGACTCCGGGCTCACCTGGGCCGAGGGCAGCCTGTGGGTCGGCCAGTACCGCGACCGCACCATCGTGCAGATCGATCCGGAGACCGGCGCGGTGCGGCGCAGGATCGAGTCCAACCGCTTCGTCACCGGCGTCACCTGGGTCGATGGCGAGCTCTGGCACGCCACCTGGGAAGGCGACGAGAGCGAGCTGCGACGCGTCGATCCGGCCGACGGCACGGTGATGGAACGGCTCGCGATGCCCGCCCACCAGGGCGTCAGCGGCCTTGAGTCCGACGGCGCCGGCCTGTTCTATTGCGGTGGCGGCGGCAGCGGGAAGCTGCGTGCCGTCCGGCGTCCGCGACGCGCTTGAACGGCGCTTGAAGCGCCGCTTGAAGCACCGCTGACGGCGCACCGCCGTCGCTGCGCCGCGGCACCGACGCATCCCTTTTTCTCGATCTGACCGCATGCCTCGGCATGGCGGCGTGGGCCGCCTCACGCCTTCGCGTTCCGCTTCCCGTTGCGCGGTCCCTCCCATTCCCTTTCCCACCCCTCATGGAGCACGAGATGAACGACCTCACCGATGCCTCTTTCCTGTCCGACCACGAGGTGGTCACCCGCGACCACTGGATCGCCGAACGGCGCCGCCTTCTCGAGCGCGAGAAGGCGCTCACCCGCCTCGGCGATCAAGTCGCCCGAGAGCGCCAGACGCTGCCCTGGGTGCGCATGGACAAGCCCTACGTCTTCGAGACGCCGTCGGGGCCGCGCGGCCTGGCCGAGCTCTTCGGGCCGCATCGGCGGCTGATCGTCCAGCACCTGATGTTCGGACCGGGCTGGGAGGCCGCCTGCAAGAGCTGCTCCTTCATGGCCGACCACACCGACCCCGCGCTGCCCCACCTGGCCGCGCGCGGCGTCGGATTCGTCGCGGTCTCGCGGGCGCCGCTGGCGGAGCTGGCGCGCTTCAAGGCCCGCATGGGCTGGCGCTTCGACTGGGTTTCGTCCTTCGGCAGCGACTTCAACCGCGACTTCCAAGCCAGCTTCACACCCGAGGAACGCGCCCGGGGCGACGTCTTCTACAACTTCACCACGCAGCCCTTCCCACAGGACGAGGCGCCCGGCATCAGCGTCTTCGCGAAGGCGCCGGACGGCACGGTGTACCTGACCTACTCGACCTACGGCCGGGGCGTGGAATTGATGATGCACACCTATCGCTTCCTGGACCTGCTGCCGGAAGGGCGAGACGAGGCGGACCTGCCCTACACGATGGCGTGGGTGAAGCATCACGACCGCTACGAGGAGGCACCGGTCGCGGCATCGGTGGTGACGCCGGTCGCGGGCGGCTGCTGCTCGTCGCGCGGCTGAGCGGCGCTCACGAAGGCGCTCGGCAATGGACGCCCTCTGGCCCTGGCTCGCGGTGGCGGGCGCCGGCGCGGCGCACGGCCTGAATCCGCTCGCGGGCTGGGGACCGGCGCTCGCGTTGACGGACCGGCGGGTCGGGGCCCGAGCGCTCCTGGGCGCGCTCGCTCCGATCGCGATCGGTCATCTCGTCGCCGTGGTCCTCTCGGCGGTGGCGATTGCCCGGGGACTGCCGGTCCCCCGCGAGGGACTGTTCGGCCTGGCGGCGGTCGCGCTGATGGGCGTCGGCGTCCGGCATTGGCGAGGGCGGCGGCAACCATCCCCACCCCGTTCGCGATCGCCGCTGCCCGGCGCGCGGGCATGGAGCCTCGGGCTCTGGTCTTTCCTCGCCGCGACGGCCCACGGCGCCGGACTGATGCTGCTGCCTGCGCTCGCGCCGGTGTGTTTCGGCGCGATGGCCGGACGCGAACTCACCGCGTCAGGCTCGCTGGCGCTGGCGATGCTCGTGGTGGCGGTGCATGCCGCAGCGATGCTGGTGACGATTGCGGCGTCCGCGCTCGTGGCTCGGCGGGTCTGGCGGCTCGCTGCGGGCTGGCGCGCGCGGCGTCAGGGACGCCGCCTCAGCGCGCCTTGCCCAGGTCCATGACCCAGTACTTGCTGTAGGTGTTGGCCGAGGAGGCCGCCGGCCGGCAGGCGACGCCCACGTCGGCGAAGTTGGCCGACATCAGGTTGGCGCAGTGGCCCGGGCTGTTGCGCCAGGAACTCATGACCGCCTCGACGGTCGCCTGGCCGGCGGCGATGTTCTCGCCGGCCGCGACCCAGGTGTAGCCAGCGGCGGTGATCCGGTCGGAGAACTTGCGGCCGTCCTGGCTGTCGTGGCTGAAGTAGTTCTTGTTGGCCATGTCCAGCGCATGGGCGTCGGCGGCCTGCGTCAGCTTGTCGTTCCAGACGACTGGCGCGACGGCGGGGAAGTTGCCCGACGAGCCGCAACTGGCGCCTGAGGCGCGCAGCGCGTTGATGCGGTCGAGCAGGTCCTGCTTGAAGTTGGGCAGGTCGCAGGTACCGGCCACCGGGGTGGGCGTCGGCGTCGTCGGGGTGGGCGTGGGGGTCGAGCCCGGCGTGCCGGTATCGGCGTCACCGCCGCCACCGCCGCAGGCGCTCAGTCCCAGCGCCAGCAAGGCGGCGGCAATCATCGAAAGGGGCATTGGCCGGCGGACCGGCTTCTCATGGACGTCCATCGCCGCATCTTATGAAACAGCTGGCAGGAATGCTGGAACGAAACGTACCGAGCGCTGCCGGCGTAGCGACTCCGCCCACGCCGTAGCCGGGTTACCGACGTACCGCCGGCAACCTGAACGGATCGACGAGCCCGGGCCACCGCTCCCCACGGCAGCCCCGCGGCAATCACAGCAGGTCGTAGCGATCCAGGTTCATCACCTTCGTCCAGGCCTTGACGAAGTCATTGACGAAGACCTTCTCCCCATCGCTGGACGCATACACCTCGGCCAGCGCACGCAGCTGGGAGTTCGAGCCGAACACCAGGTCCGCCGCCGTGCCGGTCCACTTGACCGCGCCGGTGCTGCGGTCGCGGCCTTCCAGCACGCCCTCGTCGCTGGTCGACTTCTGCCACTTCGTCCGCATGTCCAGCAGGTTGACGAAGAAGTCGTTGCTCAGCGTCTCCGGACGCGTCGTGAAGACGCCATGCCGGGTGTGGCCGAAGTTGGTGCCCAGCACCCGCATCCCGCCGATCAGCGCGGTCATCTCCGGCGCGCTCAGCGTGAGCAGCTGGGCCTTGTCGATCAGCAGTTCGGCCGCATGCGGCACCAGGTCCTTGCGGATGTAGTTGCGGAAGGCATCGGCCGCCGGCTCCAGCACGCCGAAGGACTCGACGTCCGTCTGGTCCTGCGACGCATCGGTGCGGCCCGGCGAGAAGGGCACGACGACCGTGTGTCCCGCCTGCTTCGCCGCGGCCTCGACGCCGGCCGATCCACCCAGCACGATCAGATCGGCCAGCGAGATCCGCTTGCCCCCGGCCGCCGAGCCGTTGAACTCCTTGCGCACCGCTTCCAGCCGGGACAACACCTGCTCGAGTTCGCTCGGCTGGTTCACCGGCCATTCCTTCTGCGGCGCGAGCCGGATCCGGGCGCCGTTGGCGCCGCCGCGCTTGTCGCCGCCACGGAAGGTCGAGGCGGAAGCCCAGGCCGTCGTCACCAGCTGCGAGATGCTCAGGCCGCTGGACAGCAGCCTGGCCTTGAGCGCGATGACGTCCTGGTCGTCCACCAGCGGATGGCCGACCTCGGGCACCGGGTCCTGCCAGATCAGCTCCTCCTTCGGCACCAGCTTGCCGAGGTAGCGCGACCTCGGCCCCATGTCGCGGTGGGTCAACTTGAACCAGGCGCGCGCGAACGCGTCGGCCAGCTCGGCCGGGTTCTGCATGAAGCGGCGCGAGATCTTCTCGTAGGCCGGATCGACGCGCAGCGCCAGGTCGGCCGTCGTCATCATCGGCGCGTGGCGCCGGGTCTTGTCATGCGCATCGGGCACCGTGCCGGCCCCGGCGCCGCCCTTGGGCGTCCACTGGTGCGCGCCGGCCGGGCTCTTCGTCAGCTCCCATTCGTAGCCGAACAGCGTCTCGAAGTAGCTGTTGTCCCAGGTCGTCGGCGTCGGCGTCCAGGCGCCCTCGATGCCGCTGGTGATGGTGTAGACGCCCATGCCCTCGCCGAGCTGGTTCTTCCAGCCCAGGCCCTGCTCCTCGAGCCCGGCGCCCTCGGGCATCGCGCCGACGTGATGCGCCTCGCCCGCGCCATGCGCCTTGCCGAAGGTATGGCCGCCGGCGACCAGCGCCACCGTTTCCTCGTCGTTCATCGCCATGCGCCGGAAGGTCTCGCGGATGTCGCGCGCGGACGCCGCCGGGTCGGGCTTGCCATTCGGCCCTTCCGGATTCACATAGATCAGGCCCATCTGCACCGCCGCCAGCGGATTGGCCAGGTCGCGATCGCCCGCGTAGCGCTCATCGCCGAGCCAGGTGGTTTCCGGCCCCCAGAAGGTGTCGGTCTCCGGCTCCCAGATGTCGGCGCGGCCGCCGGCGAAACCGAAGGTCTTGAAGCCCATCGACTCCAGCGCGACGTTGCCCGCCAGGATCATCAGGTCGGCCCAGGACAGCTTGCGGCCGTACTTCTGCTTGACCGGCCAGAGCAGCCGCCGGGCCTTGTCGAGGTTGCCGTTGTCGGGCCAGCTGTTCAGCGGGGCGAAGCGCTGCGCGCCGGTGCCCGCGCCGCCGCGGCCGTCCTGCACGCGGTAGGTGCCGGCCGAATGCCAGGCCATGCGGATGAAGAACGGGCCGTAGTGGCCGTAGTCGGCGGGCCACCAGTCCTGCGAGTCGGTCATCAGCGCATGCAGGTCCTGGACCACCGCATCGAGGTCCAGAGTCTGGAACTCCCGCGCGTACTTGAATTCCTCGCCCATCGGGTTCGACTTGGACGAATGCAGGGAAAGGATGGAGAGGTTGAGCTGCTCGGGCCACCAGTCGCGGTTGCCTTTGGTCCCGGCCACCGCGTGGTGGTGGGTGCCGCCCGAGAACGGGCACTTGGAATCGACTGACATGTCTGCCTCCTGGGTTGAGCCGTGGGGAACCGTCCGCTTGTCCGCAGCGTGCGAGCGCGGACGAGTCTAGGACTCGGCCAGCGACGGCAGCAACAGGCCCTCTTTATCGGACCGATAGCTTTCGCCGTCATCCGGTCCGCGCATGACTAAAGTTGCTGCCCGAGTAAGGCCATTGGGCAGACTCTCCCCGTCGTCGAAAGGGAGGACAAGAATGTCGCTCCGCCTCCGGCCCGTGCCGGTTTGACGACGAGAATCGCCCGGTCCGCACGACCGACCGTCGCCGTCCGCGGCGATGGACCCATCCACCTTGGAGCCCATCATGTCTCTGCGCATCAACGACACCGCCCCGAACTTCACCGCCAAGACCACGCACGGCGAGATCGACTTCCACCAGTGGATCGGCGACAGCTGGGCTGTCCTGTTCTCGCATCCGAAGGACTTCACGCCGGTGTGCACGACCGAGCTGGGCTACATGGCGCGGATCGAGCCTGAATTCACCAAGCGCAACGCCAAGCTGATCGGCCTGTCGATCGACCCGGTGGAGAACCATGCGAAGTGGGCCGCGGACATCGAGGAGACCCAGGGCGCCGCGGTGAAGTACCCGATGATCGGCGACACCGACCTGGCGGTGGCCAAGCTCTACAACATGCTGCCGGCCGAGGAGGCGGGCACGTCGGAGGGTCGCACCGCGGCCACCAACGCGACGGTGCGCTCGGTCTTCATCGTCGGTCCGGACAAGAAGATCAAGCTGACGCTGACCTACCCGATGACCACGGGCCGCAACTTCGACGAGATCCTGCGCGTGCTGGACTCCATCCAGCTCACCGCCAAGCATCGTGTCGCCACGCCGGTGAACTGGAAGCAAGGCGACGACGTGATCATCGCCGGCTCGGTGTCCGACGACGAAGCCAAGACGATCTACCCCGAAGGTTGGAAGGCGCCCAAGCCCTATCTGCGCATCGTCAAGCAGCCGAAGTGAGACCGCAGGTTCAGCGCGGGTGAAGACGCAGATCCGCGCGGCACCCATGAAGGCCGGCCTCTCCGAGGGGAGCGCCGGCCTTTTCTCATGGGTCGTCGATCACATGCGCGGCTTCTTGCAACGCCGCCGCGTGGGCCGCTCCGGCTGAGCCAGAATCCCGCGCGTCGGGAGTGATTCGAACCAGGAGAAGACATGGCGGACAGGAAGGCCATCCAGGCCCGGGCCGATGCGATGCTCGCGCAGGGCGTGGGGAAGTCCGAGGTATTCCGGCAGCTGTCCGGACAAGGCCTGAAGGATCGCCAGCTCGCGGCCTGGCTGGCCGCCAGGCACGACCCAAGGGCGCGGGCCGAGATGAGCCTGCACGTCAACATCCTGGTCGGCCTCATGGTGCTGCAGGCGCTGATCCTGCTGGCGGTCGGCTGGCAGGTCGCGACAGGGTTCGGCCTGGCGTTGACCATCATCCCGCTGCTCTTCGCGTGGGGCTTCCGCAAGCCCTACGCCGGCGCCTACAGCGGCTACCTGCTTCTGTCGATCATCACGGTGGGGCGCAACCTGGCCCAGCTGTTCCCGATCACCACCGGCGGGCTCGTCGGCGTGGCGCTCTCGGTCGGCATGATCTGCTATGTCTTCTGGATCCAGCGCCGCCTCTTCCCCGACATGAACTTCCTCGGCCCGATGCGCAAGGGCGGACAGTTCGTCTTCACCACCTGAGGTTGCCCGCGGAGCGCGAAGCGCCGCCGTCAGGGCGAGAACAGCGCCCGTTCCTCTTCGAACACCTGCTGCAGATGGTCCGCGACGGTGCGGATCGCGCGGGCCTTGCGGTCCTGACCACGGATCAGCAGCCACATCTCGCGCGCCTCGCGCGTCGGCGTCAGCGCGCACTCGCGCAAGCCCGGCACCTGCCGACCGATGTAGTGCGGCAGCAGCGCCAGGCCGGCACCGGTCCGCGCCGCGATCGCCTGGGACAGGTGGTTGTTGGCACGGAAGGCGACCCGCGCGCGCGGAAAGCGCTGCGCCAGCCAGGTGGCGTCGGGCATGTCGGCGTTCTCCTCGTCGAAGCCGACAAACACCGGCGCCGCGCCGCCCTCGACCGCCGCGCAGACCGTCGGCGTGCCGTAGAAGCCGAAACCCATCGTGCCCAGCGGCTTGGCGATGAAGTCACCGTCACGCGGCCGCATCAGTCGCACCGCGATGTCCGCGCGATGCCGATCCAGGCTGACCGGGCGCAGGTCGGTGGCGAGGTCCAGATCCAGCCCCGGATGCGCCGTCGAGAGCCGCGCGAGGCGGTCGATCAGGAATCCCTGCGACAGCGCCGGCGGCGCATTGACCCGCACCAGCCCGCGCACCGCGCCGTTCTCGTCGCCGTCGCGCGCGAGCGTCAGCGCGGCGGCTTCCATCTCGCTGGCCGCCGCCAGCGCCATCCGCCCCGCCGGCGTCAGCACATAGCCGTCAGGCCGGCGATCGACGAGCTTGTCGCCCAGGCGATCCTCCAGCGACTGGATGCGACGCGAGATCGTCGCGTGATTGACCGAGAGCGCCCGCGCCGCCGCCGACAGGCTGCCGTGCCGGCCGAGTGCCAGGAAGACCCGCATGTCCTCCCAGTCCACCCCCTGTCGAGGCCCTGTGCGTTTTTGATCAGCCATTGAGACAGGATAGCGGCTACCGCCCGCGCAGCCCGGCTCCTACGCTTCGTCCAACGCCTCCCGATCCCCGATCGCCGCGGCGTGCAAGACCACCCCGGATCCTCCGGATCCCGCATGAACAGGAGCCTTCCATGTCCACCGCTTCCAGCACCGCCCCCACCCCCACGCAGCGCGTCGCCCTCATCACCGGCGCCTCGCAAGGCATCGGCGCCGGCCTCGTCGCCGCCTACCGCGCGCAGGGTTACGCCGTCGTCGCCAACTCCCGCAACATCCAGCCGGGCGACGACGCCGGCGTGATCGCCGTGCCCGGCCACATCGGCGACCGCGCCGTCGCGCAGCGCATCGTCCAGACGGCGCTCGACCGCTTCGGCCGCATCGACACGCTGATCAACAACGCCGGCATCTTCCTGGCCAAGCCCTTCACCGAATACACGCTCGAGGACTACCAGGCCGCCTTCGACGTCAACGTCGCCGGCTTCTTCCACATCACGCAGCTGGCGCTGCCGCAGATGCTGCTGCAGCGGCACGGCCACATCGTGCAGATCACGACGACGCTGGTGGACCAGCCGATCGCCGGCGTGCCGGCCGGCCTGGCCAGCCTGACCAAGGGCGGCCTGGATGCCGCGACACGCTCGCTCGCCATCGAATACGCCAAGAGCGGCGTGCGCGTGAACGGGGTGCGTCCCGGCGTCATCAAGACACCGATGCATGCGCCGCAGACCCATGAGTTCCTCGCCGCGCTGCACCCGATGGGCCGCATGGGCGAGATCAGCGAGGTCGTCGACGCGGTGATGTACCTGGAGCGCGCCGGCTTCGTCACCGGCGAGCTGCTCAACGTCGACGGCGGCCAGCACGCCGGCCGCTGATCCTGGAAAGGAATCGCCATGCCCTACGTCAACATCAAGGTGACCCGCGAAGGCACCGCCCCCGGCGCCAGCGCCACCACGCCCGAGCAGAAGGCCGCCCTGATCCAGGGCGTCAGCGACCTGCTGTTCGAGGTGATGGGCAAGCCGCGCCACATGACCTTCGTCGTCATCGACGAGGTCGAGCTCGAGAACTGGGGCGTCGGCGGACTGCCGACGGCGGAGTTCCGCCGGCGGCAGTCCGGAACGCCGGGCTAGGGAGGCCCTGGAAAGCGGCGATCGCCCAGGAGGATCGAGCGCCCAGCCGCCCTTGATCCTCTCGATGAACGTCAACCTGTAGCTGCCGCCGTCAGGTTGGGCCAGCCGCTCCGGCCGTAGAGGTTCGGGGCGCTGATCCTCGTCAACACGCTGCTGTTCCGCCGCTGCTGAACGCGTGCCTCACAGCACGGCGTAGCGGCCGGGCTTGTGGTTGACCGCGATGAAGAGATTCATCACCACCGCCGCGAGCACCGAGTAGGCGACGCGCTGCGGATCGACGACCGTCAGCGCGAGCAGCACGATGGCGCAGTCCATGGCCATCTGCACCTTGCCGGCTCGCCAGCCCTTGGCCTTCTGCAGGTAGAGGGAGACGATCGTCGCGCCGCCCAGGCTGGCGCGGTGGCGCGCCAGGAACAGGCAGCCCGAGCCCAGCAGCGCGCCGCCCAGGATCGCGGCATAGGCCGGATGAATGCGGTCGATGGCGAAGAGCTTGGGCGAGAACTCCGTCATCACCGACAGCAGCGCGATCGAGACGAAGGTCTTCAGCGTGAACTCGCGCCCCATGCGGGTCCACGCGAACCAGTAGAACGGCAGATTGATCACGAAGAAGAGCTTGCCCAGGCTGATGCCGGTCGCGTAGTGCAGCACGAAGGCGGCGCCGGCCGTGCCGCCGGTCAGCAGCCCGACCTGCGCGAACAGGATCAGCGCCAGCGACACGAACAGCGTCCCGGTGAAGATCGCCTGCGCGTCCTCGAAGGTCGTGTGCGAGCGGATCGCCAGGTCGGCAAGCGGCTCGACGGCGTTGGCGGACGGCGGGGTGGGGTCGTTGGGCGTGGCGCTCATCCCGGGTACGAAGCAGAAAGCATGCCCGGGAGTGTCGCAGCAGGGCGGGCCGGCCGACGCATGTCCTCGGGCGCCGCAGGCCCGGACCAAGTCGGGCTGGGCTGTACCGGCTCGCGCCCGTCCGGTGACGCGCCTCAGCGCCCCTGCGCCTTGAGCCGCGCATCCAGCCGCGGAAACACGCGGCGCGCGTTGCCCTCGTAGACCAGCTGGCGGTCGGCGTCGCTCAGGTGCGGCGTGGCCTCGATGTAGCGCTTGGTGTCGTCGTAGTAATGGCCGGTCGCCGGATCGATGCCGCGCACCGCGCCGATCATCTCGGACGCGAAGAGCACGTTCTTCACCGGGATCACCTTCGTCAGCAGGTCGATGCCGGGCTGGTGATAGACGCAGGTGTCGAAGAAGACGTTCTCGAGCAGATGCTCGTCGAGCAGCGGCTTCTTGAGTTCCTGCGCCAGGCCGCGGAAGCGCCCCCAGTGGTAGGGCACCGCGCCGCCGCCATGCGGGATCAGGAACTTCAGCGTCGGGAAGTCCTTGAACAGGTCGCCGGTCAGGCACTGCATGAAGGCGGTGGTGTCGGCGTTCAGGTAGTGCGCGCCGGTCGTGTGGAAGCACGCGTTGCAGCTGGTGCTGACGTGGATCATCGCGGCGACGTCCAGCTCGACCATCTTCTCGTAGAGCGGATACCAGTGGCGGTCGGTCAGCGGCGGACTGGTCCAGTGGCCGCCGGAGGGATCGGGATTCAGGTTCAGGCCGACGAAGCCGTAGTCCCTGACGCATTTCTCCAGCTCGGGCAGGCAGCTCGCGGGATCGATGCCGGGGCTCTGCGGCAGCATCGCGGCACCGACGAAGTGGTCCGGGAACATCGCGGCCACTCGCGCGCAGAGCTCGTTGCAGATCGCCGCCCAGGTGGACGAGGTCTGGAAGTCGCCGATGTGGTGGGCCATGAAGCTCGCGCGCGGGCTGAAGATGGTCAGGTCCGAGCCGCGCTCCCTCATCTTCTTGAGCTGGTTGGTCTCGATCGACTCGCGCAGTTCGTCGTCGGAGATCTTCAGCGCGCTCGCGCTCGGCGCGTTCGCCGGATCCTTGAGCGCGGCGATCTGCAGGTCGCGCCAGGCGCCCAGCGCCGCCGGGGCCGTCGTGTAGTGTCCGTGGACGTCGATGATCATGGGGGCTCTCTCGGTGCCGCGCCGCGGGCGGCAGGCTCGGAAACGACCGCGGCACGGCGTCGTCTCGCCGCGATCGACTGCGGCGGATTGTGGACAGCCCGGCTCCATCGTCCTAGGTATGGCCAGGACTAGCTGCTATTCGGATCCGGCATGGCGACGGCGGGGTCGGCGGCGGGATGCGTTAAGCTCCCGCGCCCGTCGCGATGCGCCCTCCGCGCGCCGCCGGGCAGCGATTCACAGGTCGAAGGGAAGCAGTTGTGCAGGACGTGCGGGACACCGATGTCGTGATCATTGGCGCGGGTGCCGCCGGGCTGATGTGCGCCGCGCTGGCGGGGCAGCGCGGGCGCCGAGTGCTGCTGGTGGACCATGCCAACAAGGCCGGCAAGAAGATCCTGATGTCCGGCGGCGGCAACTGCAACTTCACCAACCTCTACACCGAGCCGGCCAATTTCCTCTCGCAGAACCCCCACTTCTGCAAGTCGGCGCTGGCGCGCTACACGCAGTGGGATTTCATCGCGCTGGTCAACAAGCATCAGATCCCGCACCACGAGAAGAAGCTGGGCCAGCTGTTCTGCGACAACAAGTCGATCGATATCCTGCGCATGCTGCTCGCCGAGTGCGAGGCCGTCGGCGTCAAGCCGATGCTGGAGACCTCGGTCGACCGGATCGAGAAGACCGACGCCGGCTACCGGCTCGAGACCTCCGCGGGCCCGATGCGCTGCCAGTCGCTGGTGATCGCCACGGGCGGCCTGTCGATCCCGACCATGGGCGCGACCGGTTTCGGATACCAGGTGGCGCGGCAGTTCGGCCACAACCTGCTGCCGACGCGCGCCGGGCTGGTGCCGTTCACCATCACCGACCAGCTGAAGGACCTGTGCAACGAGCTCAGCGGCACCTCGGTCGACTGCCTGGTGAGCTGCAACGGCAAGAGCTTCCGCGAGAACATCCTGTTCACGCACCGCGGCCTGAGCGGGCCGGCGATCCTGCAGATCTCGTCCTACTGGCTGCCGGGCCAGGCGGTGGAGATCAACCTGCTGCCGGACCTGGACGTCCCGGCCTGGCTCGCGCAGCAACGCAACGACCGGCCCAATGCCGAGCTCAGGACGCTGCTGGCCGAGCTGTTCACCAAGAAGATGGCCACGTTGATCGCCGAGCAGTGGTTCGTCTCCAAGCCGATCAAGCAGTACACCCACGCGGAGCTGGAGCAGATCGCGCAGCGCCTCTCGGCCTGGCAGGTGGTGCCGGCGGGCACCGAGGGCTACCGCACCGCGGAAGTCACGCTGGGCGGCGTCGACACCAAGGAGGTGTCGTCCAAGACCATGGAGTCGCTCAAGTCGCCGGGCCTGTACTTCATCGGCGAAGTCCTGGACGTCACCGGCCACCTGGGCGGCTTCAACTTCCAGTGGGCGTGGGCTTCGGCGCATGCGGCGGCGCAGTACGTGTAGAGACACGCCCTGACACCCGGGAGTGACGAATAGCCGGTTACCCTGCCGGCCGTTCCAATCGACGCTTCGTCGACCAGGGAGATCAAATGACCAAGACGATCCGATCCGGCGCCGCGTCTGCCGTGCGCCGCCGCAGCCTGCTCGCGGCCGGACTGGGCGGCCTGCTGGCCGCGCCGGCGATGAGCGCCCTGGCCGCTCCGGCCGCCGCCTCGACTGCCTTCACCGCCGCCGACTTCGACGCCTGGGCCGAACGCGTCGCCGCCGAACGCATGTCGCACGCGCCGGAGCACGCCACCCGCATGCAGTACTTCCAGGGCGAGGTCCAGGCCCGTCTCGACGGGCAGTGGGACTCGCTCTCGCGCGAGGACCAGCTCGCGGGCATCGCCCGCGACCGCCAGGCCCTGGCCGAGCTGGCGCGCTTCCCGCGCGAGGCGCTGTCGCCGACACAGCGCACCTCCGCCGCGCTGATGGCCTGGACGATGCGGCAGGACGTCGCCGAAGCCGAGTTCCTCGACCATCCCTACGTCTTCGAGCACATGGCCGGCGTGCACGTCGGCCCGATCACCTTCCTCGTGCAGGAACACCCGATGCGCAACGCCGGCGACGTGCGCAGCTACCTCAAGCGCATGGACGGCCTGGCCGCGCTGATGGACCAGGGCATCGTCCGCGCCCGCGCCGCGCAGGCCAAGGGCGTGCTGATGCCGCGCTTCATCACCGCGACCACCATCGGCCAGATCGAGCAGTTCGTGGCGCCGCGGCCGGCAGACAACCCGCTGGTGGTGTCGCTGGCGGACCGCATGGCCTCCCTGGGCGACATGGATGCCGGCGCCCGCAAGCGCGCCCGCGCGCGGGCCGAGGCCATCGTGGCGAAGTCCATCGTGCCGGCGTGGAAGCGCGGACTCGCGCTGATGCGCTCGCAGCTGCCGCTGACCACCGACGACGCTGGCGTGTGGCGCCTGCCCGATGGCGACCGGTTCTATGCGGCGCGGCTGCGCGCCAACACGACGACCGAGCTCACACCGGCCGAGATCCACGCGATCGGCCTGAAGCAGGTCGCCCGCATCGAGGCCGAGATGGACGGCCTGCTGCGTCAGCTCGGCTACACCGAGGGCAGCATCGAGCAGCGCTATCGCAAGATGGACGCCGACCGCCAGCCCAAGGACGCCGCCCCGCAGGTTCAGCTGCTGGACCGCTACACCACCTACCTGCGCGATGCCGAGACGCGTGCCCGGCTGCTGTTCGACGTGATGCCGAAGGCGCCCGTCGAGGTGCGCCGCGAGCCCGCGCTGACCGAGCCCACCGCCGCCGCCCACTACACGACCCCGGCGCCCGACGGCTCCCAGCCCGGCGTGTTCTGGGCGCCGCTGGCCGGCCCCACCTACGACATCGCGGACATGCGGACCCTGGTGCACCACGAGGCGATCCCGGGCCACCACTTCCAGCTCGCGATCCAGATGGAAGCGAAGGACCTGCCCTACTTCCGCCGCCGCGCCGCGTTCTCGGCCGGCTCGGCCTACGTGGAGGGCTGGGCGTTGTACGCGGAGCAGCTGGCCGTCGAAAACGGCTGGTACGAGGGCGATCCGGTCGGCCATCTCGGCCAGCTGTATGGGGCGCTCTTCCGCGCCCGCCGCCTGGTCGTCGATACCGGCCTGCACGCGATGAAGTGGACCCGCCAGCAGGCCATCGACTACGGCATCACTCCGCAGGAAGTCGACCGCTACGTCACCTGGCCCGGCCAGGCCTGCGCCTACATGCTGGGCCGGCTGCGGATCGAGGCGCTGCGCGAGCGCGCCCGCCAGCAGCTCGGCGAGCGCTTCGACATCAAGCAGTTCCACAACACCGTGCTGCTGACTGGGGACGTGCCGCTGACCGTGCTCGAGCAGGTGGTCGATGACTGGGTCGGCACACAGCGCGTGGCCGGCAGGTCCCCGGCGGCCGCGGCGCCCTGAGGCGCCGGCAGCGAAGCGGCGAGCACGCATCGCTGCGCGCCGCGATCCCGTGCGGCGGCCGCCGCCGCCCGCGAGGCCGAGGCCTCGCTCTTCACTCTGCGTCGTGTCCCGGTGCCGCCGGCACGATCCAGGGCGCGTGGCGACGCATCAGCTCGTCGACCCAGTCGATGAACACGCGCAGCTTGGCACTGACATTGCGGTTGGGCGGATAGGCGAGGTACATCGGCATCGGCGCCATCGTCCAGTCCTCGAGCAGCGGCACCAGTTCGCCGCGCGCCGCATGCGGCTCGGCCATGTAGCGAGGCAACCAGAGCACGCCCATGCCGGCGAGCCCGGCCGCCAGATAGGCGTTGCCGTCGTCGGCCGCGACGACGTAGCGGCCGCGCACCTCCACCGACTCCTCCCCGCGCCGCATCTCGATCGGCGCGATCCGTCCCGTGCTGGCGCGCAGGAAGCCGACGATGCGCTGCGGGTCCGCCTCGATGTCGCGGGGATGCGCGGGCCTGCCGGTCGCGTCGAGGTAGGACGGCGCGGCATACACGCCCAGCGGCAGCTCGCCGATGCGTCGCGCGATCAGCGAGGGCACGGTGACTTCGCCACCGCGCAGCACCGCGTCGACGTTGTCGCCGATGAGGTCGACGATGCGGTCGCTGACGCCCATGTCGAGCTGGATCTCCGGATGACGCGCATGGAACTCCGGCAGCGCCGGCATCAGGACCAGCCGCGCGAAGGGCGTCGGCACGTCGACCCGCAGCCGTCCGCGCGGCGACGCGGTGGCGCTGGACAAGGCCGTGTCCGCGTCGTCCAGGTCGGCGAGCACGCGCACGACCCGCTCGTAGTACGCGGCGCCGTCCGGTGTCACCCGCACCTGCCGGGTCGTGCGGTGCAGCAGCTTGACCCGCAAGCGCGCCTCGAGCTGCTGAACCAGCTGCGTCACGGTGGTCTTGCTCAAGTGCAGCGTCTGCGCCGCCTTGGTGAAGCTGCCGGCCTCCACCACGCGGGCGAAGGCGAGCAGCGCATCGAATCGGTCCATCGTCGAGCCACCTTGATTGCTGTTGGCGAGATCCGGCGCATTCTCTTCGCGGCCGCCTGGCGTCGGCGCGGCCCCGGCGGTAGATTCGCGCATCGCCCTCCGGAGACCCTGCCATGCGCCCTCGCCTCGCCACCGCGATTGCCCTGCTGTCCGTCGCACTCGCTCCCGCCGCCGTCCGCGCCGAGGACGCCCAGCTCGAACGGCTCAGCTGGCTGGCCGGCTGCTGGGCCGCCGAAAAGGGAGAAGCCGGCTCGGTGGAGCATTGGCTGCCGCTGGCCGGCGGCACGATGCTGGGCATCGGCCGCACGGTCAGGAACGGCCGCACCGTCGAGCACGAGTTCATGCAGATCCGCCTCGACGCCGAGGGCCGGCCGGTCTTCATCGCGCAGCCGTCGCGGCAGAAGGAGGCGACCTTCGTGGCCACCTCGATCGGCGAACGCGCCGTGACCTTCGAGAACCCGGCGCACGACTTCCCGCAGCGGGTGATCTACCGCGCCGTCGGCGACTCCGGACTCGCCGCCCGCATCGAGGGCACGCGCAACGGCGCATCACGCGGCATCGACTTCCCGATGCAGCGCGTCGCCTGCGAGGGGCCGAGGCCCGCACCCTGACGCCCGGCTCGCTGCCGCCATTCGGGCCTGAAACGCGACTTCATCGTCGATTCGCCGGGAGGCGGGCCGGAGGCCCGGCGCCCGGATCGCCGACAATCGCGCATGACCCGCACCGATCCCTCCGGCTCCGCCGCCCCGGCGGCGCCGACGCCCGCGTCCGAGGCCACTGCCTTCGACCGCCTGCCGCTCCCTCCCGCCATGCTGGCCAACCTGCGCCAGCTCGGCTACCTCTCGATGACGCCGATCCAGGCGGAAAGCCTGCCGCTGACGCTGGGCGGGCACGACCTGATCGCGCAGGCCAAGACCGGCAGCGGCAAGACCGCGGCGTTCTCGCTGCCGCTGCTGACTAACTTGAATCCGCGCCGCTTCGCCGTCCAGGCGCTGGTGCTGTGCCCGACGCGCGAGCTCGCCGACCAGGTCACCCAGGAGATCCGCCGCCTGGCGCGCGCCGAGGACAACATCAAGACGCTGACCCTGTGCGGCGGCGTGCCGATCCGCACGCAGCTCGCCAGCCTGGCGCATGGCGCCCACATCGTCGTCGGCACGCCGGGCCGCATCCTCGATCACCTGCAGCGCGAGACGCTGTCGCTGGAGGCGCTGAACACGCTGGTGCTGGACGAGGCCGACCGCATGCTGGACATGGGCTTCGCCGAGGACATCGCCCAGGTGGTCGCCCATTGCCCGAAGCAGCGCCAGACGCTGCTGTTCTCGGCCACCTACCCCGACGGCGTGGCCGCGCTGGCCGGGCGCTTCATGCGCGACCCGAAGTCGGTCACCCTGACCGAGCGCCATGCGGCCAACAAGATCCGCCAGCGCTTCTACGAGGTGACCGAGGCCGAACGGCTGCATGCCGTCGGCCTGCTGCTCAACCACTTCCGGCCGGCCAGCACGCTGGCGTTCTGCAACACCAAGCAGCAGTGCCGCGATCTCGTGGCCGTGCTGCAGGCGCAGGGCATCGTCGCGCTGGAGCTGCACGGGGACCTGGAACAGCGTGAGCGCGACCAGGTGCTGGTGCGCTTCGCCAACCGCAGCTGCAGCGTGCTGGTGGCGACCGACGTGGCCGCGCGCGGCCTGGACATCGCGCAGCTCGAGGCGGTGATCAACGTCGACATCACGCCCGATCCCGAGGTGCATGTGCACCGCATCGGTCGCACCGGCCGCGCCGACGAGGCCGGCTGGGCCTTCAGCCTCGCCAGCCTGGACGAGATGGGCCGCGTCGGCCGCATCGACCAGATGCAGGGCAGCATCAGCCCCTGGTACCCGCTGTCCGAGCTGACCGCGACCGCGGGCGGCCAGCCGCTGCGACCCCCGATGGTCACGCTGCAGATCCTCGGCGGTCGCAAGGAGAAGATCCGCCCTGGCGACGTGCTGGGCGCGCTGACCAAGGACCTCGGATTCGATGGCGCCCGCATCGGCAAGATCAACGTCAACGAGTTCTCCACCTACGTGGCCATCGAACCCGAACTGGCGGATCAGGCGCTGCGCGGGCTGAATGCCGGCAGGGTGAAGGGCAAGTCGGTGAAGGTGAGGCGCCTGTGAGCCGCTTCGTCGACCTCGGGCTCTCGCCCGCGCTGTTGCGCGCCGCGGAGGAGCTGGGCTTCGAGCAGCCCACGCCGATCCAGGCCGCCGCGATCGCGCCGATCCTGGCCGGCCGCGACCTGCTGGGCAGCGCCGCCACCGGCTCCGGCAAGACGGCCGCCTATGTCTTCCCGGTGCTGCAGCGCCTCGACGCCGGCGTGCGCCCCGCGCTGCGCCGCGCACAGGTGCTGGTGCTGGTGCCCACCCGCGAGCTGGCCGTGCAGGTCGGCGAGACCGTGATCCAGGTCGGGCGCTTCCTCCGCGAGCCGGTCAAGGTGTCGGTGCTGGTCGGCGGCGTGTCGATCAATCCGCAGATGATGGCGCTGCGCGGCGGCGCCGACATCGTCGTGGCGACGCCGGGCCGGCTGCTCGACGTGGTCGCGAAGAACGCGCTCAAGCTCGGCGATGTCGAGTGCCTGGTGCTCGACGAGGCCGACCGGCTGCTCGACGCCGGCTTCGCCGACGAACTGGCGCAGGTGCTGGCGCTGCTGCCGCGCCGCCGGCAGAACCTGCTGTTCTCCGCGACCTTCCCGGCCGCGGTGCAGGCGCTGACGACACAGCTGCTGCACGACCCGGTGCGGGTCGAGGTCAGCGGTGAACCGGCCACCGAGGGGCAGATCGAGGAGCATGCGGTCGAGGTCGACGCCGCGCGGCGCACGCCGCTGCTGCGCCACATGATCGAGCGCGGCGGGTGGTCGCGGGTGCTCGTCTTCGTCGCCACCCGCTATGCCTGCGACCATGTGGCCGACAAGCTGCGCCGGGCCGGCCTGGAGGCCGCCGCCTTCCATGGCGACGCCAGCCAGGGCGCGCGCACGCGCACGCTCGCCGATTTCAAGGCCGGCCGTCTGCGGGTGCTGGTGGCCACCGACCTGGGCGCACGCGGCATCGACATCGCGCGGCTGCCGGTCGTCGTGAACTACGACCTGCCGCGCGCCGCTGCCGACTACACCCATCGCATCGGCCGCACCGCGCGCGCCGGCGAGAACGGCCTGGCGGTGAGCTTCATCAGCGCCGCGACGGAAGCGCACTTCCGCCTGATCGAGAAACGCCAGGGACGCCGCGTCGCGCGTGAGCGCATCGCCGGCTTCGAGCCGACGGAGACCGCGCCGCCGGACGCGGCGACCGGCGGCATCAAGGGCCGGCGGCCGAGCAAGAAGGACAAGCTCCGCGCCGCGGCGGCAGCGGCAGAGCGCGGCGGCTGACGCCCTCGCCCTGGCGCGGGGATCGGGAAACCCCTCGCCTTCAGGGCGAGGCCATCGCGGACACTAGCGCCCAGGTTAATCGATTAACCTACGCCATTCAGATTCACCTTCTCCGCTGCCTGTCCGCCTTCGATGCTCACTCCTTCCGATGTCACCGCGGCCTTCGACCGCAACCGCCACTCGCATCGCCGCTTCAATCCGCTGGTCGGCAAATGGGTGCTCGTGTCGCCACAGCGCAGCCTGCGCCCCTGGCAGGGCCAGACCGAAAACCCGGACCTGGAGGTGCGCGCCTCGCATGACCCCGGCTGCTACCTGTGCGCCGGCAACACGCGCATCAATGGCGAGGTCAACCCGCCCTACACCGGCACCTTCGTCTTCGACAACGACTTCCCCGCGCTGATGGCCGATGTGCCGGCGCCGGACACGGGCGGCGCGCCGGTGGCGGCCGCCGGCCTGTTCCAGGCCGAGCCGGCGCGCGGCACGAGCCGGGTGATCTGCTTCTCTCCCGACCACGGCCGCAGCCTGCCCGAGCTCGACGAGGCCGCGTTGCGCGACGTCGTCGGCTGCTGGGCAGCGCAGACCCGCGAACTCGGCGAGCGCTGGCGCTGGGTCCAGGTCTTCGAGAACAAGGGCGCGATGATGGGGTGCTCCAACCCGCATCCGCATGGCCAGGTCTGGGCCAGCGACTTCGTGCCCGACCTGCCGGCGCGCGAGGACCGCCTGCAGCGCGAGTGGCTGGCCGCCCAGGGCGAACCGATGCTGCTGGCGGTCGCCCGGGCGGAGGCCGACGGCGAGCGCGTGGTCGTGCAGAACGACGACTGGCTCGCGCTGGTGCCCTACTGGGCCGAATGGCCGTTCGAGACGCTGCTGCTGCCGCGCTTCGCGGTGCAGCGGATGGACCAGCTGGGCGCGTCGCAGCAGGCCAGCCTCGCGGCCATCGTGCGCGCGCTGACGATTCGCTACGACAACCTGTTCCAGTGCAGCTTCCCGTACTCGATGGGCTGGCACGGCGCCCCCACGGGCCCCCAGGCCGAGCCGGCTCCGCATTGGCAGCTGCATGCGCACTTCCACCCGCCGCTATTGCGCAGCGCGACGGTGCGCAAGTTCATGGTCGGCTTCGAGATGCTGGCCGAAGCGCAGCGCGACCTCACGCCCGAGCAGGCCGCCGCGCGCCTGCGCGAGCAGCCGTCCACCCACTATCGCCAGCGCTGAGGCGCTCCCGCGCGGCGACGATCGCCCCTTCCACCCCGACGCCGATTGACCGGAGACCTCGGCCGACCGGCGTCCCTCCGCTTCCACCGCTTGCCATGACCTCTGCATCGACCGCCCTCCCGCCCACCGCGCTCGCCGCCGTGCGCGCCTTCACCGAGCGCCACGGCGTCGCGCCGACGGTGCTCGCGCGCGCGCCCGGCCGGGTCAACCTGATCGGCGAGCACACCGACTACAACGACGGCTTCGTGCTGCCGGTGGCGATCGATCGCGACACCTGGGTCGCGGCGGGGCCGCGCGAGGACGGCCAGGTGGACGCGCTGGCGCTCGACGAGCAGCAGGCCGACGACCGCTTCGCCCTCAGCGCCGAGCCGCCGCATTTCCCTGGCGGCGGCTGGCGCGACCATGTGCGCGGCACGCTGGCGCAGCTCGCCGCCGAACTGCCGACGCTGGCCGGCATGAACCTCGTCATCGCCGGCGATGTGCCGATGGGCGCGGGCCTGAGCAGCTCCGCCTCGCTGGCGCTGGCGCTGCTGCGCGCGGCGCAGCGCCTGGCGGGCGACACCCGCCTCGACGGCAAGCGCCTGGCGCGCCTGGCGCAGCAGGCGGAGAACCGTTTCGTCGGCTGCCAGTGCGGGATCATGGACCAGCTGGCCAGCGCGGAGGGCCGCGCGGGTCACGCGCTGCTGATCGACTGCCGCTCGCTGGACACCGAGCCGGTGCCGCTGCCCGCGGGCACCGCGCTGCTGATCGCGCACTCGCGGGTGCGGCGCGGCCTGGTCGACAGCGCCTACAACGAGCGCCGTCGCCAGTGCGAGGCCGCCGCCGCGGGCGTCGGCGCGAAGGCGCTGCGCGACGCGACGCTGGCGCAGCTGGAAGCCGCCGACCTGGACGACAAGACCTTCCGCCGCGGCCGCCACATCGTCACCGAGAACGAGCGGGTGATCGCCGCGACGCATGCGCTGCGCGCGGGCGACATGCGTCAGCTGGGCCTGCTGATGAAGCAGTCCCACGCCTCGATGCGGGACGACTTCGAGATCACCGTGCCGGCCGTCGACCAGCTCGCGGCGCTGTTGCAGGACGTCATCGGCGACACGGGCGGCGCGCGCATGACCGGTGGCGGCTTCGGCGGCTGCGTGATCGCGCTGCTGCCGCGGGCGCTGGTGCCGACGGCCGTCCAGGCGCTGGAGCAGGGCTACCGCTCGCCCGAGGGGCTGCCGGCGCTGGTCTACCTCTGTGAGGCGGGTCCGGGCGCCGAGGCGGGCCCAGCAGCGGTGTCGGGATGACCACCCTCGTCGAAGTGGCGCGGGCTGCGGGCGTCACCGCGGCCACCGTCTCCAACGTGCTGCGCAACCGGGGCAAGGTCGGCGAGGAGACCCGCCAGCGCGTGCTCGAAGCGGTCGAGCGACTGGGCTACCGGCCCAACCTGATGGCGCGCGCGCTGGTGGAAGGCAAGCCCCACACGATGGCGCTGCTGGTCAGCAGCATCGCCAACCCGTTCTATCCCGAGTTCGCGCTCGAGGTCGAACGCGCGGCGCGCAAGCTGGGCTACTTCCTGCTGGTGTGCAACACCAACGAGGATCCGGCGCAGGAACGGGCCTACCTCGACGCGATCGGCGGCGCGCTGGCGCAGGGCGTGATCGTGATGAACGCGGACTTCGTGCAGCTGGATGCGCTGCAGGACCTGCGCCGCCGCGGCGTGCCCGTGGTGCTGTGCATGTGGGAGCGGCCGCAGGAGCCGCCGCCGCTGCCCTGCGTGGCGGTGGACCTGTACCAGGCCGGCGTGCTCGCGGCGGAGCACCTGCTGCGACTGGGCCACCGGCGCATCGGCGTCGTCTGCGGCGGGGAGCCCGGCGGCAACCACCGCTGGCGGCTGCGCGGTTTCCTGGACACCTTGGAACAGGCCGGCGCGGCGCTGCCGCCGAGCTGCCTGCGCCACGGCCACGACACGATCGATGGCGGCCGCGATGCGGCGCACCGGCTGCTGGCAGGCGGGCCCGGGCTGACAGCGGTCTTCGCGACCAACGACCTGCCCGCGGTCGGCGTGCTGCAGGCTGCGGCGGAGCTGAGCCTGCAAGTGCCCGGGGACCTGTCGGTGATCGGCGTCACCGACATCCAGCTGGCGCGCCAGATGCGACCGCCGCTGAGCACCGTGGCGATGCCCACGACGGAAGCGGCGGCGCTGGCGGTGCAGCTGCTGCAGTCGGAGATCGATGCGTCGCCGGACCATGTGCCGCCGATGCGCGTGACCGAAGCGCCTCGGCTGGTGGTGCGCGCATCGACGTCGGCGCCGCGTCGCGAGGGCATCCTCGGCGGCGCGGATAGCGGCGACTGAGGCCCCGCGACACCGGTCGCCGCTCGGCGGCGGGTCGGCCCTCGCCGCGGTGCGGACCCGGTTCCCGCAGGTCTGTTGCCGCTCGTGATGAGTCGGTGATATCTCCACGGCGGGCTTGCGACAGAATGCCCGGCACTTCGCAGCGCCGTCCCGGGAGCCCGCTTGAATTCATTCCTCCAAGGCGCCAGCCGGCGCGATTTCCTGATGGTCGGCTGTGCCGTTCTCACCTCCGCCTGTGGCGGCGGCGGTTCCGACGGCGCCTCATCGGCGGTGGACGATGCCAGCACCGGCGCGGCGGCCGACATCACCGCGGAGGTCCTCGCCAACCGCGACATCACCCTCACCGGCGACTCGGTGATCAAGCTGCCTCCGGGCACGACGACCTACACCGGCGTCATCAGCGGCCAGGGCACGCTGCGCCTGTCCACCACCGCCTCGAGCACGCTGGTCATCACGAAGACCAGCACCTTCACGCTCCCGGTCGCGCGGCAGGTTCAGGTCGTCACGAAGAAGACGTATCCGGGCGCCGGCTACGCGTTCACCATCACCGGCGTCAACCCGCCGGTGCTGACCATCGATCCGGGCGTCACCTTCCAGATCGGCACCAACACCAGCGCCGACAGCTCGCCCAACGTCATCGCGACATCCGACAGCAAGAACGACGCGAGCCTGATCAACGGCGAGATCAACCTCAACAACATCCTGAACAACGGGACCCTCGTCATCAGCAGCTCGCAGTTCGTGCTCCTGGGCCAGGTGAGCGGCAGCGGCAGCATCCTGCAAGCGCCCGGCGTCTGGGGAGGCAATTCGTCGAGCGGGGTGAGCACCTATTCAGGCGTGCTGTCGCTCTCCGTGGGGCAGGACTTCGGCAGCAACCATGTGGCCGCATCGCTGGCCAACGCCAAGGCGGTCCTGAACGAGGGATCCTGGCTGGTCTGGAGCCCGCCCGGCAGCGTCGTCACGGTGACGCAGAACATCTACGAAGCCGCCTTCGGCAACGACATCAACTTCCATGCGATCGGCCCCTCGACGATCGTGATGTCCGGCGTCTACAGCCACACCGACAACAGTCCGCACAACCAGCCGAACCTGGTCAATCCGGGCCTGAGCGATCCCGAACTGAACTTCGCCAAGACGATCTACCGCGAAGGAGCGAACGCGCCGAACGGCAACGACGCCAGCTACCGCGGCATCAACATCGAACGCGGCGCGGGCACGGTCCAGTGGGGCGACGGCACGCATGCCAACTTCTTCCTGCCGTCGGCCCCCTCGCCCGCCGAGGTCGATCCGCCGCTGGGCAAGAAGAACGCCTACATCAACCTGCGGAGCGGCACGCTCGCGTTCAACTACAACGGCCCGGTGACGCTGCACATCGGCATCACGGGGGGCGGCGGCGGCCCGCACCGGGACGGCTCCGTGGGCAACGGCAACGTGAAGATCATGCCGACGCCCGGCAACGACGTGACCTTCGCCCAGCCGCAGAACTACAACGGCACCACGACCATCGGTGCCAACGCGATCCTGCGCCTGGGCACGGGAACGCCGGTGCCGCTGCGCTACATCACGATCCATGCGACGCGGGGCAAGTCGACGGTGCTGCAGGCCACCTACAGCGGCGACGCCAGCCTGCTGACCGCCGAATCGCCAAATGGCGTCGCCACCAACGCCATCGTCAACGACGGCCAGCTCATCGTCCAGAACACGACGACCGCGATCACGCTGTCCAACATCAGCGGCAGCGGCAGCCTCGCGCACAACGGCGCCGCGGCGCTCACGCTGCGCAACAACAGCTACAGCGGTGCGACCACGCTCAACGCCGGCACGACGCTGGCGGACAGCGCGAACGCGATGGGCACCGGCTCCGTCGTCAACAACGCCGCGTTGGCGCTGACGGGTGGGCAGCGCGAGCTCACGCTGGGCGGCAGCTTCCAGCAGGGCGCCAACGGTCAGCTGACGCTCGCCATCGCCGGCTCGACGCCGGGCGTGGACCATGACCACCTCACCGTGGCCGGTGCGGCGGTGCTCGGCGGCACCTTGTCGCTGAGCTTCAGCGGCGGCGTCTCCAAGGGACAAAGGTTCGTGCTGATCAATGCCGCGGGTGGCGTGAGCGGCTCGTTCAACTCGATCGTCAGCAGCGGCGCGACCGTGGTCGGCGGGCAGGACGGGAACAGCTTCTTCGTCACGGTGCAGTAGTCACCTCCGCCCCCGGGTTAGCTCTAGTTAATTAGTGCATCGCGCGAACTAACATCCTCATCCGAACTGGCCTGATCAGATCGCCTCAACGCGACCGCCAGCAAGGAGACAAAAGGAATGTCGACTCTCACCAGGCGCGGTGCCGTCCGTGCGGCGCTCGCCTCGGTCGCCGGCGCCGGGCTCGCGGCTTCGGCCCCCGCCGCGACCGGCCCCGCGCCGGCCACGTCCGCCGCGTCGTCGCGGCCGCCCTCGTTCGGACGCGGCCGCGAAGGCCAGCGCACGGCCGACCTCGGCAACGGCACCTATCGCAATCCCATCGTGCCGGGCGATCGCCCCGACCCCACGCTGCTCAAGGACGGCAGCGACTACTACCTGACCTTCTCCTCGTTCAGCTCCTACCCGGGCGTCGTGATCTGGCACTCGACGGACCTGGTGAACTGGGCCCCGATCACCGCCGCGCTGCGCCAGCCGATCGGCACTGTCTGGGCGATGGACCTGATCAAGCATGACGGCCGCTACTTCATCTACATCCCCGCGATGCAGGAGAACGGCTCCAAGATCTACGTCATCCACGCCGACGACATCCGCGGCCCCTGGAGCGATCCAGTGGACCTCCACCTGGGCGACTGCATCGACCCCGGCCACGCCGTCGGCGAGGACGGCAAGCGCTACCTCTTCGTCAACGGCGTGCGCCGCATCCGCCTCAGCGACGACGGCCTGTCCACCATCGGCCAGCTCGAGCCCGCCTACACGCCCTGGCAGTACCCCAAGGACTGGGTCGTGGAGATGTTCGCCCCCGAGGGCCCGAAGATCTTCCGCCGCGGCGAGTGGTTCTACCTGATCGCCGCCGTCGGCGGCACCTCCGGCCCGCCGACCAGCCACATGGTGACCCTGGCCCGCTCGCGCTCGATCCACGGCCCCTGGGAGGACTCGCCCCACAACCCGATCGTCCGCACCCGGAGCGCCGACGAGCCCTGGTGGTCGCGCGGCCACGCGAGCGTGGTCGAAGGTCCCGGCGGCGACTGGTGGATGGTCTACCACGGCTATGAGAACGGCATGCGCACGCTCGGCCGCCAGACGCTGCTCGAGCCCGTCGAATGGACGAAGGACGGCTGGCTGAAGGCCCGCGGCGGCACGCTCGCGCGTCCGCTGCCCAAGCCGCGCGGCGGCCGTCCCTCGCCCGCCGGCTTCGACCTGTCCGACGACTTCGACACCGATCGCATGGGCGTCCAGTGGACGCTCTTCGCGCCCGACGCCAAGGACGGCGAGCGCGTCTCGCGGCGCGACCGCGCGCTGGTGCTGAAAGCCAAGGGCCGCTCGCTGGCGGACTGCTCGCCGCTGACCTGCCTGGTCGGCGACCGCAGCTACGAGGCGAGCGTCGAGATGGAGATCCCCGGCGACGCCCACGGTGGCCTGGCGCTCTTCTACGACGGTCGCTGCTTCGCCGGCATCGGCGCGAGCGCGCAGGAGATGCTCACCTACAACTACGGCCAGGAGATCGGCTGGATGCGGCAGAAGCTGCCAGCGACCTCCGGGCCGCGCCTGCTGCATCTGCGGCTCACCAACCGCGAGAACGTCGTCACCTTCCACACCTCGCCCGACGGCAAGGACTGGACGCAACACCCCTGGCAGATGGAGGTCTCCGGCTTCCATCACAACGTCTTCGGCGGCTTCCTCAGCCTGAAGCTGGCGCTGTTCAGCGCCGGCCAGGGCGAAGTGCGCTTCCGCCGCTTCCGCTACCGCGGGCTTCCCGCCTGACCCTTCATCCGGACTTCCAAACCCATGTCGCTCACTCTCTCGAGACGCAAGATGGCTGCGCTGACGCTCGCCCTGGCCCCGATGGCCGCCTGGAGCGCCGGACCGGCCGCCCAGCCCGGCCGCACGATCGACGTCGACCTGCGCCAGGCCGCCGGGCCGGTGGACCGCAGCTTCGACTACGCCGTCGGCGCCGACTTCCCCGGCACCCTCATCCGCGACGACAGCCAGGCCCAGCTGAAGACCGCCGTCGACGAGCTCGGCTTCCGCACCATCCGCTTCCACGCGATCTTCCACGACGCGCTGAAGACCGTGACCAAGGACGCCGACGGCGGCCTGCGCTTCGACTTCAGCCGCATCGACACGCTCTACGACGCGCTGCTGGCCAAGGGCATCAAGCCCTTCGTCGAACTCGGCTTCACGCCGGAGGCGATGGCCACCTCGCCGCTGACGATCTTCTACTGGAAGGGCAACACCTCGCATCCGCAGGCCGAGCCGTGGACCGCGCTGGTCGACGCCTTCGCCCGCCACCTGATCGCCCGTTACGGCGCCGAGGAAGTGCGCCAGTGGCCCTTCGAGGTCTGGAACGAACCCAACCTCGCCGGCTTCTGGGAACGCGCCGACCAGGCCGCCTACTTCGAGCTCTACGCCCGCAGCGCCCGGGCGCTGAAGGCCGTCGATCCCCAACTGAAGGTCGGCGGCCCGTCGACCGCCGGCGCCGCCTGGGTCGTGCCCTTCCTGGCCTTCTGCAAGGAAAAGAACGTCCCGGTCGACTTCGTCACCACCCACACCTACGGTGTCGATGGCGGCTTCCTCGATGAGTTCGGCCAGGACGACAACAAGCTGTCGCGCTCGCCGGACACGATCATCGGCGACGTCAAGCGGGTGCGCGGCGAGATCGAGGCTTCGCCCTTCCCCGGCCTGCCGCTCTACATCACCGAGTGGAGCGCCAGCTACAACCCCCGCGACCCTGTCCACGACGCCTACCTCAGCGCGCCCTACATCCTGGAGAAGCTGCGCCTGACCCGCGGCTATGCGCAGGCGATGAGCTACTGGACCTACAGCGACCTGTTCGAGGAGGCGGGCCCGCCGCCGGCGCCGTTCCATGGCGGCTTCGGCCTGCTGACGCGCGAAGGCGTGCGCAAGCCCTCGTTCTTCGCCTACAAGTACCTGAAGCAGCTGACCGGCCGCGAGCTGCCGTTGAAGGACACCAGCGCCCTCGCGGCGGTCGACGGCGGCAAGGTCGGCACGCTGGTCTGGGACTGGCGGCTGCCGGACCAGCCGACCAGCAACCGCCCCTACTTCGGCGAGGTGCGCCCGGCCACGAAGCTCGCGCCGGCGACGGTCCGCTGGCAGGGCCTGACGCCGGGCGTCTACACGCTGCGCCAGTACCGCACCGGCTTCGAGGCCAACGACGCGTACACCGCCTGGCTGAAGCTCGGCAAGCCGGTCAACCTGTCCGCCGACCAGTTGGCGAAACTGCAGGCGCTGACGACCGACAAGCCGGAGCGCGAGCGGACCGTGCGCGTCGGCCGCGACGGCCGCCATCGCGAGACGGTGCCGATGCGATCGCACGACGTGGTGCTGATGACGCTGGAACCGGCCGCGCGATGAAACCAGGGAGCGACGCCGCTGCGGCGCCGCTCGAACCAGGACACGATGGCGGCCCGCGGCCGCCATGACGAGTCACCGACAGGACGACAAGAAGGATCCCCATGAAGTTCACCGACGGGCAATGGCTGCTGCAACCTGGCGTCTCGGCCCATTACGCGACCGAGACCTATGCCGTGGATGTCCACGACGACCGCGTCGTGCTGCTGCTCACCACCCGCCCCATCAAGCACCGCGGCGACACCCTCCAGGGACCGACGCTGACCGTGACGCTGCGCTCGCCGCTGCCCGGCGTGATCCGCGTCAGCGTGGAGCACTTCAGCGCCTCGCAGCCGCCGCGGCTGCACGTGCCCATGGTCGGCGCCCAGGCCCAGCGCCTGCAGGTCAGCGAGACCGACAAGCTGGTGACCGTCAGCTCCGGTCCGCTGTCGGTCGACGTGAAGAAGGGCGAGGGCTACAGCCTGACCTTCCGCGAGGGCGACAAGGTGCTGACGCGCAGCGATTGGCGCTCGCTCGGCTACCTGCAATGGGCCGGCAAGGCCAACTACGTCCATGAGCAGCTGACCCTGGCCGTCGGCGAATACGTCTATGGCCTGGGCGAACGCTTCACGCCCTGGATCAAGAACGGCCAGACCGTCGAGAACACCAACAAGGACGGCGGCACCGCCTGCGAGCAGGCCTACAAGAGCGTGCCCTTCTACCTGAGCAGCCGCGGCTACGGCGTGCTGGTCAACGAGGCCGGCCCCGTGTCCTTCGAAGTGGCCTCGGAGAAGACCTCCCGCGTGCAGTTCAGCCGCGAGGGCGAGACGCTGGACTACTGCGTCGTCGCCGGCCCGACGCCCAAGGCCGCCGTCGCGCGCCTGACCGAACTGACCGGCCGCGCGCCGCTGCCGCCCGCCTGGACCTTCGGCCTGTGGATGACGACCTCGTTCACCACCCAGTACGACGAGGCCACCGCCACCCACTTCATCGACGAGATGGCGCGCCGCGAGCTGCCGCTGAGCGTCTTCCACTTCGACTGCTTCTGGATGCGCGAGTTCCAGTGGTGCGACTTCGAATGGGACCGCCGCGGCTTCCCCGATCCCGAGGGCATGCTGGCGCGCCTGCGCGGCAAGGGCCTGAAGATCAGCCTCTGGATCAACCCCTACGTCGCGCAGCGTTCGCCGCTCTTCGCCGAGGGCGTGCGCGAGGGCTACTTCATCAAGCGCAGCAACGGCCTGACCTGGCAGACCGACCTCTGGCAACCCGGCATGGCCATCGTCGACTTCACCAACCCCGCCGCCAAGGCCTGGTACCAGGGCCACCTGCGCCGGCTGCTGGCGATGGGCGTGGACTGCTTCAAGACCGACTTCGGCGAACGCATCCCCGACAAGGACGTCGTGTACTTCGACGGCTCCGATCCGGTCGAGATGCACAACCTCTATGCGTTGCAGTACAACCAGGCGGTCTTCGAGCTGCTGCAGGAGGTCCAGGGCAGCGACGCGGTCGTCTTCGCGCGCTCGACCTATGCCTCGGGCCAGCGCTTCCCGGTGCACTGGGGTGGCGACTGCTGGTCCAACTTCGAATCGATGGCCGAGAGCCTGCGCGGCGGCCTGTCGTTGACGTCCTGCGGCTTCGCGTTCTGGAGCCATGACATCGGCGGCTTCGAGGGCAACCCGCCGCCAGCCGTCTACAAGCGCTGGATCCAGTTCGGCCTGCTGTCCTCGCACAGCCGCTTGCACGGCAGCAGCTTCTATCGCGTGCCCTGGCTGGTCGACGAGGAAAGCTGCGTGGTGCTGCAGCGCTTCACCCGGCTGAAGCACCAGCTGATGCCGTATCTCTACGCGACCGCGATCGCCGCCACCGAGACCGGCGTGCCGACGATGCGCGCGCCGGTGCTCGAGTTCCCGGACGATCCGGCTTGTGCCACGCTGGACCGCCAGTTCCACCTGGGCGACGCGCTGCTGGTGGCGCCGGTGTTCACCGACAGCGGCGAGGTCGACGTCTATCTGCCGGCCGGTCGCTGGACCCATCTGCTCAGCGGCGAGGTCGTCGAAGGCGGCCGCTGGCGCCGCGAGACGCACGACTTCATGAGCCTGCCGCTCTACGTCGCGCCCAACACGGTGCTGCCCTGGGGCCAGGAGACCGAGCGCCCCGACTACGACTACGCGCGCGGCGTGATGCTGCGGGTCTTCGCGCTGGACAGCGGCGCGACCGCGCCCTTCGTCGTCGCCGCGGTGGACGGCACGATCGCGGCCCGTGGCACGGTGACCCGCGACGGCGACAGCTACCGCGTCCGTGTCGTCGAGGGCGCGCTGCACGACTGGGCGATCGAGGTCGACGGCGAGCGCAGCCCGGTCCAGACCGGCCAATCGCTGGACTGGAAGGCGAAGTGATGCGCACCCGGACCCTGGCCATGCTGACGGGCCTGGCGATCGTCGGCCTGGGCGCCACCGCCGCCTATGCGCAGGCGGGCGCCGCCACGACAACGCCCGCCCGGGCGGACTCGAAGGCCGCGGCCGCCGCGCCGCGCATCCAGGTGAACCAGGTCGGCTACCTGCCGGCCGCGACCAAGCGGGCCACGGTCCCCGCCGGCGCGGCCACGCGGTTCCAGCTGATCGACGCCGACAGCGGCCAGGCCGCATGGACCGGCACCCTCGGTGCCGCCGCGCTGTGGGCGCCGTCGCGCAGCAAGGTCCGGGTCGCCGACTTCAGCCCGGTGACCCGGCCCGGCAGCTACCGGCTGCGGGTCGCGGGCCTGCCCGACTCGGATCCGTTCACCATCGGCCCCGGCGCCTACGATGCCCTGGCCGCCGGCGCGATCCGCGCCTTCTATTTCAACCGGGCCGGCATCGCGCTGACCCCGGACCTCGCCGGCCCCTTCGCCCGCCCCGCCGGCCATCCTGACACCCGGGTCCTGATCCACGCCTCGGCCGCGGGACCGAAGCGCAAGGCGGGGGACATCATCAGCAGTCCCAAGGGCTGGTACGACGCCGGCGACTACAACAAGTACATCGTCAACTCCGGCATCACCGTCTACACGCTGCTGGCCGCCTACGAGCAGATGCCCGATCGGATGCGGGCGCTGAAGGTAGGCCTGCCGGAAAGCGGCAACGGCCTGCCGGACGTGCTCAACGAGGCGCTCTGGAACCTCGACTGGATGTTGACCATGCAGGATCCGGACGATGGCGGCGTCTATCACAAGCTGACCAACCCGAGCTTCGACGGCGTCGTGATGCCGGATGTGGCCACGAAGTCGGGCGATCGCGTCGTGGTGCAGAAGACCACCGCCGCAACGCTGGACTTCGCCGCGGTGATGGCCGTCGGCAGCCGCGTGTTCAAGGACTTCGAGAAGGAGCGCCCGGGCCTGTCCGCGCGCATGCTCGCCGCCGCGCGCTCGGCCTGGGACTGGGCCCAGGCGCATCCCGATGTGATCTACCGCCAGCCGCCGGACATCCACACCGGCGACTACGGCGATCCGACGCTGGACGACGAGTTCGCCTGGGCCGCCGCCGAGCTCTACATCACCACCGGCGAGGACGCCTTCTACGCCGCGATGAAGCCCACCAAGACCACGATGACGGTGCCCTCCTGGGGCGACGTGCGTGGGCTGGCATGGATGTCGCTCGCGGCGCACCGCGACCGGCTGGGCGCCGCCGCGGACCGCGCGCTGATCGAGCGCCGCATCCGCGACCTGGCCGACGCGCTGGTCGCGAAAGGCAAGACCTCGGCCTGGGGCGTGGCGCTCGACGAGAAGGACTTCAACTGGGGCAGCAACTCGAATGTGCTGAACCAGGCCATGGTGCTGCTGCAGGCGGACCGGCTCGACGCGCCCCGGCCCGGCGGCCAGCCGGGCACCTACCGCCAGACGGCGCAAGGCTTGCTCGACTATGTGATGGGCCGCAATCCGCTCGGCATGTCGATGGTGACCGGCTTCGGCACCCGCTCGCCGATGCATCCGCACCACCGGCCCTCGGAGGCCGACGGCGTGGTCGCGCCGGTGCCCGGCTTCGTCGTCGGCGGCGCCAATGCCGGCCAGCAGGACCTCAAGGGCTGCCCGGTGCCGTATCCCTCGTCGCTGCCCGCGCTGTCCTACCTCGACCATTTCTGCAGCTACGCCAGCAACGAGGTGGCGATCAACTGGAACGCGCCGCTGGTCTACGTGGCGGCGGCCCTGGGGGCGCCACCACGCTGAGGCGATGCGGCACCGCCGCATCGATGTCGGCAGGCCCTAGGTGTTTTCCTGCTCTTTATTCGTTCGGCGCCCCAACTAATATCAGTGTCATGGACACGCCACGCGCGTGGACCTCTACAAGACAGACAAGGAGACGACGCGCATGCAACCCGACGCCAGCGGTGGCCAACAGCTGTTGAAGTCCATCAACCGGATGGCCCTGGTCCGCCACCTGTGCGTGCATCCCGGCCTGTCCCGCGCCGACCTCGCCACCGAGGTCGGCCTGACCAAGTCCACCATCACCAGCCTGGTGCGCGAGTTGATCGCCGAGGGCTGGCTGATGGAGAGCAGCGTCGTCGCCACCGGTGATCTCGGTCGCCGCCCCACCCCGCTGTTCATCAGCCCGGATCGGCTGCTGATGCTCGGCGCGGAGGTCGGCATCGACGGCGTGCGCGTCGTCGCCACCACGCTGACCGGCGAGGTGCGCGCCCGCGCGGTGTCCGCCTACGGCGCGAGCCGCAGCGCCAAGGCCTGCCTCGGCGTGCTGGCGACGGTGCTGCTGAAGGTGCGCGCTCAACTCGATCCGTCGCAGCGCATCATCGGCATCGGCGTCGGCCTGCCCGGCGGCGTCGACGAGGCGCGCGGCGTGCTGAATTTCGCGCCCAACCTCGGCTGGCACGACGTGGCGGTCGGCCAGTTGCTGGGCGAGAAGCTCGATGGCGGCCCGCTGGCCGGCATCCCGCTCTACCTGCAGAACGAAGCCGACGTCGCCGCGCTCGGCGAGATGGAATTCAATGCCGGCTCGCCCGCCGATCCGCTGCTGTACCTGTCGATCAACCAGGGCGTGGGCGCCGGCGTGATCGTCGGCGACCGGCTCCTGACCGGCGCGCGCGGCTTTGCCGGCGAGATCGGCCACATGATCCTGCAGATCGACGGCCCGCTCTGTTCCTGCGGCCGGCGCGGCTGCGCCGAGGCGCTGATCGGCATGCGCGCGATGCTGCGTCCCGACGAAGCTGCCGAACTCGGCCCCCACTCGCTGCCCGACATCCGCGGCCGCCTGGTCGAGGGCGACCGCAAGACCGCCAAGGCGGTCGAGTCGGCCGGGCGCTACCTGGGCGTGCTGCTCCAGAACCTGGCGACCGCCTACGACCCGGCCTGCATCGTGCTCGGCGGCAGCGTGGTCGAGCTGGGCGATGCCTTCCTCGATCCGGCGCTGACCACGCTCAACGATTACGCCTCCGCCGCCGGCCTGTCGCCGACGCCGGTCCGCACCTCGCGCTTCGGCGCCGACGCGGTGGCCGCCGGCGCTGCGGCCCTGGCCCGTCATCGCGTTACCCGCCCGCAGCTGCCGATGACCGGCGCCGCGCGCGCCAACGCCGCAGCGTCCGCCGACGGCGAAGGCCAGGACCAGGAAGCCGCGCTGTGAGCCGCGACGACACCTTCCTCGGCATCGACCTCGGCACCTCCGAGGTCAAGCTGCTGCTGATCGACGGCAGCGGCGCCGTGGTGGGTCGCGCGGCCGCGCCGCTGACCGTGTCGCGGCCCGCGCCGCTGTGGTCGGAGCAGGATCCGGCCGACTGGTCCACCGCCACCACCCGCGCAGTCGAGCAACTGCGCGGCACCGCGCCGGACGCCTTCGCACGGCTGCGTGGCATCGGCCTGTCGGGCCAGATGCACGGTGCCGTGCTGCTCGACGGCCAGGACCGCGTGCTGCGCCCGGCCATCCTCTGGAACGACGGCCGCAGCCACGCCGAATGCGACGAACTCACCGCCGCCGCACCGCGCCTGCATGCGATCGCCGGCAACCTCGCGATGCCCGGCTTCACCGCGCCCAAGCTGCTGTGGGTGCGCAAGCACGAGCCGGAGCTCTTCGACCGTGTCCGCAGCGTGCTGCTGCCCAAGGACTACCTGCGGCTGCTGCTCACCGGCGACAAGGTCAGCGATCCGTCCGACGCCGCCGGCACGCTGTGGCTGGACGTGGCGCGACGCGACTGGTCGGATGAACTGCTCGCGGCCACCGGCCTGACGCGCGCGCACATGCCGCGGCTGGTCGAGAGCAACGCGCCCTCCGGCGTGCTGCGCGCCGAGCTGGCCGATGCCTGGGGCGTCGGCCGCGACGTGGTCGTGGCGGGCGGCGCCGGCGACAACGCGGCCAGCGCGATCGGCATCGGCGCCACCGCGCCGGGCAGCGGCTTCGTGTCGATGGGCACCTCGGGCGTGCTGTTCGTCGTCAACGACCGCTTCCGTCCGAATCCCGCCTCCGCGGTGCACGCCTTCTGCCATGCGCTGCCGCAGCGCTGGCACCAGATGAGCGTGATGCTGACGGCCGCCAGCGCGCTGCGCTGGTTCTGCCAGCTCAGCGGCACGACCGAAGCGGCGCTGCTCGAGGAGATCGAGGCGCTCGGCGCCGACGAGCTCGCCGCCGCACCGGTCTTCCTGCCCTACCTGGCGGGCGAGCGCACGCCCCACAACGACCCGTTCGCGACCGGCGCCTTCCACGGCCTGACGCATGAGACGCGACGCGCGCATGCCGGCTACGCGGTGCTCGAGGGCGTGGCCTTCGGCATGGCCGACGGCCTGGCGGCGCTGCGTGCGGCGGGGACCGACGTGACGCGGCTCTCGATCGTCGGCGGCGGGGCGCGCAGCCGCTTCTGGGCCCAGCTGATGGCCGACGCGCTCGGCGTCGAGATCGTCCGCCATGCCGACGCCGATGCCGGCGGCGCCCTCGGCGCCGCGCGCCTGGGCCGCATGGCCACCGGCGCCGGCGTCGACGAATCCTGCCCCCCGCCCCCGATCACCGACCGCTGCACGCCCTCGCCCCAGCGGCAGGACCTGCTCGCCCGACGGCTCGCCGTCTTCCGCTCGCTGTATGCGCCCCTGCGCGCGCTGCCGTCGATCCGGCCCTGAACCTCCGACCCCACCCGCATGCCCGGCCCTGACGGCCAGGCCGCGGTCTCGCCACACCTCGCAACGCAGTCCGTCATGACCAGCTACTTCTCGCACATCGCGCCGATCCGCTACCAAGGCCCCGCCACCGACGAGGCGCTGGCCTTCCGCCACTACGACAAGGACCGCGTCGTCCTGGGCAAGACCATGGCCGAGCACCTGCGCTTCGCGGTCTGCTACTGGCACAGCTTCTGCTGGAACGGCCTGGATCCGTTCGGCGGCGGCACCTTCGAGCGCCCCTGGTTCCAGGGCGGCTCGCCGATGGAGCTGGCCCGCCAGAAGGCCGACACCGCCTTCGAGTTCTTCGAGAAGCTCGGCGCGCCCTACTACTGCTTCCACGACCGCGATGTCGCGCCCGAGGGCGCCACGCCCAAGGAGAGCCACGAGAACCTGCTGCGCCTGGTCGACGTGCTGGGCGAGCACCAGCAGCGCACCGGCATGAAGCTGCTGTGGGGCACCGCCAACCTGTTCAGCCATCGCCGCTTCATGGCCGGCGCCGCCACCAATCCGGATCCGGAGCTCTTCGGCCTGGCCGCGCTGCAGGTGCGCGACGCGATGGACGCGACGATGCGCCTGGGTGGAGAGAACTACGTGCTGTGGGGCGGCCGCGAAGGCTACGAGACCCTGCTCAACACCGACATGGGCCGCGAACTCGACCAGATGGGCCGCTTCCTCAACATGGTCGTCGAGTACAAGCACCGCAAGGGCTTCAAGGGCACCATCCTGCTCGAGCCCAAGCCGCGCGAGCCGTCCAAGCACCAGTACGACTTCGACAGCGCCACCGTCTACGGCTTCCTGACCCGCTACGGCCTGGAGAAGGAGGTCAAGGTCAACATCGAGGCCAACCACGCGACGCTGTCGGGCCACAGCTTCGAGCACGAGATCGCCACCGCGGCCGCGCTGGGCATCCTCGGCAGCATCGACATGAACCGCGGCGACCCGCAACTGGGCTGGGACACCGACCAGTTCCCCAACAACGTGCCCGAACTGGCGCTGGCGATCTATCACATCCTGCAGGCCGGCGGCCTGGGCAGCGGCGGCTTCAACTTCGACGCCAAGGTGCGCCGCCAGTCGATCGACGCCGAGGACCTCTTCCACGGTCACATCGGCGGCATGGACGTCTGCGCCCGCGCGCTGCTGGTGGCCGAACAGATGATCGTCGACGGCCGCCTGGCCGCCCATGTCTCGCAGCGCTATGCCGGCTGGGACACGCCGGCGGCCCGCGAGATCCTCGACGGCCGCGTGTCTCTGGACCAGCTCGCCGATCGGGTGCTGGCCCGCAACACCGATGTCGCGCCGCGATCCGGCCGGCAGGAGTACCTGGAGAACCTCGTCAACCGCTTCGCCGGCTGAGCGCCGGCCCGCGGCGGACCGCATCGTCCAGCGGTCCCCGCGGATCCCGATCCCGACCCGATCCCGACCGTCCTACCCGTTCCCGAGCCCGAGCAGTTCCCTCCCCGCCCGAGGTCACGCCGTCAGAGCGGACCCGCACCTAACGACTGGAGACATCATGAGCAATCGCCAACGGACCGCCGTATCCGTCGCCGCCGCGCAGGCGGCCGTCCTCCTCGGTGGCCTGGCCGCCGGCATCGCCTTCGCCCAGACGGCGCCCGCGCCCGCCCCCAAGCCTGAACCCAAGCCCGAGGCCCAGATCGAGACCGTCGTGGTCTCGGGCAAGCGCGCCGCGCTGAGTTCGGCCCAGAAGATCAAGCAGAACTCCGACGAGATCGTCGACTCCATCGTCGCGGACGACATCGGCAAGTTGCCCGACCGCTCGGTGACCGAGGTGCTGCAGCGCATCGTCGGCGTCACCATGGACCGCACCATGGCCAAGGGCGACCCGGAGCACTTCTCGGTCGAAGGCTCCGGCATCAGCATCCGCGGCCTGACCTATGTCCGCTCCGAGATGAACGGCCGCGATTCGTTCTCCGCCAACGGCGGCCGCTCGCTCAACTTCGAGGACGTCCCGCCCGAGCTGATGGCCGCGGTCGACGTCTACAAGAACCCCTCCGCCGAGCAGATCGAAGGCTCGATCGGCGGCCTGGTGAACTTGCGTACCGCCATGCCGTTCGATTTCGACGGCCTCAAGACAGCGTTGTCGCTGCAGACCACGTACTCGGACCTGAAGGAGAAATCCTCGCCCAGCGTCTCCGGCATGGTGAGCAACCGCTGGAAGACCGACCTGGGCGAGTTCGGCGCGCTGATCAACATCGCCAGCTCGCGCAGCGGCACCCGCACCGACGCCTTCCAGGTCGAGCCCTACTACCCGCGCACCGACGCGGTGGCCGGCCAGGACCCCGCCACCACGCTGTGGATCCCCAAGGGCTCGCAGTGGCGCACGCTGGAATTCGACCGCAAGCGCCAGGGCCTCTATGGCGCGCTGCAGTGGAAGAAGGACGACGTCGACTCCAGCCTCACCTACTTCCGCAGCAAGTACAAGATGCAATGGGACGAGCGCGCGATCTTTGCGCAGTCCGACCCCTACAAGCTGCAGGTCGCCAATGGCGAGTTCGGCAAGAACGGCCAGCTGCTCTACGGCACGCTGACCAACAACGACGGCTCCGGCATCAACTTCGGCGCCGACACCCGCAGCGCCTACCGCAACTCCGAGACCCAGGACCTGGCCTGGAAGCTGAACTGGCGCGCCAATGAGCAGTGGTCCTTCTCGTCGGACCTGCAGTACATCCGCGCGACCACCGACAGCTTCGACTCCACCGTCGCCACCGGCGTGCAGATGCCGGAGGAAACCATCGACCTGCGCAGCGGTCGGCCGCAACTGATCTTCAACGACGCGCAACGCGCGGCGCTGCTCGATCCGGCCAACTACTACTGGGCCTTCACGATGGAGCACAAGGACAAGTCCAAGGCCACCGAGAAGGCCTGGAAGGGCGACGCCAAGTACAAGTTCAACGAGGGCATCCTCCAGGACCTGCGCTTCGGCGTGCGCTTCACCGAGCGCGACGCGACCACCACCAACACGGTGCCGGGCTACAACTGGTCGCCGATCTCGCAGCCGTGGCAGATCGGCTGGGACATCAACCACCTGGCCTTCCTGAACGATCCGCGCTTCAGCGGCGACACCTACGTCCACAACTTCAAGAACTTCTTCAGCGGCAAGGCCTCGGTGCCGTCGCTGATCTTCCCGACGGTGGGCACCACCTCGGGCTATCCGGACAGCTACGCCGCGCTGCACAAGTACCACGACATCCTGTGCGCCGAGCAGCACGGCGGCGACACCTCCTCCTGCACGCCGTGGGCGCCGGCCTCCTTCGGCACCGATCCGTCGGGCACCAACGACCAGCATGAGAAGACCCAGGCCGCCTTCGCGCAGCTGCGCTTCGCGATGGACGACTGGCGCTTCCCGGTGGACGGCAACATCGGCCTGCGCCTGGTGCGCACCCAGTCGCGCGCCAGCGGCTACACCGTGTTCACCAGCAAGCAGGTGCCGGACGGCGCGACCGGCGTGCCGGTGCCGGTGATCCCCAGCTTCTCGGAAGCGGGCACCTTCAACAACACCTACACCAATGCGCTGCCCAGCCTGAACCTGCGGATGAAGGCCAGCGAGAAGCTGCAGTTCCGCTTCGCGCTGGGCAAGGGCATCTCGCGCCCCGACTTCAGCCAGCTGCAGGCCTACACGACGATGTCGCAGGACTTCACCTCGACGACGACGAACGGCCAGACGGTGGTGAGCAACGTGACGCAGACCGGCACGGCCTCGGGCAACCCGATGCTCAAGCCGATCAAGTCGACGCAGGGAGACGCGACGGCCGAGTGGTACTTCAGCCGCACCGGCTCGCTGACCTTCGCCGCGTTCCACAAGCGGCTGAGCGACATCATCATCAACCAGACCTACCTGAAGCAGATCCCCGACGCGTCGGGCCAGCTGCAGGACTTCACCGTCACCGGTCCGATCAACGGCGCCCGCGGCCGCGCGACCGGCTTCGAGCTCGCCTTCCAGACCTACTTCGACCAGTTGCCGGGCTGGCTGTCGGGCTTCGGCATCCAGGCCAACTACACCTACGTGGACAGCAAGACCACGCTGTACCAGCCGGTGAACAGCGCGTACTGCTCGGGCGGCAACACGGCGGCCAACCTGAACCTCAACCTGAACGGTTGCGACACCGACGGCCGCACCTTCGGCAACCTGCCGCTGCAGAACCTGTCGAAGAACGCCTACAACCTGGCGCTGCTGTACGACCGCGGCGACATCTCCGCGCGCCTGGCCTACAGCTGGCGCTCGAAGTACCTGCAGGCGGTCAACGTCAATGGCACCCAGGGCGGCGACGGCACCGACACCAACCCGCAAAGCCCGACCAACGGCCAGCGCAACGTGGCCTGGGGCCTGCCGGTGTGGGCCGACTCCTACGGTCAGCTGGATGCGGGCGTGTACTACAAGTTCAACGACCACGTGACCTTCGGTCTCGAGGCGCAGAACCTGACCAACGCGACCTACAAGCAGCTGATGCAGCAGCACATCGGCACGATGGGCCGCGCCTGGTTCGACACCGGTCGCCGCTACACGCTCACCGCCCGGATGAGCTTCTGAGGCACTGACGCCTCGTCCCCTCTGCCCCGGCTGCGGCGCCCGCGCGCCCGGCCGGGGACGTCAAGGAAAGGACTGTCCCGGATGACGCCCCGCTCCCGCCCCGCCCACCGCATCCGCGCCGCCGTGTTGGCGACGCTCGCGGTCCTGACCGCCGCCCTCGCCGGCACAGCCACCGCGGCGGAGCTGCCGCGGCTGGTCGAAGGCGAGGGCCGTCATGCGCTGCTGGTCGACGGCAAGCCCTTCCTGGTGCTGGGCGCGCAGGTGCACAACTCGAGCAACTCGGTCGAGGCGCTCCAGCAGGTGTGGCCGGCGGTGGCCGATGCCAAGGCCAACACCGTCGTCGTGCCGGTGGCCTGGGAGCAGGTCGAGCCGGTCGAAGGCCGTTTCGATTTCTCCTTCGTGGACGCGCTGCTCACCCAGGCGCGCGAGCGCGGCGTGCGGGTCGCGCTGCTGTGGTTCGCGACCTGGAAGAACACCAGCCCGCAGTACGCGCCGGCCTGGGTCAAGCTGAACAACACCCGCTTCCCGCGCATGCTCGATGCGCAGGGCAAGCCCAACTACTGCCTGTCCCCGTTCGGCGCCGAGACGCTGGCGGCGGACAAGCGCGCCTTCGTCGCGCTGATGACCCATCTGAAGCAGGTGGACGAGGCGCAGCGCACCGTGATCATGGTGCAGGTGCAGAACGAGGTCGGCACCTACGGCCTGGTGCGCGACCACGGCGCCGCCGCCAATCGCGCCTTCGCCGCCGACGTGCCCGCCGAGGTGCTGCGACTGCAGAAGCCCGTCGCCGCCAGCGGCGCGGCCGGCAAGGCCAGGGGCTCCTGGTCCGCCGTCTATGGCGACTACGCCGAGCAGTACTTCCACAGCTGGGCGATCGCGCGCTACATCGGCGAGATCGCCGCGGCCGGCCGCCAGGTCTACGACCTGCCGATGTTCGTCAACAACGCGCTGCGCGACCCGCTCGCGCCGATGGCGCCGTGGAAGTCGGACTTCGCCAGCGGTGGCCCCACCTACGACGTGATCGGCATCTACAAGGCCGCCGCGCCGAAGATCGACATCGTCGGCCCCGACATCTACATGCCCGAATCGGCCAAGGTCGAGGCGGTGCTCGGCCAGTTCCAGCGGCGCGACAACGCGCTGTGGGTGCCGGAGATCGGCAACGCCGAGACCTACGCCCGCTACCACTACGCGATCCTGGGCCGCGGCGCCCTCGGTGTCGCGCCCTTCGGCGTCGACTATGCCGACTACAGCAACTACCCGCTCGGCTCGCCCCACACCGACCGGCGCATGACCGCGCCGATCGCCGCGGTCTACGGCAGCTTCGCGCCGATGGCCTCGCAGTGGGCCCAGTGGGCGCTGGAAGGACGCACCCGCGGCGTGGCCGAAGGCGACGACCGGCAACCCCAGACCGTCGCGCTGAAGGGCTGGACCGCCAAGGTCAGCTTCGGCGAATGGCAGTTCGGCGAGCGCAGCTGGCCGCACCTGAAGGACGACGCGCCGCCATCGGCCGCGAAGCCTTCCGGTGGTGTCGCCATCGCGCAGATCGGCGACGACGAATTCATCGTGACCGGCCAGCGCGCCCGTGTGCGCTTCGAGGGCGACGCCTCCTTCAAGGGGCTGGGCACGATGCTGATCCACGCGCAGGAAGGCCGCTTCGGCCCGGACGGCCGCTGGACCACCACGCGCAACTGGAACGGCGACCAGGTCGACTGGGGCCTCAACCTGCCGGCGACGCCCACGGTGCTGCGCGTCAAACTCGGCCGCTACTGATCCGCACGGAGCGCCCCGCATGCAACGCCGTCATTTCATCGCCCGCACCGCCGGCCTGGCTGCCGCCGGCAGCGCCTTGCCGGGCGTGCTCCCCGCGGCCATGGCCGCGACCGACGCTTCCGTCGTGCCCTATGACTGGCGCAGCGTGCCCTTCGGTGGCGGCGGCTTCGTCGATGGCTTCGTCTTCCATCCGCGCGAGGCCGGGCTGCTGTACTGCCGCACCGACATCGGCGGCGCCTACCGCTTCGATCCAAAGGCGCGTCGCTGGTGGCCGCTGCTGGATCACCTCGACAAGGCCGACGCCGACCTGATGGGCGTGCTGAGCGTGGCCGTGGATCCGAACGATGCGGACCGGGTCTACCTCGCCTGCGGCCTTTACCTCAGCAAGGACGTGCGCGACGGCGCGCTGCTGGCGTCGAGCGACCGCGGCCGCACCTGGGCCAAACACGAACTGGGTCTGAAGATCGGCGGCAATTCTCCCGGCCGCGGCAGCGGCGAGCGCCTGCAGGTCGATCCCTGGGTCGGCGAGGTGCTCTATCTCGGCAGCTCGCAGGACGGCCTGCTCAAGAGCACCGACCGGGGTCGCAGCTTCCAGCCGCTCGGCCTCCCGGCCCGGCATGTGTCGCTGGTGCTGGTCGATCCGGCGAGCGGCGCGGCCGGCAAGGCGGCCTCGCGGATCTACGCGGGCAGCCACGACCAGCCCGGGCTGTATGTCTCCGAGGACGGTGGCCGCAGCTTCGCCCGCGAGCCGGGCACGCCGGCCATGGCGCCGCAGCGCGCGGCCATCGGGCCGGACGGCGTGCTTTACGTCAGCTTCGCCGCCAGCGACGCGCCCCAGGCGGTCAATCCGAGCTACGCGCTGCGCGGTGGCGTCTGGAAGCGCGAGTTGCGCGGCGGCAAGGCCCTGTGGACCGAGATCACGCCGGTCAAGCCCGCCGAAGGACCGGCGGGCTTCGGCTACTCGGGGCTCGACGTCGATCGGCAGCGTCCCGGTCGCCTGATCGTGTCGACGATCGAGCGCTGGCGCGACGGCGACGACCTCTTCCTCAGCGAGGACGGCGGCAAGAGCTGGACCGCGATCGGCGCGCGCTCGAAGCACGACATCGAGTCCCGCCCCTGGCTCGCCAACTACAAGGGCGCGACGCGCCGCCCTGATCCGATGGGGCACTGGATCGCCGACGTGAAGCTCGATCCCAAGGACGGCAGCCGGGCGGTCTACGGCACCGGCTACGGCGTGTGGATGACCGACTCGCTGGCGGCGGCGACGCGCTCGCCGGCCGGTACGGTGGCGTGGCGCTTCGAGGTCGAGAACCTCGAGGAGACCGCGACGCTGGAGATCAAGAGCCCGTCCGGCGGCGCCACGCTGCTGGCGGCGATGGGCGACGTGTCCGGGGCGGCCTGGGACGACCTCGGCAAGAACCCGTCGGCCGGCCTGTTCGCGCCGAGTAACGAGACCAACCGTTCCGTCGACGCGGCCCAGCTCGAGCCGCGCGTGCTGGCGCGCACCTCGGACCACGCGCCGACCGGCGGCTATGTCTCGGTCGACGGCGGCGTGAGCTGGCGGCCCTTCGGTCCGTCGCCGCGCGAGGCGAAGAACGCGCGCGGCCATCGCACGCCGACCGGCCTGGTGGCCGTCAGCGCCAAGGGCGGCTTCCTGGTGTGGGCGCCGGAGCGCCAGCCGGGGATGTGGTCCAAGGACAAGGGGCGCAGCTGGTCGCTCTGCGAGGGCTGGCCGGCGGAACGCAGTCCGCTGTTGGCGCCGATCGCGGACCGCGCGGTGGAAGGCGTCTTCTACCTGCTCGATCGCGCGCAGGGACGCGTGCTCATGAGCGTCGATGGCGGCGAGCACTTCCAGCCGGCCGTCAACGGCCTGCCCCAGCTCGACGACGGGCAGTACGCGCAGATGCTGTGCGCGCCGGGCCGCGGGCGTGACCTGTGGTTCGCGCTGCCCAATGGCCTCTTCCACCTGCCCGGCGCCGACCAGCCGATGCAGCAGGCCAAGCCGGTCGCCGAGGCCTGGATGATGGCGCTGGGCAAGTCGGCCGCGAGCGCCGCCTACCACGCGATCTATGTGTGGGGCCGCGCGTCGGTGGGTGGTGCCTCGCCGGTCGAGGGCCTGTTCCGCAGCGACGACGAAGGCCGGAGCTTCGTGCGCATCGGCGACGACCTGCATCGCTACGGCCGACTGCTGTCGATGGCCGCGGATCCGCTGGAGCACGGCACCGTCTTCCTTGCGCCGCACGGGCGCGGCGTCGTGGTCGGCAGGCCGAGGACCACCCCATGAACGCTTGCGGCGCCATCGCCCCTCGCCGCCTGCGCGCGCGGCTGCTGAGCGCTGCCGCGACCGTGGCGGTGGCGCTCGCGGGCGTGCTCGCCTCGACGGCGGCGATGGCCTCGGACTTGCGCCTGTTCGAGCGCGCGCCCGCGCCGGACACGCCGGAAGGCTGGGAGCGCCAGGCGCTGCCGGTCGGCAACGGTCGCCTCGGCGCGATGTTGTTCGGCGGCCTGGCACGCGACCGGATCCAGTTCAACGAAAACACCCTGTGGGTCGGCGACGGCCGCACCATGGGCGCCTACCAGCCCTTCGGCGACCTGGTGCTGACGCTGCCGGGTCACGATGCGGAGAGCCCGGAGGCCAGCGGCTACCGGCGCGAGCTGGACATCGGCGACGCGCTGCACCGCGTCAGCTACACCCATGGCGACACGCGCTTCACCCGGGAAGTCCTCGCCAGCCATCCGGCGCAGGCGATCGTGCTGCGTCTCAGCGCGGACCGCGGCGGCCAGTACAGCGGCAGCCTCGCATTGACCGACCGACACGGCGCGCGCGTCCTCGCGCACGGCGCCGGCACCGAGGAGGGCTCCCGCCTGACCTCGACCGGCGCCCTGCCCAACGGCATGCGCTACGCCGCGCAGGCGCGCCTCATCGCCCAGGGCGGGCTGCTCCGCGTCGAGGGCGGCCGGCTGGTCTTCCAGGGCTGCGATGCCTTGACGATCGTGCTCGGTGCCGGCACCAGCTATGTGCCCGACGCTGCCAAGGCCTTCGACAGCGGCATTGATCCGCTGCCGCGTGTCGCCGCGCAGGTCACCGCTGCGTCCGCCCAGCCCTGGGAGACGCTGCGGGAGCAGCATGTGGCCGACCACCGGCGCTTCTTCGCGCGGCTCGCGCTGGACCTCGGTCGCAGCGGCGACGATCGCCGCGCGCTGCCCACCGGCGAACGCCTGCGGCGCTACACCGCCGAGGGCGGCGATCCCGAGCTCGAGGCGCTGCATGCGCAGTACGGCCGCTACCTGCTGATCGCGAGCTCGCGCGACTCGCTGCCGGCCAACCTGCAGGGCCTGTGGAACGACAGCCTGACGCCGCCGTGGAGTTCGGACTACCACACCAACATCAATGTCCAGATGAACTACTGGCCGGCGGAGCCGGCCAACCTGTCGGAGATGGCCACGCCCTTCCTGGGCTTCGTGCAGAGCCAGATCCCGATGTACCGGCGCGCGGTGGCCGAGGCGGCAGCGCTCGCCCTGGCCCGCGACGCGGCGCAGGGCAAGGGCGCCGCGAGTGCCGCCTCCAGCGAGCCGATGCCCATCGGCGCCTTCGCCGGCGACGCGCGCCCGCCGGAGGAACGCTTCCTGACCGCGCAGGGCCGGCCGGTGCGCGGCTGGACCGTGCGCACCGAGTCGAATCCCTTCGGCGGCATGGGCTACCTCTGGAACAAGACGGGCAATGCCTGGTACCTGCAGCACTTCTGGGAACGCTACGCCTTCGGCGGCGACCGGCGCTTCCTGCGCGAGGTCACGCTGCCGCTGATGAAGGAAGTCGTCGCCTTCTGGGAAGACCAGCTCAAGCCGCTGCCCGATGGCCGGCTGGTCGCGCCGATGGGCTGGTCGCCGGAGCACGGTCCGGTCGAGGACGGCGTCAGCTACGACCAGCAGATCCTGTGGGACCTGTTCAACAACGCGGTGGCCGCCGCCGATGCGCTCGGCACCGAGCGTGCCTGGCGCGATCACGTCGCCGCGCTGCGCGACCGCCTGGCCGGCCCGAAAGTCGGCAGCTGGGGCCAGCTGCTCGAGTGGCTGGAGGAGAAGCGCGATCCGGTGCTCGACACGCCGGGCGACACCCATCGCCATGTGTCGCACCTGTTCGCGCTCTTCCCGGGGCGGCAGATCTCGACCACGCGCACACCAGCCCTGGCCGCCGCGGCGCGCCGCACGCTGCAGGCCCGCGGCGACGCGGGGACCGGCTGGTCCATGGCCTGGAAGATGGCGTTCTGGGCGCGCCTGGGCGACGGCGACCATGCCTACCGGATGCTGCGCGGCCTGCTCGCCACGCCGGGCGCGCGCGCCGCGCAGCAGGCCGGCCCCGGCAGCGAGTCCAACAACGCCGGCGGCACCTATTCCAACCTGCTCGATGCCCATCCGCCGTTCCAGATCGACGGCAACTTCGGCTACACCGCCGCGGTGATCGAGATGCTGCTGCAGTCGCATGCCGGCGAGATCCAGTTGCTGCCCGCGCTGCCCGCGGCCTGGCCGGAGGGCCGCGTCAGCGGACTGCGCGCGCGCGGCGGCATCGAGGTCGATCTCGCCTGGTCCAAGGGCCGGCTCACCGCGGTCGCGCTGCGCGCCGTGGCTGGCGGCTTCGATGCGAACCGCCGGGTGACGCTACGTGCCGGCGAACGCCGCACGACGCTCGTGCTGCGCCCGGGAGAGACACGCCGGCTCGACGGCGATCTCCGGCCCCTCCGATGAACCCGATGCACCGATCCGACCCATGAAGCTGTCCCCCCTCCTCCACACCGCAGCCGCCACCGCGGCCGTCACCTTGACCGGCCTGGGGCAGCCCGCCGCGGCCGCCGCCGGCGCCGCCGCGCCGGCCGATGTGCTGAATGTCTTCGTCGGCCAGCCGATGAAGGGCCACCAGCTGACGATCGGCGACTTCGAGCGCAGCGCGCCGCTGACCGGGGATCGCGTGGACGCGCCGCCAGCGCCCAAGCCCGAATCCCCGACCACCCGGATCTCGGCCCGGCGCAGCGCCAAGGACGGCCCGCGCGACGCGGTCACGATGACCTGGCAGGACACCTGGTACGCGAGCCTGCGGGTGACCGGCGGCCCGCCGGTGGACCTGCGGCCCTACCTCGCGCACGGCACGCTGGAGTTCGACATCGACGTCAAGGACCTGCGCCAGGGCGGCCTCTCCTTCAAGCTGGCCTGCGGCGAGGGCTGCGAACGCAAGGTCAACCACCTGATCCCCGGCCGCGCGCTGGAGGGCAAGGGCTGGCAGCGGCTGTCGTTCTCGCTGTCGTGCTTCCACCGCGATGGCGACGACTTCAGCCGCGTGACGCTGCCGTTCTCGGTCGAGGTCGGCGGACGGGGCGAGCTGTCGATCGCCAACGTGCGCATCAAGCGCCGCGGACAGGCCAACGCGGTCTGCCCGGACTACCGCACCGAGTCGGTCACGCCGTCGCCGCTGCTGCAGTCCTGGTCGCTGGACTGGTGGATGCCGCGCCATGAGCAGAAGCTCGCCGAGGTCCGCGCCATGCGCGCGGCCGGCAGGAACCCGGAGGTCGTCTTCATCGGCGACTCCATCACGCAGGGCTGGGAAGACGCGGGCAAGGCCGTCTGGGCCGAGTACTTCGCCCGCCACGACGCGCTGGCGCTGGGCTTCGGCGGCGACCACACCGAGAACGTGCTGTGGCGCCTGCAGCATGGCGAGATCGATGGCATCGCGCCCAAGGTCACCGTGCTGATGATCGGCACCAACAACACCGGCGACCGGCAGGACGCCCCCACCGCCACCGCCGCCGGCATCCGTCGCCTGATCGACGAGATCCGCATCCGGCAACCGGGCAGCAAGATCCTGCTGCTGGCGATCTTCCCGCGCGATCCCAAGCCCGACGGTCGCGGCCGCGCGCTCAACAACGAGATCAATGCGCTGATCCGCGGCTTCGCCGACGGCGAGGTCGTCCACTTCCTCGACATCGGCGCGTCGCTGAGCAACCCCGACGGCACGCTGTCGCCCGAGGTGATGCCCGATCGGCTGCACCTCTCCGAGCGCGGCTACCGCCTCTGGGCGGAAGCGATGAACCCGACGCTGCTGCGTCTCCTTGAAGCCTCCCGCTGAGCCGGCCCGGTCCGCGCCTGCCCCGATCCACCCTGACCCATGAGCAGTCCCTTGAGTTCCACCACCGCTCCTTCGCCGCTGTTCCCGCTCTCGCCGCTGCCGGCGTTCGGTTACGCCTCGCCCTTCCCCGGCACCTTCGTGTTCGGCGTGTCCGCCTCCGCGCCGCAGATCGAAGGCGCCGCCTTCGAGGGCGGCAAGGGCGAGTCCAACTGGGACCGCTTCAGCCGCCAGCCGGGCGCCGTCCATGGCGGCGACACGCTGGACGTGGCGGTCGACCATTACCACCGCTTCGACGAGGACTTCGCGCTGATGGCCTCGCTGGGCCTGAAGGACTACCGGATGTCCATCGCCTGGCCGCGGATCATTCCGGACGGCACCGGCGCGGTGAACGAGGCCGGCATCGACTTCTACCGCCGCCTCTTCGCCAGCATGCGCAAGCACGGCATCAGGCCGTGGGTGACGCTGTTCCACTGGGACCTGCCGATGGCGCTGGAGGAGCGCGGCGGCTGGACCTCGCGCGAGACCGTCGACGCCTTCGCCCGTTATGCCGAAGTGGTCGTGAAGACCTTCTCCGACGAGGTCAAGCACTGGATCACGCTCAACGAGATCCGCTGCTTCACGATGCTGGCCTACGGCTACGGCACCAAGGCGCCGGGTCGCCGCGAGCCGGAAGCCGTCGTCAACCAGACCTACCACCATGCGATCGTCGCCCATGGCCATGCGGTGCGGGCGGTGCGCCAGCACGGCGGCCCCGGCGCCCAGGTCGGCCTGACCGACAACTGCGACGTCAGCGTGCCGGTCAGCGAAAGCCCGGAGGACATCGCCGCCGCGACCGCCTGGTTCCGCGACCGCAATGCCCACATCCTGGGCGCGATCCACGCCGGCCACTATCCCGAGTCCTACCTGAAGCGCGTCGGCGACGCCGCGCCGAAGGTGCTGCCGGGCGACTTCGACCTGATCAGCCAGCCGACCGACTTCCTCGGCCTGAACATCTACACCGGCCACTATGTGCGCGCCGCTGACAACGCGCAGGGCTATGAGCAGCTCGCATTGCCGAAGAACTACCCGCGCGCCGATCCGCCCTGGCTGCACCTGGTGCCGCAGTCGATGTACTGGGCGCCGCGGATGGCGGCCCAGCTCTACGGCCATCGCTCGATCTACATCACCGAGAACGGCTGCGGCTACGACGACGAGCCGGTGACCGACGGCGAATGCCACGACCTGCACCGGCGCGACTTCGTGCGCGGCCACCTGCGCGAGCTGCATCGCGCGATCGGCGACGGCGTGCCGGTGAACGGCTATTTCCTCTGGTCCTTCATCGACAACTTCGAATGGGAGGACGGCTACCAGCGGCGCTTCGGCATCGTGCACTGCGACTACGGCACGCAGGTCCGCACGCCCAAGCTGTCGGCGCGGTACTACGCCCGGATCGTCCAGGAACGGCGCATCCTCTGAGCCGCCGCCCTCGCCAGAAACCATGAAAGGACGCGGGGCCGCCCCGCCACCGCCATGAGCGCACACAGCCTGTCTTCCACCGCCGCGGACGCACCGCCGGCGCCGCACGTGATCCACCCCGCCGACCGCGTGCCGATGCCGCAGAAGGTCGGCTACGGGCTCGGCTCGATGATCGACCTCTGGGGCCACTGGCTCTATGCGTCGCTGGCCTTCCACGTCTTCAATGTGTTCCTGGGCGTCGCGCCGGGCCTGATCTCGACGGCCCAGATGATCAAGATCTTCATCGACGCCGCCTCGGACGCGGTCTTCGGCTGGATCTCCGACAACACCCGCACCCGCTACGGCCGGCGGCGGCCCTTCATCCTGGTCGGCGGCGTGCTGGCGGGCATCGGCCTGCCGCTGATGTTCGCCGTCGGCCGCGGATGGACGGACATGCAGTACTTCATGTTCATGGTGATCTCCACCGCCATCTACGTGCCGGTGATGAGCTGCTTCAACATGCCCTGGCTGAGCCTGGGCTCGGAGATGACGCCGGACTATCACGAGCGCACCAACGTGATGTCCATCAAGAACGCGATCCAGAAGGCCCCGGAGCTGGCGATGTTCTTCGCCGCGCAGTTCACGACGCTGGCCTGGTTCCATGACGCGGACGGCAAGCCCGACATCCTGCGCGGCGCGCAGACCTACTGCGCGCTGCTGGGCGCGGTGATGGTGGGTGTGTCCATCGTGATGTTCATGACGGTGCGGGAGCGCTACTACGAGAAGCTGGTGGCGCATTCGCAGACCCACATTCCCTTCGCCGACACGCTGTGGCGCACGCTGCGCTGCCGGCCGTTCCGGCACATCCTCGGGATGATGCTGGCCTACGGCATCGGCACGGCGATGGTGTCGGCGCTGGGCTACTACGCCACCGTCTACTACGTCTGCAAGGGCGACATCGCGCTGGCGACCAAGTGGAACACCGCGATGGGCGTGGCCGGCATGGTGTTCGGCTTCATCGGCATCCCGTTCTTCAACTTCATCGCGCGGCGCCACGGCAAGCGCGCGGCGCTGGCGCTGGTGCTGTCGCTGGCGATCTGCGCCTTCATCGGCGACTGGTGGCTCTACGACCCGGAGCGCCCCGCGCTGCAGCTGCTGGCCTGCGGCTTCGTCGCCTTCACCGGCGCGGGCTTCTGGACGCTCTACGGCTCGACGGTGGCCGACGTCATCGACTACGACGAGCTGCAGACCGGCCAGCGCCGGGAGGGCTCGTTCGCCGCCTGCCAGTCGTGGATCTCCAAGGTCGGCATCGCGCTGGGCGTGGGCGCCTCGGGCTGGATCCTGCAGTTCACCGGCTTCGATTCGAAGCTGCCGGTGCAGAGCGATCACGCGATCTTCATGATCCGCATCCTGCTGTCGGGCATCCCGGTGCTGGGCCTGCTGCTGGCGCTGATCTCGGTGTCGCGCTTCGAATTGACCGAGCACGGCATGGCGGAGATCCGCAGCCGCCTCGAAGCCCAGCGCGGCGCCGTCTGAGGCCGCGCCGGCCGCTGCGCCGGCGCCCGTCCCGCGGGTGGTTCATCGAGCTTTCCAGAGTCCTCACCGGACCGTGCGCGCGACCGCGCGCATGACTCAACCGCAACGTACGGAGACAAGACGATGAAGGCACGAACCCTGGCCGCGCTGCTGATGGCAGCGACCGGCCTGACGAGCGGACTGCAGGCCGGCGCGCAGAGCTGCTCGCCGACGACGATCACCCCCTACATCAAGGTGGGCAGCGGCGCCTGGACCAACACCTCGACGGTGACGGTGGCCGCCGGCGACACGCTGCGACTGGGTCCACAGCCCACCAGCGGCGGCTCCTGGGCCTGGTCCGGCTGCGCGTCGGGCAGCGCGCGCGAGATCGGCCTGACGGCCAAGGCCAGTTGCACCGCGGTGGCGACCTACACCAACAGCTGCGGCGCGAAGTCGACGCAGAACTTCGTCCTCACCGTGCCCGGCATGCGGGACCTGACCAGCCTGCAGCTGTCCAAGCTGATGGGCGCCGGCTGGAACATGGGCAACACGCTGGAGGCGATCGGCGGCGAGACGGCGTGGGGCAACCCGATGGCCACGCAGGCGCTGTTCAACGCGGTGAAGGCGGCGGGCTTCAAGACGGTGCGGATCCCGGTGTCCTGGAAGCAGTACGCCGATGCCAACGACAACATCAGCGCGAGCTGGATGGCGCGGGTGACGCAGGTCGTCAACTACGCGCGCAACGCCGGCCTGTACACGATGATCAACATCCACTGGGATGGGGGCTGGATGCAGCCGACCTATGCCCAGCAGTCGGCGGTCAATGCGCGCATCACGAAGTTCTGGACGCAGATCGCCAACAACTTCAAGGGCCACGACGACATGCTGCTGTTCGCCGGCACCAACGAGGTGATGGTGGACGGCGACTACGGCACGCCGACGGTCGAGTACTACACGGTGCAGAACAGCTTCAACCAGACCTTCGTGAACGCGGTGCGGGCGACGGGCGGGAGCAACCTGGCGCGCCATCTGGTCGTGCAGGGCTTCAACACCAACATCGATCACGCGGTGAATTTCGCGACGATGCCGAGCGACTCGGTGGGTCGCCGGCTGATGATGGAAGTGCACTTCTACGACCCCTACAACTTCACGCTGAACGACAAGAGCAGCATCTGGCAGTGGGGGGCGGGCGCGACGAGCGCGGCCAACACCGAGACGTGGGCGAACGAGGCCTACATCGACGGCCAGTTCCAGAAGATGAAGACCCGCTTCGTCGACCAGGGTATCCCGGTGATCCTGGGCGAGTTCGGCGCGATCCGCCGTACCGAGTACGCCGGCGCGGAGACCTACCGCACCGCCTGGGACCGGTATGTGGCACGGGCCGCATGGACGCGGGGCGCGGTGCCGGTCTACTGGGACGCGGGTTATCCGAACGACAACCACAGCATGGGGCTGTTCGACCGCAACACCGGTGCGGTGGTGCATCCGTCGATCGTGAGCGCCATCGTCGACTCGGCGAAGTGACGATCAGCGCGGCGGCGCTTCCACTTGCCTACGCATAGGAATCCCGCTTGCCGCAGGGCCATGTCGACCGCTTCGTCGGTCCCGCCTCCAGGAGGACGACATGGCCCATCCCGATCCCCATCGCGCTGGCGCGGAACGCGACCAGCGCCGCCACGCCGGCCAGACCGGCGAACTGAGCGACCTTGGCCAGCAGGACAAGTCGCAAGGCAGGCCCGGCACCCACGCGCCGCAACGGCGCGAGGAGGAATCGCGCGGCGCCGCGCCGGACGACGGCAGCAGCCGCGCTCGCAGCCCGGGCAGCGGCAGCGGCAATGACACCAGCAAGGACGACGCCCACTTCGCGCCGGAGAGCGGCGAGAAGCCCGAAGCCCTGGGCGGCGAGCGCCAACCGCCGGGTGGCGCGTCCTGAGCGACACGCCACTTCCCGCAACGACTTTCCCCTGCACGCCATGCCGCAAGCCGATCAATTGAAGAAGGAAGCCCAGCGTCTCGCCGGTGAAGCCAAGCACCCGAGCGAGAAGCTGCCGACTTACCAGGAGTTGCTGGACAACGCCATCGAGGACACCTTCCCGGCCAGCGATCCGATCGCCGTCGGCGGTGCGACGAAGATCGCCGAGCCGCACACGACTCTGCGCGACGCGAAGGACTGGACGCTCAAGCCGGGCAGCGAGTTGCCGCCCGGCAGCGAGGCGGCCCCGACCGCATCGGCCGGTGGGCCGGAGCTGTCCGAGCCGTGCGAAGGCTTCGTCGAGCGCCCGATGACCTTGCAAGCCACCGTCGAGGACGCGGTGCAGGTGCCGCGCGGCCCCTGCACGATCGAGCAGAGCGAACACCGCGCAGTGCTGCGCTGGACGGAGAACGGCGAGGAGCGTTGCGGCTCGATGGCGATCGAGGACTATCGCGACCGCCTCGCCGACGGCGCACTGCGTCGGGGCGAGCGCGGCGATTCCGAAGGAGCCACCCCATGACCGCCCCCGAATCCCGCCAGCGACAGACCGAGGCGACGCCGGTGTCGAGCCCGACGACGCCCTCGGACAAGCCCCGGTCCGACGAGGCCAAGCGCCTGATGGAGCAGGAGCGCGACGCGATCGAGAACGCCCGTGAGGGCTATGACGACAAGCCCGTCGATACGCCGCTCACCGGCAAGGAGACGTTCGACGAGACCGCCCGGCACGGCACCGAGCCCACGCACGTGCCGAGCACCGGCTCGGATCGCCGCGGCTGACACCGGCGACCCAAAGGCCGTCGTCTCACCGCGTTCGGCTCAGAGCTCGATCCGTTGGTCGGCCAGGCTCCAGTCCTGCGTTCCGGCGGTCCGGCTCTTGGACTGACGCCAGACGGCGCCGCACTGGCGGCATTGCCAGTGGAAATGCAGCACCCGCCGCGTGCGCCGGTCGGCGCCCAGGAAATCCAGCTCGGCCTCCCAGTCGTTCGCGGGTTCGTCGGCAATCCGCGCGCACGTCGGGCACTCCGCCACCGTGACGGTGGGCGGCGGCTGATCGACGGGAAGCAGCGGGGTCGGGCTCTCGCCTGACTGGGCCAGCACCTGCGTCAGATGCTCGCGGAACAGCGCGCAGGCGTTCGCGGAAGCCTCGGCCAGCTCCCGCAGCTCGGCCTCGGTCGGGGTGTGGCCCGCGCGCACCCTGCCGTAGAGATGACGCGCCAAGGCACGGCACCGCGTCTCGGCGGCTGTCCATCGAAGGTAGAGAGATTCCTCGTGCCGCATGCGACCTCCCGGTGGAACGGTGCACATGCGGGCTGCTGAAGCGAGGGCTTCGTCGCCCAGGGCACAAGGAGGGCGGCACAGAAGAATCCCGATGGTGAACTGTTTTCCCTGTTCGTTGGGCGCTTGACCACTTTGCGAACATTTCAAGGGAAATCGCGGATGGCGGTGCGGTGGACGGGGTGAACCGCGGGAGAGGTGGGCGGTAGCGAGCGGTCAGCGCCGAGGTTTCGCAGCAAACCACCGACGCGCGTCGTCGAGGGCCACCGGCTCGTCGAAGCCGTGATGGCGAAGCAGCGCCGCGATCGCCGACTCGTCGAGCGGCACCAATGCGAACGAATGCGTCCAGGCGTCATCACCCATGAGGTAGCGCAGGGTCATGCGGACCTGCTCGACGCCATCGACGGTGGCGCGATCCAAGGCGGCCACTTCGATGGCCAGTTCGCTTGATCGACTCAGCGGTCCGAGGACGGCAGTGCGTAGCCAGTGGGCGTTCTGGCATTGAAGGATCAATTGGCCATGCGGCGCGACATGCCGGCTGGCAGCGGCGATGAAGGCGTGACGGATTGACGCCTCCGCGTGATTGATGAGGCCACTGGGCAGGAGCACGACATCGAAACGCTCGGGGAGCTCGAGTCGCTCGATGTCTGCGTGGACGCGGCGGACGCGGTCGGAGACGTGGGCGAGCATCTCGGCGGAGTTGTCGACGCCCGTGACGGTGCAACCGAAGTCCAGCAGGCGATGGGCGAGAAGGCCCGTGCCGCAGCCGAGGTCGAGGACCGAGGTTCCAGGGAGGAAGTGCCCGCGCAGGTGCTCGATCTCGCCGGCGTACCGGGCACGGCGGTAGAGCTCGACGGAGCATCCGTCGTGGGTTTGGCTGCCGGGGCCGGTGCCGGCGAAGAGGGGTTGGGGGTCGGCTTTCATTCGTACTCCGCCAGTGGCCGCGAGCGTACTGGAAAGCGTGCAGCACGCAGGCCCCCGGGTTGCCCGTGAGCCGCATGTGCTTCGACCGCTTCACCCTTGCTCACGCCACCTTGTCGCAGGCGACTCTGCGCTATCGGCGGGGCGGGTCGGGGGATCTCGCCGTGCTGCTGCTTCACGGCCACCCCCGCACGCATGCCACCTGGCACCGGGTCGCGCCGATCCTTGCGGACCATCATTCGGTGGTGTGCCCGGACCTTCGGGGTTATGGGGAGTCGAGCAAGCCGACCAGCGATGCGCAGCATGCCCCTTACAGCAAGCGGTCGATGGCGTCGGACCTGGTCGAGCTGATGACCCAGCTGGGTCACCGTCGTTTCGTCGTCGTCGGCCACGACCGCGGCGCGTATGTGGCGCTGCGTCTGGCGCTGGACCATCCCGAGCTGGTCCGCGGGTTGGTCATTCTTGAAACGGTGCCGATCTCCGAGGCCCTGCGACGCTGCGGCGCCGAGTTCGCTCAAGCCTGGTGGCACTGGTTCTTCTTCGCCCAGCCGGACAAGCCCGAAGCCGCCATTAATAGCGACCCCAATCGCTGGTATGGCGATCCTGAGGAGAAGCGCCGGCAGATGGGCGACCGCGCCTTCGAGGACTACCAACGGGCGATCAACAACCCGTCCACGGTCTTTGCCATGTTGGAGGACTACCGCGCGGGGTTGGGCATTGACCGCGAGCACGAGGAGGCCGACCGGGCCGCCGGCCGAAAGGTGCGGTGCCCGCTCCTGTTCGGATGGGCGTCCGGTGACGATCTCGGCAGGCTGTACGGAAGTCCCGTCGAGATCTGGCGGGAATGGTGCGACGACGTGGTGGTCGAAAGGGTGTTCGACTGCGGGCACCACATCGCGGAGGAACGGCCGGAGCAACTCGCCGAGGCCATCCTGAGGTTTGCGGCTGGGCTGGCGGGCGCGGCGTCGGGGGACTGAGCGAACGGCCGGCAGCAAGAATGCGTCCGCAACAGATCGTTGTTGGGAGTTTCACCTCGACGGCGTCTGTTGACCAACTTCGTATCTTCGTTGTCGCAGCGGAGAGAGGCAGCTTTCCGGCCGCCAGCTCAGATGCGCTCAATCGGTGGTCAGCCAGACGCTAGCCAATCTGGAGAGGCAGCCTCGGGTGGCTCGGCTCAACTGCTCTACTCCCTGCCCAGCGCTCACCGAATCAGGCAAGGCATTGTTCATCGAGGCGTCCGCACTCGGGCTGGAACGGCAGCTACCCCAAAGCGGGGATGAACGTTAAGACAGCCAGCCAGCCACAATCATGAGACCCGGCTGGCATCCCCGTCGATTGCTTGTAAGCGCGTGCGCGTTCGGCCGGAAATGAAAACGCAGTCAAACAGGAAATTTCGATGACCTATCAAAAGCTTGCCGGTGGCCGATCGTGCCTGTCTACTGCGCAGTGTGCCTGCCTATGTGGCGCTGGCCGTCTCCCAGGAACGCGTTGGGCTTCGCTCGCATGACCACCTTTGTCCGCAGCCTTGCTCTCGGGCTTGCCGCGCTTAACGTTGTCTCCGGCATCTTCCTGGACTCGATGCTGGCCATGCTTGAAGTCCGTATATCGCCATCTACGGAATTGCGTTGGGTGCTCATTGTCGGAATGCCCGTTTTACTTTTGCTTTCCTACGTCAGGCAGGGACCCGCCAGGACTGCGCTTGACGCAGCCATTCAGTCAATTGGGCTTCTTGCGATCGCTTTCTCGCCAGCGTTATGGGCACTGCGGCACGCTCAGTAGGCGAGATTGTCCGCCTGCGGGCCATGGGCCCTCGCGACGCTGTTGAGAAAGCGTCATGCCAGGGGCCCTTGCGCGCCCAGCGCCGTCCAATCAAGTCGTTAGCAGCTGCTGGACCAGCTCAGGCCGCCGAGCCCCGACAGAGCGGTAGGCCCGGCACGTCCAGGGTGCAGCGAAGAATGGAGCCGCTCACGGATTCCGTGCAGTACACGGCGGATCTATCCGTTGAACCATAGGCGATGTTCGTGAGCGAAGCTCCGACGGGACTGCGGAAGACCACTTTTGGTTCAGCCCGATGGTTGAGGATCCATAGGAACCCGAGCCCCGGGTTGGCTACCGCCAATCGGCCTTGGGTGTCCACCGCCAAACCGTCCGGGCCGCTGGGGCCGTAGGACGTGAAGAACGCGCTGACCTTGGAGACGCTCCCATCCTCGAGCAAGGGCACTCTCCAGACCGCATTGCCCCGCGTGACCGCGAGGTAGAGGACGCGCTCGTCGGGAGACAGGGCCACCCCGTTGGGGCTCGGCACATTGCTCAACAGCAAGTCCAATTGCCCACTCGGGCGAAGGCGATACAGCCTGCCGCTCGGGTCATGGAGTCCGGACTGCCCCTGATCGGTGAAGTACAGATTCCCTTGCGAATCGAAGATGAGGTCGTTGACCCCCTTGAATCGCTCCGAGTTGCGCCGGGAGAGAAAAGGCCGAACCTCACCGCTGGTGATGTCGCAGACCATCAGGCCCTGCTTGTAGTCCGTGATCAGCAGCTCCCGCTCAGCGAGGAACTTCATGCCATTCGGTTCGCCGTCGTACTCCGCCACGAGTTCCCAATCACCGGCTGGGTCCACCTTGAAGAGGCGGCCATAGGGAATGTCGGTCACGAACAGGTTGCCCTGGTCATCGAAGACGGGTCCTTCCAGAAAGCTGTCCGTCTCTTGACCCGCGCGATTGGCCGCGGCCCATTCCGTCTTCACACCCTTTCGGCGGAATCGATCGGGCATGCTGCTGAAGACCTCGGCTTGTCGAACTTCAGGGGGTTGGAGAAAGAACATGGTGCTCCTTACTGCCGCTCGAAAGCGGTGTTCGCGGCCACCTTCCCCCAGAACGCATTGCGCTCGGTCAGGTTCTGCGCGAAGGTCGCGGCATCCCACGATGCTGCCTCTGCCCCGATGCTCTCGGCATACGCCTTGACGTCCGGACTGGCCATCGCCGTCGCCACTTCCTTTTGCAGCCGTGCCGCGACCTCGGCCGGGGTGCCGCGCTTGACCCACAGGCCAGTGAAGTTCACCACACCATAACCCTTGAGGCCGGCCTCCGCGAAGGTCGGCACATTCGGAAGCGCGGCGAGACGCTTGTCCCCGCTCACCGCAAGGAGTCGGGCCTTGCCGCCGTTGACCTGGCCGATGACGCCGGGCGTCGATGCGAGCTGGAAGTCGATCGTGCCACCCAGCATGGCCAAGGTCGCTTCGCCCGCGCCCTTGAAAGGGATGTGCATGAAGCGCACCCCGGTGGCGATGCCCAGCGCTTCTGTCGCGAAGTGCGGCATCGTGCCCGCGCCGCCGGTGCCGTAGGTGAGCTTGTTGGGCTCTGCCTTGCCATCCCGCAGCAGTTCCGCGAGCGTCTTGTACTTCGACTCCGACCGCACCGCCATGGCAACGGGCGCGAACATGAAGCCGGTGACGGGCACCAGGTCCGAGGCGTAGTTGAAAGGCAGCTTCTTGAAGATGTGCGGCAGCAGCGCGTAGGTCGTGTCGTTCGCGACCAGCGTGTATCCATCGGCCGGTGCCTGCAGCGCCTGGTTGATGCCGATCGTGCCCGTCGCACCGGATTTGTTCTCGATGTAGAACGTCTGGCCGGTCTGTTCCTGAAGCTTCGCGGCGACCCTGCGAGTGACGACGTCCACCGCTCCGCCCGGCGGATACGGCACGATGATGCGGACTGGCTTGGTCGGCCATGCCTGCGCATGGACGGAAAAGGCAGCAGCGAGGGCCAGCGAGAAGGCGATCAATTGCTTTGACATCATGTCGCCCCTCCCGTCAATCCAGCTTGATGTTGGCCGTCTTGATGACGCGCGCCCACTTCGCGGTCTCCGACTTCACGAACGCGTCCAGCTCCTTCGCACCGCCGGCCGCAGGAAGCGCACCCAGCGCGGTCATGCGCTCCCGCACCGCCGGCGCGGTGAGCACCTTCTTCATCAGGGTCTCGAGTTGAGCCGTGATTGCGTCCGGCACGCCCTTCGGCGCGAAGACCGCATTCCACTCATAAGCGTTGAAGCCGGGCAGTCCGGACTCCGCGATGGTCGGAACTTCCTGCATGCCTTCCAGGCGACGATCGAATGCCGTGGCGATCGCGCGCAGCCGCCCCGACTTGACCAGCGGACCACACGCGGTCAACGCGCTGAACATCATGTCGACCTGCCCGCCGGACAGGTCCGTCAAGGCGGGAGCGCCGCCCTTGTAGGGAATGTGCACGACCGACACATGAAAGCCCTGTTTGAAGAGCTCCGCGCTGAGGTGCGCCGCGCTGCCGTTGCCTGCCGACGCGTAGGACATCTTGTCCGGCGCAGCCTTGGCATGCGACACCAGGTCCGCCACCGACTTCACGGGCGAGCCGGCGGGCACCACCAGCAGCGTGGGGATTCGTGCCACCAGCGCAATCGGCTTGAAGTCCTTCGTGTAGTCGAAGCGCAGCTTCGGGAACAGGCTCGGGTTGACCGCGAAAGAGGTCGCGTCATAGAGCAGCGTGTAGCCATCGCCTGGGGCCTGCGCCACCGCTTGCGCGCCGATCGTGCCACCCGCGCCGCTTCTGTTCTCGACAAGCACCTGCTGCTTGAGTTTCGTCCCCAGCTCGGAGGCGACGACCCGCGCCAGCGCGTCGGCGGCGCCGCCCGAGGGGTACGGCACCACGAGAGTGATCGGCTTGTCCGGCCAGGCGGCGTGCGCACTGAACGCCAGCGAACAAGCCGCGGTCGCCACGAGCAGCTTGAAGGTCGTTTTCGTCATCGTTGTCTCCTATCGAATTCTTTTCCCGCCGACGGTATTCACCGCTAGACGGTCGCGATGGGGGTGGCGGGCGAGCCCACCGCACCCGGCAGGCGAAGTGGCGGCGCGGTCAACAGGAACCGCGAACGGCCGTTCGACCGCAGCCAGGTGGCGAGTTCGGTCAGGTACCAGAGCTCGCCCAGATGGATGCCGTTCTTGAACAGGCAGTGCTCATGGAGCGGCAGTCGGGGACGCCGCATGGGCGTCGGTGTCTGAAGCTTCGGGACGACGAGCTCCACCGCGGGGTTGTCCGCCAGCAAGCAGGCCAGGCGCGAGTCGACGATCCAGTTCAGCAGACGGCTATCCCAGCCGTCGAGTCCACTCCCGGTCTTGTGGAGAAGTTCGACGTCGGGCTGGCGGTTCATGGACAGCAAGGTGTCGCCGAAGCCGGTATGGATGCAGACCATGTCGCCCGGCTCGATCTCGATCGCGTCCGCCTCAAGAATGCGCATCAGTTGGTCGTACCCCACTGCGTGGCGCGTTCTGCCGACGTGGTGTTCGAGGTCGATCAGGACGCCGCGTCCTTGCACGCCGTGCTCGGCAAGACGCTCAATGCCGAGCGCGTCCGCCTGAGGCCCGGGGAAACGGGCGTACTCCTGCGTCGCCAGAGCGTCCTCGCTCCCGGCCCGGATGTGCTCGGCGCCGCGAAACCCGTTGTAGAAGACCTGTTCAGGGGTGCCGTCGCCGTCCGCGTCGAACAGGCTGCCGACGTGCGCCAGGCTGTCCCACTGCGTTGAATACTGGAGGCTCATCAAGACGACATCGTCGTTGACGACGTCCGTCAGCTCCGGGTCCTCTCCCGCGTAGGACCAGCAGAAGCCCTGCTGTCCCTGGCTCTTGCCGTCGCGCACGACGGAGAAGCGCTGGGGTGCCATCCGGCGTGGATTCATGACGCGCCCACCCGGCACATCGAGGGGAAGCGAGAGACAGAAGGTCCGTCCCTCTTTCACCTCCGCGATGCCTTGCAGCACTTTCTCGGGAGTGACCAGATTCATCCGACCGCGCTGGTCATCCGGACCGAACTCCCCCCAGTTGGAGCCGGGAGGCGCTTGCTTCCATCGCTGAGCCATGGCGCCGTCTCAGCGGTTGATGACCCGCAGCGCGTTGGTCGCCGCGGCGACGCCCATCTTCACGTAGGCGTCCGCCGTGACGCCGCCAACGTGGGGGCTGAGCGTGATCCGCTCCTGGCCTTGGAACGGATGCCCGGCAGTCATCGGCTCCACAGCAAACGAATCCAGGCCAGCGCTGCCCACTTGGCCGGATCGCACCGCCGCCAGGAGGGCGTTCTCGTCGATCAATCCACCACGCGCGGTGTTGACGATCAGCACGCCCTTCTTGCAGGCGGCCAGCGTCCGCTCGTTCAACAAGTTGGCGTTTTCCGGTGTGAGCGGGCAGTGCAACGAGATCGCATCGGCTTCCCGCCAGATCGTTTCCAGCTCGACACGCTCGACGTAGTCCGGCAGGTCCTTGGCATAGGGGTCATAGCCGACCACACGCATGCCCATCGCATGCGCGACTTTCGCAAAGCGTTGACCGATCGCGCCCAGTCCGATCACACCGACCGTCCGCCCATCGAGCTCGACGCTCTTGTGGGTCGCCTTGTCCCAGAACCCCTGGTGCATGCGCGCGTCGAGTTGAACGACGGACTTCGCGCAGGCCAGAAGCAGCGCGACGGCCTGCTCCGCCACTGCGGAGGCATTCGCGCCGACGGCCGCGACCACTTCAATGCCGCGCGCTTTGGCAGCGTCCTTGTCGATGGTGTCGGTGCCGCTTCCGTGCTTCGAGATCACGCGAAGGCTGGGCGCCGCGTCCATCGCAGCGGATCCCACCTTGCCGTAGCGAACGATGATGCCGACGGGATCGTGACGCTTGCAGAGGGCAACGATGTCCTCTTCGGTGGGCGTCTTGCCTGCGTAGATGATCTGGAAGTCCTTCAACAGGTCGAGCGCCTGGGGCGCCAGGTCGGCCGCGGTGACCAGAATGGCGGAACGTGCGCTCACAGCGTTTCCCCTTCCTGGATGACGCCTGCAGCGCGGAGTGCACCGTTCAGCCAGGCCGGTGCGAGCGCCTCGCGGCTCTTGATCTGGGCGATGCGCTTGGTCTCGGCCGCGACCTTCGCCTCCGCCAGCGGCAACATCGCCGCGGCCTTCTCGCGCTCGATGACGGTCACGCCATCGGCATCCGCCACCACCAAGTCGCCAGGGCTCACGCAGACGCCGCCGATGGAGATGGGGTGGTTCAAGCGGCCCGGAACGAACTTGGTCGGTCCGTTGGGGTTCAGGCCTGCAGCAAACATGGGGAAGCCAAGCTCCCGGATCGCCTCGCTATCCCGCACGGCGCCGTCGATCACCACGCCGACGATGCCCAGGGCGACGCATTGGTGGGACATGATCTCCCCCATCAGGGCGCTGGAGAGGTCGCCCTTTCCGTCGACGACGATCACGTCGCCAGGCTTGGCCACCGCCATCGCGGCATGGATCATGAGGTTGTCGCCAGGGCGGACCTCCACCGTGATCGCAGGTCCCGCAATGCGCATCGAGGGCGCCAGCGGTGCGATGCGGCCGCTCAGCGCGCCACGCCTTCCGGCCACGTCAGCCAGGATCGACGACGGGTATTTGGCAGCTTCCGCGACGACGTCAGGGGCGACGCGCTCGATCTTGCGAATGACGTCCGGCAATGCGGCGGCTTGACTCATGAACTTCTCCTGGGGGCGGCGCGATGGCGCCGATGAAATGAGGGGCGAGGTGGGGCGCCTTCGTGCCCGTCAGTCGATGCGAGCACCGGACTGCTTGACGATCTGGCCCCAGCGGACGATGTCTTCCTTGATGAGCTTGGCGAACTGGTCGACCGAGCCGCCCGTCGCATGGGCCCCTTGTTCTTCAAGCTTCTTTTGCAGATCCGCCTGCTTCAAGGCCTTGTTGAACTCGGTATTGAGCTTCGCGATCACTTCCTTCGGCGTGCCCGCTGGCGCCACGAATCCGAACCAGGTGACGGCCTCGAAGCCCTTGTAGCCGGATTCGGAAACGGTCGGCGTTTGGGGCAGTGACTCGATGCGCGATGTGGAAGTCACCGCGAGGGCGCGAAGCTTTCCCTGCTTGATCTGCCCCAGCAGTGTGGGCACCGAGGACAGGTACAGCTCCACGTTGCCGCTGACCACATCCGTCATGGCCTGCGCGGCGCCCTTGTACGGCACGTGCTGCGTCTTGAATCCCGCAGCGTTCTGCAGCAGCTCGGCGGCGAGATGCGCCACCGTGCCGTTGCCCGGCGAGGCGAAGTTGATCGCTCCCGGCTTCGCCTTGGCGGCTTTCACGGCGTCTCCGAGAGACTTGAAGGGAGAGGCGCCACTCGTCACGACCACCAGCGGCGCGTCGGCCACGAGCAGGATCGGCGACAAGTCCTTGGCCGGGTCGTACGGCATCTTGGCGTAGAGCGTCGGGTTGATGGCCAGGTTGCTGGTCTGCCCCAACCCGATCGTGTAGCCGTCGGCCGGCGCCTTCGCGACACCGTCGATGCCCAGGTTGCCGCCGGCGCCTGGCCGGTTCTCGATGACGAACGTCCAACCGTTCGCAGCGCCGACCTTCTGCGTGATCTCCCGCGCAATGATGTCCGTGCCCCCGCCGGGCGGGAACGGCACCAACACACGAATCGGCTTGCTGGGATAGGCCTGGGCGTAGACCGCGCTGCTGAGCACGGTGGCCGCAATGGCGACGAAAGATCGAAAGGTCATGGCAAGTTGTCTCCAGAACTCGGGTTCCTTGCTGCACTTCAAGCGTCCCGTTTGTGTCTTTACTATTCGCCTCCCCGTGCCTACAGTCCAATCAATAATTTTTTGGCAAAGTATCGATCGGACTTTTGGTATGGACCTTCGCGATCTGCGCTACTTCGAGACCATCGCCGAGCTTCAGCATCTGGGAAAGGCCACCGAGCGGCTCCACCGCACCCAGCCGGCGCTCACAAGTTGCATCCGTCGCCTGGAGAAGGAATGTGGCGCCCCGCTGTTCGAGCGTTCGGGACGCGGCATCCGCCTGACCTCTGCGGGGGTCGTCCTGCTCAACTGGGCGCGACGCATGCGATTCGATGTGGACGACGCCATCCGCGAAATCGGCGACCTGGGGAAGGGACTCATTGGTCACATTCGAGTCGGGATCGTCCCGACCGCGGCGCAGTTCCTTCTTCCGGTGGCCACGCGCCGGCTGCTGGAGCACGCGCCTGACGTGACCATGCGGACGGTGGTCGCGCTCGGAGACACCCTGCGCCCGCTCCTGCACTCGGGGGAGATTGACCTGATGGTGGGGACCGAAGGCATGCAGGAGCCGGGGCTGACCTCGGAGCTGCTGTCCGAGGACTTCATCGTCGTGGCGACGAGCGCCAAGCATCCCATCCTCAAGGCATCTCCGAGCCTGCGCGATCTGACTGAGCATCAGTGGGTGCTGCAGCCGCCTGGCGCTCCCACGCGCGATTGGTTGGACCACACCTTCGATCGCAAGCGTCTCCCGAGGCCACGGGTCCAGGTGGAGAGCACGATGCTGATCCTGCTGCCAGCGCTCATCGCTGAAACCGGGCTGCTGAGCTTCATCTCCAGGCACCATCTGGGGAAGGGCAGCGGACTGGCGGAGGTGCCGGTCAAGGACGCCGTGATGCGTCGACGCCTGGTGGTGACTTATCGAGCGAACTCCTACATGCCGCCGGTGGCTCGATTGCTCATCTCTCTCCTCGCCGACGCACGCAAGGGCTGACCCGCGTCTGGCTCCGGCGCAGCGCACCCTGCACTGATGGTGCGAGCACGTGCTGCAAAGCTGACGTAACGCGTCGCCGGGAGGCGATGGGCACCTCCCGGCGAGGCTGTCCATCCGTGCTCAGACGACGTGCGATCCACTCCAAAAGCGTTGTCGATGGGACGACAAACAATTATCAATTGGACGAACGTCCGAACGGCGCGAACACTCCAGAAAAACTACAGCATTCGCCCAGGATGCATGGAGACACGCATGAACAGCCCGTGCCAGATGAGTGGCGATCCAAGAGAGACAGCGGGACAACGCGCCTTACACGACACCCACCGCGGTGGTCGTCCTCGACTCACTCTCTTCCGATCCGCGAAACCGTAGGACGGGTCGGGGCGTCGCCCCCGACGACGAGGCGTGCAGCGAGCCGCTCGGCGATTCACCGAGCTTCCTCCATGGCTCAGTGCCAGCCTCACAGACCGCCTTGCGCTGATCGACTGATCAGCGGGCGCGGAACTCTTCCAACCGGAGAGCAGTCGGGCACGCGCTTCACCTTGATGTCGATCGCCTCTTCGGAGCCCGTTACCGGGCGCCGTGGAGACGCTCGCACTCAGCGGTTGGTCGCTCCGGTGGAAATCATCTTGACGACGACCAACACGAACTAGACATGGCCATCACTTGGGAATGGCCTGCAACCCTGGAGACAAACATGAAACCTTGCAACGTTCTTCGTCATGGCCTGGTCGTCAGCGCGGTCGCGCTCACCAGCGCAGCCAGCGCCCAATCCGCCGCTCCGCCGGCGGCACCGGCAACGGCCCCGGCGCAGGGCCCGTCGACCACCAATGTCACGATCTATGGGGTGGTCGACGTCTCGGTGCGTCATGCCACCCACTACGGACCGTCGGCGTCGACCTACAACTCGGTCGGCGATGCCATCTGGGCGCCGAGTCGGCTTGGATTCCGCGGCACGGAAGACCTGGGAGACGGATACAAGGGCATCTTCCTGATCGAGCAAGGCTTCGACCCATCCTCCGGCACTCTGACCATGGCGACCACCTCGCCGAACTACGGTGTTGGCGCGACTCAAGGTGGCCGGGCTTGGGGTCGTGAATCCTGGGTCGGTCTGGTCACGCCGATGGGCACCGTCACGATGGGTCGCCAGTACACGCTCGCGCATCAGCTCTCTGGCCGGTTCCAGCCGTCGCCGAATCCCAACCTTGACGCGATCAGCGGCTTCTCCGTCCACCATGTGGCGCGCCAGGACAACATGGTGAAGTACCAGTACACGGCTGGCCCCGCCGCATTTCTGGCGACCGTCACCGCATCCGAAGGAAACGGCAAAGCATGGGCCGTTGGCACGAGCTACACGGGTGGGCCATTCGATGTCGCCGCGTACTGGCAGCAAATGGATAGCTTCAATGGCGCGGAGACCCGAAAGATCCTGGGCCTGGGCGGAACGTACAAGTTCACCGAGTCGCTCAAGGGGATGGTGGGCTACATGAAGCGCACGCACCGCGTCTCTGCGCAGGAGAACGATGTCTATTCTGTGGGTGTGAACTATCGGGCAACGGATTCGCTCACGCTCCTGGCGAACTTCCTGCTCGACAGCCAGAGCAAGGTCGGCATCGGCAAGCGCCGCATGGCCTATGTCGCGGCCGACTACGCGCTGTCCAAGCGCACCGGCATCTATGCCGAAGTCGACCGAAACCAGCTGACGGACCGCTATCCAACAACCACCTTCATGGCGGTGCGTGGCACGCAGTATGGCGTCACGACGGGGATCCGCCACCGCTTCTGATCCGTGTGTTGGCAAGTGGGCAGTGCGGGTTGACGCACTGCCTTCATTCACCTTGGGCTGACGCAAGCTGCGAGAGACGCTGTGACGGCGTTTCGGCCTCCGGTCACGCTCGATGAAGCTCCCTGAGCGCTAGACCTATCCGACTGCCGCGGTGCCTCGGCCTGCGTCAGTTCTTATCGGCTTCCGCAGCCCACTGCACGGCGTCAGCGCCGGCGGGGATGCGGAACGGCGCATTGAGATCGGTCGCGGCAAGCCACACCGCCTCGGCAACGTCCTTCGCGCGCGTCCCAGGGCCGGTGGATGCCTGCATGCGTGCGATGGCGGTCTTCATGAACTCGCCATACGTTGCATCGTCAATGCCTCGCAGGTTGCCGCGCGCCGTTTCTCGGAAGCGCGTCTCGCCGGAGGATCCAGGCAGCACGAGACGCACTCGGACGCCAAACTGAGCGACCTCCTTCTCCAACGACTCAGACAACGCGTTCACGGCAGCCTTGGCTGCCCGATAGATGCCTACCAAGGGCAACGCCTTGAAGGTGACGCTCGAGGTCACGTTCACGATGACGCCGGAGCGGCGTTCACGCATCTGAGGCAGTACCGCCTGCGTGACGGCAATCGTGCCGAACGTGTTGGTCTCAAACAGCTCGCGAACCGTTTCCAGGCTCGTCAGCTCGACGGGGGCAGGTGCCCCAAAGCCAGCGTTGTTGACCAGGACGTCGATCGGGCCAGCGGCGCTGATGGCCGCTCGGATGCTTTGCGCGTCAGTGACATCAAGCTGCAGGAGGCGCAAGCGCTCGGACGGCGGCTGCACATCCTCTCGGGGGGTACGCATGGTGGCCACGACCTGCCAGCCACGCGCCAAGAATTCGCGGGCTGTTTCCAAGCCGAAGCCGGAGGAGCAGCCGGTGACGAGTACGGTTTTCATTGAGGCTGTTTCTTCGTGAAGGTTGCGACGCCTCCACGATAGGTCCGCGAGGCCGTACTCGCTACACTCCGAAGTCCGCTTTTCATTTGCAAGAGTACGGCCGTGGTCGATCCGCTTGCCGAGGTGGTGCTGCTGCTGCAGCCGACCGCTCGGTTCTCCAAGAACGTCATCGGCGCTGGCAAGTGGCGGGTTCACCGCTCGGATGCGGGTCAGCCGTTCTACTGCGCGGTGCTTGAGGGCAGGTGCCGCCTGATGCTCGATGGGCGGGAGCCGCTCGTGCTTGAAGCTGGCGACTTTGCTTTGGTGCCTGCGGCGTTTGGCGTCACCATGTCCAGCTTTGAGGCGCCCAGCGACACCGCCAACACCCTGCCTGTGGCGCTGGCCCCGGGAATCTTCAGGATCGGCGACGCGGACGAACCCATCGACCTGCGAATCGTGGCAGGCCATTGCAGCTTCGGCTCGCAGGACGCCGCGTTACTGGTCTCGTTGCTGCCGGAGCTCGTCCACGTGCGCGGCGAGCAGCGGCTCGCGACGCTCGTGCATCTCGTCGGCCAGGAATCACGAGACCAGCGCCCGGCGCGCGAGCTCATCCTCACTCGTCTTCTCGAAGTGCTGCTGATCGAGGCCTTGCGCTCAAACGCCAGCGCTGCGTCGCCGCCTGGACTGGTGCGCGCGCTCACCGATGTGCGTCTCGCCGCGGCCATACGGGCGATGCACGAGCAGCCCGCCAGGCCGTGGACGGTGATGGATCTCGCCAAGGAGGCGGCACTCTCTCGCACGACATTCTTCGAGCGCTTCAATCGCGCGGTGGGCATGGCGCCCATGGAGTACCTGCTGGCCTGGCGGATGGCACTCGCGAAGGACATGCTTCGTCGACGGGAAGTAGCCATTGCTGATGTCGCGGAGCGCGTTGGCTACGCGTCGGCAAGCACTTTCAGCGTCGCCTTCTCACGACATGTGGGCAAGCCTCCAACACAGTACGCGCGCGAGTCGGAAGGCGCCAATCAAAGCTAGTTCGGCCGCCTCTCGCTTATCTGTCTAATTCGAGGATCGATTTTGGATATCACGACGTCCGATTTCGCTACGGACCGGCCGGTCGCCTTGCTATGACAGTAACAGGCTGATGTGAGTCGTTCGCGGGTCCACGCGTCAACGACCGCTACTGTCGAAAGCGGTCATCTGAGCACAGACGATCTGGCCGGCCGCTTCGCCCTTGGTTCCGGCTATGAGGTCATATGGTCATGCAGCGGCGGCCCGACACCTGCCTGCCGCTCTTGGGACGCGCACGAGTGGGCCCTTGCGGCTCGGTCCTGGTCCTGGTCCCCTGGCGACAATAACGGCGCAGACAGGTAAACGCCCGGGTGAACGTGATTGCAAACGCTGCTCAGGAGCAGCGTTGCGGCATCGAGCAGATTAACCAGGCCATCGCCCAGATGGACCAGGTGACGCAGCAGAGCGCGGCACTGGTCGAGGAATGCGCTGCGGCTGCAGGTAGCGCTCCAAGCGCAGGCGCAGCGGTTGTCTGCTTCGGTGGCGACCTTCAAGGTGTCTTGAGCTGCGCGCACGACATGCTCAGGGGGTCTGAGAGAGGCAGGTGCGCGGCGTCCCTTGATAGGATCAACAAAGTCAGCCATGCCGCCACGGGCCGCAGGCCCCTAACTTTGGTACGCCATCCCCGAATTTCATCCTCACAGCGCGCCCGCTGGGCCCTGGCAGGAAATGCATTTACACGGGGAGTTGCGGCGCCGACGCACTAACGGTCCTGCCCCGGCGCCTCGGCCGAGTTAGGCCTTCGGCAGCGACAAGTCTACGCGGAAGGTGATCTCGATGAGTTGCTCCGGGAAGGCGAGGCTCGAAACGCCGATGAGGTTGCTCGCCACGCGCGGCGTCTTTCCGTAGACCGTCCGGCGCACATCGCCTGCCACCGCGAACGCTGCAGGCACATCAAGAACGAACAGCGTCTCCTCGACGACTTGATCGAAGCTCGCGCCGAAGTGCGACAGCAGCTTGCGGGCGTTCTCGTAGGTGGTTTGCATCTGCAGCCCCATGTTCGAGAACTCCGACGGGCGACCAGCGTCGTTCAATGGGGCTGCTGCGATCAGCTTGCCCTCGGCGTCGTGGCTCAGTTGGCCTGACACGTAGATCGTATTGCCCACCTTGACGGCCTGTGCGTAGCCATAGGCATCTTCCCAAGGGACGTTCAAGTTGGCGATTTCCTTGGACAGGGCATTTGCGTTCTGGGTCATGATTGCTCCTAGGTATGTTGAGGCGACTCTCAAAAGTCAGAGCAATGCTCCGGCAAGCGCGCTACTCCCAGCAGCCCTGAACGAGCGAAGTGCTCCTATTCCATAGGGCATAGCTGCCTACGGCCGGTCTGATGTCGCCTGTGCCGAGTTGGGCGAAGGCGGAACAATTGCCCCGCTCTGCAAGGCATGATCCCAGGCCTCTGATCGGAGCATCAGACGCTGTACCGCCTCGAGCGTCGGTTCGACGAGCGTTTCGAATTCCGGCGAGTAGAGCTTGCAACCCAACGCTCGAGCCAAACCGCATACCTGCCTGCAGAATCTCAGGTTTCCGTGCTCGGAAACTACCTGGACATGAAGTTGCCACTCGTCCAGCTCTTCGCAGATCAGTTCGATGCAATGCCCCTCGACGCTGGCGTAGACCTCCCACCCGTCATCTACAGCCATCGGTTGTCCGAAGTTCTCGCCAAGCCAGACCTTCGTAGATGCCAACCATCGGGGGTTAGGTAGAAGTTCTCGTCGACCTGGCAGAGCACAGATGAAATGGACCTGCACACATGCGCGTCGCTCCCAGCGCCCCACGGCGCAAGTCTCAGAGTTGCATCTCACGACGCACTTCTACGCTTCCCCTGTAGTGGGTGTCGTCCGAGAAATTGCCGACAGACCGGATCTTTCTATGAATCGCTTGAAGCTCGGAGCCCTGTGCGCCCTGCGGGTCTGCTGACCGCCTCGCCGATCGAGAGTTCCACCTAAAGTGAGGTGGAGTGACATCTGGGCCGACTGGGTCAGATGACTTCCGTGCGCGAGCATCCGGTTCTGTTCCAGACCGCGCCGCCCTTAGCCGCGCGCGCGGCGAGTGCGCCCACGCCGAGCAATAGGAAGAGCGCCGACGACGGCTCCGGTACGGGGATCGGGGGCAGCGGCGGTGTCCAGAAGAGATCGGGGCCGACCACATGACCGACGATGTTCGGATAGTTGTTCGGGACGAGACCGGTGTAGACGTAGAAGTTGGGCACCTGATCGGTGCCGGGGGCGCGCGGCGTGGTGAACGAGAAGGTAGTGGGTTCCGTCGGATGCCGCGGCGCCTGTAGGTCGTTCGGCATCCATTGCAGGCTCTGGCCGTGGAGATTCGCGGAAAACCACCCCCCGTAGCCCAGCGTCATGTTCCAGTCATCCGGCTCGGTGTGCGCCACCGGCGTCTGCTGCAGATAGCGGTGGTAGTACAAGCCGAAAATCAGCGTGCCGGTCTCCGGAAATCCGCGGAAGTCGACCTGGTAGGTGTATGTGTAGAGCTTGGTTGCTTGATCAAAGCTGACGTCGCCGGTGACGCGCTGCGCAAATGGCGTCTGTAGGAGGGCGGCCAGGAGCAGGCCGATCAGTGCTGACTTCATGGGGGTACCTCGTCGGTGGGAGTGACGCACCTTCGTAGCTGTTGGCGAAGGGCGCAATCCCTAGCTGTGCGTCCAGGATGACCGGCAAAGCCGCGAAGTATCTCGGGTCGCAGGCTTGCGCCGCCCCGGCCGTTGCCGGCCAATACGGCTGGCTCTACGCCCGTGGCTCGATCGCGTTGGACGGCCACGCCCACGCGGTCCACAAAGGCTCCCACTGGCCTGGTGTCCGAGTAGTCCTCCGGCCAGGTCGGTTCGTCGACCGCCGTCGCTCCGAGCTGCTCGACGACATCGTGAACGGCGTGCGCCCCAAGTCTTGCGCGCACCGCGTCCCGAAATTTCCACCGACCGGCACGAACGACCGCTGCACCTCGCGCAGCCGACCCCAGTGAGCACGGTTGCCGGCCAGACCGAACGACTGCTTGATGACGGTCAGCGTGCAGCCGATTCCCGGTGGTGAGCGGCAGCAACCGCTGCGAAGCCGACATCGGCGATCTCCCCTAAGAGCGTCGCAAAGTTTGCACCGCGCCGTTTCCTTGAGCGACCGTTCTGCACTCGCCGGACCTGTGAATCCAGTGCAGCAATGCTGTTCCACCAAGCATCTTTTTCCGTCGTCGTCGGCTGGGCACAGTTTGGGTACCGAAACAGCCCTTTGGGGAACTCAAATGAAAGCCGTCCTATCCACCTTCGCGGTTGCCGCCGTTGCAGCCGCCGCCCTCATGGTGAGCGTTCCAGCCTCCGCCGCGCCTGATGCCGCTTCGATCAGCGAAGCAGTGGAACTCATCAACCCGTCGCAGTTGAACTGGGTAAAGACCATTCCTTCCGCCGGAAAAGACTCGCCCGAGTACGCGATTCTGCGGTCGGACCCCAAGACCAATCTGACGATGCTCATGTTCCGCACGCCTGTGCCGGTTCACATCAAGAAGCACACGCACACCCTGGGTGAGACCCACGTCGTACTGGTGGGCGGTAGCCACATCTTCGAATCCGACGGCAAGCGCTATGTGATCGAGAACGGTGGCTTCATGCGGATGCCTGGTGGTGTCGTTCACGAGGCCTGGCTGCCCGCCGGCTCCCAGACGCTGAACATCCTCGAAAGCGGATGGGTGGTGAACTGGCTCAAGGGTGAGCCCGGCCCCGAAGACGTCAATGAATACCCGCCGGTTTCCAAGAAGTGAGCGGACGCGCGAATGTCTGACCACCTCATCGTGATCGCCCAGGCCAGGGCGAAGAGCAGCTCCATCGAAGCACTCGTCGCGGCACAGCGCAAGCTGGTAGCAGCGACGCGCCTGGCGCCTGGCGCCTGGCTGCATTCAGTACGACCTGCATGTGTCGACCAATGAGCCCGAGGTTGTGCTCTTCGTCGAGACCTGGGAGAGTGAAGACGCCTGGAACCGCCACATGCGAAGCCAAGCCATCGAGGAGTTCCGCCGCACCGGTGGCCACCTGATTGGTCAGTTCAGCTTGCAGACCTACCGCAAGATTGCCTGAGCTCTTCCAAGCACACCGCCTGGCCGAAGTCGTCGACTTGGTCAGGCGCTTCGTCGTTCTGCCTGCCGAGCCTCAAGCGGTTCGGCCGCGGTCAACAGATTCGGGCTGACACGCTCGGTGAGGAAGTCGATGAATGCGCGAACCCGTCTCGACATGTGCCGCTTGGCCGGGAAGACGGCGTGGAGCTCCTCGACATCACCCGGATTGAACTCGGCGAGCAGCTCAACGACCTGGCCGCTCTTCAAGAACCGGTCAACGTGAAAACGTCCGAGCCGCGCGATTCCCATTCCGTGCAGGACCAAATCAAGCATGGTTTCGCCATTGTTGGTGAACACGCTGGCCCTGACCGGCACTTCGTTGACTTGCCCGTCCGTCTGAAACGGCCACGGTGACACGGAGCGCTTGAAGTTGAACCCGACGCAGGCATGGCCCACGAGTTCGCTCGGATGGCGGGGCGTTCCATGGTCCTTCAGATAGTCAGGGCTCGCGACTACCGCATAACGACTGCTTCCAAGCATCCTCGCTTTGAAGTTCGCGTCGGCCAGTTTCCCCACTCGCACCGCCACGTCCACGCGCTCCCTGGTGAGGTCCACCACCTGGTCGGTCAGTGACAGATCGACCTGGACTCTCGGGTAGCGCTCGCGGAACTCCCGCAACAGCGGGACAAGTTGATGCGTGCCGAAGGGGATGGACGTGTTCACCCGCAGCAGGCCAGATGGTTCCACCGAGCCGGTGCCCACGGACTGCTCCGCTTCCTCGAGGTCCTCAAGTATCCGACGCGACGACTCGTAGAAGTCCTCGCCTTCCGTCGTCAGGGCGAGCTCGCGCGTCGACCTCAGAAACAGCACCACACCCAAGCGCTCTTCCAGGCGCGTCACCAGTTTGCTGACAGCCGACGGCGACATGTCCAGCGTCTTGGCTGCCGCCGAGAAGCTGCCGTCCTCGACGACCCGCACAAACACTGCCATCTCACCGCTTCGGTTATCCATTCCGCTATTCCATCGCGCCGACCTTTGAACGGCATTCCAAATTGATGTTCCCCGGCGCGCCTTTTTCGCGTTCGGTCGTCCTGACAAAGTTGGTCCAAGCGCCGCCACCGACCCAGGGCGGCATAGATGGACTCAGCAACCGAGCAATAGTATGGACCTCCAACTGACGAAGAAGACTGCCCTGGTGACCGGCGCGACTGCTGGCATCGGATTGGCCATCGCCAAGACCCTTGCCAAAGAAGGCGCGGAAGTGACCATCACAGGCCGCAGCCCGGGGAAGCTGGCTGACGCCGCTTCCGCCATCAAGGACGCGGCTGCGTCGGCCGTCGTGCACACCGTCGTGACCGACCTCGCGACGCCGCACGGCGTGAAGGCTCTGATCGAGTCGACGCCTGCCGTGGACATCCTCGTGAACAACCTTGGCTTTTACGAAGCCAAGCCCTTTGCCGAAATCACGGACGAAGACTGGACGCGGATGCTGGAACTGAACGTCATGTCCGGGGTCCGCCTCTCCCGTCACTACTTCCCAAAGATGCTCAAGCAGAACTGGGGCCGGGTCCTCTTCATCTCCAGCGAGGTGGGGGCCTTCACGCCGCCGGACATGGTCCATTACGGCGTCAGCAAGTCTGCGCAACTGGCGGTCGCGCGCGGGATGGCAGAACTGACCAAGGGCACGCAAGTCACGGTCAACAGCGTGCTGCCGGCAGCCACTCGCTCCGAGGGCATCGTTGACTACCTGCGCGCGACCGCCCCTCGGCCGGGCATGTCCGATGCAGAGATCGAAGCGCACTTCTTCAAGACGTACCGCTCCAGCTCGCTCATCGCGCGAATGATCGAAGCCGACGAGATCGCCGCCATGGTTGCGCTGCTGGCCAGCCCGCTGGGCGCGGCATCGAATGGTGCCGCCGTTCGGGTCGAAGGTGGCAGCTACCGCTCCATCCTGTAACCGCCGGCACGGCGCGGCTTCGGCCTCGCCAGTGATCCGCTTCGCCCGTCGGGTCGCCCCGTACGCGCCACGCCTCTCTGCCATCGATGGGCAAGAGCCAACGCTCCTGGACGCTGCCCCGGCAGAGTGAGGCGAACTATCAGAAGGAAGACTAAATGCATATCGCAGCAGTGAAAGGCATTCGGCGGCTGGTTGCCGCAGCTCTGGTTGGCGCCGCCGCTCAGGCACAAGCGGCTGGACCGCAGCTTGAGATGTGGCGCAGCTACTCCGGCGTGACTTGGGCGTCTACGCAGGCCGGCAACCAAGCCGATGCCGAGTCGTCGAACGCCCCGATTGCTGGCGTTCACATGGACAGCCAGTCGCGCGTGTTTGTCAGCACGCCGCGCCTGTTGTCGCCCAAGGCGCCGTCCACGCTGAGCGTTCTCGACACGAGCTATTCGGATGGCCCAGCGCGGCTCCGGGCGTTCCCGTCCGTGGAAGGCAACTCTGTCACCAAGGCGCCCACTGCACACCTGCGGAACGTCCTGGGCTTTCATGTAGACAACCGCAACGGCTGGCTATGGGCGCTGGACATGGGCTTCGTGGCTGGGGAGAAGGAGGCGCCGGTCGGCGGCCAGAAGCTGGTCGTCTACGAGCTCAAGAGCGGGAGCGTGATGAAGATCATCCCGCTTGACGCGGTGGCCGACCGGAGCGGCAGCTTCTTGAACGATGTGGCGGTGGACGAAGTCCGGAAGCTTGCCTACATCTCGGATAGCGGCTTGCGCAGCGCGCCGAGGAACCAGGCAGGCCTCATCGTGGCGGACTTCGCGTCTGGTCGCGCTACCCGCGTGTTGCATCAGCACCGGTCGGTGATGCCCGTCGCCGGCGTGAGCGTGACGTCACATGGCGAGGCCGTCTGGCCAGGCAATCCGCTGGTGCTGGGCATCAACGGCATCGCGCTGTCGCCGGACCGTCGGACGCTGTACTGGGCCGTCACTACGGGGACCACAGTCTTCCGCATCCCGGTAGAGGCGCTCTTGTCTCCAACGCTCAGCGAGGACGCGCGCGGCGCCGCGGTGGAGACCGTCGGCGATGTCGGCGGCAACTCCGACGGCATCGTGTTCGGGCGCGATGGGCACCTCTACATCACCGACGTGACGCACAACGGCCTGGTTCGAATGAACATTCAGACCGGAGACGCCAAAGTCGTGGCAAGCAACGACGACGTGTTCTGGCCCGACACCGCCACGCTGGCGCCGAACGGCGACATCGTGTTCACCGCGAGCAGGCTCAATGCGCACTTCGCTGGCGCGGTGAAGCCCGGGACGGAGCGCTACCAGCTGTGGCGACTGAAGCCCTGAAGGACAGCCCCTCCGAATGCGCGGAGCGACCGCGACCCACCGGCCGTCCAGCTAGGTCCGTGAACATCTCGGGATGTCGGGTCAAGCCGCGCCGAACGGCCCCCGGTCCAACATGCAGTCGATGAATGCCCCCAGCATCGCAGGGCGATGCTGCCGGTTGGAGTAATACAGGAACAAGCCGGGACGAGAGATGGTCCAGTCGGACAGGATCTGTACAAGGCGCCCTTGCCTGAGCAGCTCGTCGACCTGATCCACCTCGAAGTGGTAGGCAATGCCCAGACCGCTGACCGCCGCCGCCAGGCCGATGTCGGGATGGTTGGTGACGATCGGGCCGTTGACGGCGATCTCGTGCCGCTTGCCGCGCTTCGCGAACTCCCACCGGTAGAACCTCCCGTCGGACTGGAGTCGCCAGTTGATGCACGAGTGGTCGTGTAGATCGGCAGGCATCTTGGGCGTGCCGTGGCGGGCCAGATAGTCCGGAGAGGCAACGGCCATCATCTTCATGTCGGTAGACAGACGGATGGCAATCATGTCCTTCTTGAGCTGGCCGCCGACCCGTATGCCCGCGTCGAAGCGGCTCGCCACGATGTCCGCCAATCCGTCGTCCACCACGATATCCAGCACCACGTCGGGGTAGACCTGATGGAAGCGCTGCAGCCTTGGTGCAATGAGCGTTCTTGCGGCGATGCCGAGGGTGTTGATCCGCAAGGTCCCACTCATCTGCCCGGTCGCATCGCTTGCCTCGGCAACGGCGTCGGCCATTTCACGGAACAGCGGCGCCACGCGTGCATAGAGCTGCTCGCCGCTCGCGGACGGGGCGACGCTCCTTGTCGTGCGATTCAACAGGCGCGCACCGATGCGACTTTCCAGCTGGCGGATGGTCTGGCTCAACGCCGACGGTGACAAGCCGAGATGCTCGGCAGCGCGGGCAAAGCTCTGCCTTTCAACGACCGCAATGAATGCCTTGAGCTCGGCGAAGTCGGATCCTCGCATTGTGTATTCGTATCTACATAGTCCATGCCGATTCTAGGAGATTCTCTAAATTAAGGCGCGGCCGCATTCTTCGATCCATCGGAACTTGAAAGCGCACCATGTCCTCTTTGTCTCTCCCCGCCCCGATCGCCGCTTACTTCGTGGCGGACAAGCAAGGTCCTGACCGCGTCGCCCAATGCTTCACCCCGGAAGCGGAGGTCAGGGACAACGACGAGGTCTACACCGGTCGCGATGCGATCCGGGCGTGGAAAAAGGCGGCCGATGCGAAGTACACATGCACCACCGAGCCCTTCTCTGTCGAGCTGATCGAAGGCGTTCACGCGGTGAAGGCGCACGTGACCGGCAACTTCGCGGGCAGCCCGCTCGACATGAAATTCTTCTTCCGCCTCGAACGCGGTCTGATCGGGCACATGGAGGTGTCGGTATGAGCTTCGACCTTCAATTGAACGGCCTGCGGGCCGTCGTCACTGGCGGAACCAAGGGACTCGGCGCCGCGGTCGTGCGTGCACTGGTGGAGGGAGGCGCCCGCGTGGCGACGTCCGCTCGCAAAGCACCGGAAGCGCCGGTCGAAGGCGTGTCGTACATCCTTGCCGACTTGTCGACGGCAGAGGGCGTCAAAGCCCTCTCCTCTTCCGTTCTCAAGGCATGGGGCGGCGTTGACCTGCTGATCAACGTGCTTGGCGGCTCGAATGCCCCCTCGGGCGGCTTTGCTGCGCTCACCGACGAGCACTGGCTTTCCGAGTTGGGTCTGAACCTGCTACCCGCCGTGCGCCTGGACCGGGAACTCGTACCGTCGATGCTCGCGCAAGGCTCCGGTGTGGTCATTCATGTGAGCTCGATTCAGCGGGTTCTGCCGCTCCCCGATGCAACCACTGCCTATGCCGCTTCCAAGGGGGCACTGACGACCTACAGCAAGGCCCTCTCACGCGAAGTCACCCCCAAGGGTGTCCGTGTGCTGAGCGTTGCGCCGGGCTGGATCATGACCGAGGCGTCCGAGGTATTCGCGAAGCGTATCGGCGCCGATGCCGGCACCGACTACGAGGGTGGCAAGAAGATCATCATGGATGCCCTTGGCGGCATTCCTATCGGCAGGGCAGCCACGCCGCAGGAGGTTGCCGATTTGATCGTGTTCCTGGCGTCGCCGCGCTCGGCATCCTCCGCTGGATTCGAGTACCGCATTGATGGCGGCACGGTCTCAACACTCTAGGCGCTTCGTCCAGGCGGTAGCGCAGGCACTGAGCTTCGGAACCAGATGAAGAACGGAGCCTTCAGCCGCCACACGCTGGTTTGGCGGCGATAGAGCTGGAGAAGGCTCCGGTGCGATGCAGCAGATTGAACTCCGCGCCGGAGCCTATTCCTTCCGAGCCTCGTGCTTCTTCAGCACCTCCTGCTCCGCGGTTGGGGGCATACCGATCAACGAATTGCTTCGATCCGCATCCGCCCGTCCACTTCATACGCGCAGTCGGCATTAAAAAGGGCGCCTCTGAAGGCTGTCAGGAACTCTTCGCCGCGGCGCGTTGCGCCGCTCTGACCGACACCTTCTTCGCGCAGAGCTCGTGCCAGAGCCGGGCATTCAGCACGCTGCGGGATCTTCCTATGGCCAACAATGGGCGCCTGCACGCACCCACTCATCCGTTGGCCATGGTTCTCGATCCCTTCACCCTGCTCGTCCTCACCGCAGCCATGGCCGCTGCCTCGGCGCTGTACCTGGCTGCGGAGTGGGACAGCGTGCGCGAACCTTCGCTGCTGCTCTGGAGCGCCGGCTTTGCCATCATCGCCGTGGGCAGCGTGCTAGCTTTGCTGCGCTCCAGCGGCCATGTGCTGTTCGGCATCTGGTTCCCCAATGGCTTGCTGATCGGCGCCCACTGGATGTTCCTGGCCGGTGTCGCGCGATTCACGCGCACCCGTCTGCCACGCGCCTGGTGGTTGCTGGCCGTCGTCTGGCTCGCGATGCTGCTGCTGCCCGACGGGCCCTGGTGGTCCAAGGCGATGCTGGGGATCCAGTCATTGCTGATCGCCGTCATCACCCTGCGCGCCGGTCTGCTGCTCCGTCCCCACGGCGGCGTGCTGAGCCCCGGCGCGGCGCAGCTGCGCTTCGTCCTGCTGGCCCACGGCCTGTTCTACCTCGCCAAGGCCAGTTCGGCCGTGGCCCCGGACGCCGTCGTCAACTTGGCCGGTTTCCGCGGCACGGTGATTCTGGTATCGCTGGTGGAAGGCGTGATGGCGATCATGCTGCTGGCGATGTCAATGACGGGCACCGAGCGACATCGCCGCGAGGAGCGCATCGCGGAGATCGCCGCACGCGACCCGCTGACCGATCTGGACAACCGACGCGCGCTCTACCTGCGCGCACCCGCGCTGCTGGAGCAAGCCTCCCCGGCCAGCCCTTGCGCCCTGCTGCTGATCGACATCGACCACTTCAAGCAGGTCAACGACCTGCACGGTCACGCCGCCGGCGACCGCCTGCTGCTGACCCTGAGTGAGCTCATCCGCGGCGCGCTTCCCTTGGGTTCGCTCGCCGCGCGGCTGGGCGGGGACGAATTCGTGATCCTGCTGCGAGGCGTCTCCAGCGCCACCGCGCTGACATGGGGCCAGGATTTGCGCGAGGCATTCTCGCTGCAGGCGCGCGAGATGTTCGTGACGCCGGAGCCGGTGTCCCTCAGCATCGGCGCGACCTTGTCGAGCCAGCCCGACGCGGAACTGTCGCACTGGCTGAAGCAGGCCGACGAGGCGCTCTACGCGTCCAAGCGCAAGGGTCGCGACCGCATGGAGCTGGTCCCGCTCGTGCCCGGACCGCCGCGCTGACAATCCGACGGCACGACAGACGGCTTCACAATCACGGCGCTCGCGCCCGTTCGATTCCCACCTTTCATCATGGATAAATCCTTGCTGCAGCAGCAGGTCCTGGAACGGCTTGCCGCAGACCTGCTGCACGCCGAGCAGTCCGCACGCACGGCGCATGAGACGGCGACTCACGAAGAGAACATCGCCGAGAACAAGTACGACACCCTGGGTCTCGAGGCCGCCTACCTGGCCACCGGTCAAGCGCGTCGCGCCGAGGCCATCCGCGAGGCGATGGCCAGCTGGCGCCAGTTCCGGCCGGGCGCGTACGACGCCGCGAGAGGGATCCAGCTCGGCGCGTTGGTCTGCCTGGCAGATGCCGACGACAAGCAGCAGCACCTGTTCCTCGGCCCGGACGGGGGCAGCATGCAGCTGGTGAACGACGCTCAGCGGGTTCAGGTCATCAGCATCAAGGCGCCACTGGGCAATGCGCTACTGGGCAAGTGCGAAGGCGATGAGGTATCGATTCAGATCGGATCTGCCCGACAACAGTTCGAGGTGATATGGGTTGAATGAGCGTCGAGCCTCGAAGGTGAGGCGTTGCACTGCCTTCGCCAGCGACTGGCATCTGCGGCGTTTCGAACCTCCATCGACTTCTTCAAGATGCGTCAGTCGCTCGCCGAGCTTTCACAGAGTTCCGTACAGAACCTCAAAAACGCCTCGACGGCAGCGGGAGCAAGGCGCCGGGTGGGTCGGATCGCGTAGAGCGGGAACGTTTCACCCGGCCAGTCCGGGAACAACTCGATGAGATGCCCGCCTTCAATCAGGTGCTCAACACCCAGCGCCAATACTTGGGCAATCCCTGCGCCGGCCAAGCACGCATGCACCAGGGTGTCGGCATCGGACACCGTCAAATGGCCAGACGTCTGAACAGGCTGCACCTCACGGCCGCGGTGAAACTCCCAAGCAAAGGGCCGGCCCCGTTGCGGATCGATGTACTGGATGCAGTTGTGGCCTTCCAGCTTGGCCGGAGTCCGTGGTCGCCCGTGCCGGGCCAGGTATGCAGGGGCGGCCACCGTGAGCACCCGGGTTTCCAGGAGGAGCCTCGAAGTCATGGTGGACGGCGGTTGCGGTCCGAAACGAACCGCCACATCGATGCCATCTGCGACCAGGTCGCCCGCATCCGGGTGCTGAACCACCTGGAGTTCAAGCTCTGGGTGAAGCGCCTGCAATCGCGGCAGCGCCGGCGCGAGCACATGACGCGCAAACAGCGGGTTCAGGCTCACGCGCAATAGCCCTCGCACGCTTGAAGCTGCGCCTGAAGCGAAATTCGCGGCCTCTTCAATTCCTTCCAGATGAGGGACAGCGCGTTCATACAACCGCGCGCCCTCGCCGGTGAGACGCACCGATCGCGTCGTGCGGTCAAGCAAGCGCACACCCAGGCGCTTCTCCAGCCGCGCAACAGACCGGCTGATCCCGGAGGCAGACATCCCCAACACCTCTCCAGCCCTGCTGAAGCTTCCGCTCTCCACCACCGCCGCCAGGACGCTCATTCCGGCCAGCAACCTTCCGTCAAAGCTCATCTCAGCTCCGATGCCGTGCTCAACGATCTGTGACTTTAAGCAAAGATGAATTGAACAGCACCACCTTTATCAAAAACGCCCCGGTTCGCATCATCCGCTCCGTCCCCTTCATTCTTCGGAGCTTTCCATGTCGAACCGCAACATCCTCTTCAAAGGCGGCACCGTCATCACGATGGATCCCGTCGTCCCCAATCTCGCCCTCGGCGACGTCCTGGTACATGGCGACAAGATCGCCGCGGTAGGGGCGAATCTGCAGGCTGGCGACGCGGAGATCATCGATGCCAAGGGCACCATCGTCATGCCCGGGTTCATCGACGCCCACCACCATGCGTGGCTCGGGGTGATGCGTCGCCTGATGCCGGACGTGGACGACCTGTTCGCCTACATCGACGTCGTCGCCGAGAAGCTTGGCGCCCACTACCGGCCTCAGGACATGTTTGTCAGCAACAGGCTGACCGCGATCGCTTCCCTGGACGCGGGCATCACCACGATCGTCGATGCCTGCCACAGTTCGCGCAGCCCCGACCACACCGATGCCGCCATCGACGCGCTGAATCAGTCAGGCATCCGCGCTGTCCACATGGTTGGCGCTGCGATGGACAAGCAAGCCAGCGTGTCGCACCTGCCGCAGGATCTGAAGCGCCTGGCCGAGCGATGGAATACCCAGAACAGCCGCATTCAGGTGGGGTTGTTCGGTCAGCTGAAGCTGGACTGGTGGGAGGTCGCTCGTCAACTCGACATGCGCATCCTCACCGAGTTCATCGGAGATCTCGCCAAGCTCGGCCCCGAGTTCGCCAAGCCCGGCATCCTCGGCCCGGACAACATCTTCAACCACTGCACCCGCGTGCCGGCGGAGACCTGGAAGCTGCTTGCCGACGCCGGCGTGAACATCACGATCAATCCGCGATCGGACGCTCTCTTCGGGTTCGATGACGAATCGTTCGCCTATCAAGTCGCTGTCGATCACGGCCTCGCACCGGCCCTGGGCATCGACCTGGACACGGCGTTCGGGAGCGACATGTTTGGCGAGATGCACGCCCTGTTCAACCAGCAGCGAGCAGCCATGCGGTATCGCCGCTTCCGCGGCGAGGCGAACGTCGCTGCGCCCATCGGCGTCGAAGAAGTGCTCCGAGCCGCAACGGTGAATGGCGCGCGTGCGGCCGGCATCGCCGATGGCGTCGGGACGCTGACGCCCGGCAAGCAGGCCGACCTGATCATGGTCCGGACTGACGGCGCGGCGGTGTTCCCGGTCACGAACGCCATCGGCACGATCGTCCAGGCCGTGGAGCGCTCCGACGTCGACACGGTCATGGTGGATGGTGTGATCCGCAAGCGCGACGGCAAGCTCATCGGTGTGGACCTGGCGCAGCTGAGCTCGGACGCGAACGCCTCGCTGGACTACTTGATCGACGCCAGCGGTTATCGCACCGATCTATTCAAGACGGCAGCCTGAGCTGCACCCCTCCACCCAACAAGGATCCAGCCATGTCTGCCATCGCTTCGTCCCCTCGGGACGGAGCGGCGCGGCCCGAGGGCGCGCCGCTTCCCCTGTCCCGCCCATCTCCCGGCGTCATTGCGGCGCTGTTCTGCGGCTATCTCGCGGTGGGGCTGCCATTGCCGGTGCTGCCCCTCTTCATCCACGAGCGGCTTGGATTCAGCAACTTTGTGGTCGGGTTGGTCATTGGCATCCAGTTCCTCGCCACGGTGCTGACTCGCGGCTACGCGGGGCGAATTACCGATCAACAAGGCGGCCGCCGTTCCGCGCTGCAAGGTGCGATTGGCTGCGCGCTGGCCGGTGTGCTGTATCTCGTTGCCGCACTCCCAGGTTGGTCCGCAGGGGCGGCCTTGTCGATCGTCGTGATCGGACGGCTCATGGCCGGTTTCGGAGAAAGCCAGTTCGTGACCGGCTGTGTGTCTTGGTCGATCGCCTCGGTGGGACCCACGCGCGCAGGGCTGTCCATGTCCTGGACCGGCATCGCGATGTTCGCCGCGTTGTCCATCGGCGCTCCGGTCGGGATGACGCTGTACCGACAAATGGGGCTGCAAGCCGTCATGCTGGCTTGCATCGCTGCTCCTGCCGCGGCTTGGATGCTCGCCATCGGCACGGCCGGCTATCGATCGCCTGCCGGTGTGCGCATCCCTTTCCATCGGGTCGTTGGGCAGATCTGGCGCCAAGGTGCTGGACTGACGTTGCAAGGCGTGGGGTTGGCGGGCCTGACCGCATTTGCATCGCTGTTCTTTGCGTCCAGAGGCTGGACGCACGCGGGTGTGGTGATGACCTGTTTCGGCGCTGGATTCATCGCTGTGCGTCTGATGTTCGGGCATCTGCCGGACAAGATCGGAGGGAATACCGTGGCGCTGTGGTCCTTGATGGTTGAGGCCATCGGCCAAGCGTTGGTCTGGGGGGCCACGCATGAAGGCATTGCATTGGCCGGTGCGTTCGTCACCGGTCTCGGCTGTGCGCTCGTCTATCCCGCACTCGGCGTGGAAGCGCTCAAGCGCGTCCCACCGGCCAACCGAGGTAGCGCGATCGGAGCCTTCGCCGCGTTCCTTGACATCGCCTATGGCATCGCCGGTCCAACGGCCGGCTTGGTGGCTGGTCACTTCGGATACGCCGCCGTCTACGTGTTGGGTGCAGCGAGTGCATTGCTCGGCGCGGCACTGATCTTGGTCGGCGATCGTTAGCAACCCGACGGAGACGCCCCCTATCGAAGCGGACACCAGTTCCGCCAGTTTCTTCAACAATGTCCAAGGAGTCTTTTCATGTCTCGCATTCTGATCACTGGATCGTCTGAAGGCCTCGGCCTGATGGCCGGTCAGCTTCTCGTCAGTCAAGGGCATCAGGTCGTGCTGCATGCGCGCAGCCAAAGCCGCGCGGCTGACGCCAAACGAGGGCTTCCTGAAGCTGAAGCCATCGTTGTCGGTGACGTCAGCAGCATTGCGGGGACTCGGCAGGTCGCCGAGCAAGCCAATGAGCTTGGCACCTTTGACGCCGTCATCCACAACGTGGCCGTTGGTTACCGCGAACCGCGGCGCGTCACGACCGCCGACGGCCTTCCTCATGTGTTCGCGATCAACACCCTGACGCCCTACTTGTTGACGGCGCTGATGCACCGTCCCAAGCGCTTGGTCTACCTGAGCTCGGGCATGCACCACCACGTCGATGCCAACCTGGATGATTTGCTTTGGACGGAACGCCACTGGAATGGGGCCGACGCGTATGCCGAGAGCAAACTGCATGACGCCATGTTGGCATTCGCAATGGCGCGGCGCTGGACCGACGTGATCAGCACTGCGCTCGAACCGGGATGGGTCAAGACCCGCATGGGCGGAAGCAGCGCCAATGACGATCTTTCGCAGGCGCACCTCACGCAGGCTTGGCTCGCCGTGAGCGAGGACAAGGGCGCCAAGGTGTCGGGCGACTACTTCTATCACCTCAAGCGCATGGCCCCCAACCCGCAGGCGCTCAATGCCGCTTTGCAGGATCGCTTGCTGGAGAGGTGCGCGCAGATCTCGGGCGTGAGGATGCCGGAGTGAGGCTGCACGGGCGAGATCCGAGTAGCGGGCCTCCGAGACCGGCCATGAACCAGAAAGAACTGCCGAAACTTTCCGAGTTAATTGCCGGCTCGCGAGAACAAGCGTTCCTGGCCATCGAGGTCCGAGGCGGCCGGCCCCGTGGCGCAGAGGGTCGATCTTTCGCTGCGAAAGTCTGAGACAGATGCCACCTGGGGAGTCACCCGCAACCAGTCGCGGCGTCGATGTCTGAGACAGTGAAAAGGTCCGCTTCTGGCCGAGGCTGTGCGAAAACACGCCCTCATTGCTCGCACGCGGAGAAGCGGCCTCTCAGATCGGCCCAGGATCGACGGCCGAAGGCTCGTTGATGGTGTCGAGCTCCCGGAAACCGACGGCCGGAGAAGTTCTCACACAGCCTCGGCTGATAGCGGCCATGGCGGAATGACTCTCGAGTAAGCTGTTGTGAATGCCGCTGCTTGCCAAACTACGTCTACTCGTCACAGGTCGGTTTCGATCGCAGAACGGCGATTCGACGCTGTCCCACCGCCCCACTTGGGACCTTGTCATCGGCCGGAGCCATTTGGGCAGGCTGGATCTCGTTGGCTATGAGACACCGTGGATCACGGCGGCGTTCTCTCCGAGCCCCGAATTCGCCAGGTGGGTTCCATTGATCTTATGGTGGCAGAGAGCGGAACAGGAAGCAGACGATGGGCTTGAGCAGCCGATGCCTCCGGAGGTCGAAAGCTTGTGGGATGAAGCTCAGCGTGAAGGCCGACTCATCGCCGTTGAGCGAGGAGATGTGACGTCGCGAAGGAGCGAGCCGTTTCACTTCTCCGAGGATTTCAAGTTCGTCAGATTCCGGTGACGCGTTGGTTTGCTCGGGACACGGACTGCAGTGGCGGTTTCAGGCTGATCAGAGTCATTCGGGCTCGACAGACGAAGCGGCTGCTTCTGTCATGACCGGACATTCAACGGGCAACCGCACCGATGGTGTCCGGCCTCGCAAGACTCCGACCAGTTAATGGGTTTGACGCAGAGCGTCAGGTCTTGCCAGAGCCACGAAAAGCGATGGCGTCCTTCACGCTCTTCAACCTGCCGCGTAGCAGCGCGTCGTCGTGCGGCAGGTCAAGGAAGTTGCAGGCCTGCTCCATCGTCTTGAACCCGAACCGGTTGCCGACATGGAACTGGATGAGGTGCTCCACGCACCGCTTGAGCTGATACACCTCGCCCTCAACGTCGCCCGTAGACATGCCGCCATGCACCGAGCGATTGCGGTATCGACGAAGGTGCTCAAGGACCTGCCCCTGGTGCGCAACATCCACATAGAGGAATTTCACGCGTCGGACTGTCTTGTCATAGCTCGCCAACCCAGTGTCGGTCAGGAACTCCATCAGGCTCCAAAGCTTCTGGATCGCGAGATCGTGGTCTTCCAGATCCAGTGCCCGCGCGTAGCGCACCAACGCTTTCTCCAGGTCAGCCGCATAGGGATGCCGACCTATGCGCCGACGCAGCTGCTGCCCTTTGTCGAGGGCAACTTGATGATCGCGCGACATGTCGGTGATTTCCGCCCTGCGCCAGAACGTCGTCTCGTACCAGAACTGCCCCGCGTAAGCGTGGCCCGATGGGTCATGGAAGGTGTGGATGGGGCCGATGAAAATCTTGCTGATGGGCTGCCGTGGTCCGTCAATGGTGTGCCGCCAGGCCGTCGTAAGGAAAAAATTCCAAATGCCTCGCAGCACGTCGATCGCATCAAGCGATCGCGTAGCCGCCTCCTCGGGCGTCCTCGCTTCGACTTGCGCCTTGATGACCAGCATCCTCGGCTCCTCCTCCAGAGGCAGCCAGCTTCGATGCTGGGTGTACAGCGCCGCACGCGTCGTCTGGACGACCTTGGGCATCTTGGCCAAGAAGCTCAGCTTCACGCCGTTGATGTCGGTGCTGCCCAGCTTGTTGCCCGGCGCGATCGTGATCGACGTGAACAAGACGTACTTCTTTCGCGGCATCGCTGCATAAGCCTTGAAGCCCGCCTGGATGTGGGCGAGCAGTTCCTTTGGCGTGGTGGCGCCCGCGTTTGCGGCGCTGCGTGACGCTTCCTCCAGCAGCTCATACCTGACGCCCCAGGGGACGGCTTCAGGGAACTGGACCATTGATCGCAACAGCGTCACGAAGTTCTTTGCCTCGCCGTCGAAGCCGACCAGACCTCCTGTATTGGCCAGGTGCACAAAGCGGCTGAGCAACACGCGCTGATCAAATCCGTCGACCCATGAAGCCTGCATAACCCCCTCCCATAACCTGATTTACGATTAGACACACATCAGAAGAATAGGTCTTGCCTACCCAAGGGAGGGACTGGGATGCGATTGACGGTGCCGCCTGTGATGGGCGTCAATGCGAAGACCTCGCGGGGGGTGATCGAACAGCTCGCGCACCCCGCCGAGGTCATCCAGGGGGAGTGGACAAAGTTCGCGATCCCTTCCCGCTCCGGCTGGAAGCTTGCCGGCCAGGATGGGCGGGTGGTCTATGTCTTCGCGAAGGCACCGCCATCGCTGAGCCAGCTGCCAAGTGACGGGCCCACGCTACTCGGCGACGTGCCAGAGGGCGTCGCTGAGGCCGATCTCAGTGGCGGCAGATGGCTGGCTCACCCCGACCTCGACAGTAACCTCACGCCCGCTCAAGCGCGCGAGAGCTGGTTTGCCGCGTTCAACTTCGTTGGCGAGGAGCAGCTTCGCGAAGGGCAAGTGGGCCTGCGTCGTCCGCAGCTTGGGGCACTGCACGCCATCCACGCGCACTGGTCGACCAAGACCGACGTCGCCACCGTTGTCATGCCGACTGGAACAGGCAAGACCGAGACGATGCTGGCCACCATGATCTCTGCTCGGTGCACGCGGATCATGGTGATCGTGCCCACGGATGCACTTCGGACGCAGATCGCGCTCAAGTTCCGCACGCTGGGCATATTGAAGGATGCCCGGTCCGTGCTGCTCAAGGCAGGTGTGATGAGACCCGTCGTCGGCACCCTTGAGAAGCGGCCAACGAGCGTCGAAGAGGTGGGTGAGCTATTCAGGCGCTGCAACGTCATTGTGTCGACCAGCATTCTTGCCGCGAAGTGCAGCGACGAAGTCCAGGCCAGGATGGCCGAGGCCTGTACCCACCTGTTCATTGATGAGGCTCACCACGCTGAAGCACCGACTTGGCATGCGCTCAAGTCGGTCTTCAAGGCGCAGAAGCGCCAAGTCCTGCAGTTCACGGCGACGCCGTTTCGTGAGGACGGCGTGCCGCTCGATGGGGAAATCATCTACGTCTACCCTATGCGGCAGGCCCAACGCGAGGGCTACTTCCGCCCCATCCGCTTCAGCTCGGTCTACGCCTTCAACAGCGCCCGGGCCGATCGCGACATTGCAGCCAAGGTGATTGAGGAGCTGAAGGCGGATGCGACGGGCTTGCATGTCGCGATGGCCCGCGTGTCCACGCAGATCCGTGCCGCCGAGGTGCTGGCGATCTATGAGGAACTCGGCGAGTTCAATCCGGTGATGCTCCACAGCGGTATGAAGAAGGCCGACGCCCAGGCCGCGCGCGGCGCGCTGGACAACCGCAAAGCGCGCATCGTCGTCTGCGTCGACATGCTGGGCGAAGGCTTCGACATGCCGGAGCTGAAGATTGCAGCGTTCCATGACCTGCGCAAGAGCCTCGCCGTCACGCTGCAGTTGGCCGGCCGCTTCACGCGATCCCGAGACGACCTCGGCGATCCCGTCTTCATCGCAAATATTGCTGACGTCAACCTGCGCGACGAGCTTCGAACGCTGTACACCCAGGACCCTGATTGGAACCTGCTTCTCCCGAATCTGAGTGAGGCCGCGATCGGGGACGAGCTGGAAGCCCAGCGCTTCATGAGCGGTTTCAGCAGCCAACTGGACGAGATCCCGGTGAACGAGATCCGGCCGGCCGCAAGCATGGTGGCATACCGCACGCACTGCACGAAGTGGACGCCTTCCGACTTCAAAGGCGCATTCCCTGGGCTTTCTGAAGGAGAAGAGATCTACCCCATCCTCAATGAGAAGGAGCACATGCTCATCATCATTGCCGCGAGGAGACAGGGCGTACCTTGGACTGACGTGCCTGCTGTTGAAGGTTTGGTCTGGGAGCTGTGCATCGCCATCTGGGACAAGGAGCAGTCGCTGCTCTTCATCCACGGATCGACGAACACGGGCGCCTACTCGCCATTCGCGAGGGCCCTGTGCGGGAACGATGTCGAGTTGATCCAGGCACCCGAGGTGTTCCGGGCGTTCGGTGGCATCAACCGCTTGATGCTGACGAACGTTGGCTTGGATGAACAGTTTGGCCGTCAGATCCGCTTTACAGGCCGCATGGGGCCGGATGTCGCGGCGCCCCTCTCCGATGCCACGCTGGAGACGACCACCAAGTCGGTACTCGCCGGTTCCGGCTTCGAGAGGGGCGGTCCGGCGTCTATCGGCGCAGGCAAGAAGGGGCGTGTATGGACGCACCTGCGCCTGAAGGTCAACGAGTTCTCCACCTGGTGCAAACGCGTCGGCGCCAAACTCATCGACGAAAGCATCGACCCCGAGGAGGTCCTGGGAGGAACACTGGTCCAGAAGATCATCGGCCAGCGTCCAGCATCCGTGCCGGTAGGCGTGGACTGGCCGGTGGAACTCCTCGACCACGTCGAGTCCGCGACAAAGATTTCGTTCGGCACCACAATCGACCAGCACCTGACCAACTGCAGCATCGAGATTCGAGACTGCAGCGCGACCGGACCGATCATCCTGCGAGTGTTCTGCGAAAGCCGTGAGGTACAGGTCCGGCTCAACTTCCTGACCCGCGGCAAGGCGCTCGATTTCGAATTCGTCTACGAAGGCAGCGCGAAGGCGACGATCCAGCGCGGAGAGAGCTACGACCTCTGCGCCTACCTGACAGAAAACCCGCCGACGGTCTGGTTCGCCGACGGATCCAAGCTGGAGGGCAACCTCCATGTCGAGTTGCGTACTGCGGCGCAGCTGTATTCCCGCGATCGCTTGGAAGCGCTCGACTGGTCTGGCATCGACATCACCAAGGAATCGCAACGCGAGGAGCGGCGGCCCAACTCCGTCCAGTACCGGACCATCGAGCACATCAAGGCGGAGAACAGGCACGAGATCCTGATCGATGACGACGGCGCGGGCGAAGCTGCCGACATCGTTGGCATTAGCCTGGACAGCAAAACGCTGCCTCGCCTCATCAAGGTGGACCTGTACCACTGCAAATACTCCGGCGGCGAAGCGCCCGGTGCGCGCATTGACGACATGTACGTCGTTTGCGGGCAGGCCCAACGCAGCATCATGTGGCTGCACAACAAGGAACGGCGTTCGGACCTCTTCGCTCACCTCTTGAAGCGGGACGCGGATCGAGTCGAAAGCGGCCGGCCCACACGCTTTGAGATCGGGTCAAAGGACCGGCTGGCGCAGATCCGCGACCTCAGCCGCGTATGCGCGGTCGCCCTGCGCGTCTACATCGTCCAGCCCGGGCTTTCCAAGGCAGGCGCGGCAGAACACCAGCTCGCACTGCTGGGCGTCACCGAAAGGTTCCTGTCCGAGACCTACCAGGTGCCCCTCAAGGTCTACTGCAGCCAGGCCTAGCCTCCATGCGCTGGTCTACCTCGGCAATCGAAGCAGTCCGGCCAGTTGAATGGCCGCATTGAGGCCGAGACCGTGAGCTGAATAGGCCGGGGCGAAGGACCGGACACGCTGGGATGCCGCCGCGGCTTCAGGCTGGAAGCAGCCCTTGGGGCGTAGCTCTCGCCGAGGCTTGCCTAGCCCCGGCTAACACCATCCCTTCGTCTATCGGTCGGCCATGAACTCAAGACGGTCATGGGTAAAGGCTCTCGCATCGAATGGGCGCGCCACGCCTTCAACCCTGGTGGGGATACGTCAAGGTCTCGCCGGCCCGCGATCACTGCTACGCGGAATCGTGGGCCAAACGCGTTAACTCCGACGTCTGGGGCCGAATCACAGCGGCGGTTCTTCAGCGATGCCCACTGGAAGGGGCTATTGAAGTGGAACGGGGACGCAACGGCCGAGGCGTTCGGCGCTGCGTTTTCTGCGCCTCAATGGCAGATGTCTTCGAGAATCGGCCTGACCTGATAGCGCCACGGCAGCGGCCGTTTTTTCATTAACTGCCTGCAGTTTTGCAGTCAAGGCCCCGCCGCACGGGAAATTTTCATGAGCTATTTGCGGCGGGGGACAACAAGGCGCCAACGGCCTCCCCTCACTCCACCGTCACACTCTTCGCCAAATTCCTCGGCTTATCCACATCCGTGCCGCGCGCACACGCCGTGTGATACGCCAGCAGCTGCAGCGGCACCGTATGCAGGATCGGGCTCAGCGCGCCGTAGTGCTCCGGCAGCCGGATCACATGCAGCCCTTGCTCGCTTTCGATCCGCGTGTCGCCGTCCGCGAAGACGAACAGCTCTCCACCCCGCGCCCGCACTTCCTGCATGTTGCTCTTGAGCTTCTCCAGCAGCGTGTCGTTCGGCGCCACCGTCACCACCGGCATCTGCGCGGTCACCAGCGCCAGCGGGCCGTGCTTCAACTCACCCGCCGGATAGGCCTCGGCGTGGATGTAGCTGATCTCCTTGAGCTTCAGCGCGCCTTCCAGCGCGATCGGGTAATGCAGCCCGCGACCCAGGAACAGCGCGTTCTCCTTGCGCGCGAATTCCTCGCTCCACGCGATCACCTGCGGCTCCAGCGCCAGCACCGCCTGCACCGCCACCGGCAGGTGGCGCAGCGCCTTCAGGTGCTCCGCTTCCTGCTCGTCCGTCAGGTGGCCCCGCGTCTGCGCCAGCGCCAGCGCCAGCAGGAACAAGCCCACCAGCTGGGTCGTGAACGCCTTCGTCGACGCCACGCCGATCTCCGCGCCCGCGCGCGTGATGTAGGCCAGCGCGCATTCACGCACCATCGCGCTCGTCGACACGTTGCACACCGTCAGCGTGTGTTGCATCCCCAGCGAGCGCGCATGCTTGAGCGCCGCCAGCGTGTCCGCCGTCTCGCCGCTCTGGCTGATCGTCACCACCAGCGTGCGCGGATTCGGCACGCTGTCGCGGTAGCGGTACTCGCTCGCGATCTCCACGCTGGTCGGAATCTTCGCGATGCTCTCCAGCCAGTACTTGGCCGTCGAGCCCGCGTAATAGCTGGTCCCGCACGCCAGGATCAGCACCGAGTCGACCTCCTTGAACACCCGGTACGCGCCGTCGCCGAACAGCTCCGGGCTGATGCCCGTCACCGCATCCAGCGTGTTGGCGATCGCCACCGGCTGCTCGAAGATCTCCTTCTGCATGTAATGCCGGTACGGGCCCAGTTCCGCGGCACCGCTGTGCGCATGCACCGTCTTCACCTCGCGCTCGACATTGACGAAGCGCCCCGTCGTCGCATCCTTGCTGCTGATCCAGTAGCGACCCAGTTGGAGGTCGACCACGTCGCCCTCTTCCAGGTACACGATCTGGTCGGTCACGCCGGCCAGCGCCATCGCGTCCGAGGCGACGAAGTTCGCGCCGGCGTAGTCGTCCTTGCCCACGCCCAGCACCATCGGCGAGCCCTCGCGCGCGCCGATCACCCGATGCGGCTCGTCCTTGTGGAACACCGCGATCGCGTACGCGCCGCGCAGTTGCCCCACCGCGGTCTGCACCGCCTCCAGCAGGTCGCCGTGGTAATGGAAGTCCACCAGGTGGGCGATGACCTCGGTATCGGTCTGGCTGTGGAAGACATAGCCGCGGCCCTTCAGCTCGGCACGCAACTCGTCATGGTTCTCGATGATCCCGTTGTGGACCAGCGCCACGCGGCCGGGCTGACGATGCGCCTCGGCGCCCGGGCCATGCGAGAAGTGCGGATGCGCGTTATGCACCGCCGGCGCGCCGTGCGTCGCCCAGCGGGTGTGCGCGATGCCGGTGCCGGCCGCCACGCCGTCCTGCGCCGCCAGCGCCTGCAGTTCCGCCACCCGCGAGGTGCTGCGCGCCCGGCGCAGCATGCCGTCCTGGTGCACCGCCACGCCGCACGAGTCGTACCCGCGGTACTCGAGCCGCTTCAGGCCCTCGATCAGGATGGGAACGATGTCTTTCTGGCTGACCGCGCCGACGATGCCGCACATGATGTCTCTCCCCGGGCGTCCCGGATGAATTGCGAATGGGCGCAATCCTAGGCATCCCTCTTAGGCCGTTGCTTTCAAATTTGCATCACTAATGAAAGAATCAATCGCCGTCCATCGATGATGGCATTTTATTTCAAATCCGTCCGCCTCATGAAATATTCAGACGATCTGGACGCCATCGACTTGAGGGTGTTGGACCTCCTCCAGCAGGACGCGTCACTCTCCAACCAGGCGTTGGCGGAACGCGCGCATGTCTCGCCCGCCACCTGCCTACGTCGCGTGCGGCGGCTGGTGGAGGCCGGGGTGATCGAGAAGCAGGTAGCGATCCTCTCGCCGGACAAGCTCGGCGCGGGCCTGTCCGCGCTGGTCGAGATCACGCTCGACCGCCAGGGCGCCGAGCACCTGGATGCCTTCGAGGCGATCGCCGTCGCGGCGCCGGAGGTCCAGCAGTGCTGGCGCGTCGCGCCAGGGCCGGACTTCGTGTTGGTGCTGCAGGTGCCGGACATGCCGGCCTATCACGCGCTGGTGCAGCGGCTCTTCACCCAGCAGGCCAACGTCCGCAATGTGAAGGCCTTCTTCAGCGTCAAGCGCGCGAAGTTCGAGCCGCGCCTGACGCTCCCCGCCCCGCGCGCCTGAGCCGGGTCTTGCCCCTCGTCCGCTTGCGGGAGAGGCGGGGATGAGGGCCAGCGGCCGTGGCACCGCACCGAACGACCAGCGCTAGAGGATCAGCGCTTGAGGATCAGCAGGCCCTTGAGGTACTCGCCCTCGGGGAAGTAGATCGTCTGCGGGTGATCCGGCGTCGCGCCGACGCGGTCCAGGATGAGCCCATCCGCGCCCGCGTCGATGCCAGCGCCGGCCACGATCTTGTGGAACAGCTCCGGCCCCACGCCGCCCGAGCAGGAGAAGGTGAACAGCAGGCCGCCGGGATTCAGCAGCATCAGGCCGAGCCGGTTGATGTCCTTGTAGGCGCGCGCGGCGCGTTCCGCGTGAGCCGCCGTCGGCGCGAACTTGGGCGGGTCCAGCACGATCGCGTCGAAGCGCCGGCCCTGCTTGAGCAGGTCGCGCAGCGTGTGGTTCACGTCCGCATCCAGCGCCGTGTGCCGCGCCGGATCGAAGCCATTGAGCGCGACGTGCGCAGTGGCGCGCTCGAGCGCGGGACCGGACGAGTCGACGCTGATGACCTCGCTGGCGCCACCGGCCAGCGCCGCGACGGAGAAGCCGCCGGTGTAGCTGAAGCAGTTCAGCACCGACTGGCAACCGTACTGCCGCACCGCCTCGGCGAACTTGCGGCGGTTGTCGCGCTGGTCGAGGTAGTAGCCGGTCTTGTGACCCTCGGCCACGTCGAGGCTGAGCTTCCAGGTGTTCTCCGAGATGACGATCTCGGTCGGGCCCTCGCCGCGCAGCCAGCCGGTGACCGTCGCCAGGCCCTCGAGCGTGCGCACGTTGGCGTCGGAGCGCTCGTACAGCCGCGTCAGCCCGGTCTGCGCCAGCAGCTGGTCGGCAATGGTCTGCTTCCAGCGCTCGGTGCCGGCGGACAGGAACTGCGCGCTCAGCGTGTCGCCATAGCGGTCGACGATCAGCCCGGGCAGGCCGTCGGCCTCGCCGTGAATGAGCCGCACCGCGTCGGAGTCGATCGGCATGCGGGCCCGCAGCGCGATCGCCGCGGCGATCCGGCGTTCGAAGAAGGCCGCGTCGATGCGCTCCTGCTCATCGAAACTCCAGGCGCGCACCCGGATCAGCGATTCCGGGCTGAACGACGCCCAGCACAGGAATCGGCCATCGGCGGCCTCGACCCGAACGGTCTCGCCAGCGTCGGCCTTGCCCTTGGCGATGGAACCCTCGAACACCCACGGGTGGCGGCGCAGCAGCGAGCGGTCCTTGCCCTCGCGCAGACGGATGATCTTCATAGGGGCGCGATTGTCTCAGCGCTTCGCCGCCGGCCCCAGCGTGCCGAAGGCCCAGCCGATGTTCAAGCTCACCATCGGCGTGCTGTGCTTCTCGCCGCCCAGCGCCTTCCACTGGCCGACGCCGACCTTCACCCGCAGGCGGTCGCGGCCGGTGCCTTCCCATTGGGTCCAGACCTCGCCCTGGGTCACCGCACCGCCGCCGACCGACACGCCGCCACCGCCCGCCGCGCCGACCAGCGCCTCCGCGCCGACGCGCAGGCCGTTCCACTTGGGCGACTGCGCGCCCAGGCCGAACATGCCGTACGAGAACGCGCCGGCCTTGCCCAGCGCCGCGCTGCCCGCATGCGCCACGCCGTACCACGGGCCGCCGAAGTCGCGGGTCATGCCGATGCCCAGGCCGGTCACGTTGTCGCGCGAGCCGTCCTTGAACTTGAATTCCTTGAAGTAGGGCATGCTCAGGTACAGCGTCTGCGCCCGCACCGTGCCCGACTCGAGCGGCGGCGTGTTCAGGATGCGCGAGACCTTCTCCAGCGGCAGCGCCAGCGAGCCGCGCACCTGGAAGGAGTCGTAATGGCCCCAGGGCGCCTTCATGTAGCCCGCGTCCAGCCGCAGCGTCGGCCCCCAGGGCGTGATCCAGCGCAGCGTCGGCCCGACCCGCACCAGCCAGCCGTTGCCGGTGTCCATGTCGCCGCCGCCGCCCAGGCCGAAGGAGAGCTGCCCGCCCACCCGCAGCCGCTGGCTGCCGATGCCCCAGTCCTGTCCCGCGTTGGCGAGGATCTCCATGTAGCCGTCGTGACCGCCGGACGCGGCGCCCGAGGCCTCCAGGCCCCACCACGACGAACCGTCGCCGAAGTACTGCCGCAGGTCGCCGCCGGCCTTGCCCTTGCGCCCGGTGAGCGGCGCGCCGCCGCGCGTGCGGCTGCCGCTGCGCGGCTTTTCAACGCCGGCGCTCAGCGCGATCTCGTCGAAGCCCATGCCGGTACGGTCGCCCGCGCGGCCCGGCGAGCCCGAGTCGCTCGGGTTGAAGCTCAGGAAGCGGTCCATCCGGCCGAGGGTGAACGCGACGCCGGTGTCCTTGATGTTGCCGTTGCCGTTCGGGAAGGTGACGTGCGACACGCCCACGCCGGCGTACCAGTTGCCGAACTCGCCGCGCAGCGACAGCTCCGGCCGCAGCATCAGGCCGCCGCCCGGACGCACCCGGTCGGAGCTCACGCCGCCACCCGCGCCGGCATAGACGCTGGCCGCCAGGTGCAGATTGGGCCCGACACGGAAGCGGCGCTGCAGGTTGAAGCCGACGGTGAACAGCCCGCCGAACTCGCCCTGCGCCGCGCCGTAGGCGGCCGGACCGATGCCCCAGTCCTCGTTGATGGCCACCATGTAGTGCGCCCCCAGCAGCGCGGTCTTCTGCCCGGTGGGCATCTTGATCGGCGACCAGTTCAGCTCGAACGCGGCGGGCCGGCTGTCGGTCGCGGTGACGACCCGCGGCGGCTCCATCCCGGACAGCGTCGCGCGGACAGGGCCGTTGCCCGCATCGGTCGTCGTGACGCCGCCAGCGCGATTCGCGTCCTGGACCTCGGCCGAAAACACCGAGGGCGCGGCCCCGGGCGCCTGGGCCTGGGTTTGCGCCTGCGCCTGGGCGGCGAGCAGCGCCGAGCACAGCAGCAGCGGACGGGACGGGAACGGGGCCTTCGAGGCGATCAGGGCGGAGCGGGGCATCGGGATCAATCGGTTATTTCTTGCGGGCGCGCGGGTGCGCCGCGTCGTAGACCTTGGCCAGGTGCTGGAAATCCAGCCGGGTGTAGACCTGCGTGGTGCTGATGTTGGCGTGGCCCAGCAGCTCCTGGACCGCGCGCAGGTCGCCGCTGCTCTGCAGCAGGTGCGACGCGAACGAATGGCGCAGCATGTGCGGATGGACATGCGTCGGCATGCCCGCGGCCAGGGCCCGCTGCTTCAGGCGCTTGCGGACCTGATCGGCGCTCAGTCGCCGGCCGCGCGGGCCGACCAGCAGTGCCGGCTCGTCGGCCGCCGCCCATTGGCCGCGCACCGCCAGCCATTGCTGCAGCGCCGCCAGCGACGGTCCGCCGAGCGGCACCGCGCGGCGCTTGGCGCCCTTGCCCAGCACCTGGGCCTCGGCGGCGTCGGGCACGATCCAGCCGGCCGAGCTGGCGTGATGCCGCAGGTCCAGGCCCACCAGCTCCGACACCCGCAAGCCGCTGCCGTAGAGCAGCTCCACCAGGCAGCGCTCGAGCGCCTCGGCGACCGGGTCGGTGGCGTCCTGGTGGTGCTCGGCCAGTCGCACCGCGTCGTCGACTCCCAGCGCCTTGGGCAGGGGTCGGCCCTGCTTGGGCGCATGCAGATCGGCGATCGGATTGGCGTCGACCAGTCCCTGCTGCCCCAGCCAGCGGTACCACCCGCGCCAGGCGGACAGGATCAGCGCCAGCGTGCGCGGCTTCAGCTTCTCGGCATGCAGCTTGGCCAGGCCGCGACGGGCCTGGTGCGCGCTCAGGCGCAGCAGGTCCAGCCCCTGCGCCGAAGCGAAGCCGGTCAGCCGCTGCAGCGCTTCCGTGTACAGCGTCAGCGTGCGCTCCGCCAGGCGGCGCTGCACGCGCAGATGGTCCAGGTAGCGGCGCTGCTCGTCAGTCAGGCTGACGGTCGACATGGCCGGCGACATGGGGGTCGGCGTGCAGCAGGCGCGACAGCGCGGCGCTCGCGATCTCGCCGACGCGGGACAGGAACTCGGTGCCCATCTCGGCGGTGTAGCGCGTCGGATCCGGCGAGCCCAGCACCAGCAGGCCAAAGGGCTCCGCCGGCGCGCCCGCCGTCAGCGGCACCAGCGCCAGCGACGCGACATCGTCCTCGAGCCAGCGCGCCGCCTCGAAGCCCGAATTGATGCCGCAGTAGGGCTGGTTCAGGCTGCCGACGAAGGTCTTCACGTCCGGATTGACCTCGGCCGCGAACGGCGCCAACGCGTGGCCCGCACCGACGTTCCACAAGCGCAGACCGGCCTGCGGAATCAGGAACTGGTGACGCAGCTCGCGCAGCAGCACCTCGGGCAACTGGCTGTCGTCGCGGGTGAGCATCAGCGCCAGCGTCCAGCGGTGCAGCCGGTCGGCGATCGCGACGTTCTCCTGCCCGTTGCGGATCATCTCGATGATCTTGTGCTCCAGACCGCGGATCTTGTCGCGCAGCAGCTCCGCCTGGCGCTCCTGCAGCGACACCGCGCGCTGGCCGTGCGGATGCGAGATCCGGACGTTGGCCAGCAACTCGGCATGGCGTTCGAAGAACGCCGGGTCATTCGCCAGGTAGTCGGCGATGTCTTGTTCGGTGATGCCTTCGATGCCGCTCACAGTTCGATTTCTCCTTCAAAGACCGTCTGTGCCGGCCCTGTCATGTAGACCGGGGCATCGAGCCCCGGGCCGCCCGGCGTCATGCCGGCCCATTCGATGCGCAGGTCTCCGCCGCGCGTATGCACTTCCACCGCCTCGTCCAGCCAGCCGAGCCGGATGCCGGCGACCACCGCCGCGCAGGCGCCGGTGCCGCAGGCCAGCGTCTCGCCGGCGCCGCGCTCGAAGACGCGCAGCTTCACCTCGTTGCGGCTGAGGACCTGCAGAAAGCCGGCGTTCACGCGGCGCGGAAAGGCCTCGTGTGTCTCGACCAGCGGTCCGACCAGCCCCACCGGCGCCTGGTCGACGTCGTCGACCCGCTGCACCGCGTGCGGATTGCCCATCGACAGCACCGCCACGTCCGCCGTCATGCCGTCGCCCAGGTCCAGCGGCCAGCACTGGAAGCCGTGCTCGGCCTTGGGCTCCGTACCGCGCGGGTCGAAGGGGATGCGCGGCAGGTCGAAGATCGGCGCGCCCATGTCCACCGTGACGCGGCCATCCTCGCGCAGGCGCAGCTCCAGCAGCGCGTTGACGGTCTGCACCCGGATCGTCCGCTTGCTCGTCAGGCCCTTGTCCACGACGAAGCGCACGAAGCAGCGCGCGCCGTTGCCGCACTGCTCCACCTCCGAGCCGTCCGAATTGAAGATGCGGTAGCCGAAGTCGACGTCCGGCGAGCTCGGCGCCTCGATCACCAGGATCTGGTCGCAGCCCACGCCGAAGCGGCGATCGGCCACGCGACGCAGCTGATCGGTCGTCAGCGGCATCGGCTGTTGCGTGGCATCCAGCACGACGAAGTCGTTGCCGGCGCCCTGCATCTTGGTGAAGCGCAGTTTCATGGGGGCGGATTATCGGGAATACAGCGAGGCCTCGCCGGGCGGGCGGGTCTTGAAGCGCTTGTGGACCCAGAAATACTGGGCCGGGTGCTCGCGGATGCGGTCCTCGAGCCAGCGGTGGAAATGCCTGGCGTCGGCCTCCAGGTCGCCGCTCGGATATCCGGGCAGCGGCTCGTGCGCGTGGATCACGATGCCCTCGCCCTTGGGAAGCATCGTGACGATCACCGGCTGCACCACCATCTGCATCGTCTGCGCGATCTTGGCCGGCGCCAGCAGCGTGTTCGCCGGCACGCCGAAGAACGGGACGAAGGCCGAGTCCTTCGGACCGAAGTCCATGTCGGGCAGGTTCAGGAAGGAATAGCCGTCGCGGATCGCGCGCAGCACGGAGCGCACGCCCTCGTGGCGGTCCACCAGCTTGGTCGTGCCGAAGCGCGAGCGCGCCTTGCGCAGCGCCTCGTCGAAGAGCGCGTTGCTCTGCCGCTGGTAGATGCTGGCGCCGGGCCGCGCCTGGTTGAGCATCAGCGCCGGGCCGATCCAGTCCAGGCCCACGAAGTGCGGCATCAGCCACATCACCGGGCGGTCGACCTGCTCGGACAGCTTGATGTTGCCCTCGATGCGCATCAGCCGCAGCAGTCGCTCGCCGGACGCGAACCACAGCAGGCCGCGCTCGAGCAGGCTGCGTCCGAGCCAGCCGAAGTGCTCGCGCACCAGGGCTTCGCGCTCGGCGACGGACTTCTCGGGGAAGCAGAGCTCCACGTTGCGCAGCGCCACGCGCCGGCGCGATCCGGCCACGCGATGCAGCAGTGCGCCCAGCCCCCATCCGAGCGCGGCCAGCCAGCGCAGTGGCAGCCAGTGCAGCAGCCAAAGCAGCGCGATCAGCGCATATGTACCCAGTTTTCCCATCCACCCATCCGTGGGCCCTTGCGGGCCTTTCCTATAATGCGCGCCCAGTCGCCGAGTTAATCTGGACAACTTGCGGGGCGACTCATAAATCCCGCTAAAGCGTTCGCCGCCTGACTCCCAGGTTTCGGCAACGCCCGAAGACTGAATCACAGGAGTTTAAATTGGCGAGCGATTTCCTCTTCACCTCGGAATCCGTATCTGAAGGCCACCCCGACAAGGTGGCGGACCAGATCTCCGACGCCATCCTCGACGCGATCCTGGCGCAGGACCCGCGCTCCCGCGTCGCCGCCGAGACGCTGTGCAACACCGGCCTGGTGGTGCTGGCCGGCGAGATCACGACGAATGCCCACGTCGACTACATCCAGGTCGCCCGCGACACGATCAAGCGCATCGGCTACGACAACACCGAGTACGGCATCGACTACAAGGGCTGCGCCGTGCTCGTCGCCTACGACAAGCAGAGCAACGACATCGCCCAGGGCGTGGACCAGGCGTCCGACGACCACCTGAACACCGGCGCCGGCGACCAGGGCCTGATGTTCGGCTACGCCTGCGACGAGACGCCGGAACTGATGCCGGCGCCGATCTATTACGCCCACCGCCTGGTCGAGCGCCAGGCCCAGCTGCGCAAGGACGGTCGCCTGCCCTTCCTGCGTCCCGACGCCAAGAGCCAGGTGACGATGCGCTACGTCGACGGCAAGCCGCACAGCATCGACACCGTCGTGCTGTCGACCCAGCATGCGCCGGAGATGTCGCTGGGCGACAAGATGAAGCCGGAGTTCTACGAGGCGGTCATCGAGGAAATCATCAAGCCGGTGCTCCCCAAGGAGTGGCTGAAGGACACGAAGTACCTGGTCAACCCGACCGGCCGCTTCGTCATCGGCGGCCCGCAGGGCGACTGCGGCCTGACCGGCCGCAAGATCATCGTCGACACCTACGGCGGCGCCTGCCCGCACGGTGGCGGCGCGTTCTCGGGCAAGGACCCGACGAAGGTCGACCGCTCGGCCGCCTACGCGGCGCGCTACGTGGCCAAGAACATCGTGGCCGCCGGCCTGGCCAAGCAGTGCCAGATCCAGGTCGCGTACGCGATCGGCGTCGCGCGTCCGATGAACGTGACGGTCTACACCGAAGGCACCGGCGTCATCGCCGACGAGAAGATCGCCGCGCTGGTCAACGAGCACTTCGACCTGCGTCCCAAGGGCATCATCCAGATGCTGGACCTGCTGCGTCCGATCTATTCGAAGACGGCGGCCTATGGTCACTTCGGTCGCGAGGAGCCGGAGTTCAGCTGGGAGCGGACCGATAAGGCGAAGGCGCTGCGCGCCGCAGCGGGGCTGTGACGCCCGACGTTCCCCCGGTCATTTGCCGCAGATTCATCGACTGACGCGCATCTGATCCCCCAAGTCAGGGCCGCCTCGCGCGGCCCTGAGCGTTTCCGGCGGCCGCTTCGCGCGGCAGAATCGCCGGATGCATCCCCTGCCCGCCGCGCCGACCCCGCTGACCATCCTGATCGTCGATGACCAGAGCGCGACGCGCGTGGCCCTGACCGCGGAGCTCGACCGCGCCGGCCATCGGGTGCTGGAGGCCGACAGCGCGGAATGGGCGCTGGAGCTGTTCCGCCGCTACCGTCCCGACCTGGTGCTGCTGGACGTCGAGATGCCGGGCCACGACGGCTACTGGACCTGCCGCGAGATGCGCGCCGCCGAGCCCGGCGGCTGGACGCCGATCATCTTCCTGAGCCAGTTCAACCAGGACGAGGACGTCTGGAAGGGCATCGAGTCCGGCGGCGACGACTACCTGGTCAAGCCGGTGTCCGCGATGATCCTGCACGCCAAGCTGCGCGCGATGCAGCGCCTGGCGCTGATGCGGGCGCGGCTGGTGCAGATGTCCGAGGACCTGCGCGCGGCCAATGCGCAGCTGGAGGAGCTCTCCAGCGTCGACGCGCTGACCGGACTGATGAACCGCCGCGCACTGGACGCCCGCCTGCAACAGGAGCTGGACCTCGCCCGGCGCGAAGGCAAGCCGCTGACGCTGATGCTGTGCGACGTCGACCACTTCAAGCGCTACAACGACGCGGCCGGCCATGTCGCCGGCGATGCCTGCCTGCGCCGCATTGGGCAACTGCTCAAGGAAACCTGCCGCCGCCCCAGCGACTGCGCCGGGCGCTACGGCGGGGAGGAGTTCGCGCTGGTGCTGCCCAACACGCCGCGCTCGGGAGCGATGACCTACGCCCGGGCGCTGATGCGCACGGTGGAGCTGGCGGCCATCCCCCATCCGGACTCGCCCACCGGCGGCACCATCACCCTGTCGGGCGGCATCACCACCTGCCTGCCGGACGAGAGCACCAGCGCCGAGGGCCTGATCATCCGCGCCGACGACGCGCTCTACAACGCCAAGTCCACCGGCCGGAACCGCTTCTTCAGCTACGAGATGCAGATGGACACGGCCGAGCAGCGGCGCGCGGTCGCCCCGTCGCCCGGGCCCGCCGCCCCGCCGCCCGCCACCCCCACTTGAGGCATACCCGGACGGCGTCGCGGCGAGGCGGCCCCGCATAATCGGCCTCGGCACGTTTCGCTGCCGCCTGTCGACGATGCCCGGCCATGGACGTTTCCGCCTCGCTGCCGCCTCTTCGCATCCTGGTCGTGGACGACCAGGCGAGCACCCGCGGCTTCCTGTGCCGCCAGCTCCAGGCGATCGGTCATCACACCCTGGAAGCGGATGGCGGCGACAGCGCGCTGGCCCGCTTCGACGGCGAACGCCCGGACCTGGTGCTGCTGGATGTCGAGATGCCCGGCCACGACGGCTACTGGGTCGCCAGCCAGATGCGGGCGCATGAGCGCGGCGGCTGGACGCCGATCATCTTCCTGTCCAGCCGCGACCGGGACCAGGACCTCTGGCAGGGCATCGAATCGGGCGGGGACGACTACCTCGTCAAGCCGGTCTCCAACACCGTGCTGCAGGCCAAGCTGCGCGCGATGCAGCGGCTGCGGCGGATGCAGGCGCGGCTGCAGGAGGTCTCCGACGAGCTGCGCAACAGCAACGAGCGGCTGGAGAAGCTCTCCGGCGAGGACGCGCTGACGCGACTGATGAACCGCCGCGCCTTCGATGCCCGGCTCGCGCAGGAGATCGCCTGCGCCCGGCGCGACCAGCAGCCGCTGACGCTGGTGCTCTGCGACATCGACCACTTCAAGCGCTACAACGACAGCTACGGCCACCTCGAAGGCGACGCCTGCCTGCGGCGCGTCGCGCTGCTGCTGCAGCAGACCTGCCGGCGCCCGCGCGACTGCGCCGCCCGCTACGGCGGCGAGGAATTCGCGCTCATCCTGCCCGGCACGCCGCGCTCCGGGGCGATGACCTTCGCGCGGGCGGTGATGCGCACGCTGCGCAACTGCAACATGCAGCACCCCGATTCGGTCGAGCCCTACGTCACCCTGTCCGGCGGCATCACCACCTGCGTGCCCGACGCCGAGACCAGCGTCGAGGGCCTGCTGCGCCGCTCCGACGATGCGCTCTACACCGCCAAGTCGCGCGGTCGCAATCGCTTCTTCAGCTTCGAGATGCAGATGGACACCGTCGAGCAGGCGCCCAGCGGCTTCGCGCCGCTCTGAGGCGGCGCGGCCGGCGGAAGCTCCCACCCTCACCCTGCCCTCGCCCGCCCTGCGGGGGAGACGATCTGCTGACACGTCCGGGAGGGATCGGCGTTACCGTTGCCGCCTTTCGACCCCTGCCCCGTCCTCCATGCCCGTGATCGACCATGACGCGCTGCGGCGTCACGCCATCGCCCGCACCTTCTTCAAGCCGACGACGCTGCTGCGCGCGATCCGGCGCCTGGGCTTCGTGCAGGCCGACCCGATCCGCGCGCCGGCGCGGGCCCAGGACCTGATCCTGATGCACCGGGTGAAGGACTACCGCGCCGGCCAGCTGGAGGCGCGGTACGCGCGCCTGGCGATCGAGGAGGACTGCTTCGTCAACTACGGGTTCCTGCCGCGCGAGACCCTGGCGCTGCTGCATCCGCGGGTGGCGCGACGTCCCTGGGACGAGGACATGAACGCCCGCGCGGCGGAGGTGCTCGCCTTCATCCGGGCGCGCGGCCGCACGCACCCGCAGCAGGTGCAGCAAGCCTTCAGCCATGGCCGCGTCACCGGCTACTGGGGCGGCGAGCTGAACGCCAGCACGCACCTGCTGGACGGCATGCATTACCGGGGCCTGCTGCGCGTGGCCCGGCGTGATTCGGGCACCCGGGTCTACGAGGCGATCGAGCACGCGTTGCAGGACGACAGCCCGGAAGCGCGCCATGCGCGTGCCGCCGCGCTGCTGGACAAGGTGGTGGCGCTGTACGCGCCGCTGCCGTCGGCGAGCCTGGGCTACCTGACGACGCTGCTGGGTTACGGCGCGCCGCATCTCCAGCCGGAGGCGCGCCAGGTGGTGAAGGAAGCGAAGGCGCGCTGGGCGCATGCCAAGGTCGACGGCGAGGTCTGGTACTGGCCCGCCGACGAGAACCCGGCTTCGCGCGCGCACCGGATCGAGCCGGAGCGCCTGCGCTTCCTCGCGCCGTTCGATCCGCTGGTGTGGGACCGCGGCCGCTTCGAGCGCCTGTGGGGATGGGCCTACCGCTTCGAGGCCTACACCCCGGCCGCGAAACGGACCATGGGCCATTACGCGCTGCCGATGCTGTGGGGCGACCGGATGATCGGCTGGGCCAACCTGAAGGTCGAGGCCGGGACGCTGGTCCCGGACCTCGGCTTCATCGGCAAGCGTCCGCGCGAGGCGGCCTTCCGCGCCGCGCTGGACGACGCCTACCAGGAGATGTCGGTCTTCCTCGGCCTGGCGGCTTGAGGGATCGGCGCCCGGCGGGCGCCTTCCCTCAGGCGTTGACCAGCGCCATCGACACCTCCGGATAGCGTTCCCCCGCCACCGGATGCGCCGCCAGCAACGCCTGCAGTTCCTCCCTGAGCACGTCATTGAGCCGCAGTCGCGCCGCCATCGCGTTCTCCTCCAGCCGGGCGATCGACCGCGTGCCGGGAATCGGCACCACATCCGGCCCACGATCCAGCAGCCAGGCGAGCGCAAGCTGCGCCGGCGCGAGTCCATGGTCCCGTGCCAGGGCCACGAGGGCGTCCGCCAGCGCCAGGTTCTGCGCCAGATGGCCGTCCTGGAACCGGGGATTGACCCGTCGCCAGTCGTTGGCCGCGAGCTGGTCGGCGCTGCGGATCGCGCCGGTCAGGAAGCCGCGTCCGAGCGGGCTGTAGGGCACCAGCGCGATGCCGAGCTCGCGGCAGGTCGGCAGCACCTCCTGCTCGACGTCGCGGGTCCAGAGCGAGTACTCCGACTGCACGGCCGCGATCGGATGCACCCGGTGCGCGCGCCGGATGGTCTGCGCCGAGGCTTCGGACAGGCCCAGGTGCCGCACCTTCCCCGCCCGGACCAGCTCGGCCATGGCGCCGACGGTCTCCTCGATCGGCACCGCCGGGTCGACGCGGTGGAGGTAGTACAGGTCGATGTGGTTGACGCCCAGCCGGCGCAGGCTGGCGTCGCAGGACGCGTGGACATGGCCCGGCGTGCCGTTGACGCCGGCCGACAGCCCCTGGGCGTTGCGGACGATGCCGAACTTGGTGGCCAGCACGACCTCCCGCCGCCGGTTGGCGAGCAGTCCGGACAGCAGCCGCTCGTTCGCGCCGTTGCCGTAGATGTCGGAGGTGTCGAGGAAGTTCATCCCGAGGTCCAACGCCCGATGGAGCACCGCCATCGAGGTGGCCTCGTCGGCGGGTCCGTAGAAATCGGACATGCCCATGCAGCCGAGCCCGAGCGCGGAGACCTCGGGCCCGTGCGCGCCAAGCCGGCGGCGGGGCAATTGCGGCAGGTTGTTGATCGGTTCCCTGGACATGATGGTCATGGCGCTACTCCTTCGAAGGGCGAGGTCTCCGCGGCGATCCGAATGACCGCCGCGATGCCTGTCAGCTTAGGAATCCGCCCCCTTCCAGGACCAGCGCAAAGCTCGCCGGTCCTTGCCCAATCCTCCGGAACCGGCGCTTGTGCGGGCGCGCGCGCTGGCGGCGCGCGCGATGGCCTTGCACAATCCGCCGCATGGTCGCACCCACTCCGATTCCTCTCGCCGACGGCTTCCCCGACGCGCTGCAGGCGCTGCGCGCGCAGATGGTGGATCTGACGCTCCGGCACGTCGACGGCGACGGCACGTCCGCCACGGCGATCTCCTGCCTGCAGCTGATCAAGGCCAGCTGCAGCGCGCCCAAGACCGCGCCGGCGCTCTACGAGCCAGGCCTGGCGATCGTGCTGCAGGGCCGCAAGAAGGTGGAGCTCGGCACCGAGACGCTGTACTACGACCCGCTGCATTTCCTGCTGGTCTCGATGCCGATGCTGCCCAAGGGCGGCGTGATCGAGGCGACGCCGGACAAGCCCTACCTGTGCGTGCGCATCGGCTGCGACACCGCGACGCTGGCGGAGCTGATGCTGGAGGTCGGTCCGGCCGGCACCGACGCGCCGCCGGGCGCGCAGTCGGGACTGAATGTCGCGCCGGTGTCCGAATCGCTGCTGGGCGCGGCGCTGCGGCTGATGCAGCTGCTGGACTCGCCGCAGGACCAGCGGGTGCTGGGACCGCTGCTGCAGCGGGAGATCTTCTACCGGGTGCTGACCGGCCCGCTCGGACCGCGCCTGCGCGCGCTGGCGCAGCAGGACAGCGCCACGCGCCGCCTGTCGCGGGCGCTCGACGAGTTGAACCGCCGCTTCAGCGAGGCGATCAGCATCGACGAGCTGGCCGCGGTGGCGCACATGAGCGCCTCCACGCTGCACCAGCGCTTCAAGCAGCTGACCAGCATGTCGCCGATGCAGTACCAGAAGCAGCTGCGCCTGCAGCATGCGCGGCGGCTGATGCTGGGCCACGGGCTGGATGCCGCCGCGGCCGCGCACCAGGTCGGCTACGAGAGCGCCTCGCAGTTCAGCCGCGAGTACCGGCGGCTCTTCGGCACGCCGCCGCGCGCCGACATCGAGCAACTGCTGCGCGCAGGATGAGCGGCCTCATGGACACCACCCACGCAGGGACCGACGCGGCGATGGCCGCGACCGGGGCGATCGCCGACCTCGGCGCGATGCTGCGACGCCATGCGCCGCGCGAGGGCCTGTGGCCGACGGCGCTGCCGCGGGTCTGGGCGATCCGGCTCGACGCGCCGGGCGGCGAACTGGCGCATGCGGTGCAGCCGGCGTCGCTGTGCGTGATCGCGCAGGGCGCCAAGGAAGTGCGCCTGGGCGACGAGCGCTACGTCTACGACGCGGCGCGCTTCATGGTCTTCACCACCGACCTGCCGGTCAGCGGCCGGGTCATCGACGCCACGCCGGAGCGACCCTACCTCTGCCTGCGCCTGGACTTCGATCCGGAGGAGGTTGCCGAGCTGGTCGCCCGCAGCGGTCCGCCGCGCGGCCCGGCGGCAGCGCCGGGGGCGTCCTTCCGCGCCGCCGCCGAGCCGGTCTCCGCCACCGGGCGGGGCGCCGAGGACACCGGCCGCGGCCTCTTCGTCAGCGCGGTGACGCCGGACATGCTCGACGCGGCCGGGCGGCTGGTGCGGCTGCTGGATCATCCCGAGGACCATGCCGCGCTGGCGCCGATGGCGATGCGGGAGCTCGTCTACCGCGTGCTGCGCAGCGAGCAGGGCGAGCGGCTGGCGCAGGTCGCGCGTGCCGACAGCCAGACGCAGCGGGTGCATCGCGCGATCCGCTGGCTGAAGGCGAATTACGCGCAGCCGCTGCGCATCGAGGCGCTCGCCCGGGAAGCACACATGAGCGCGTCCTCGCTGCACCACCATTTCCGCGCGCTGACTTCGATGAGCCCATTGCAGTACCAGAAGCAGCTGCGGCTGCAGGAAGCACGCCGGCTGCTGATCGCCGAGGGCCTGGAGGTCGCGCGCGCCGGCCATGCGGTCGGTTACGAGAGCCCGTCCCAGTTCAGCCGCGAATACAGCCGGCTCTACGGCAGCCCCCCCTCGCGCGACGCCGCCAGGCGGCGCGACACGCCGCCTGCCCGGGCACTGGCTTGAGCGCGCGGCAGGACGTGGCGGCCCTCACTTGCCGAAGCAGCTGCCAGCCAGCGCCGGCGCATCCTTGAGCCGGTCGTCCGTCGGATGGAGCGCGGCCATGCGGTTCTCGTTGACCCGCAGGCACTTGCTGCCCTGGCGGACCAGCTTGGATCCGGAGCCGCTCGTGGACACGCTGGTCACGACGGGCAAGGTGCCGGCCGCGTCGGCGATCGCCGACTCGACGGTGCGTGGCGCACTGTGCGAGCGCTCGTCGTTGCGGATCTGCTCGGCCATCCGCGTGCGGGGGTCGGCCGTCAGCGCGCCCTTGGGCAGTGCGAGGTTCAGTGTCGGCGGGCCACGATCCACCGGCGCGGACGCTGCGGAAGCCGGTGCGGCGGCGGTCCGGACCGTGGCGGGAGGCGGCGTCGCGGCGACGCTCACCTCGGGCGGGGCCACCCAGACCGGAGCGGGCAGCGTGGGCGCGGGCGGACGGCGGATCGAGTCGGTCGACCTGGGCCGAGGTGCCTGCTGGACCGCGGACGGCAACAGCCGCACCTCGGTCAATCGCGGCGGCTGCCGATGTCCGTGCAGTCGCCAGCCCTGGTCCATCCACAGCAGCACCAGCGCAGCGCCTTGCACCAGCAAGGTGGCCGCCATGGCCATCCACCGTCGACGGCCTCCACGAGGCCGCTCCCATCGCGCCATGCTCATGCCGGCGCGCTTACTCGATCCATCGCGCCCTCCCCGGCGGTCCGTCCGGCCGGGATGCTAACCGCGCCGGAGGAACCCGCCGGAGGTCAGGCGACGGACGTGCGAGGCGACGCGGGCGCGGTCAGATCCCGTCGCGGTCGAGCGAGGCCGACAGCGCGGCATGGGCCTCGACCTCGGCCAGACGCTGGCCGAAAGTCTCGCGCGCCATGCCCAGCGCATCGGACCCCGCCACGAAATGCAGCGGCGGCTTCGCCATCGCGGCCAGTTCGACGAAGGCCCGGCCCAGCTTGACCGGATCGCCCGGCTGCCGGTGGTTGTAGGCCTCGTAGGTCGACAGCGGCGGCGTCGGCAGGGTCGCGTAGTCCGCGATCGACCGCGTGCCGTAGCGCACCGAGCTGGCATCCAGGAAGTCGGTCCGGAAGAAGCCCGGCTCGACCACCGTCACCCGGATGTTGAAGCCGGCCAGTTCCGGCGCCAGCGAAGCGCTGAAGCCATCGACGGCGAACTTGGTGGCGCAGTAGACCGCCGCGCCATCGAAGCCGCGGAAGCCGCCCACCGAGGCGATGTTGATCACATGCCCGTCGCGCTGCCGGCGCATGACCGGCAGCACCGCCCGGGTGACGTGCATCAGGCCGAAGACGTTGGTGGCGAACTGGCGCTCGATGTCGGCAGCGCCGATTTCCTCGAACAGGCCCAGCTGTCCATAGCCGGCGTTGTTGATCAGCACGTCGATGCGGCCGAAGCGGGCGACGGCCTGCTCGACCGCATGGACCGCGTCGGCCTCGCGGCTGACGTCCAGCGGCAGGCACAGCACGGTCTCCGGGTGCGCGGCATAGGCAGCCTGCAGCGCCGCGACATCGCGGCCGGTGGCGACGACGCGGTCGCCGGCGGCCAGCGCCGCCTTGGCGATCTCGAGGCCGAAGCCGCGGTTGGCGCCGGTGATGAACCAGATCTTGCTCATGGGATTCCGTCCTTGGAGGGATGAAGGTTGGGGGGAGTCCCCGCGACGGCGGCGTGCTTGCCGCCGGGCCTCGCGAGGGATGGGAGTCATCCTAGGAAACGACACCTGCCACCGCATGCCCGTTCCGGCGGACCGCTTGCACGATCCGCCGCGACCGTCTTGCGCCCCCCCGACCGCCACTCCCACTCCCACTCCCAATCCCACCCCGCTCCCCCGCCCGCAGCCGCAGCCGCTCCCGTTCCCACCCGCGCTGCCACCCATCCGCCGTCCCCTTGCGCAGGAATACCGGGGCCTGAACGCAAGCGACCATGCGCGATCCGCGTCCTTGCGCTACAATCCGAAGCTTGATTCGCACAAGACCACCCTCTTCAGGTCTTCTTCTGCAGCCCCTCCGGTCCCTCTCACGGACCTTTCTGCGAGCGGCTCGCACCAGCATCAACCCCCGGTTCGTGCGCTTGCGCGTTTCTGGCTTCGGCCGGTTCGATCGCCCTTGGGCGAACGGCTGCTGGAGCAACCCTTCGTGTCCCGCCCCGGCTTCGCGCCATCGAAACAGGGAAAGGGCACATTCCCAAACCGCGCCAAGACGGTTGCTTATTGCGATTGCCTGTCAAGGCGCACACCTCATGAGAACTATGCGAACCAAAAGCATTGAGGTGGGGCGATTCCTTGTCTCACCGATGACCAAACCCCATGCCGACGGCGGATTCGCCGCGGCCGTCTCGATCCGATCGGGACGCGGCATGGCCAGCATCGATCGCGTCATGCGATTCGTGCCGACCTTCGAGACCCGCCGCGCCGCGTTGCGCTATGCGGAGACCGAAGGCACGGCCTGGGCGCGCTGCCATTGAGGGCGCGCCCGTGATTCCCGAGGCGAAGGCCTGCGGCAGACCGCGGCCGGCGCCCTTATCGATTTCAAGAAAGGAGCATCCCGTATGGCCAAGGAAGAACTGATTGAAATGCAGGGTGTCGTCAACGAAATCCTGCCGGACTCGCGCTTCCGCGTGACGCTGGAGAACGGCCACCAGGTCATCGCCTACACGGGCGGCAAGATGCGCAAGCATCACATCCGCATCCTGGCTGGCGACGCCGTCTCCCTGGAGATGTCGCCCTACGACCTGACCAAGGGCCGGATCACCTTCCGTCACCTGCAGCGCTCGGCCCACTCGGGCCCGCCGCCGGTCCGTCGCTGAGCGCCTGTCGCGGGGGTCGACGCCCCCGCGGAAGTCTCCGGTCATGACCACCGCCCTGCCCGACCCCGCCGCAGCGCCGGCCTCGCCCGAGGCCGACGACCCGATGCCCCAGCCGCCCGTGCAGCCGGACATCGACGCCTGCTGCGGCAACGGCTGCGACCCGTGCATCTTCGACCTGCACGACCTGGCGATGGATACGTACCGGCAGGCGATGCGCGACTGGAAGGTCCGCCATCCCGAGGCCGGCTGACGCCTCTCCCCCACCCTGAAGGGCCGCCTTGCGCGGCCCTTCGCTTTTTCCACTGCCCGGCGAGCGCCCCTTCAGGACGAGGGGCGTTTGCGTTTCGTGACGTTTTTGGGGACATCCTCGGGCTTCAGAACCGGCGCCCGTCCGCCGACATCCAGGACAGGCGCCGCGCTTGCCGCGCAGGCGCATCGATCCCCTCGACCGGAGGCCCCGATGTTCATGACCGGCCAGAACCGCTTCCATGTCGCGCGTTCCGACGCGCAGGCCAACCTGCGCTTCGCGCTGGCGCGGCTGAGCACCGATTGGCGTCACCTCGACCCGTTCGGACTGGAGGTGCTGCTGCGCCACCTGCTGATGGCGGAGCACCGTTGCATGCCGCATCCCAGCGTGCTGCGGGAGCGGCCCACCAACCGCTGGCTGCTGCCGCGGCTGCGTCGCCGGCGCCTGGAGGTGGCGGAGCGGCTCGTGGCCGTCGGCGGACGCGTCAGCCATGCCAGCCTGGCGCGGGTGCTGCCGCGCGGGCACGACTGGCCGGGGGTGTCGGCGCTGGTCGGGCGGCATGCCTGGGACCCGGTCGAAGGGCGCCAGCCGCGGCCGCGCGTCCCGGTCGTCGACGACGCGCCGACCCGCGCTCAGCCGGTGGCGGCCAGCAAGGCGCGGGCCACTTCCGCGAAACCGTCGCCGCGCTCGCTCGCGGTGACGTAGGCCGGCGGGTGGTCCAGCATCGGCAGGAAACGCGCGATGTTGGCCACGCCCACCGACAGGGGCACCCGCTCGAACATCAGTTGGTCGTTGGTGGAGTCGCCCACATAGACCCAGGCGCGCGGATCGAAGTCCAGGCCGGTGAGCCGCTTCACCGCCCATCGGGCGGCGGTCCATTTGCTGTGCTCGCCGATCCAGCCGTTGACATGGATCGAGCTCACCGTCGCCACCAGCCCGTGGGCGCGCATCAGGTCGCAGACGGCGGCGATCGCGTCGTCGTCCAGCGTGGTGAACTCGCTGTGGTCGACGGCGATGTCGGTCAGGCGGCCCGCGCTGTCCCGCGCCAACTGGGCGCCGGGCACCGCCGCCACGATTGCCGTCGCGCAGGCCTGCAGGCGCGCGAAGTTCTCCAGCCGCGTCGCATCGTCCTGGGCGAACTCGGTGACCAGCGCGCCGTTCTCCCGGTGCAGCAACACCCCGCCGTTCTCCGCCACGATCCCCCGCAGGGGCCAGTCGATCGCGAAGGGCGCGCTCCACCCCGCCGGCCGACCGGTGATCGCGATGACCGGAATGCCGGCGTCATGCAGCCGGTGCAGGGCCTCCAGCGCCGCGGGGGCGATGCCGCCCTCGGCGGTCAGGGTGTCGTCGATGTCCGTCAGCACCCCGCGCAGGGGGAGCCAGGCCGCGCGGGGACAGTCGCTGAGCGGGGGGATCGTTCGCATGGGGGGCGATTGTGGCCCCGACCGTGACGCTGTCATCGAGCCATCCAACGGAACATGACTACAATCGCGCCCTGTTCCGAGGAGCGTTGCGACCTCCCATCCCATCGAGGCCAGGCTCGGAACCGCCGCGCGGCGACGTGCCCGCGGCCATGGCAACCGCGCTCACCCGTCGACCCTTCGCAGGCCGGGTGAGGACCGAGCGGCAACCGCCCTCCCTTCTTCCTTGCGCTTCTGATCGCTGGCGTCGACGGCCCTTCCTCGCAGGAGTCCGCATGAACGCCCAACTGAAGCCGCTGGCCCAAGACCAGTACCTGATCAAAGACCTGTCGCTGGCCGACTGGGGCCGCAAGGAAATCAAGATCGCCGAGAGCGAGATGCCCGCGCTGATGGCCATCCGCGAGGAATACGCGGCGGCGCAGCCGCTCAAGGGCGCGCGCATCACCGGCTCGCTGCACATGACGATCCAGACCGCGGTGCTGGTGGAGACGCTGCAGGCGCTGGGCGCCGAGGTCCGCTGGGCCTCGTGCAACATCTTCTCGACGCAGGACCATGCCGCCGCCGCGCTGGTCGCCGTCGGCACCCCCGTCTTCGCCTACAAGGGCGAGACGCTGGAGGACTACTGGGACTACACCCATCGCATCTTCGAGTTCGGCGCCAAGGGCGCGCCGGGCGAAGGCCCCAACATGATCCTGGACGACGGCGGCGACGCGACGCTGCTGATGCACCTGGGACAGAAGGCCGAGAAGGACCTGTCGGTGCTGGCCAATCCGAGCAGCGAGGAAGAGCGCATCCTGTTCGCCGCGATCAAGAAGAAGATCGCTGAAGACGCCACCTGGTACACCCGCAAGAGCGCCGAGATCATCGGCGTGACCGAGGAGACGACCACCGGCGTGCACCGCCTGAAGGAAATGTCCGCCAAGGGCACGCTGCTGTTCCGCGCGATCAACGTCAACGACTCGGTCACCAAGAGCAAGTTCGACAACCTCTACGGCTGCCGCGAGTCGCTGGTGGACGGCATCAAGCGCGCCACCGACGTCATGGTCGCCGGCAAGATCGCCGTGATCGCCGGCTATGGCGACGTGGGCAAGGGCTCGGCGCAGGCGATGCGCGCGCTGTCGGCGCAGGTCTGGGTCACCGAGATCGATCCGATCTGCGCGCTCCAGGCCGCGATGGAAGGCTTCCGCGTCGTGACGATGGAATACGCCGCCGACAAGGCCGACATCTTCGTGACCACGACCGGCAACAAGAACGTGATCCGTCACGAGCACATGGCCGCGATGAAGCACAACGCCATCGTCTGCAACATCGGCCACTTCGACAACGAGATCGACGTCGCCTCGCTCGAGAAGTACGAGTGGGAAGAGATCAAGCCGCAGGTGGACCATGTCATCTTCCCGGACGGCAAGCGGATCATCCTGCTGGCCAAGGGCCGTCTGGTGAACCTGGGCTGCGGCACCGGCCACCCGAGCTATGTGATGTCGTCGAGCTTCGCCAACCAGACGATCGCGCAGATCGAGCTGTTCGCGCACAAGGACGCCTATGCCGTCGGCCAGGTCTACGTGCTGCCCAAGCACCTGGACGAGCACGTCGCGCGCCTGCAGCTCAAGACGCTGAATGCGCAGCTGAGCGAGCTGACCGACGAGCAGGCCGCCTACATCGGCGTGTCCAAGTCGGGCCCGTACAAGCCGGACACCTACCGCTATTGATCGACGGACCCGAGACCCGACCATGCGTGCTGATCAGCGGCTTCTCTCCCTCGGCCTGGCGCCCACGCGCTCGGCCGCCCAGCGGCTGATCGACGCACGCGCGGTCGAGTGGGAAGGCCCCAGGGGCTGGACCGTCGTGCGCAAGTGCGGCGAGGACCTGCCCGAGACCACCGCCATGCGGGTGACCGATGACGCCGAGCTGCGTTACGTCTCGCGCGGCGGGCTCAAGCTCGAGGGCGCGCTGGCCAAGGCCGGCGTGTCGGTGGTCGGCTTCTCGGCGCTGGACATGGGCCAGAGCGCGGGCGGCTTCACCGACGTGCTGCTCAAGGCCGGCGCGGCGCATGTGACCGGCATCGATGTCGGCCACGGCCAACTGCACGAGACCTTGAAGGCGGACCCGCGGGTGACCGCCCATGAAGGCATGCACGTGAAGGACTACGTCCCGGCCGAACCCTTCGACCTGGTCGTGGGCGACCTGAGCTTCATCTCGATGATCGGCACGATCAAGCACGTGGCGGGCTGGCTCAAGCCGCAGGGCCAGGCGCTGCTGCTGATCAAGCCGCAGTTCGAGCTCGGTCCGAAGGCCCTGAACAAGAACGGCATCGTCAAGGACAAGTCGCAATACGCCGTGGTCAAGGAGCAGGCCGTGGCGGCCGCCGAAAAGCGCGAGCTCACCATCAAGGGCTGGTTCGAGAGTCCCGTCACCGGTGGCGACGGCAACACCGAATTTTTCATCTGGGTTCAGAAACCATGACGACCCCTGTCAGCATCGAATTCTTCCCGCCCAACACGCCGGTCGGCACCGAGAAGCTGAAAGCCGTGGTGCAGGAACTGCGCGCGGTCCGTCCGCAGTACTTCAGCGTGACCTACGGCGCGGGCGGCTCGACGCGCGAGAAGACGCTGTCGACCGTCGCCGACATCGCGTCGCAGGGTTTCGACGCCGCGCCGCACCTGTCCTGCGTCGGCTCCACGCGCGAGAACATCGCCGAGATCCTCGCGACCTACCGGGCGCAGGACATCCGGCGCGTCGTCGCGCTGCGCGGCGACCTGCCCAGCGGCACCGCCACCGCCGGCGAGTTCCGCTACGCCGCCGAGCTGGTGCGCTTCATCCGCGAGACGCAGGGCGAGGACTGGGACATCGAGGTCGCCGCCTATCCCGAGTACCACCCGCAGCAGCGCTACGCGGCGCGTGACCTGCAGTTCTTCGCCGACAAGGTGCGCGCCGGCGCCAGCGGCGCGATCACCCAGTTCTTCTACAACCCGGACGCCTACTTCCACTTCGTCGAGGCCTCCCGCGCCCTGGGCGTGGAGGTCCCGATCGTGCCGGGCATCATGCCGATCAACAACTACGCGCGCATCGCGCAGTTCGCGCAGCGCGACGGCATCGAGATCCCGCGCTGGGTCGCGTTGAAGATGGAGGGCTACATGGATGACGCGGCTTCGGTGCGCGCCTTCGGCCTGGACGTCGTCACGCGGCTGTGCGAGCGCCTGATCGCCGGCGGTGTGCCGGGGCTGCACTTCTACACCCTCAACCAGAGCGCGCTGACGCTGGAGTTGTGCAAACGCCTCGGCCTCGCTGCCGAGGCTTGACCAGGCGCAAGCGGTCCGCACTGCCGCGGGCCGTCTTCGCGCCGCGCCACCGTTCCTTGTGAACGGTCAAGGCCAGCGGCCCGGGACCCACGTTCAATGCCGGTCATCCATTGACCAGGAGTGAACGCATGTCCCGCATCCCCACCCCCACCCGCCTTTCCGTCGCCGCGGCCGCCCTCGCGGCCCTGATGACCGGCGCCGCGCTGCCCGTGCAGGCGCAAGGCGACACCTGGGTGTTCCGCGCCCGCGCGGTGAACATCGATCCCGCGGACAAGGACAAGACCGGCCTGGGCCTGTCGCTGAGCCGCAAGACGATTCCCGAAGTCGACATCAGCACCTTCCTCACGCCGAACCTGGCGGCCGAGCTGATCCTGACCGTTCCCCAACGGCACACGCTGCGCAGCAACGGCGTGCGCATCGGCACGGTGAAGCACCTGCCGCCGACGCTGACCCTGCAGTACCACTTCAATCCCGCAGGGCAGTTCCGCCCCTACGTCGGCGCCGGCCTCAACTACACCCGGTTCTCCAGCGCCCGCTTCGAGCCGGCCGTGCAGGCCGCGCTGGCGCCCAGCATCAAGAAGCAGAGCGTCGGCCTGGCGGTGCAGGCCGGCTTCGACCTTATGCTGGATCAGCAGTGGTCGATCAACCTCGACATCAAGAAGCTCCGGATGGACACCGACGTCCGCTCCCAGGGAACGTCGGTCGGCAAGTTCAAGATCGATCCCCTGCTGGTCGGCGTGGGCCTCGGCTACCGGTTCTGAGTCCCGCGAATCCGGTTCATCCCTTCGGCCAGCCATGACCGGCCAGAGACGGCCGAAGGGGACCGTGAGAGAGGAACCGTCGGGATTCTTGACAGTTCGTTAAAAGCACCAGCAAGAAGAGGCGGCAATTGTTCACGGAAATAGCGCCAAGTCCTTATCCCGTCACGGATTCGAAGGCCATCCCTAGTTCATTGGCACGAACACTGCTTACATGGAGTCACAAGCCACCTTTTTTGTGACCCTGACTCCATGAACTTCACGCGTCTGCTGGCCGTCTGCGCCGCCTCCCTGACCACCGCCTTCGCCGCCCAAGCTGCGGTCGTGACCGCCTCCAGCACCACCCCGACCACGATCTGCGACCGCTGCGTCGTCGAATCCACGCTGAACGTGGACGCCCACGGCACGCTGAGCGACGTGAACGTGTCGATCATCGACCTGCGCCACACCTATGACGCCGACCTGGCGATCTGGCTGATCGCGCCGACGGGCACCTCGGTCCAGCTGTTCAACCGCCGCGGCGGATCGGCCGACAACTTCTTCAACACCGTCTTCGACGACTCGGCCGCCATCGCCGTCGCCAATGGCGCCGCGCCGTTCACCGGCACCTTCCGCGCGGAAGAGCTGCTGTCGGCCTTCAACGGCCAGGACGCCTTCGGCACCTGGACGCTGCGCGTGGCCGACCTGGCTGGCGCCGACGTCGGCGTGATCAACAACTGGAGCGTGCAGCTGACCACCGTGCCGGAGCCGGGTTCCCTGGCGCTGGCCGGGCTGGCGCTGGTCGGCCTGGGCATGGCGCGTCGCCGCAAGGCGTAATGCCGACGGGCGTGCGCCTGCGACCCTTGGTCGTCCGGCGCCGCTCGCCGACCGAAGACGAACGGAAACGACGAAAGGGCCCGCGGGCCCTTTCTTCATGGCTCGGCGCGTCAAGCGCCGACAGGCGTCACCGCTCAGTCCAGCGCCGCGAACGCATCCCGCGTCAGGTTCTCCGGCGCGCCGGCGTCGCGGCAGGCGACATCGTCCTCGATGCGCACGCCGCCGAAGGCACCGAGGTGCTTGACCAGCGCCCAGTCCACCTGCGCCGCCGCGGGCGTCGCGCGCAGCTTGTCCAGCAGCATCGGGATGAAGTACAGCCCCGGCTCGATCGTCACCACCATGCCGGGCTGCAGCACCCGCGTCAGTCGCAGGTAGGGATGGCCTTCCGGCTTGGCGATGGTGCCGCCGTCCTCGCCGGCCATGAAGCCGCCGACGTCATGCACCTGCAGGCCAAGCAGATGACCGATGCCATGCGGCAGGAAGGTCGAGGTCACGCCCTGGGCGAGCATCGCGTCCTCGTCCATCCGCACGATGCCGAGCTGCCGCAGCACGCCGGCGATCTCGCGATGCGAGGCCAGGTGGATGTCGCGGTAGTCGACGCCCGCCCGCACACGATCGACCAGGCGCAGCTGCGCGGCCTCCATCGCGTCGACCAGCGCCTGGAAGGTCGTGTCGCCGTTGCCGGTCGTGCGGGTGATGTCCGACGCATAGCCGCAGCTGTGCGCGCCCGCGTCGATCAGCAGCGACAGCGACTGGGCCGGGGCCCGCTGATCCTGGTACTGGTAATGCAGCACCGCCGCATGCTCGTTCAGCGCGACGATGTTGCCGTAGGGCAGGTCGCGCTCGGCCAGGCCGCAGGCCCGGAGGTAGGCGGCATGGATCGCCGCCTCCGACCGGCCGTCGCGGAACGCGCGCTGCGCCGCCAGATGCGCCTTCGCGCCCAGCGCCGACGCCTCGCGCAGGCGCAGTAGCTCGTAGCCGGTCTTCACCGCGCGCGCATGGTGGAGCGGATTCAGCACCTCGGGCGGGTTGTTCGGAACGATGTCGCCCAGCGCCGCATCCGCCTCGCCGACGATCGCCAGCTCGCCCGGCAGTTGCAGGTAGGGCAGCGCCTCTTCCGGCTTGCGGACCACGATCAGTTCGAAGTGATCCACCCAGAAGCCGCTCGGCGCCTCGGGCGGCACATGCCAGTAGTCCTCGGGCTGGACGTAGACCAGACGGGGCCGGTGGCCCGGCCGGATCACCAGCCAGCTGTCGGGATGGCGGATCAGGGGCACCCACAGCTTGAAGTGGGGATTGGGCTGGAAGACGTAGGGCCGGTCATCGAGGAAGGCGAACTTCTCGACGCCGGACGCGATCAGCAGCGCGTCGTAACCGCCGCGATGGAGCGCATGTTCGGTGTGGCGCTGCTGTTCGGCGAGGTGGGCCGCGTACAGCGCCTCCAGCGTGTCGGCGGTCTGGCGGATGGGAGAGTCGACGGCATTCATGCGCGCGGATTCTCCCAGACCACCCCCATCTCGGTCAGCATCGCGTCCAGCCGCACGTCGTTCGGCTGGGCGGTCAGCGTCGGCTGGAAGCCATGGCTGAAACCGACGCCGACGACCTCCGGCCGCGGCTGGATCTGCGCGATGGTGCGCAGCATGAAGCCACCGCCATAGCCCATGCGGATGCCGCCCGGCCCGTAGCCCAGGCACGGCAGCAACAGCAGTTCGGGCTCGAAGGCCTCGGTGTCCTTGGGCTTGGTGATGCCGGTCGCATCCTCTTCCATCGGGCAGCCCGGATACCAGACATGGAAGCGCAGGCGTCCCTCCTCCCGATCGACGACCGGCAATCCGATGCGTCGCTCGGGGTCGACCTCGCTCCAGCGGTACAGCGCCGGCAGCGGATCGAACTCGCCCTTGATCGGCCAGTACGCCGCGATGCGCTTTTCCTTGCGGCCCACCAGCCACACGCGCAGCACGCCCTGCACCAGGTCCGCGAGCTGGAGGCGGCCCGGCAGGTCCAGGCGCTCGCGGATCAGGCGCTCGCGCAGCGCCTGGCGGTCTTCGGAAATCGGCAGCTTGTCGTTCGGATCCATCCGGCCCCTTCACGTTGCCCAGCGGGACCGATGGGCCCCGGAGCCGGCCATTGTGGCCGCGCCGGACGCGGGTTGCTAGAGTCGCCGCCATGGCACGAGGCACCACCACCACGGGAACCGTCCGGCGCGTCGCCGGCGCGGGCAGCGATTTCGCCAACCACTGCATGGAGCTGCTGGCGCCGCTCGGGCCGGTGCTGGCGCGGCGGATGTTCGGCGGCTTCGGGCTCTATGTCGACGACCTGTTCCTGGCCATCATCAGCCGGGACGAGCTCTACCTGAAGGCGGACGCCGTCAGCCAGCCGCGCTACCTCGAGGCCGGCTGCGAGCCCTTCCGGTATGCGAAGACCGGCAAGGACGGGCGGCAGGAGGTCGCCAGCCTCAATTACTTCCGGCCGCCGGAGGAGACGCTGGAGTCGCCGGCGCTGATGCTGCCCTGGGGGCGGCTGGCGATGGAGTCGGCCTTGCGCTCGGTCAACGCGAAGCCGAAGGCCAGCACGCCGAAGAAGAGCGCCGGCACCACCGCCGAGCCCAGCACCGAGAGGAAGCTGAAACCGGTCAAGGCCACGGCTCCGGCGCTCAAGCGTTCGCCAGGCGCTGGCCGAACAGCTGCCCGAAAGAAGGCAGCCGGCTGAGGCGCTGCGCGCGCTTGGCCGCGCAGGCCTGCGGCGGCACCAGCAGCTGGAAGCGGGCGGTCGGCCAGGCTTCCACGACCAGTTCGGTGCCGCTGGCGACTTCCAGCGTCTCGCCGGCCGACAGCCAGAAGTCCTGCGCCGGCAGGTTCAGGTCGCCGCGCTGCGTCACCCAGACCCGCCCTTCGAGCACATGCAGCTCGCGGCGGCCCGGGCCGATCGGCAGGCTCATCGCCTCGCCTTGCGACAACGCCCAGGCGGCGTCGTCGCGGCTGACCTGGATTGATGACTTTTGCATGACGTTCATGATGGACTCCCCGTCCGCCGGGCGGCCCGCGCACTGGCGGCGTTCCTCGTGGACATGGAGGGATATTAGGGTTGCCCCGCATGCCGGTCCAATGAGTCTTCGCGCGTCGATTGATACCATCCGCGCATGAATCCGCCCCGCCATCGCCCGCTCGCCGTCGGTCCGCTGCGCGCCTTCGAGGCGGTGGCCCGGCGCCTGAGCTTCAGCGCCGCCGCCGAGGAGCTCTACCTCACCCAGTCCGCCATCAGCCGCCAGATCCGGTCGCTGGAAGAGGAACTTGGCGCGACGCTCTTCCTGCGCGGCACCCGCCATGTCGAGCTGGCGCCGGACGGCAAGCTGCTGCTGGCCGCGGTCGAGCCGATGCTGGATCGACTGGACGGCACCGTGCGCCAGATCCGCTCGACGCGCGGCCGCCGCGTCGTCAACGTCACCACCTTCGCCTCGTTCGCGTCGCTGTGGTTGATTCCGCGGCTCGAGGCCTTCCAGCGCGAGCACCCGGACATGGACATCCGCGTGTCCGCGCTCGACCAGCTCGTCGAGATCGACGACAGCGAGTTCGACGTCGCGCTGCGCTATGCCGCGCCCAACCGGGTGGCGCCGTCGGCGCAGCGGATGTTCGGCGAGATGCTCACGCCGGTGGTGAATCCGTGGGTCGCCAAGCAGGCGCAGGAGGGCCAGGGCCCGCCGCTGAGCCAGGCCGCCGACCTGCGCCAATACACGCTGGCCGAGGAGGATGACCAGCGCCCCAGCGGCCTGTTCCTGAGCTGGCGGCGCTGGCTGGCGCTGCACGGCGCGCCCGACCTGCAGCCGCGGCGCTGGATGTACCTGAACTTCACCTACCAGCAGATCCAGGCGGCGGTCTCCGGCCAGGCAGTCGCGCTGGCGCGCTTGCCGCTGATCTACGAGGCGCTGGAGCGCGGCGAGCTGGTCGAGCCTTTCGGCGCGGCCGGCCGCACCGACTGCCCGACGGTCTACTGGCTCATGATGTCGGCGCACGGGCGGCAGCGGCCCGAGGTGGTCGAGTTCGCGCGCTGGATCGGCGAGCAGTCGGCGCTCACCCGGCGCGCGATCGGCGAGCCCGATCCGCCGGTGGACGAGCACTCCGGCTGAGCGCCGGAGCACCGGAGCGTCTCAGGGCGCGAGCACCTCGCGCTCGGTCACCACGACGGTCATTGCCTGGTCGTGCGGCTGCACCTCGAAGCTGGCTTCGCAGCAGCTCCAGGCCAGGCCGATCGTCGTGACGCCGGGATGAGCCTCCAGCCAGCGGTCGAAATAGCCGCCGCCGTAGCCGAGCCGGAAACCCTCGCGCGTGTAGCCCAGGCAGGGCACCAGCAGCACCTCCGGCACCAGCACCGGACCGGTGGTGCTCGGGATGCCGCACTCGTCCTTGAGCGTCGGCGGCGTGCCGTCCCAGCGCCGGAATTCCATCGCCGCCGGCCCGCGATCGCCGGCCTTGCGGGCGAACGGCAACGCCAGCTGCATCGCCCCACCGAGCTTGTGCGTCGCGGCCCAGGCCGCTGCGTTAAATTCACCCTCCAGCGGCCAGTACAGGCCGAGGCTCAGCGGCTCGAGCTGGCGCAGCAGCGGAAGCAGCTGCTCGCCCAGCTTGTCGGCGGCAAGACGGGCCTCGGCGCCGGCCGACCATTCGCGGCGGCGCGCCAGCAAGGCGCGCCGCAGTTCGCTTCGCTCATGGGGCCAGGACTTGCCGGCGGCGCCGGCGGCCTCGGGGGCCGTGGGGGAATCACTCATCGCAGTCGGTCATGAAGTTCGCTCGAATCACTGTAACCGCCCTCGCCTCGGCCACCCTCGGCGCGCTCTGCGCCTGGACGGCACTCCCCGCCGCCGCGCAGTCGACGACGCCCTTCGCCGTCGTGCCCAATCCGCCCCCGCCGCTGCCGGACCTGGTCACCGACGCCCGCGAGGCCTGGCGCACCCGCGACCGCTCGCGGCTGGCCGCGATGCGCCAGGTGGCGCTCGACCAGCAGCATCCGCTCGCGCCCTGGTTCGACTACTGGGAGCTGAACGCCCGGTTGTCCGACGCGCAGCAGCCCGAGATCAACGCCTTCTACGCCCGCTGGCCCGGCGCCTACGTCGAGGACCGCCTGCGCAACGACTGGCTGCTCGAGCTGGGCCATCGGCGCGACTGGGCCAACTTCCGGCGCGACCTGGCCGCCTACAAGATGCAGGACGACCGCGAGGTCGTCTGCTACACGCTGCTGGCCGACCCGCCGGCCCGCGAGTTGCGCGAAGCGGCGCGCGCCGCCTGGCTGGCGCAGCGCGACGCCGACGAGGGCTGCAACATGCTCGCCGCGACGCTGCATGAGAACGGTCAGTTCAAGGACTCGGACGTCTGGCGCAAGCTGCGGCTGGTGGTCGAGACCAACAAGCCGCGCGCGGTGAAGCAGGCGGCGGCGCTGCTGTCCAAGGCGGACCAGGACGCGATCGCCGAGCTGATGGACAAGCCTGATCGCTACCTCCAGCGCAAGGCCGCCGCGTTCCCGCGCGCCAGGGCGGAACTGACGCTGCTGGCGCTGATGCGGCTGCTCGCCACTGATTACGACAAGGCGGAAGACGACGTGCGCCGCTGGGCGTCGAAGCTGCCGAACGACCTGTCCGCCTGGCTCTGGGCCCAGTACGGTCGCCAGGCCGCCTTGCGGCTGAAGGACGAGGCCAACGACCACTTCGAGCGGGCGCTCAAGCTGCAGGCGCGGCTGGCCGGGCCGCTCGAATGGAGCGACGACACGGTGAACTGGATCGCCCGCGCCGCGCTGCGCGGCGATGCCGGCGCCAGCCGGCCCGAGCAGTTGGTGGCGGCGATCGCGCTGATGAAGCCATCGGACCAGAAGGACATCACCTGGCAGTACTGGCGCGCCAAGGCCCAGCAGCAGCTCGCGGCGAACGGCCCGGCCGGCGACGCCCAGCGGCGGGAAGCCCAGGAGGCGCTGCGCGCGATCGCGTCGCCGCTGAGCTTCTACGGCAAGCTCGCCGCCGATGAACTCAAGCTGCGCCTGCCGCTGCCGCCCTCGCCGGCCGAACTCAGCGCCCAGGAACGGGCGCAGGCGCTGGCCAATCCCGGCATCCAGCGCGCGCTGCAACTGCTGGCCGTCGGCCTGCGCAGCGAGGGCCAGCGCGAGTGGAACTTCAGCCTGCGCGGCCTGTCCGATCGCGAGCTGCTCGCCGTGGCGCAGACCGCCTGCGAGCGCGAACTCTGGGAGCGCTGCATCCAGACCAGCGAGCGCACGCGGACCGAGATCGACCTCGCCCAGCGCTTCCCGATGCCCTATCGCGCCGACGTGCTGCGGCAGTCCACGGCCGTGGGCCTGGACCCCGCCTATGTCTATGGACTGATCCGCCAGGAGTCGCGCTTCATGATGGATGCGCGCTCGCATGTCGGCGCCGGCGGTCTGATGCAGGTGATGCCTGCGACCGCCAAGTGGACCGCCAGGAAGCTGGGCGTCGAGTTCCGGCCCGACATGCTGCACGACCGCGACACCAACCTGCGCCTGGGCACCGGCTACCTGAAGCTGGTGATGGACAGCTTCGACGGCTCGCAGGCGATGGCCGCGGCCGCCTACAACGCCGGACCGAACCGCCCGCGTCGCTGGCGGGAGGGACCGCAGCTCGACGCCGCCATCTGGACCGAGAACATCCCGATCTGGGAGACCCGTGACTATGTGCGCAAGGTGCTGTCCAACGCGACGATCTATGCGCAGCTGATGGGCCGCGAGGGCGGCACGCAGTTGCGCGACCGGCTCGGGCGCGTCATCGGCCCGGCCGCCGCGTCGGCGCCGGACATTCCGGCCAACGGCACATCGGCCGGCACGCCCGCCGGCACGAACTGACCCGCCGCGCCTGCCCCGCGGGCGCCATCCTCCTCCACGCGAAGGACTCCTGCATGCAATTGATCGTCGGCAACAAGAACTACTCGTCCTGGTCGATGCGCCCCTGGGTGCTGATGAAGGGCCTGGGCATCGACTTCCAGGAGCGCGTGGTGCGCTTCGACTTCACGCCGGACTCGGCCTTCTACCGCGAGGTTGGCGCGGCGACGCCGACCGGCAAGGTGCCGGTGCTGGTGGACGACGGCCTGGCAGTGTGGGATTCGCTGGCGATCGTCGAGTACCTGGCCGAGCGCTTTCCCGACAAGGGCATCTGGCCGAGCGACCCGCGCCAGCGCGCACGCGCGCGCAGCCTCTGCGCCGAGATGCACAGCGGCTTCGGCCAGATGCGCAACCTGTGCGTGATGAACATCGACGCCGACCTGAGCTCGGTGGGGCCTCGGCTGCTGGCCTCCGAGGCCGGCCTGCGCAAGGACCTGGCGCGCATCGTCGAACTGTGGACGGACGCGCTCGCGCAGAGCGGCGGCCCCTTCCTCTTCGGCGCGTTCGGCGCGGCGGATGCCTTCTTCGCACCGGTCGTGATGCGGGTGACGCGCTATGCGCTGCCGGTGCCCGAGGCGCTCAAGGGCTACCTGGCGCGCGTGGAGGCGGCGCCCGGCGTGCGCGAGTGGATCGCCGACGCGATCGCCGAGAAGGACTTCCTGGACTTCGAGGAGCCCTATCGCGACGTCAGCGGTCCGGTCCCGGTGCTGAAGGCCTGAGGCCGCCGACTGGCCGCCCCAATGAAAAACCGCTTCCGGTCGCCTGTGCGGGCAGGCGGCGGGAAGCGGCGAGGTGGGCCGTCGGGATCAGTGATCGCGGCGGCGGCGGACCAGGAACCCGGCGGCCAGCAAGCCGCCGAGCATCATGGCCTGGTTCTGGGTCTCGGACACGAACGACGGCAGGACCTTGTCCGCGCCGTCCTGCTCGTTGACATCCGGCAATTGGGCCGGTGCCGATTGGCTCTGCGAGACGAAACTCGTCTCAGCGGCCACCTGGACCGCCTTGGCGTCCGTGACCGGGGATTCCTGCGCCTGAGCGGCTAGACCAATTCCGCCCAGCAAGAGGAGGAGGACAGACTTCATTCATAAACTCCCTACTGCTTGCCCGACCTGCCTGGCTACAACTGTCTCTCTCGGTAGCTGGCCTGTTTAAACAGGCACTGGTGTGCAGGTGGCATTGGTGAATATACGGAGTCACAGCCTACGTGGGCACCCCACAGCTTGGGGATGCTGCGCCGCAACATGAGTGATCAGATGTATCTCGTCGGAGGGGCCGTCCGGGACGCCCTGCTGGGTCTGCCAGTGCAAGACCGGGACTGGGTGGTCGTTGGCGCCACACCCAAGTCTTTGATCGACAAGGGTTTTCAGCCCGTCGGCAAAGATTTCCCGGTGTTCCTCCACCCCGTGACCCATGAAGAGGTGGCACTGGCCCGGACCGAGCGCAAAACCGGATCCGGATACCACGGTTTCCAGTTCCACACCGACCCCGACGTCACCCTTGAACAGGACCTGGCCCGCCGGGACCTGACGATCAATGCGATGGCCCAGGCGGAGGACGGTTCGCTGATCGACCCGTATGGCGGACAGCGGGACTTGGCCGCGCGGGTCCTGCGGCATGTCTCGCCGGCCTTTGCCGAGGATCCGGTGCGGATCCTGCGCCTGGCGAGGTTCGCCGCCCGCTTCGGCGACTTCTCGGTCGCGCCGGAAACCATGACGCTGATGCGCCAGATGGTGGACGCCGGCGAGGCCGACGCGCTGGTGGCCGAGCGCGTCTGGCAGGAAATCTCCCGCGGCCTGATGGAGCGGCATCCGGCGCGGATGGTCGAGATCCTGCGCGACTGCGGCGCGCTGGCGCGCATCGCGCCGGAGCTGGCGCGGCTGTTCGGCGTCCCTCAGCCCGAGGCGCATCACCCGGAGATCGACACCGGCATTCACCTGCTGCTGGTGCTCGAGGAGTGCGCGCGCATCGACGCGCCGCTGCCAGTGCGCTACGCCTCCCTGTGCCACGACCTGGGCAAGGGCACGACGCCAGAGGCGGAATGGCCCCGCCACTTGAAGCACGAGACGCGCGGCGTGGCCTTGGCAGCAGCGCTGTCGCAGCGCTGGCGCGTGCCGTCGGACTGCAAGGAACTGGCGGAACTGGTCGCGCGGGAGCACACGCATGTCCACCAGAGCCTGGACTTCAGCGCCGAGGCGCGCCTGCGCCTGATCGAGCGTTGCGATGCACTGCGGCGCCCGGGGCGCTTCGCGCAGCTGCTGCTGGCCTGCGAGTGCGACGCGCGTGGCCGCGCCGGCCTGCAGGATCGCCTCTATCCGCAACGGGCCGCGCTGCTGCACGACCTGAAGGCGGTGCAGTCGGTCGACCAGTCGGCGGTTTCGGCAGCGGCACTGGCGGCCGGGAAGCAGGGCCCCGCCATCGGCCAGGCGATCCACGCCGCGCGGCTGGCCGCGCTCAGAGCGTGTGAGACCGATCGCCCGCGCTGAAGCCCAGCGCGTCGAAGCCCTCGCCCGGCGCGAAGCCGATCACCTTGAACAGCTCGCCCATCTCGTGCTCGGCGATCAGCCGATGGGCCATGCCGCGCTGCGCCAACGTGGCCTGGCCCATCAGGTCGACCAGGCCGCAGTTGATCAGGAAGTTGGCCTGGCTCGTGTAGCCCAGCACCGTCAGCCCCGCGTCCTGGCCGGCCAACGCGATGCCGGTGAAGTTCACATGCGCGGTGATGTCCTTCTGCCCGGGCAGCGCCAGCGGATCGGGGTCGGCCCGGTGCAGGTGGTGGCACATCAGCGTGCCGCCCGTGCGCTGCGGGTGGTAGTACTCCGACTCCGGGAAACCGTAGTCGATGAAGAACGCCGCGCCGCGCTTGAGCCGCTCCGCCAGGGTGCGCACGAAGGCCTCGGCCTGCGGATGGATCTCGGTCACCGTGTCCGGCATGAAGCCGGCGTCCTCCTCGGGTGGCAGTGGCGGACGGACGTCACCGGCACGGTCGACGAAGACCAGCCCGCCCTGCCCGTCCAGGCCCACGCCGCGCCGCAGCCACTGCTGGCCATCCCAGCGCAGCAGGTCGACCGGGATCGCGTCCAGCAACTCGTTGGCCACCATCACGCCGTGGATCTCGTCGGGCCAGCGGTCCAGCCATTCGACACGCGGCGCGAAGCGCGCCAGCCGCTCGGCCTGACGCTCGCGCAAGGCGCCCGAGAGGTCGACGATGAAGTACTTCGCCACCGGCTGCCCCAGGGCGTCCAGCGCCTCCAGCAGTTGCTCGGCCAGCGCGCCGCTGCCGGCGCCGAACTCGATCACCGTGTCGGTGCCGCTGACGGCGAGCGCCTGCGCGACCTGCCGCGCCAGCGCGCGGCCGAACAACGGCGACAGCTCGGGCGCCGTCACGAAGTCCGAGCCCTGCTGCGGCATCGTGCCGAACTTGCGGCGCGCATTCGCGTAGTAGCCCAGCCCCGGTGCGTAGAGCGCCAGGCTCATGTAGCGGTCGAAGGGCAGCCAGCCGCCAGCGGCGGCGATCTCGTCGCGCAGCAGCGCGGCCATCGCCGGATCGGTCGCGTGGACCGCTGGCGTGGCCGCGGAAGCCGGCGCGCCATGCGCCACGGACGCCGCGCCATCGAGGCCGGCGGATGCGGGTGTCTTGGAAGTCATGTGTCGATCCTGGGAAGCCGGGGCTCGCCGCGCTGGGCCAGCCATGCTTCGAATTCCTCTGCGGGCATCGCGGTGGCGATGACCTCGCCCTGCAGCTCGTCGCAGCCCCACTCGGCCAGCAGATGCCATTGCCGCGCATTGCGCACGCCTTCGGCGCCGACCCGCAGGCCCAGGCCCTTGGCCATCTGCACCACCGCGCGGGTGATCGCGGCGGCGCCGGTGTCGTCCGGCAGCACGGCGACGAAACTCTGGTCGATCTTCAGCTTGTCCAGCGGCAGCCGGGTCAGCTGGTTGAGCGCGGTGTAGCCGGTGCCGAAGTCGTCGATCGAGATCGCCAGCCCCTGCGAGCGCAGCGTCTGCAGCAGCTCGGGCAGACGGTCGATCTCGTCGGTCAGCATGCGCTCGGTCAGCTCCAGTTCCAGCCACTCGCCGGGCACGCCGGCCGTCTTCAGCACATGGGCGACCGACTTGGAGAAGCTGGCCAGCCGGAACTGCATGCTGGAGAGGTTGACGGCGATCGGCACCGGCGCGACGCCGCGCTCATGCCAGGCGCGCGCCTGCCGGGCGGCCTCGTACATCACCCACTCGCCCAGCGGCAGCATCAGGCGATGCCGCTCCGCCACGACGATGAAGGCGTCCGGCGTCAGCAGACCGCGCTGCGGATGCCGCCAGCGCAGCAGCGCCTCGGCGCCGACCAGTTCGCCGCTGCGCGCATCGACCTGGGGCTGATAGAAGAGCACGAACTCGTCGGCCGTCAGCGCCTGCGCGAGTTCGCTCTCGAGCACCAGGTCGGCGTAGGCGTTCTCGGCCATCGCCGGCTCGAAGAAGCGGAAGGTCGCGCGGCCGGCGGTCTTGGCCAGGTACATCGCGGTGTCGGCATGCTGCAGCAGGTCCTCGGGCGACTCGCCGTGCTCCGGGTACATCGCCACGCCGATCGACGGCGTCACCGACAGATCGCGGCCGTCCGCCTGCACCGGCACCTCGACGACGCTCAGCAGCGCGTTCAGCACCGTCTGCACGTCCTTGCGTTGATGCACGTCCTCGAGCAGCACGACGAATTCGTCGCCGCCGAAGCGCGCCACCAGGTCGCTGCCGCGCAGCCCGCCGCGCAGGCGCTCGGACACGGTGCGCAGCACCCGGTCGCCCTCCAGGTGGCCGAGCGAATCGTTGACCCGCTTGAAGTTGTCCAGGTCGATGAACAGCAGCGCCGCCCGCCGTGCCGGGCCCTGCGACAGGCGCTCGCGCAGCCGCTCCATGAAGGTCGAGCGGTTCAGGAGGCCGGTCAGCGGGTCGTGCTGCGCCAGGTGCTGAATGCGCGCCAGCGCTTCCAGGTGGGGGCGCAGGTCGCGGACGATCGTCATCCGCAGTCGCTCGCCATTGCGCCACAGGGTGCGGACGATGAATTCGACATCGATGCGCGCGCCGCTGCGATGCAGGATCGCGGTCGGGTAGCGGGTCTCCTGGCCGGCCTCCATCACCGCGCGCACCGTGTCGATCTGGTCGCCCGCGATCATCGACAGCGCCGGCCGCCCGACCAGTTCATCGAGCGAGTAGCCCACCAGCTCGCACAGCGGCGGGTTCACATCGGTCATGATGCCGTCGCGGTGGAAGACGATGCCTTCCATCGACGCTTCCATGAACTTCGCCAGCCGGTCCTCCGATTCACGCACCGCCAGTTCGGCTTCGCGGAAGCGGGTGATGTCGGTGATCAGCACGAAGCTCGACTGCACCTCTTCCGCACCGGGCGGGAGGTAGGGAATCAGGTTGACCTCGATCCAGCGCGGCCGGCCGTCGCGGCGCTCCAGGCGCCGTTCGTAGCTGACGCTGACGCGCTCGTCGAGCACGCGCCGCACATGGGGCTCGATCTCCTGCGCCGCGTCCTCGCCGATGATCTGCGCGAAGGTGCGGCCCAGCACGCTGCCCTCGTCCAGCCCGAAGCTGCGGGCGTACTGGCGGTTGGCGAAACGGCAGGTGCGCGTGGCGGCATCGAAGACCGCGATCAGCACCGGCACGTTGTCGGCGAGCAGCCGGAACTGCGCCGACTGGTCCTCGGCGGAGGACGCCGGCAGGGCCGGCGACATGGGCGGCACGGGCGGCACCGGCGCGACCATCTCAGGCGCTCCCGCCACCGGCCTCCGCGCGGCCCGGTTGCTCGTCCAGCGTCTTCAGCGCCAGGCAGAGGTCTTCCCAGGCGCGTGCCTTGTCGGGCAGGTTGCGCAGCAGGTAGGCCGGGTGGTAGGTGACGATCAGCGGCACGCCCTGGTAGCGGTGGACGCGGCCCCGCAGGCGCCCGATCGGCTCCTGGCTGCGCAGCAGCTGCTGCACCGCGAAGCGCCCCATTGCCAGGATGATGCGCGGCTGGATCAGTTCGATCTGCCGCTGCAGGAAAGGCTCGCACTGCGCCAGTTCCGCCGGATCCGGGTTGCGGTTGCGCGGCGGGCGGCACTTGAGCGTATTGGCGATGTAGACCTGCCGCTCCGGCGGGCCCTCGGCGCGCCCCAGGCCGATCGCGCGCAGCATGCTGTCCAGCAGCTGGCCGGCGGCGCCGACGAAGGGCTCGCCCTGCAGGTCCTCCTTCTCACCGGGCGCCTCGCCGACCACCATCCAGTGCGCGCGCTCGTTGCCGACGCCGAAGACGGTGTGCTTGCGGGAGTCGCAGAGCGCGCAGGCGCGGCATTGCGCGACCTCGTCGCGCAGGCCGGGCCAGTCGAGCCGGGCGATCGTCTCCCGGGCCAGACCGCGGGCCTGCGCAAGCGCCGCGTCGGCGGCGGCCGCAGCCAGCACCGGGGCCGCAACGGGCGAGGCGATCGGCACGGCGACCGGTGGTGTCCTGGGCGACGGCTCCGGCGCACGGCGCG
>NZ_PEOG01000064.1 GCF_002761755.1 Roseateles chitinivorans
CCCGCGGCGGCGCCTGCCGCCTCGGCACCCGCGGAAGCCGCCTCGGCCGCCGCCGCTCCCGCGCCCGTCCCCAACAAGGGCGATACCACCTGGATGATGGTCTCCACCCTGCTGGTGATCCTGATGACCGTTCCCGGCCTGGCGCTGTTCTACGGCGGCCTGGTCCGCAGCAAGAACATGCTGTCGGTGCTGATGCAGGTGATGGTGACCTTCTCGCTGATCCTGGTGCTGTGGGCCCTGTACGGCTACAGCCTGGCGTTCACCGAGGGCAACAAGTTCGTCGGCGGCCTGGACCGGCTCTTCATGAAGGGCGTCTGGGACAACGCCGCGGGCACCTTCGCCAACGCCGCGACCTTCAGCAAGGGCGTGGTGATCCCGGAGATCGTCTTCGCCGCCTTCCAGGCCACCTTCGCCGGCATCACCTGCTGCCTGATCGTCGGCGCCTTCGCCGAGCGCATCAAGTTCAGCGCCGTGCTGCTGTTCATGGTCCTGTGGTTCACCTTCAGCTATGCGCCGATCGCGCACATGGTCTGGTTCTGGATGGGTCCGGACGCCTACACCGCCGCCGGCGTCGTCGATGAGATGACTGGCAAGGCCGGCCTGATCTGGCAGTGGGGCGCGCTGGACTTCGCCGGCGGCACCGTGGTGCACATCAACGCTGCCGTGGCCGGCATCGTCGGTGCCTTCATGGTCGGCAAGCGCATCGGCTACGGCAAGGAGGCGTTCACGCCGCACAGCCTGACGCTGACGATGGTCGGTGCCTCGCTGCTGTGGGTGGGCTGGTTCGGTTTCAACGCCGGCTCCGCCCTGGAAGCCAACGGCTTCGCCGCGCTGGCCTTCATCAACACCCTGTTCGCCACTGCTGCCGCGGTGCTGGCCTGGTGCGTGGGTGAAGCGCTGCTCAAGGGCAAGGCCTCGATGCTGGGTGCTGCCTCGGGCGCCGTGGCCGGCCTGGTCGCGATCACGCCGGCCGCCGGCAACGTCGGCATCGGCGGTGCGCTGGTCATCGGCCTGATCGCCGGCTTCGCCTGCCTGTGGGGCGTGTCCGGCCTGAAGAAGCTGCTCGGCGCCGACGACTCGCTGGACGTGTTCGGCGTCCACGGCGTGGGCGGCATCGTCGGCGCGCTGCTGACCGGTGTCTTCAACTCGCCCAGCCTGGGTGGCCCGTCGCTGGTCGGCGACTGGGTGACCGCGAGCATGGTGACCGCGGACGCGTACTCGATCGGCTCGCAGGTGCTGACGCAGCTCAAGGCCGTGGTGCTGACCATCGTCTGGTCGGGGGTCGTGTCGGTGATCGCCTTCAAGATCGTCGACCTGGTGATCGGTCTGCGCGTCTCCGAAGAGGAAGAGCGCGAGGGCCTGGACATCACCTCCCACGGCGAGACCGCGTACCACAAGTGACCGCCTGATCCTCTGATCCTGCAATGACTGAGGCCGCCCTTCGGGGCGGCCTTCTTCATTGGCGCTCTCCATAATCCGCCGCCATGAACCTCCGCTTTGTCGAAGCCTTCCACTGGGCCGCCTCGCTGCGCAGCGTCACCCGCGCGGCGGAGAAGCTGCACATCACGCAGTCCGCGCTGTCCAGCCGCATCGCGTCGCTGGAGGAGGAACTCGGCGTGGTGCTGCTGGACCGACGCGACAAGCAGTTCCGGCTCACCGTCGCCGGCCAGCGCTTCCAGACGCTGGCGCAGCGCCTGCTCGAGGTGCAGCGCCAGGTGAAGGAGGAGATGGGCGGCACCGGCGGCGCCGGCCGGCCGGTGGTGCTGCGCATCGGGGCCATCGAGTCGGTGGTGCACAGCTGGCTGACCGGCTGGCTGCAGGAGATGCGGGCGGCGAATCCGGACTTCGAGCTCGAGCTGACGGTGGAAACCTCGCCGGTGCTGGTGGACCAGGTGCGTCGCGGCGCGCAGGACCTGGTGTTCGCGGCGATCCCTGCCGCCGATGCCGGCGGCGTGCGCACGCGGGCGATGGCCCCGATGGCGATGGGCTTCGTCGGCCGGGCCGACCTGCACACCAAGCGGCGCTACGGCCTCTCCGACCTGGCGGGCCACGACCTGCTGACCTTCCAGCGCGGCTCCCAGCCGCACCAGGCGCTGTTGCAGATGTTCCAGGAGTCGGGCCTGCCGCTGCCGCGGGTGCATGCGATCTCGTCGATCTCCGCGATGGTCCAGCTGGTGGAGGGCGGCTTCGGCATCGCGACGCTGCCGGTGGCGGTCGCCGAGCAACTGGCGAAGCGGCTCTCGCTGCGCGTGCTGCGCAGTGACACCGAGCTCGTGCCGCTGCCCTTGCACGCGAGCTACCGGGAGGATCCCAGCTCGCAGCTCACCGAGTCGGTGCTCGAGTCGGCGCTCGACCATGTCGCCCGCCAGCGGCCGTCCGGGAAATCCCGCATGGCATCGGGCTCGTCGCGACGCTAAGCGGAATCGCTGCTGGCCTCATCGAAAAAATCGATGAGCCGACGCGCAAAATTTCCATTGGATCGAGCGGGTGGGCGACTCCCACAATGCGTCGCATCGCCCGACAGCCTTCGCGATCCCGCCATGAACCTGCCGACCACCCGCCTCGATTCCGCCGCCGATGTCCCCGTCCTGGATGCCGCGTCCAGCGCGCTCGATGTGCGGCTCGCCGCGCGCCATGGCGGCTTCAGCGGCCACACCAGCGGCCTGGCCAGCGAGCACGTGCAGGCCAATCTGGCGATCCTGCCGGCGGACCTGGCCGAGGACTTCCGCCGCTACTGCGCGCTGAACCCGCAGGCCTGCCCGCTGCTCGGCGTGAGCGAGCCGGGCGATCCGACGCTGACCGCGCTGGGCGCCGACCTGGACCTGCGCACCGACCTGCCGCGCTACCGCGTCTGGCGGGACGGCGAGCTGGTCGATGAGCCCGTCGACATCGCGCGCTGGTGGCGCGACGACCTGGTCGCCTTCGTCATCGGCTGCTCCTTCTCCTTCGAGCATGCGCTGCTGGCCGAGGGCATCCCGCTGCGCCATGTCGAGCAGGGCCGCAATGTCGCGATGTACCGCACCAGCATCGAGACGGCACCGGCGGGGGTGTTCCGCGGGCCGACCGTGGTGTCGATGCGGCCGCTGACCGCCGCCGACGCGATCCGCGCGGTGCAGATCACCTCGCGCCTGCCGCAGGTGCATGGCGCGCCGTTGCACCTGGGCGATCCGTCGCGCATCGGCATCCGCGACCTGGCGACGCCGGACTATGGCGACGCCGTCGATGTCCGCGACGGCGAACTGCCGGTGTTCTGGGCCTGCGGCGTCACGCCGCAGTCAGCGATCGCGACGGCGCGGCCGCCGTTCTGCATCACCCATGCGCCGGGGCACATGCTGGTCACCGATCTCCTGAATCGGGCGCTGCTCGCGGCCTGAGGCCCGCGCCGCGCCCCGTCGTTTCCGCAGTACCGTCCCGGCCGCCGAGCGCTTCGCGTGCGAGGCGGCGGCCGTCTCCGTCCCCCGCCGGCGCGCGTCGCCGGCACCGAAGAAAGACGACACCATGTGGCTCCGAGATACCACGCCCCCCGAGCGGCGCACGCTGACCGCCACCTTCGCCGGCTACGCCGTCGACGGCTTCGACTACATGATCTACACCTTCCTCATCCCGACCCTGATCGCGGCCTGGGGCATGAGCAAGGGCCAGGCCGGCGCGATCGCCACCGGCGCGCTGCTGACCTCGGCCGTCGGCGGCTGGGCGGCGGGCGTGCTCGCCGACCGCTTCGGTCGGGTGCGCGTGCTGCAGTGGACGGTGCTGTGGTTCGCGCTGTTCACCTTCCTCAGCGGCTTCACCACCTCCTTCGAGCAGCTCTTCTTCACCCGCGCGATGCAGGGCTTCGGCATGGGCGGCGAGTGGGCGGTCGGCTCGGTGCTGATCGCCGAGACGATCCAGGCCAGGCATCGCGGCAAGGCGGCCGGCCTGGTGCAGAGCAGCTGGGCCATCGGCTGGGCCGCCTCGGCGCTGGCGTTCTGGGGGCTGTACTCGGTGCTGCCGCCGGAGACCGCGTGGAAGGTGCTGTTCTGGATCGGCATCCTGCCCGCGCTGCTGATCCTCTACATCCGCCGCAACCTCGACGAACCGCCGGTCTACCTGGCCGAGCAGGCCCGCGCCAAGGCACGCGGCCAGCGCGCCAATTTCCTGCGCATCTTCTCGCCCGAACTGCTGCGCAACACGGTGCTGGCGAGCCTGCTGGCCACCGGCATGCAGGGCGCCTACTACTCGGTGACCACCTGGCTGCCGACCTTCCTCAAGACCGAGCGGCAGCTCTCGGTGCTGGGCACCAGCGGCTACCTGCTGGTGCTGATCGCCGGCTCCTTCGCCGGCTACCTGACGAGTGCCTGGCTCTGCGACGCGATCGGGCGGCGCCGCTGCTTCATGTTGTTCGCGCTGATGGGCGGCGTGCTGGTGCTGGCCTACACCCAGATGCCGATCACCGACGCGATGATGCTGGTGCTGGGCTTCCCGCTGGGCTTCTTCCTGTCGGGCATCTTCTCCGGCATGGGCGCCTTCCTGGCCGAGCTCTTTCCCAGCGATGTGCGCGGCTCCGGCCAGGGCTTTTGCTACAACATCGGACGCGCGCTCGGCGCCGCCTGCCCCGCGTTGATCGGCCACTTCAGCACCCAGCATCCGCTGGGGCAGACGCTGGGCTGGATGGCGGCGCTGTGCTACGGCCTGGTGATCCTGGCGGCGCTGGCGCTGCCGGAAACGCGGGGCCGCGAGCTCGCCCCCGCCGCCGCCTGACCGCTCGACCCTTTCGAATCACGAGCGCCCGGTGCCGAATGCCGGACGCTTGAACGGACCTCCTGGACCTCACGATGCAAGCCACTCCCACCTCCGATCGCTGGCAGTTCTGGATCGACCGCGGCGGCACCTTCACCGACCTGGTCGGCCGCGCGCCGGACGGCACGCTGCGCACGCTCAAGCTGCTGTCCGAGAACCCGGAGCATTACCGCGATGCCGCGGTCGAAGGCATCCGCCGCCTGCTCGGCCTGAAGCCGGGAGAGGCGATCACCGCCGCGCTCGTCGACTGCGTGAAGATGGGAACGACGGTCGCGACCAACGCGCTGCTGGAGCGTCGTGGCGACCGCACGCTGCTGGTGACGACGCGCGGCTTCCGCGACGCGCTGCGCATCGCGACGCAGGCGCGGCCCAGGCTCTTCGAGCGCCACATCCAGCTGCCCGAGCTGCTCTATGAGCGGGTGATCGAGGCCGACGAGCGCGTCGACGCGCAGGGCGTCGAGATCGCGCCGCTGGACGAAGCCGCGTTGCGCGCCGATCTGCAGGCGGCCTTCGACACCGGCCTGCGCGCCTGCGCCATCGTGTTCCTGCACGGCTGGCGCGCGCCGGACCATGAGCTGGCCGCCAAGCGGCTGGCGCAGGCGGTCGGCTTCACCCAGATCTCGGTCTCCCACGAGGTCAGCCCGTTGATGAAGCTGATCCCGCGCGGCGACACCACCGTGGTCGACGCCTACCTGAGCCCGATCCTGCGCCGCTATGTCGACCAGGTCGCCGCCGAGATGCCGGGCGTGCGACTGTTCTTCATGCAGAGCTCCGGCGGCCTGACCGAGGCCCGCCGCTTCCAGGGCAAGGACGCGATCCTGAGCGGCCCGGCCGGCGGCATCGTCGGCATGGTGCGCACGGCCGAGGCGGCCGGTCACGACAAGGTCATCGGCTTCGACATGGGCGGCACCTCGACCGACGTCAGCCACTTCGCCGGCGAATTCGAACGCGCCTTCGACACCGAGGTCGCCGGCGTGCGCATGCGCGCGCCGATGATGAGCATCCACACGGTGGCGGCGGGCGGTGGCTCGGTGATCGCCTTCGACGGTGCGCGGCTGCGAGTCGGGCCGGCGTCGGCCGGCGCCAATCCCGGTCCGGCGAGCTACCGCCGCGGCGGCCCGCTGGCCACCACCGATGCGAATGTGATGCTGGGCCGCATCCAGCCGGCGCATTTCCCGAAGGTCTTCGGCCCGGGGGCGGATGAAGCGCTCGACGGCGAGGTCGTCCGCGCCCGCTTCGCCGAGCTGGCCGGACAGATGGCGGCGACCGGCAAGCCGATGACCGCCGAGGACGCCGCCGCCGGTGCGCTGCAGATCGCCGTCGGCGCCATGGCCAACGCGATCAAGCGGATCTCGGTGGCGCGCGGCTACGACGTCACCGGCTACACGCTGCAGTGCTTCGGCGGCGCCGGCGGCCAGGCGGCCTGCCTGGTCGCGGACGCGCTGGGCATGACGCGCATCCTGGCCCATCCGTTCGCCGGCGTGCTCAGCGCCTACGGCATGGGACTGGCCGACCAGACCGCGATGCGCGAGGCCTCGATCGAGCGTCCCCTGGACGCCGACGGCCTGGCCGCGGCGCGCGGGACCGCACGATCGCTGGCGACGCAGGCGAGCGGCGAACTGGCGTCCCAGGGCGTGCCCGACGGCGCGCTGCGCACCATCGCCCGGGCGCAGGTCCGCTACCAGGGCACCGACACCGCGCTGACCTGCCCCTTGCCGCTGGACGGCCCGACGCCCGCCGCGATCACGGCGATCCGTGAGGCCTTCGAGCAGGGCTACCGTCGCCGATTCGCCTTCCTGATGCCGGACCGCGCGCTGGTGATCGAGGCGGTGTCGGTGGAGGCGCTCGCCGCCGGCGCGTCGCTGGAGGCGCCGGCCGAGGCGGCGATTGCTTCCACGCACCGGCCCGAGCCGCTGGAGCGGGTGCGCATGTACTGCCTGGCCGACGACCAGCCCGCCGGCTGGCGCGATGCCGAGCTGCACCATCGCGAGTCGCTGCGACCGGGCGCCCGCATCGACGGTCCGGCGATCGTCGCCGAGCGCAATGCGACGACCGTCGTGGACGCCGGCTGGCGTGCCGAGCTGCAGCCCTCGGGCGACCTGCTGCTGACGCGCATCCGCGAGCGCGCCCGTACCCGCGCGCTCGGCACCGAGGCCGACCCGGTCGTGCTGGAGGTCTTCAACAACCTCTTCATGAACATCGCCGAGCAGATGGGGCTGCGGCTCCAGAACACGGCGCACTCGGTCAACATCAAGGAGCGGCTGGACTTCAGCTGCGCGCTCTTCGACGGCCAGGGCCAGCTGATCGCCAATGCGCCGCACATGCCGGTGCACCTGGGCTCGATGAGCGAGTCGATCCGCTCGGTGATCGAGCGCAACCCCGGCATGAAGCGCGGCGATGTCTACGTGCTCAACGACCCGTACCACGGCGGCACGCACCTGCCCGACATCACCGTCGTCACGCCGGTGTTCCTCGACGAGGACGATGCACGGCCCGGCTTCTTCGTCGCCAGCCGCGGGCATCACGCCGACATCGGCGGCATCACGCCGGGCTCGATGCCGCCGTTCTCCCGGGACATCACCGAGGAGGGTGTGCTGATCGACAACTTCCAGCTGGTCGAGCAGGGCCGGCTGCGCGAGGCCGAACTGCAGGCGCTGCTGCGCGCCGGGCCGCACCCGAGCCGCAACCCGGCGCAGAACCTGGCCGACCTGCGTGCGCAGGTCGCCGCGAACGAGAAGGGCGTGCAGGAGCTGCAGGCGATGGTCACCCAGTTCGGCCGCGCCACCGTCGAGGCCTACATGCAGCATGTGCAGGACAACGCCGAGGCCTCGGTGCGGCGGGTGATCTCGGTGCTGAAGGACGGCGCGTTCACGCTGCCGCTGGACAACGGCGCACGGATCCAGGTGCGGGTGACGGTCGATGCGGCGGCGCGACGCGCGACGGTGGACTTCACCGGCACCAGCGCCCAGCAGCCCAACAACTTCAATGCGCCCAAGTCGATCACGATGGCGGCGGTGCTCTACGTGTTCCGCACGCTGGTGGACGACGCGATCCCGCTCAACGCCGGCTGCCTGAAGCCGATCGACGTGATCGTGCCCGAGGGCTGCATGCTCAACCCGCGCCATCCGGCGGCGGTGGTGGCGGGCAACGTGGAGACCTCCCAGTGCGTGACCAATGCGCTGTACGGCGCGCTGGGCGTGATGGCCGCCGGCCAGTGCACGATGAACAACTTCACCTTCGGCGACGCCACCCACCAGTACTACGAGACGATCTCCGGCGGCTCCGGCGCCGGCCCGGGCTTCGACGGCACCTCGGTCGTGCAGACCCACATGACCAACTCCCGGCTGACCGACCCCGAGGTGCTGGAGTTCCGCTTCCCGGTGCGGTTGGACAGCTACGCGATCCGGCAGGATTCGGCCGGTGCCGGCCGCTGGCACGGCGGGCAGGGCGGCGAGCGCCGCATCCGCTTCCTGACGCCGATGACTGCCTCGATCCTGAGCAACGGTCGCACCGCCGGCGCCTTCGGCATGGCGGGCGGGGCGCCCGGCGCGGTGGGCGAGAACCGGGTCGAGCGCGCCGACGGGCGGGTCGAGGTGCTCGGTCACATCGGGCAGGTGGAGATGGCGCCGGGGGATGTCTTCGTCATCCGTACCCCGGGCGGGGGAGGGTACGGCACCCCCTGAGGTCTCCCCTTGAGATGGGGCGGACGGCCCCCATGTGGGCGTGCCTAGAATCGGAAGACCCGCCCCACAGGCTGTCCAGGCGCCGCCCATCATGGTCCCTCATCTCATCACCGCCCTGACCGGGCCCATCAATGAACTGGAGCAGCGCGTGCTCGAGTCGATGCCGGCGATCGAACGCTGGTTCCGGCTGGAGTGGATGGAGCACACGCCGCCCTTCTACAGCTCGGTCGACCTGCGCAATGCCGGCTTCAAGCTGGCGCCGGTGGACACCAACCTGTTCCCGGGCGGCTTCAACAACCTGACGCCCGAGATGCTGCCGCTGGCCGTCCAGGCGGCGATGGCGGCGATCGAGAAGATCTGCCCCGAGGCCAAGAACCTGCTGCTCGTGCCCGAGGCGAAGAATCGCGGCAGCTTCTACCTGTCCAACCTCGCGACGCTGGTGCGCATCTTCTCGATGGCCGGCCTGAACGTGCGGCTGGGCTCGCTGGACGAGTCGATCAAGGAGCCGACCACCGTCGCGCTGCCCGACGGCAGCGCGCTGACGCTGGAGCCGCTGGTGCGCCAGCGCTCGCGGCTGATGCTCAAGGACTTCGATCCCTGCACCATCCTGCTGAACGACGACCTGTCGTCCGGCATCCCGGACCTGCTGACCCATCTGCACGAGCAGTACCTGCTGCCGCCGCTGCACGCCGGCTGGGCGCAGCGCCGCAAGAGCCAGCACTTCCGCGCCTACGAGGAGGTGTCCAAGAAGTTCGCCAAGCTGCTGGGCATGGACCCGTGGCTGATCTATCCGCATTCGGTCGCGGTCGACGGCCTGGACTTCAACACCGGCGCCGGCCTGGACGCGCTGCAGGCGCAGGTGGACGCGACGTTGACCCGCACCCGCCGCAAGTACAAGGAATACGGCATCAACGAGAAGCCCTTTGTCGTGGTGAAGCCCGACGCCGGCACCCACGGCCTGGGCGTGATGACCATCCGCGACGCCAAGGACCTCGAGGCGCTGGCGATCAAGGCGCGCGAGAAGCTGGCGAAGCTGCAGGGCGTGCCCGCGCTGTCGCAGGTGCTGGTGCAGGAGGGTGTGGCCACGCATGAGCGCATCCACGAGGCGGTGGCCGAGCCGGTGGTCTACATGATGGACCGCTATGTCGTCGGCGGCTTCTACCGCGTGCATGCGGACCGGGCCGAGGATGAGAACCTGAACGCGCCGGGCTCGAGCTTCGTGCCGCTGGCCTTCGCCCATTCGTCCCACCTGCCGGCGCCCGGCGAGAAGCCCGGCGCCAGCGCGCCCAACCGCTTCTACATGTATGGCGTGATCGGCCGCCTGGCGATGCTGGCGGCGAGCTACGAGCTCGAGACCACCGATCCGGACGCCGAGGACTACGCCTGAGCGCCGGCCGCGCCGCCCTCCGGGCGCGCGGCCTCCACCAGCAGCTGCTTGAAGCGGTCGACCGCCTCGCCCTGCGTGTCCGGCAGGTGCCAGGCGCTCATCGGCCCCAGGCCCAGGTCGACCGCATGCGGCAGCATGACGACCACGCCCCGCTTGGCCGCGGCCACCGCCATGTCGTGGGTCATCACCGCGACCAGCGGCATCTCGCGCATCAGGCTCAGCGCCAGCATCGCGTCGCCGCTCTCGATCAGGTCGGTCGGCGGCGCCAGCCCCATCTCCTGCCAGAGCCGGTCCATCAGCAGGCGGGTGCGCGTGCCGGGCAACTGCCAGATCCAACGCTGACGGCTCAGCACTTCCCAGCTCAGCTTGGGCGTGCGCGCCAGCGGATGCTGCGCGCTCATCGTCAGCACCTCCGGCTGCGGCGCCAGGGCCACCCGCGCCAGGCCGAGCGGCTCGTCCTGCGACATCGCCCGGGCGACCACCAGGTCCAGCGTGCCCGCCTGCAATTCGGTGAAGAGCGAGCGCAGCGCATGGGTGCGCACGCTCACCGTGACGCCGGGGTTCTCGCGTTTCATCGCGGTGATCGCGATGGGCAACAAGCGTGCGAGCGCGGCGTTGGTCGCACCGATGCGCACCTCGCCGGACGCGCCGCGCACCATCGTGGCCACATCGCCGGCGGCCCGCTGCAGATCGGCGTCCAGCTTGCCCGCCAGCACCAGCAGCCGCCGCCCCAGCGGCGTCGGCTGCATGTTGCGTCCGCGCCGCACGAACAGGGTTTGTCCCAGCCCCTGCTCCAACTCCGCCAGCGTCTTGCTCACCGCGGGCTGGGTGACATGCAGCAGATCGGCGGCGGCGCTGATGTTGCCGGTGTCGTGGAGCGCCAGCAGCACCCGCGCATGCCGCAGCGACATGCGCCGCATGACGAAGTGTTCGGCGGCTTCGGGGGAGGTCGATGACGCGTTCATAACCAAAGGTTCACAAGTCCATCACAAAGCATCATGGGCCGTGGGGAACCGCTCCTTACCGTGACGCTCGCCTCCCCCGAGTCTTGTCACAGGAGTGATTTCCACATGGTCCGTCGTTTTTCCCGTCCGCAACGCCTGCATGTCCTGCAGTGGGCCGCCGCCGCAGCCGCCCTCGCGTTGGCCAGCCAGGCCCAGGCCCAACAGGCCGCGACCCCCACCCCGTCCGCGACGCCGGACGATTCGAAGAAGCTGGAGCGGGTGGAGATCACCGGCACGCTGATCAAGCGCACCGACAAGGAGACGCCGTCGGTGGTCCAAAGTATCACCCGCGAGCAGATCCGCAATGCCGGCTATGCCAACGTCGAGGAGCTGCTGCGTGCGAATTCCGCGGTGGACATCGGCTCGATCGGTGACGGCGCGGCCTCCGGCTTCGTCGGCGGCGTGTCGACGATCTCGCTGCGCGGCTTCGGCTCCCAAGGCACGCTGATCCTGATCAACGGCCGCCGCACCGCGCCGGTAGCGGCGGTGGACGTGAACTTCGGCCGCGGCTCGATGATCAACGTCAACACCATCCCGAAGGAGGCGATCGAGCGCATCGACATCCTGAAGGACGGCGCCTCGGCGATGTACGGCTCGGACGCGATGGCCGGCGTCGTCAACTACATCCTGCGCAAGGACTACCAGGGCATCGAGGGCAGCGCCTCCTACGGCGCCAACGATCGCGGCGTCGGTGCGACGAAGAACGGGTCGCTGACCTTCGGCTTCGGCAACCTGGACACCCAGCGCTTCAACGTCTTCGGCGGCCTGGAGGTCTCCAAGCGCGACAGCGTGATGGCCAACGAGCTGAAGGACCGCGGCCATCTGGCGCTGCAGAACCAGTACCTGACCAGCAACGGCTCGCTGGCGCGCTTCACGCCGGACTCGGCAGCGTCGTTCTACGGCAACTACTACCGCGTGCCGACCAGCCTCACCGGAACCACCCCGATCAACGGCATCAACGTGGCCAACAGCAGCCTGTCGGGGGCGAACTACCTGGGCACGCTGTCGGGCTGCCCGCCCGAGCGCACCGTCGGCCAGGGCGTGCCGAACCGGCCGGCGGGCTTCCTGCCCACCACCGGCTCGCTGCCCACCGGCATGTGCCGCTTCAGCCTGGACGATGCCGACGAAGTCGTCGCCAAGCAGGACCGCACCAGCGGCATGGTGCGCGGCACCTTCGCGATCAACGACGCCCTGACCGCGTATGCGGACCTGATGGTCTCGAAGACCAAGACCGTGGAGCAGCGCGCGCCCTATGCGCTGACCACCTCGCTGGTCACCTCGGGCAACCCGGTCGCGACCACCTGGCCCAAGCTCGACGGCAGCTTCCTGCGCCAGAACGCGATCATCCTGCCCGTCGGCCATCCGGACAACCCGACCAACGGCACGGCCAACGCGCAGCAGGTGCAGCTGATCTACCGCTTCGAGGACCTGCCCACCGGCGACATCAACGTGCTGCGCTCGACGCGCCTGACCGCCGGCCTGGAGGGCACCGCCTTCGGCTGGGACTTCGACACCGCGATCCTGTTCAGCCAGAACGACAACGAGCGCTTCCAGGAAGGCCGCGTGCGCAGCTCGCTGCTCAATGCCGCGATCGCCAACGGCAGCTACCGCTTCGGCAAGCAGAACTCGCGGGAGGCGATCAACAGCGTCTCGTCGACGGCCTACAACGAGGGCAAGTCGCGCCTGGTCTCCTGGGACGTGCGCGGCAGCCGCGAGCTGTTCCAGCTGCCCGGCGGTCCGGCCGCCATCGCCATCGGGACCGAACTGCGCAAGGAGAAGCTGGAGGCGATTCCCGACGACGTCTACTCGACCGGCGACTACGTCGGCCTGGTGGCCAACGGCGCGTCGGGCAGCCGCAAGTCCTACGCCGCCTTCACCGAGTTGAGCCTGCCGGTGGTCAAGCAGCTGGAGCTGCAGGCCGCGGCCCGCTACGAGCATTACGACGACTTCGGCAACAGCACCACCGGCAAGGCCGGCTTCAAGTGGACGGCGCTGCCCTCGCTGATGGTGTTCCGCGGCACCGCGGCCACCGGCTTCCGCGCGCCGTCGATCTCGCAGATCGGCAATTCGTTCGCGCTGTCCTTCCACAGCTTCCAGGAGCGCCGCGTCTTCGACAGCCTGCGCTGCGACACCAGCAATCCGAATGCGCCGGTGAGCAAGGCGCCGGTGTCCAACAACCGCGACTGCAACGTGCTGGGCTTCACCGCGGTGCCGTCGGGCACCACCAGCCCGGGCAGCCTGCCGACGGTGATCAGCGCCAATCCGGACCTGCAGCCGGAGAAGTCCAACTCCTTCACCTTCGGCATGATCTTCACGCCCAGCCGGTACGCGGACCTGGCGATCGACGGCTGGTACTTCCACCGCAAGAACGAGATCCGCTCGCAGCGCGGGGTGGACATCATGGACGACTACAACGCCAACCCGGCGGGCAACACCCAGGTCGTGCGCGACCCCAATCCGCAGACCTGGCTGCCGGGTGTGGACAACAGCGGGCCGATCATCATGCTGGTGCGCCAGTACGGCAACAACGAGTGGACCAAGACCTCGGGCATCGACTACGACCTGAACCTGCGGCTGCCGCCGACGGCCTGGGGCAAGTTCAGCCTGAACGTCAACGGCACCTACACGGCGCGCTACGACCAGGTGGTGGTGAAGGGCCAGGCGGTGCAGCGCCAGGTGGGCACGACCGTCTCGGACATCTCCAAGACGCGGGCCAGCGCCACCTTCAAGTGGGACACCGACCAGGCGGGCGCCTGGCTGCGCTTCAACCATGCGGATCCGCTGTCGAGCACCCTCTGCTCGTCCCTCACCGCCGCGCAGCGGACCTTCCTGAGCAACCTGAACCGTTGCCGGGTGGGCCGGGACCGCACCATCGACCTGGGCGGCTCCTACCGCGGCATCAAGGGCCTGACGCTGTCGGCCAGCGTGATGAACCTCACCAACGACTACGACCGCGCCAACGGCATCCCGACGGTCCTGAGCTACTACGACACCGGCGCGACCAACCTGCTCGGCCGCCGCTTCACCGTGGGCGCCAGCTACGTGTTCCAGTGATCGCCGTGTCGCCAGCACCGTCGGGAGACGGTGCTGGCGGGCGGTCGCGTCGCGGACCGGATTTCCCGGTCCAAGCGCAACCGCCGCCGGCCGTCAACCCCGCCCCCGCAACGGTGGGAGTGGCCATTGACGCACTGCACAACGGAAGGCAGACAATACGCACTTTCGACTTCCGGCGGCCCGGGCGGCCGCCGCGCCTTTCGTGAGTTCACACAATGCGCCCCGCTCGCCGGCCGTCCTGGCCGGGCTGACCATCGGCGCCCTCGGTGTCGTCTACGGCGACATCGGCACCAGCCCCCTGTACGCGCTCAAGGAAGTCTTCCACGGCGCGCACGTCCCGATGACGCACGACAACATCCTCGGGGTGCTGTCGCTGCTGTTCTGGACCATGACCGTCGTGGTCTCCTTCAAGTACGTGCTGCTGATCCTGCGCGCGGACAACAACGGCGAAGGCGGCCTGATCGCGATGCTGGCGCTGGCGACCACCGCCGTGCGCGAGAAACCCACCTTGCGGCGCGGGCTGATGCTGGTCGGGCTGTTCGGCACGGCGATCTTCTTCGGCGACGCGGTCATCACGCCCGCGATGACGGTGCTCTCGGCGGTCGAGGGCATCGAGGTCTATGCGCCGCAGTACCACGATGCGGTGGTGCCGATCTCGCTGGTGGTGCTGGCGGGGCTGTTCGCGGTCCAGCGCTTCGGCACCGGCGGCGTGGGCAAGGCCTTCGGGCCGGTGATGCTGGTGTGGTTCACCTCGCTGGCGCTGCTGGGCATTCCGAAGATCGTCGGCAATCCGCATGTGCTGCAGGCCATCAATCCGATGTGGGCGATCGAGTTCTGCGCCCACTACGGCTGGATCGCCTTCGTCGCCCTGGGCGCGGTGGTGCTGGTGGTGACCGGCGGCGAGGCGCTGTACGCGGACCTCGGACACTTCGGCAAGCAGCCGATCCGGATCGCCTGGTACAGCTTCGTGATGCCGGCGCTGACGCTGAACTACTTCGGTCAGGGCGCACTGCTGCTGGACCGGCCGGAAGCGATCAAGAACCCATTCTTCCTGCTCGCGCCGGGCTGGGCGGAGATCCCCCTGTTCGTGCTCGCGACGCTGGCGGCGATCGTGGCCTCGCAGGCGCTGATCACCGCGGCCTTCTCGGTGACCAAGCAGGCGGTGCAGCTGGGGCTGCTGCCGCGCATGCGCATCGTGCACACCTCGGTGCGGGACATCGGCCAGATCTACGTGCCCTTCGTCAACTGGGGCCTGTTCGCCTTCGTCGTGGTGGCGGTGGCCTTCTTCGGCTCGTCGAGCAAGCTGGCTGGCGCCTATGGCGTGGCGGTGACCATCGACATGACGATCACCACGGTGATGACCTTCTTCGTGATCCGCTTCGGCTGGCGTTACCCGCTGTGGCTGTGCGTGATCGCGACCGGGGCCTTCTTCCTGATCGACGCCACCTTCCTGGCCTCCAACCTGCTGAAGGTGGCGCACGGCGGCTGGTTCCCGCTGCTGATCGGCGTGGGCATGTTCACGCTGATGCTGACCTGGAAGCAGGGCCGCCGGCTGCTGTCGGACAAGCTGCGCGAGGACGCGATCGACCTGAAGAGCTTCCTCGAGGCCGTCTTCATCAACCCGCCGACGCGGGTGCAGGGCAGCGCGGTGTTCCTGTCGGCGGAGCAGGGCGTGACGCCCAACGCGCTGCTGCACAACCTCAAGCACAACAAGGTGCTGCATGAGCAGAACCTGTTCGTCAGCGTCAAGCATCACGAGGTGCCGTGGATCGGCTTCGAGAAGCGGGTCGAGGTCGAGAGCCTGGACAACGACTGCTGGCAGGTGACGCTGCACTTCGGCTTCAAGAACGAGCCGGACGTGCCGGACGCGCTCAAGCTGCTGGAGCAGCGGGGTGTCCATCTGGACGAGATGGAGACGAGCTACTTCCTGTCGCGCGACATCGTCATCCCGACGATCGGGTCGGGCATGGCGCTGTGGCGGGAGAAGCTCTTCGCGAGCATGCACCGCAACGCGGCCGCGGCGGCGGACTTCCTGCACCTGCCGACCAACCGGATCGTGGAACTCGGGTCCAAGGTCGAGATCTGACGTTCTTTCGGCGCTCGGCGTTCGGCGCTCAGCGTTGGGCGCCGACGCCGGCTTCGTGAACGGGGCCACTCGGGCCGGTCGATCGCGGACGCGGTCGTTATGCTTCGGCCCATGAAACGCTGGCTGCAAGACCTGTCCCTCTCCGCCGCGGTCGCCGGCTTCGTCGCCGTGCTGGTGGGCTTCACCAGCTCGGTGGCCATCGTGTTCCAGGCCGCGCAGGCGCTGGGCGCGACGCCGGCCCAGACGAGTTCCTGGATCTGGGCCCTGGGCCTGGGCATGGGCTTGACGAGCCTGGGCCTCTCGCTCTGGACGCGCCAGCCCATCCTCACCGCCTGGTCGACGCCTGGCGCCGCGCTGCTCGCCGGCGTCTCCGGCCTCTCCATGCCCGAGGCCGTCGGGGCCTTCATCGTCTGCGGCGTGCTGATCCTCATCGCCGGCGCGACCCGCTGGTTCGAACGGATCATGGACCGCATCCCCATCGCGATCGCTTCCGCGCTGCTCGCCGGCGTGCTGGCACGCTTCGGGCTCGATGCCGTCCTCGCCACGAAGACCGCGCCCGCGATGGTGCTCACCATGGCGCTCGTCTATGTCGCCGCCCGCCGCTTCCTGCCGCGCTACGCGACGCCGCTGGTGCTGCTCGCCGGCGTCGCCGTCGCGGCTTCGCAGGGCCGGCTGCACCTGGAGGCCGTCGAGTGGGGCTGGGCGATGCCGGTCTGGGTCACGCCCGCGTTCTCGCTGCCCGCGCTGATCGGCGTGGCACTGCCGCTGTTCCTCGTCACGATGGCCTCGCAGAACCTGCCCGGGGTCGCCGCGCAGCGGGCGTCGGGATATCAGACGCCGGTCTCGGCAAGCATCGCCGTCACCGGCCTGGCCTCGGTGGTGTTCGCGCCGTTCGGCGGCTATGCCTTCAACCTCGCGGCGATCACCGCAGCCATCTGCATGGGGCGCGAGGCTCACGAGGATCCGTCCCGGCGCTACACGGCCTCCGCCATGGCCGGCGTGTTCTACATCGCCATCGGCCTGGCCGGCGGCGCGGTGGTGGGGCTGCTGACCGCCTTCCCCCGCGAATTGATCGCCGCGGTGGCGGGACTGGCGCTGCTGGGCACGATCGCGGGCGGGCTGTCCGCCGCGCTGAAGGACGAGCATCACCGCGACGCCGCCATCCTGACCTTCCTGGTCACGCTCTCGGGGCTGAGCCTGCTGGGCATCGGCTCGGCGTTCTGGGGCGTGGTCGCCGGTGCGGTTTCTCTTTTGGTGCAACACTTCCGGGCCCGCTCCCAGAGCGTCCCGAAGAAGTAACCCGCAGCCTGCTGCCGAAAGCCTCGCCCATGAAACTGCTGTTCGTCGCCGACCCGCTGTCCGCGTTCAACACCTACAAGGACTCCACCTTCGCGATGATGCGAGAGGCCGCCCGGCGCGGACACGAGCTGTGGGTGTGCGAGGTGCCCGACCTGGTGTGGGTCAGCGGCAGCCGGGTGACGGCCCATGCGGCCCGGCAACTGACGCTGACGCCGGAGGCCGTCGCCAGCCGGGCCGGCACGAAGCTCGCGGTCTGGCATGAGATCACCGCGGCCCGGGACCTGGCGCTGGCCGATGTCGACGCGGTGCTGATGCGCAAGGACCCGCCCTTCGATTCGGAGTTCTTCTACGCGACCCACCTGCTGGAGCAGGCCGAGCGTGAAGGCGCGCGCGTGTTCAACAAGGCCGCGTCGCTGCGCGACCATCCGGAGAAGCTGGCGATCCTGGAGTTCCCGCAGTTCATCGCGCCGACGCTGGTGACACGCTCCGCCGCCGCGATCCGGGCCTTCCATGCCGAGCACCAGGACATCATCCTGAAGCCGCTGGACGGCATGGGCGGCATGGGCATCTTCCGCGTCAAGGCGGACGCCCTCAACCTGGGCAGCATCATCGAGACGCTGAACAAGAACGGCGCGCAGTCGGTGATGGTGCAGCGCTTCGTGCCGGAGATCGTCCAGGGCGACAAGCGCATCCTGCTGATCGGCGGCAAGCCGGTGCCGTACTCGCTGGCGCGGATCCCGCAGGGCACCGAGGTGCGCGGCAACCTGGCGGCCGGCGGCAAGGGCGTCGCCCAGCCGCTGACCGACGACGACCGCCGCATCGCCGAGGCGCTGGCGCCGGTGCTGGCCGCGCGCGGGCTGCTGCTGGTGGGGCTGGACGTGATCGGCGACAGGATGACCGAGCTCAACGTGACCAGCCCGACCTGCTTCCAGGAAATCATGGAACAGACAGGTTTCGACGTCGGCGCGACCTTCATCGACGCGCTCGAGGCGGCGGTGAGCGGCGCGCGCTGAGCGCGTGTCGACCGCCCGTTGATTGCGTGTTGATCGCGCCTCTCGCGCCTTGATCGCCGAACCGGCCCAGGACTTCGCCATGGCTTTCGAACTGCTCAGCGAGCACGCCAGCTTCGGCGGCGTGCAGCGCTTCCACCGCCACGATTCGACCGAGATCGGCCTGCCGATGCGTTTCGCGCTGTACCTGCCGCCGGGCGGTGAGCGCGCGGCGAAGGGTCTGCTGGTGTTCCTCGCGGGTCTGACCTGCACCGAGGAGACTTTCACCATGAAGGCCGGCGCCCAGCGCAAAGCCGCCGAGCTGGGCCTGGCGCTGCTGATGCCGGACACCAGCCCACGCGGCGAAGCGGTCAGCGTGCTGCCGGGCGCGACGGCGTCCTGGGACTTCGGCATCGCGGCGGGCTTCTACCTCGATGCGACGCAGGCCCCCTGGGCGACGCACTGGCGCATGGAGAGCTACCTGATGAAGGAGCTTGTTCCGCAAGTGCAGGCCGTGCTGGGGCTGGATGCCGCGCGGACCGGGATCGCCGGGCATTCGATGGGCGGGCATGGGGCGCTGACGCTGGCGCTTCGGCATCCGGGCACCTTCGCGTCCGTGTCGGCGATCGCGCCGATCGCGGCGCCCAGCCGTTGCCCGTGGGGCGTGAAGGCCTTCACCGGCTACCTCGGCGAGGACCGAGACGCCTGGCCGGCGCACGATGCGAGCGCGCTGATGCAGGCGCAGGCCCGCGTGCCGTATCCGGGCGGTCTCCTGGTCGACCAGGGGCTGGCGGACAAGTTCCTCGTCGAGCAGCTGTATCCCGAGGCGCTCGAATCCGCGTGCGCGGCGATCGGGCAGCCGCTCACACTGCGCCGCCACGACGGATATGACCACGGGTACTACTTCATCGCGTCGGTGATCGACGATCATCTGGCGCATCACGCGCGGCAATTCGCAGGCTGATCGGCTCCGCCGGCAGCGTGGCCCTGTGAACCGCTGGTCCATCGGACCCGGCCGGTCGGCCGCCGCCGATGGGTGATCGAGAGAACCGGAGATTCCGATGCGCATCGCCCTGCTGTCCGACATCCACGGCAACCTGCCGGCGCTGGAAGCCGTGGTGGCCGATCTCCGTCCGCGCGGCGTGGACACCATCGTCAATCTCGGCGACATCCTGTCCGGTCCGCTGCTGCCGTTGGAGACGGCGCGCTACTTGATGGCCCAGCGATGGATCACGATCGCCGGCAACCATGAGCGCCAGTTGCTGGCGATCACCGCGGAGAAGCCAGGCGGAGCGTCGGACCGTTTCGCCCGCGAGTGTCTGGGCGAGCCGGAGCTCGATTGGCTGCGTGCGCTGCCGACCACGCTGCGGCTCAACGACGAAGTGTTCCTGTGCCATGGGACGCCGCGTCGGGACATCGAGTACTTCCTCGACTCGCAGGTCGGCGAGCGGCTGGTGCTCGCGTCGGCGGAGGAAGTGGCCGAACGCCTCGGCGAGGAGCGGTCCGAGCTGGTCTGCTGCGGCCACACGCACATTCCTCGGGTGCTGCGCAGCTCGCGCGGGCAATGGCTGGTGAATCCCGGCAGCGTGGGCCTGCAGGCCTGGGATGACGAGCATCCCGCACCGCATGTCGCGGAAGTGGGCTCGCCGGATGCGCGCTATGCCATCGTGGAGAAGACGGCGCAGGGCTGGCGGACGACATCGATCAGCGTGCCGTATGACCATGAAGCCGCAGCGCGGATCGCGGCCCGCCATGGGCGCGAGGATTGGGCCAGGTGGCTGAGGACCGGTTATGCGGCGGCTTGATTGCTCGCGGCGATGCGTTCGTAGATGGCCTCGGCGGGAATCGTGAGGTCCAAGGACTGCAAGTGAAGCGGCGCCTCTCCGATGGACGGATGGCGGGACCAGTGGCCATCGGGTCCCCGGCGGTGAAGATCGATGCGGCGGCGGACGTGGTCCACCAAGACGTACTCCCGCAAGGAAGGGATTCGGAAGTACGCCTGCGCCTTCTCAGTCCGATCGAACCGCTGCGTCGACACCGACAGCACCTCGATGACCAGAAGGGGTTGCAGCATCCACCGCTGGTCCCCGTTGATCGGTTCGCAGGTGACGACGACGTCGGGATAGAAATAGGTGCCAATGGGGTTCAGCACGGCCGCGTTTTCCGAGAAGACACGACAAGGGCTGCCGCGCAGATGCTGATGCAGCCGCGCGGCGAGATTCATGCACGCGGTGCCGTGGTCGAGGCGAGCGCCAGTCATCGCCAGGATCCGACCGTGGAAGAACTCGTGCCTGCGCGGCTGGGACGACTCCCAGGCGCAGAACTCCTCGAGCGTGAGCCTGGCATCCGCCCGATCAAAGCCGGCGAACACGTCGGCCACGGGGAAGGTGATCCCTGCGAAATCGAGGCGTACCTCGCTGCCCATCCCATGGTGGCTCGTGGTCCATCCGCCCGACGGGGACCGGCGCTCCACGCTGACGATTCGCGCGTCGCGATCGACGGACACCAATTCCTTCAAGGTGGTGATGCGCCGCTGCGCGCCCAGGCGCCGGATGTCGGCGAGGCCGCCCGCCGCGGACGGGAAGGCACAAGCCACTGCCGGGGCGAAGCGCTCGTCGGATCGAGCGAAGAAGGCGTCCGGACGGACCACGTCGAGGCCGGTGGCGATCACGGGGTCAGCGCTCGTGAAGGCCTCCCAGCCCGACTCCCCGCCCAGTGCCGTCCTGATCGCCGAAGTGAGGTTGACCAGCAGGCGGAAGAACGAGGCATCGCGCGGCGGCAGCGGAAGAAGACGGCCATCGATGAGCTCGTGGAGATCTTCCTGAAGCGCTTGCCATTGAAGGAACTCGTCCGAGGTCATCGGCTGCTCGACATGGAGGTAGGACATTCGCCACTCCTGCAACTGCATGAGGAAGGTGGCGATTCTTCGGAAACCGCTGTTCGGCGTCTGCTACCTCGATCGGGATCAAACCCGGCCCCGGTCCCCGATGGAGGGCGCTTGGGTGACTGGAACGAAGAGGGCGGTTCCGGGGGCTACCGTTCCGGAGCCGGGGAGGTACCCGCAGGCGCCGCCTGCCGGTGCCCCGCCGCCGCCTTGTAGCGCTTGACGAAGGCGTCGACTTCCGCCGGATCGATCACTTCCTCGAGCCGCGCGAAGCCGTCCGGCGCGCGTTCCTCGACCATGTCGAGGATGTAGTCCAGCCCCTCCTGCCGATTGAGTTCGACGATGCGCGCGCACATCGGCCGGCGCTCGGCCTCGTAGTTCGCCAGCGCCGTCTCGACGCGTCGTTCCTTGCGCAGCGCCTTCGCGATCGCGGCGGCATCCAGGATCGCCTGCGTCGCGCCATTCGAGCCGATCGGGTACATCGGATGCGCGGCGTCGCCCAGCAGCGTGATGCGACCATGCCGCCAGCGCGGCAGCGGATCGCGGTCGACCATCGGCCACTCCAGCAGCTGCGTCGCGCCCTGGATCACCCCGGGCACGTCCAGCCAGGGAAATCGCCAGCCGCCGAAGGTCGGCATCAGGTCGTCGATCGAGCCGGGCTTGTTCCAGTCCTCGCGTCCCGGCGCCGTCAGCCCGCCGCCCAGGCCGTCCTCGCGCAGTCGGCGGTCACAGATCCAGTTGATCAGCTGGCGTCCGTCCGGCCGGGGGGGCGCGATCGGATAGACGACGAATTTCGCGCGTCGATGCCCGGCCTGCACCATCGTGCGGCCGTCCAGGAAGGGCTTCGCCAGCGAGGTGCCGCGCCACATCATCATCCCGTTCCAGCGCGGCGGTCCTTCATCGGGATAGAACTGCCGCCGGATCGCCGAGTGGATGCCATCCGCCGCGATCAGCACGCTCGCGCGTCGCGACACCGTCGCGCCCGAAGCGTCCACGCCTTGGGCGATGACCTCGTCGCCGTCCAGCTGCGCGCCGGTGATGCGCCAGCCGCTCACCAGCCGTTCCGCGCCAAGCCGCGCCGCCGCCTCGCGCCACAGCATCTGCTGCAGCTCCCCGCGGTGCACGCTGAACTGCGGGTGGCTGTAGCCGCCGGCCAGGCCGCGCAAATCCTCGTAAATCGTCTGTCCGTGGCGGTTGGCGAAGACCAGCGCCGAGGTCGGCACCGCCATCGACGCCAGTGCCGGCATCAGCCCCAGCTCGTCCAGCACCGCCACCGCATGGGGCAGCAGGTTGATGCCGACGCCGAGCGGCTTGAGTTCGGCGGCGGCTTCGCAGACCGTCACCTGGTGGCCGTCGCGTTGCAGGGCCAGCGCCGCGGTCAGTCCGCCGATGCCGCCGCCGGCGATCAGGATGTCGAGGGCCATGGGCATCTCCAGGGTCCGGGGGAATCGAGCGAGTCAGGGTAAGCGAGATAGTTGCTCTATGCAACGGTATCTAAGCTCATTGCCATGAGTCGGATCCGTTCGTCCAAGACCGTCGCCGAGCCGCCCGGCGCGTCGCTGCTGCCCGTTCCCGGGCTGGACTACGGTGTGCTCGACGAGCTGCTCGGCTATGCGTTGCGCCGGGCACAGGCCGCGTTGTACGTGGACTTCCATCGCGCCACCGAGGGCCTGGACGTGAGCCCGCCGCGCTTCGCGGCGCTGGTGCTCGTGGGTCGCAATCCCGGCATGCGGCAGGGCCTGCTGGCGCAGGCGATGGGCCTGCACCGCAGCGGCGCGCTGCGCCTGACCGACTGGTTGACCACCCGCGGCTGGGTGGAACGCCAGGACGACGCCGACGATGCCCGCAGCTGGGGTCTGTTCCTCACGGCGGCCGGCAAGCGCAAGCTTGCGGAGATCGAGCGCCGCGTGCGTGCGCACGACGAGCGCCTGATGCGCGGCCTGGGCGACCGCGCCGCGTCGCTGAAGGCGGACCTCGAACGGCTGGCCGCGACGGCGGCGGCCAACAACAACGACGACGGAGACAAGCGATGAACGACCAAGATCGAAAGCTCACCCGGCGCGATGCCGGCCTGCTGCTCGGCGCCGCGATGGCCGGGTGGGCCGGCCCGCTGCGCGCGCAGACCGCGGCGATGCCGCGCATCCTGGTGGGCTTTCCCGCCGGCGGCTCCACCGACGTGGCCGCGCGCCGGCTCGCGGAGGCTTGGCGCGGCCGGCTCGCCGAGACGGTGCTGGTCGAACAGCGGGTCGGCGCGGGTGGACGGCTGGCGGTGGCGGCGCTCAAGGACGCGCCGCCTGACGGCGGCACGATGCTGCTGAGCCCGTCCTCGATGTTCACCATCTATCCGCATGTTTATCGCCGACTGGCCTACAAGGCGGACAGTGACGTGCTCGCCGTCTCGCCGATCTGCAACGCGACCTGCGGCTTCGGCGTCGGACCGATGGTGCCGGCGTCGGTGAAGACGCTGGGCGACTTCGTCGCCTGGGCCAAGGCGCATCCGGAGCAGTCGTCCTATGCCTCGCCCGCCGCCGGCGCGATGCCGCACTTCCTGGGCGACCAGTTCAAGCGCGCCGCCGGCATCACGCTCGCCCATGTGCCATACCGCGGCGCCGCCCCGGGGCTGCAGGACCTGATGGGCGGACAGATCGCCTCGGGCTGCTTCATCCTCGGCGACTTCCTGCCTCACCTGGCCAGCGGCCGTCTGCGCATCCTGGGCGTGACCGACCATGAGCGCTCGCGCTTCACCCCCGAGGTGCCGACCTTCGCCGAGCAGGGATTCAAGGGCATCGTCGGCGTCGAGAGCTATGGCCTCTTCCTGCCCTCGAAGACGCCGACCGCCGTGGTCGACAAGGTCTTCGACCTGATCCGCGTCGCGCTGCGCGAGAAGCAGGTTGTGGACGGCCTGGCCAAACTGGGCTTCGAGCCGCTGGCGATGGCGCCGGCGGACTACACCCGTCGGCTGGCCGCCGAGCGCGCGCAGTGGGGGCCGATCGTGCAGGCTTCCGGCTTCTCCTCCGACGACTGAGCGAGCCGCCGCCAGGCGAAGAGCGCCAGCGGGATCGCCAGCGCCGACAGCGCCAGCGCGAGCCCGCCGGCGGCGCTCCAGCCCCAGTGTTCCACCACCGCGCCCATCAGCGGCGGACCGAGCAGGGCGCCCGAGGCACCGAACTGGGTCAGCCGTCCGCTGGCCAGCGCGAGGCGCTCCGGCGTGCGCGCGGCCAGCGGCAGCAGCGCGAAGACCAGGCTCGGGAACACGCCCGAGGCCGCGTTGACGCCGATCGCGAGCAGCGCCTGCAGCGACGCCTGCCCGCCGTCGCGCAAGGCGGCGAGGAACAGCAGGCCCGACAGTCCCAGCGACACCGCCATGCCCACCGCGATGGCGGGCGACAGCGCGCCGCGACGTTTCAGCAGCCATGCGCCGATCGCGCTGGCCGGCACGTTGGCGAGCGCGGCCGCGGCGGTCCACCCGCCGGCCGTTCCCAACGGCATGCCGCCTTGGGTGAGCAGGCTCGGCAGCAGTGCCAGCAGGCCGACCTCGGCGATCGCATAGGCACCGAAGGCCGCCACCAGCGCCCACAGCAAGGCGCCGGTCGCGCCGGGGCCGCCGGACGATGGCCGCGGTGTCGGCGCTGTCGCGGCCTCGTCCTCGGAAACCGCGCGCAGGCTCACCCACAGCAGCAGCCCGCCTGCCACGCTCAGCGCCTGCGCGGAGCGCCAGCCGACGGCGCCGGCCGCCTGCGCGTAGGCCCAGGCCCCCACGGCCATGCCCACCGGCACGAAGGTGCTCCACAGCGCCATCGCGGCGGCCTGGCGCCGGCCCTCGGACTCGCGGGCGATCAGCACCGGCGCCGCCACGACGATCGCGAGATAGCCCAGGCTCTCGACCAGCCGCGCCAGCGCCAGCGTCACCAGGTCCTGCGCGAAGGCGGCGGCGGCAGCGCCGAGGGCCAGCGCGAGCGCCGCCGCCGACAGGCTGGACCGCAGGCCCACTCGCGGCAGCCAGCGTCCGGCGATGCCGCCCAGCGTCGCGCCGCAGACTTCCAGCAGCGAGGTCAGCGCGGCCATGGCCGCCAGCCCGAGCTGGAGTTCGCGCGCGATCGGCGGCGACAGCGCCGCCAGCTTGCCCAATTGGGCCGCGGCGAACACGCCGCAGAGGTAGTACAGCAGAATCCTCATGTCGGCCCTCCCGTGCCGATCCCGCCGACGCGATGCGCGCCGACCTCCGTTGTCCTTGGTGGCCTCGGCTTCCCCGCCCCGGACGCGACCGCTTCGCCACCGCCTTCTGACTTGCCTGTGCCCGCGCCATGAATGATTCGCCGCTGTTGTCCTGCGATGCTCGCCAGCTCGGCCGCAGCCTGCGGCTGTGGCGCTCGCTGCGTCGCCTGAAGCAGGGCGCGGTCGCGGCGGAGATGGGCGTCTCGCAGACGACCGTGTCGCGCTGGGAATCGGGAGGGGCGGCGCCGTCGCTGGACGAGCAGCAGGCGCTGCGCCGGCTGATGGCCGCGCGGCTGGACAGCGCGGCCGACTTCGAACTGGGTCGCCTCGTCGAACGCGCGCCGGTGCCGGTGCACCTGATCTGCGACCTGAGCCACCGGCTGCTGGCGATGTCCCGCGCGCGCGAGCGGCATTGCAGGCTGCCGCGTGCCGAGCTGCTCGGCCGCGCGCTGTGGTGCTACGCCACGCCCGAGATCGTGGCGCAGGAGGCGCGGCTGGACGCGCTGGGCTGGTACGAGCCGGCGCCCGGCGCGGTCGAGTTCGACACCGGCGCCGCCACCGACCAGGACATGCCCATCCTCCGGAGCCGGATGCGATGGGTGCGCTTCCAGCTGTCGGACGGCAGCTTCGTGCGGCTCGTCGAGACCCTCCCGGACCTGCCGCCGGTGACCTGACGCAAGCATGTCCGCCACGCTACGGACTGGCGCCGCCAGCGTCCACGAATAAAAGATTCCGCAGAAGCGACGGGGGCCTCCGCGCGTTCGTTCTTCCTCTCCGGTGGGTCTTCAGCGCGGCATCAGCCGCAGCCGCAGGGGCGTGGCCGGGCGCAGCGTGATGTTGAGCACCGGCTCCGGCGCTGGCGCCTCGGGCACCGGCGCGAGCCGATACCGCTGCAGCACCATCGCGGCGACCAGCGTGATCTCCATCAGCGCGAAGTGGCTGCCGAGGCACACCCGGGGCCCGGCACCGAACGGCATCCAGGCGCCGCGCGGAATCTCACGATGCCCGGCCGCCGGATCGAAGCGCTCCGGGCGGAAGGCTTCCGGCTCCTCGAACCAGCGCGGGTCGCGCTGGATCAGGCCCGGCGTCAGACGCAGCATCGCCCCGCGCGGCAGCCGCAGGCCGGCGATGTCCAGTGCCTGGATGGTCCGGCGCGAGAACAGCGCCGGTGCCGGTGGATACAGCCGCAGCGTCTCCTTGATGCACAGGCTCAGCCAGGGCAGCCGCGTCAGGTCCGCCGCTCCGGGCTCCCGACCGCCGAGCACCGCGTCCACCTCGTCGGCCGCGTGCCGCTGGGCGTCGGGGTGGGCGGCCATGCACCAGCCCCACCAGGTCAGCGCGGCGGCGCTGGTCTCATGGCCCGCCAGGAAGGTCGTCATGCATTCGTCGCGCAGCGCGGTGTCGTCGAGCGGCTCGCCGCGCTCGTCGCGCAGCGCCATCAGCATCGCCAGCAGGTCGTCCGGCGCCGGCCTGCCTTGGCGGGCCTGCGCGCGCCGCGTCGCGAGGTGGCCGCGGATCAGCCCGTCCAGCGATCGCAACGCCCGGCGCTTGCCCCGCTTCCAGGGCGCCCATAGCGGCGCGCTGACCGGCACGTACATCTCGCCCATCGCGACCTTGCCGAGCTCGTGCACGGCCCAGGCCGTCTCGGCGACCGCCGCATCGCCATCGCCGGCGGAGAACAGGGTCCGCAGGATCACGTCCATCGTCAGCAGGGTCATGAGCGACTCGAAGTCGAGGACCTCTGCGCGGTCCTCGTTCGAGCCGACGCCTGCGGCGGGCAGGCGCTCCAGCGCGCGGCGGGCGGCGTCGACCATCAGCGGCACGAAGCCGGTCACCCGCTGCGGCGAGAAGCCCGGCTGCAGCAGCCTGCGCTGGCGCTGCCATGCCGGCCCCTCGGCCACCAGCACGCTCTGGCCGTGCGCATCGGCGAAGACCGCGGTCGCGCGCTCCCAGCGGATCATCCCGTCGTGGCCGGCGATCAGCAGTTCCCGCACATGGTCCGGATGGAAGAAGCAGAAGTCGTCCAGGCCGAGCAACCGCTGGTGGACCACGTCGCCGTAGCGCTGCTGCAGGTGGCGGAGGTGACCGAGGTAGTCACGGCGCAACGCCAGGACTTCGGGCAGTCCACCCCAGCGGGTCGGTGGACCGGGGACGGGGGCGGGAATCGGCAGGACGCGGCTCATGGCGCGCATCCTGGCGGCGAAGGCGCGGGCCGTCTTGAATCGAAGCGACATGGCACCGGGCTTTCAGCGCCGGCGCCGCCAGGACGGCGCGGCCCGCCTAGACTGCGGCGCCATGGACGCAGCCCTCCACCCCGGCACCGTCGCGCGCCTGCGCATCCCGCCGCGCGCGCTGGAAGGCTGCGTGTACGCCTACCTCTGGCGCGATCTCGCCGCGGCCCGGGGCGCCGTCCCCACCGGTCTCACCGACGCGCAATGCCAGAGCTGGTTCCCCGCCACGCCGCTCTGCGGCCTGAGCTGGACGCTCGGTGGGCGCGTGCGTGAACTGAGCCTCGACGGCAAGCCGGGTGACTGGCTACCGGCTGGCGTGCTCGGCGGACCGCGCAGCGGGCCCCGGCGTTTCCAGTCGACGCCGGACGGCCGGGCTTTCATGGTCGCGATCCGGCCGGAGGCGCTCCAGGCGATGACGGGCCTGGACATCGGTGCGCTGAAGGACCGCATGGTGCCCCTGTCGGTCATCGGCGATCCGGACTGGCACGCGCTGGACGCGGCGATGCGAGAGGCCGGCGACGAGGCGACGGCCCGCCGCCTGCTCGAGGCCTTCCTGCTGCCGCGCTGGCGCGCGGTACGCGCGGCGGTGGTCGCCGAGGATCCGGCGCCGCGTGGCTACGCCGGCTGGATGCAGCGCCTGGCGCTGCGCGCGATCGCGGCCGGACACGGTCGCAGCGTCCGGCAGGCCGAACGCCGCATCAAGCAATGGAGCGGCCAGAGCCTGCGCGCACTGCGGCTGGTCAGCCGCGCCGAGGCGGCTTTCCACGAGGTGCGCCGGCTCGACGAGGACGACGACGCGGTGATCTGGAGCGCGCTGGCGCAGGACCATGGCTATGCCGACCAGGCCCACCTGTGTCGCGAGACCCGGCGGCTGAGCGGCTTCAGCCCGGAGGAACTGCGCCGCCGCGTCGCCGAGGAGGAGGCCTTCTGGGCCTACCGCGTCTGGGTCTGACCGACCGGCCCCAGCGCCGCGACGCCCTCGCCCATGGGAGGGCGAGAGAGCAGGGGTGAGGGGGCGTTCCCTGCCATCGAGGACAATCCGCCGATGGCTGTCCTCTCCCTCTCCAACGCCCACCTCGCCTTCGGCCATGTGCCGCTGCTCGACGGCGCAAATTTCTCCCTCGAAACCGGCGACCGGGTCGGCCTGATCGGTCGCAACGGCACCGGCAAGTCCTCGATGCTGAAGGTGCTCGCCGGTCTCGAGAAGCTCGATGACGGGCTGCTGCAGCTCGAGAAGGGCCTGACCAGCGTCTACGTGCCGCAGGAGCCTGAACTGCGCCCCGAGGCCACGATCTTCGACGTCGTCAGCGAAGGCGTCGCCGAGGCCAAGGCGCTGCGCGCCCGCTACGAGGCGCACGACGAGAACGACGATTTGGGCTGGGTCCAGGAGCGCATCGAGCAGATCGGCGCCTGGAACTGGGAACAGCGCGTCGACGAGACCCTGCACCGCCTGGGCCTGGACGGCGAGCGCCGGGTCGGCGAGCTGTCCGGCGGCCTGAAGAAGCGGGTGGCGCTGGCTCGCGCGCTGGTCGCGCAGCCCGATGTGCTGCTGCTGGACGAGCCCACCAACCACCTGGATCTGGACGCGATCCGCTGGCTGGAGGAGTTGCTCAACGGCTTCAAGGGCTCGCTGCTGCTGATCACCCACGACCGCGCCTTCCTGGACAACGTCGCCAACCGCATCGTCGAGCTCGACCGCGGCCAGCTGCGCGGCTACCCCGGCAACTTCGCCGCCTTCCAGGCCGCCAAGGCCTACGAGCTGGAGAACGAGGCGCTGGCCAACGCCCGCTTCGACAAGCTGCTGGCGCAGGAGGAGGTCTGGATCCGCAAGGGCGTCGAGGCCCGCCGCACCCGCAGCGTCGCCCGCGTGCAGCGCCTGCATGAGATGCGCGCCGAGCGCCACGCCCGCCGCGATGTGCAGGGCAAGGTGCGGCTGGACGTCGCCACCGGCGAGTCCAGCGGCAAGATCGTCGCGGAGCTGGAGAACGTCTCCAAGCGCTTCGGCGACCGGGTGATCGTCGACGGCTTCACCGGCACCATCCTGCGCGGCGACAAGGTCGGCCTGATCGGTCCCAACGGCGCGGGCAAGACCACGCTGCTCAAGATGATCCTGGGCGAGCTGCCGCCCGACAGCGGCACGGTGCGCCTGGGCACGAAGATGACGGTCGCCTATTTCGACCAGATGCGCGATGCGCTCAACCTCAACGCCACGCTGGCCGACACGATCAGCCCGGGCAGCGAATGGATCGAGATCGGTAACCAGCGCAAGCACGTCAAGAGCTACCTGGGCGACTTCCTGTTCTCGCCGGCGCGCGCCGATTCCCCGGTGTCCAGCCTGTCCGGCGGCGAGCGCAACCGGCTGCTGCTGGCCCGGCTGTTCGCGCGTCCGGCCAATGTGCTGGTGCTGGACGAGCCGACCAACGACCTGGACATCGAGACGCTGGAACTGCTCGAGGAATTGCTCGCCGAGTACGACGGCACCGTGTTCCTGGTCAGCCACGACCGGCGCTTCCTGGACAACGTCGTGACCTCCACGATCGTCAGCGAGGGCGCCGGCAAGTGGCGCGAGTACGAGGGCGATGTCGAGGACTGGCTGCAGCAGTCGCAGCGCGCGGCCGACATCAAGGCGCGCCAGGCGCCGGCCGCCGCGCCGGCTCCGGCGCCCGCTCCCGCACCGGCGCCCGTGGTCGCGACCAAGCGCAAGCTCAGCTACAAGGAGCAGCGCGAGCTCGACGAGATCCCCGCCCGGATCGGCGCGCTGGAGACCGAGCAGAAGCACCTGCAGGCGCTGCTCAACAGCACCGAGCTCTATACCCAGGGAGCCGCGCGCATCACCGAGGTGACCAACCGCGCCGCCGAGATCGACGACGAACTGCTCGCACTGATGGAGCGCTGGGAGATCCTCGAGGCGAAGTGAGCCGGCCCGACGGTCAGCCGCGGACGGTGAGCTCGCCCAGGCCCTCGTAGCGCGCGGTCACCCTCGCGCCCTTGGCCAGCTTCGTGGCGACTCGCCAGGAGCCGGTCGTCACGACGCTGCCGGCGGGCACCGTCTGCCCGCCGCGGGTGGCGATCTGCAGCCAGCCGGCGACCACCCAGGCCGGATCGTTCAGGCCATGGCCGCCGATGCCGCCCATCGGCGCCTGGCCCTCGACGGTCAACTCGCAGGGCTGGTTCGCCCAGTCGTGGCCCGGTTTCCAGGCCTGCCAAGGACCCAGCGCCAGCGCGCCGTGGGTCTGCGCATCGGCCAGCCGCAGGGTGTTGTCCGCCGCCAGGCCGCGCTGCCAGCGCGAGCCCAGCCATTCGACGGCGACGCACATCGCGTCGATGAGGTGCTCCGCCTGGCCGGGCACCAGCGCCGCGGCCATCTCGGGCGTCACATCCTGGCCCAGGCGCAGCGCGATCTCCGCTTCCGCGCCGATCAATGTCAGGTCGCCGAAGTCGCCGCCGTTGCGCAGACCACGCACCTCGCGTGCGCGCAGCGGCGGCAGCGGCGAACTGCCCAGCGCGCCCTCGCGCGAGGAGCCGCCGCATTTCCAGAACTGCGCCCGTCCCGGCTCGAGCCAGTCCAGGCGCCGTGCGAGCTCGGCCTGCGCCGCATAGGCGGCGGCTTCGTCGGGGAGCGACCAGGCGGTGTCGTCCAGCAGCGTGTCGTCGGACCAGGCCTGGGCGAGCGCCGCGCCCAGGTCGGCGGGAGAGGAGGAGCTAGGGATCGTCATGAGCGCGGATCTTAGGCGCCGCCGCTAGCATCCGGCCCGACAAGAACGCACCGTCAGGCGAGGTCCGCTCGACGCGGGACATGGCCAGGGAGGCCCCAGATGATCGATTGCTCCGGATCCGCGGCGCGCGCCGCCGTGCTGATCCTGTCCACCTTGCTCGCGGCCTGCGCGTCGCAGCCGCTCAATCCGTTCGGTCGCGCGTACGACGAAGAGAACCTGCTGCCGCCGGGCAGCCTCGGCGGCTGCAAGGGCACCTATGACGTCGCGCCCTACCTCGAGTTCGGCAGCAAGACGATGTATCCGGCCACGCAGCACATGAACTCCTACAGCGGCGATGTGGTCGTCGAGTTCCGCGTCGACGCGCAGGGGCGGGTGACGCCGTTGACGGCCGCCGAGGGGCCGGCCCGCTTGTTCATCAGCCACAACAACCTGGCCATGAAGGACTGGCGCGTGCGGCCGGCCACCTGGTGGGGCACGCCGGTCGAGGTGGTCTGCCGCCTGCGCCAGAGCTATCGGATCGTCGGCCCGTACGCGCCGATCCGCGACGACAACGAGCCGCCGCCCGAGCGGCGCTGACGGCACCGCTGGCGGCGCCGCTCGGCGCGAGGCGCTCAGCGCTCAGCGCTCAGCGCCGGAGCGCCTCGCGGGCGCGCTCCAGCGCGTGCCAGAACTTCGGGTCCTGCGAGGTCGCGAAGTTGATGCGCATCAGCGTGCCCGGCGTGCGCGTCGGGCTGAACAGGATGCCGGGCGCGATCAGCCAGCCCTGGTCCATCATCGCCGGCGCGAGCCGCTCGGTGTCCACGCCCACGTCGACCCAGCCGAACAGGCCGGCCGGCGTCGCGGCGAAGCGGCAGCCCGCGTCCTCGGCCAGCCGCACGCAGCGCTGGCGGGCCGTGGCCAGCCGCGAGGCGATCCGTTCCGCATGCTTGCGCAGCAGGCCCTGCTCCAGGCACAGCGCCACCGCGCGATCCATCAGCGGGCTGGTGGTCAGCGAGGCCAGCAGTTTGAGCTCGGTGAGCCGCGCCATGCGGTCCGCGCTGGCGGCGACGAAGCCGACTCGCCATGCCGGCGACAGCATCTTCGAAAAGCCCGAGACATAGATCGTGCGGCGCAGCTGGTCCAGCGCCGCCAGCCGCGGCGCATGGTTGGGCGCGAAGAGTGCGTAGGTGTCGTCCTCGACGATCAGCAGGTCGTGCTCATGCGCCAGTTGCAGCACCTGATGCGCATGCGCCAGGTCCAGCGTCGCGCCGGTCGGGTTGTGCAGCACCGACACCGTCACGTACATCCGCGGCCGGTGTTCCTCGATCAGCCGGCGCATCACGCCGATGTCCGGCCCCTGCGCGCCGCGCGGCACCGGCAGCAGCCGCATGCCGGCCTGCGACAGCCGGGCGTACTCGATCGCCCAGCCCGGGTCGTCGACCAGCACCGCGTCGCCGGGCTCGAGGAAGGCGCGGGTGATCAAGTCCAGGCCGTGGGTCGCGCCGACGGTGCTCATGATCTGGTCTGGCGCCGCCTGGATCGCGATGTCCAGCAAGCGCCGCGACAGCGCGCGGCGCAGGCGCTCGTCGCCGAGCGGCTCGCCGTAGCCGGACAGCAGCGCGTCGTCCGCGTTCGCCGCGAGCCGCCGCAGCGTCGACTGCAGCAGCCCCAGGTCCAGCCACTCCGCCGGCAAGGTGCCCAGGCCCGGCGAGCGCCGCGCGTCGGCCTGGAACATGCCGCGGATCAGCGCGCTCGCGTCGACCG
>NZ_PEOG01000065.1 GCF_002761755.1 Roseateles chitinivorans
CGACGCCCGAGGACCGCGCATCGCCGGCGGGCTCGGCCAAGGCGGTCGTCGTCACGCGCGACAACCACCGCCATCGCGACGACATCGAGCGCATGTACCGCATGGCGCTGCATGCGGCGCGGCAGGAGGTGATCATCGCCAACGCCTATTTCTTCCCCGGCTTCCTGCTGCTGCGGAGCATGCAGCGCGCGGCGCGGCGCGGCGTGGCGGTCCATCTGGTCCTGCAGGGGCAGCCCGACATCCCGTGGGCGCGCTGGGCCGCACGCATGGTCTACGACCAGCTGATGCGCGCCGGCGTCCACATCCACGAGTACTGCGAGCGGCCGATGCATGGCAAGGTCGCGCTGGTGGACGGCGCCTGGGCGACGGTGGGATCGAGCAACCTCGACCCGCTGAGCCTGTCGCTGAACCTGGAGGCCAACCTCATCGTCGAGGACCGCGACTTCAACCGCGCCCTGCGCGACAAGCTGCAGCCCCTGATGCGCAACCACTGCCGGCTGCTGAAGCTGGAGGAGACCAACGCGCACCGCTGGTGGTGGCGGCTAGGCATGGGCGCGCTGGTCTTCCATGTGATGCGGCACTTCCCGCGCTGGCTGGCGCGGCTGCCGCGCCAGACCCAGCCGCTGATGCCGGTGACGGAGACGCCGGTGGTGGTCAGCGCTCCGCAGACGCCGGCGACCGAGGCCTGGCAATGGCACGCCACGAAGCAGTTGAGCAAGGAAACCGCGGAGTGAGTCCGCCCGCTGGCGACCACGCGCCGCGGCGTCCGACGCGTCATCGCTGGGGGCGCTGGCTGAGCGCCGCCTTCGCCATCGCCGTCGTCGCGCTGCTGGCCTGGGCGGCGCACCAGGTCGACTGGAACGAGGTCGGCGATGCGCTGCGACAGTTGCCGGTGGGCGTGCTGGCGGCCGGCGGCGCGCTGTGCCTGGTCAGTCACCTGATCTACAGCGGCTACGACCTGATCGGCAAGCACTGGGCGCGGCACGCGGTGCCCGCGCGGCGCGTCATGCTGATCACCTTCATCAGCTACGCCTTCAACCTCAACCTGGGCGCGCTGGTCGGGGGCGTGGCGATGCGGCTGCGGCTGTATGCGCGCGAGGGCCTGAAGCATCCGGTGCCGGCGCAGATCCTGGCGCTCAGCATGGCTTCCAACTGGCTCGGCTACGGGCTGCTGGCGGGCGGGCTGTTCCTCTTCGGCTGGCTGGCGCCGCCGGCGGACTGGGGCATCGGCGCGGCGGCGCTGCGCTGGCTGGGTGCGCTGATGTGGGCCGTCGTGCTGGGCTACCTGGCGCTGTGCGCCTTCTCGCCGCGCCGTGAGTTCACCCTGCGCGGCCACGACTTCTTCGTCCCGAGCCTGCGCATCGCGCTGATGCAGCTGCTGATCGCCTCGGCCAACTGGCTGACGATCGGCGCGGTGCTGTGGGTGCTGCTGCAGCAGGGCGTGGATTACGGCCACACGCTGGCGGTGCTGCTCGTCGCGGCGGTGGCCGGTGTGATCGCGCATGTGCCGGCGGGGCTGGGCGTGCTGGAGGGCGTCTTCGTCGCCTTCCTCGGGCCCGCGCTGGGGAACGGCCAGGTGCTGGCGGCGCTGATCGCCTACCGGGCGCTGTACTACCTGGCCCCGCTGGGGGTCGCGGCGATCGCGTACTTCGTGCTGGAGGCGAAGGCGCGGCGTTGAGCGCCGGACCGACGACCGGGCTCGACTAGGTGCTGGGATCCACGCTCGGCTTGCGCGGCCTTCCGCCCTTGCGTCCGTTCATGCGCGCGGCCTGGGCCTTCGCGGCGCTCACTCGACGGCCGTTGCTGGCGGCGACCATGCTGGCGGCCAGGCCCATCAAGGCGTCGCTCACCGCAATCATTCCTTGAATGGACAGGTGCAGGTCGCGCTCCTCCAGGCAAAGGGCCTGCCCGCCGAAACCAATGGTCAGTCGATCGAGTTCAGCGGGGTCCAGCGCCTCGAGTTCCGGGAACTTGGCGACCGGCAGCGCGATGGCGCTCTGGTCCACGAAGCCGATCAGCAGCGATCGACGCGAAGGGAGAAACTGGACCGACACCGCCTGCGGAGTTCGCGACTGTCGCGTTGCCACGGCACGGCGCATGTTGTCCTCGGTGACTGGCGCGTCATCACGTACCTGTGCCTTGATCTTCATAGCTCGATCTCCACGCGACCGTGGCGCTCCAACTGGAGCACGGTTATGTCCTTCTCCGGGTCATAGATCGAGGCGACGACGCGGGCGTCACGACCTCGAGAGGCTTTTGCCACGCGGACGCAGTGCTCGTCGACATCCCAACGCTGGTTGTCCAGACAGGTGGTGCTGCGCGACTGCCACCAGAGGCGCCTTGCCCGCCGCAGCGTCTCCGGAGACTTCAGCCGTCGACGAAGTTCCTCCAGCAATGTGGCCTTTGGTGCTCGCAACGAAGGGGCCACATCCCACAGCGCCACGCCGTTGTGCCAGAAGCTGAACCGAAAGCGCGCGTCCCAGTCCGCCTCGCCCACATGCACATGCGGTGGGCAATGCTCGTCCCGCGTATAGACAACCATCGTCAAGCCCCGGTGACTGCAGACCTTCATGCTAACCCAACTGTTTGGTTAATCCTCGCCCGAGACAGCGCGTCGTCGGCCGTGAGCGCAGAAGTGGACGCCTCGATCACACCGCCCTGCACGATCTGTATCAAGGCGCGTGCTCGGGTTCGGCATCCGTCGGGCGGTCGCAACGGGGTGGCGAGTCAATGCACCCTCGGGCATCCGCGTTGCCGATCGGTACGCGCATCTCCTTTCCGGAGGTGCGATGGCAACGACAAGGAGGCGCCATGACCAAAATGACTCAAGCAGGTCTTTCAGCCATCGTGATCAGTGGCTGCTTCCTGGCCCTGCCCCTCGCCCACGCCGCCGACGACACCGGCAAGGGGACCGGTGACGAGCGGCCCGGCAAGGTCAAGACGGCCATCGCCAAGAGCCTGGGCAAGATCCGGCTGGATGGCGACATGCTCGCGCTGCTGAAGGCGCATGAAGGACTAAAGCCGAAGGCGATCGAGAAGATCGACGTGCGCGCCGCCCGCGCGAATCCGACGCTGGCGGATGCGGTCCAGGCGCTGCTGCGCCAGAACAACCGCAGCACCGATCCCGCACAGCTGACGCCGGGCATCACCAGCGTCGATACCACCGTGCAGGGCGCCGCCGGCCCGCTGCCGGCCCGGTTCTACACACCGCCCGGACCCGGGCCCTTCCCGGTCGTCGTCTACTTCCACGGCGGCGGCTGGGTGCTGGCCGACAAACAGGTCTATGACGCCAGCGCCCGCGCGATCGCCCAGCAGGCCCAGGCCCTCGTCATCTCCGTCGACTACCGCCGCGCGCCCGAGGCCAGGTTCCCGGCCGCCTGGGACGATGCGCTGGCCGCCTACCGCTGGACGCTCGCGAACGCGGCCGGCAGCAAGGGCGACGCCAGCCGCGTCGCGCTCGCCGGCGAGAGCGCGGGCGGCAACCTCGCGCTCGCCACCGCGATCGCCGCGCGCGACGCCGGCCTGCAGAAGCCCGCCCACGTGCTGGCCATCTATCCGGTGACGCAGAGCAGCCTCAACACCGAGTCCTACCTCGAGAACGCCGCCGCGCAACCGCTCAACCGCGCGATGGTCCAGTGGTTCCTGGACCAGCTCCTCGAGGACAAGGCGCAGCTCAAGGACTGGCGCCTGAACCTGATCGACGCCAGGCTCGCCGGCCTGCCGCCGGTGACGCTGATCAGCGCCCGGGTGGATCCGCTGCGATCCGACAGCGCGAAGATGGAAGACGCGTTGAAGAAGGCCGAGGTCCTGGTCGAGCGCCGCGACTACGAAGGCGTCACCCACGAGTTCTTCGGCGCCGCCGCCGTCGTGGAGAAGGCCCGCAATGCGCAGGCCTTCGCCGGCGAGCGCCTGCGCCGGGCCTTCGGCAACTGAAGCCTCGGCGAGCGGGCGCGGCCCGCGCCGCCTCAGAGCCCGTTGCCGGTGGCGTAGGGCAACAGCGCCTCGACCAGGGGCTTGGCCAGCTCGCGCAGCAGCAGGCCCAGGCCGCCCGCGAGCGCGATCCCGATCATCGCGATCACCAGGCGGGCAATCAGGTGCCGGTGGCCGGTGCGCACGATGAAGGACAGGCTGAACGCCAGGCTGGTGAGCGACGCGAACACGGCGCCGTTGGCCGCGACGTCGAAGCCGATCGCGCCCTGCGCCGCCATGCTCGCCGCGGCGGCCACCGCGCTGGCGCTGGACAGCAGCCCGCCGATCACCGTGACCGCATAGAAGCCGGCCTCGCCGAACTCGCGCTGCATCAGCCGGCCCACGATGTGGAGCGCCAGGAACAGCAGCCCGTAGCGCAGCGCCACCGGCAGCGAGAACGGCAGCTCCAGCTTGATGTCCGAGACGTCCGCGGTCGGCGTGCCGTTGCGCTGCAGCAGGCTCAGCACCACGAAGCCCGCGGCCGACAGCACCATCATCCCGAAGGCCGCCGCCGCGTTGACGAAGGCCAGCGGCGTGAGGATCAACAGCAGCACCGCGTTGCGCAGCACCATCGCCGCCACCGCCACCAGCACCGCGCGGTAGGCGCCCTCGGCGAAGCGGCCGGCGGTCTCGCGCACTCGCGTGGCCATCTCGACGACGGTGAAGTTGCTGTTGACCAGGCCGCCGAAGAAGGCGGACAGCTCCGCGCCCTTGGAGCCATACATCTTCCACAGGATGTAGTTCACGAAGCCGATGCTGGCGATGAGGATCACGGTGACCCAGGCCGCGCGCGGCTCGATCAGCCGCCATGGCCCCACCGCGCCGGCGGGCAGCGCCGGGTAGATGACGATGGCCAGGATCGCGAGCAGCAGGGCCGAACGCACCTCGCCCTCGGTCAGGCCCATCGACAGCCCCGAGAGCCGCTCCTTCCAGGCCAGCAGCGCGGTCGTGCTGACCATCACCGCCGCCGGCGTCACCGTGTGGCCCAGCCCGCACAGCACGCCCGCCATGCAGGTCACCAGCATCGCGGCGGAGGTCGTCAGCTCCGGCCCATGGCCGCCGCGCATCGTGTGGACGTTCAGCGGCACCGCCAGGCCGGCGGCCAGGACCAGGCTCAGCAAGGCGTAGTGCTCGCCCAGCGAGCCGCCCAGCGCGCCGAGCAAGGCGATGAAGCCGAAGGTCCGCAGGCCCGCCTCCTTGCCGCGCCGCTCGCGCTCCAGGCCCAGCAGCAGGCCCAGCGACAAGGCCAGCGCCAGACGAAGGAGGATCTCGAGGTAAGGCCACTCCGCATTGGGCAGTGGCGTGGACATGGGCAGCGGCAGTGTCATCGGGCCAGCGTACCGCAAGCCGCGCATGCGCCTCAAGCCATGGGCGCCGCCCCTCCCTAGACGGCCCAGCGCAGCATCGGCGCGGGAATCGCAACCGACCCCTGGGCGGGCGGCGTCTCCGGCTCGCGGTCGGGCGCGCTCAGCACCCGGTCGAGCAGCCGCTGCTCCAGCGCCGCGAAGGCCGCGTCGCGACGCCGCGGCCGCGGCAGATCGATGCGCAGGTCCAGCGCCAGCCGGCCGTCCTCGATCAGCAGCACCCGGTCCGCCAGCGCGACCGCCTCGGCCACGTCGTGCGTGACCAGCAGCGCGGTGAAGCCGTGTCGTGTCCACAGCGACTCGATCAGCCGCTGCATGTCGATGCGTGTCAGCGCGTCCAGCGCGCCCAGCGGCTCGTCCAGCAGCAGCAGCCTGGGCGCATGCACCAGCGCCCGTGCCAGGGCCACGCGCTGACGCTGGCCACCCGACAGACGGGCCGGCCACTCGTTGGCGCGGTCCGCGAGACCGACCTGGGCGAGCGCCTTCAGCGCGCGCTCACGGGCGTCCGCGCCGTCCAGGCCGAGGGCGACGTTGTCCACCACCCTGGCCCACGGCAGCAGCCGCGCCTCCTGGAACATGAAGCGGGTGGCGGACGGGTCGCCCGCGTCGAGCGACCCGGCGCTCGGCAGGTCGAGTCCGGCGAGCAGCCGCAGCAGCGTGCTCTTGCCGCAGCCGCTGCGGCCGATGACCGCGACGAACTCGCCGGCCTCGACCCGCAGGTCCACGCCGTGCAAGACCTGTCGCTCGCCGAAGGCCTTGCCCAGGCCGTCCAGCGCGACGCGCTGCCCGCCGTCGGGCGCGCGGCGGCGGGCAGCGGACCCGCGCTGGACCGGCGCCTGCGCCCGGTCCGGTTCCGGCATCTCCGCCGGCCGGGAGTCCTGCCAGCCCTGCAGGACGTCGATCTCGGTCACGCTCATCATGGTTGGTACCCCGGATGCCAGCGCAGCCAGGCGCGCTCCAGCGCCTGCGCCGCGAGGTCGGCCAGCTTGCCCAGCAGCGCGTAGATCAGGATGCCCACCAGCACCACGTCCGTCTGCAGGAACTCGCGGGCATTCATCGTCATGTAGCCGATGCCGCTCTGCGCCGAGATGGTCTCGGCCACGATCAGCAGCACCCACATCAGCCCCAGCGAGAAGCGCAGGCCCACCAGGATGGAGGCCGTCGCCCCCGGCAGGATCACCCGCCGGTACAGCGCCCAGCCGCGCAGGCCGTAGGAGCGCGCCATCTCGATCAGGTCATGGTCCACGCCCCGGATGCCGTGGAAGGTGTTCAGGTAGACCGGGAAGAACACCCCCAGCGCGACCAGGAACAGCTTGGCTGTCTCGTCGATGCCGAACCACAGGATCACCAGCGGGATCAGCGCCAGCGGCGGGATGTTGCGCAGCATCTGCAGCGTCGTGTCGAGCGCCGTCTCGGCCCAGCGCTGCGAGCCGGTCAGCAGACCCAGCAGCAAACCGAGACCGCCGCCGATCGCGAAGCCGAGAAAGGCCCGGCCGGTGCTCACCACCAGGTGCCGCCAGAGCTCGCCCGACAGCGCCAGCTCCCACGCCGCCCGCGCCACCGCCGAGGGCGCCGGCAGCACGCGCGTCGACAGCCAGCCCGCCTGTGCGCTCAGCTGCCAGAGCGCCAGCACCGCCAGCGGCACCAGCCAGGGCGACAGCCACGGCACCAGGCCTTTGAGGGCGCCGCCGCGCCAGGCGACGGAGCGGGTCCGTGGCGCCCGCGGCGCCTCGATCACGGTCGTCCCCATCTCAGCTCGCGGCGGCCAGCTTGGCCGGACCGGGCACATAGCTGTTGGCGACGATCTCGCCGAACGGGCCCGTCAGCTTGGGCGCGCTGAGCTTCTCGCGCAGGGCGAGCGGCAGCAGCGGGAACACCAGCTCGGCGAAGCGGTAGGCCTCCTCCAGGTGCGGATAGCCGCTGAGCACGAAGTACTCCAGGCCCAGCGCGGCGTACTCCTGCAGTCGATCGGCCACCTGCTTCGGATTGCCGACCAGCGCCGTGCCCGCGCCGCCACGCACCAGGCCGACGCCGGCCCACAGGTTGGGCGAGATCTCCAGCCCCGCGCGGATGTCGTTCCTGTCGAAGCGCCCGCCGTGCAGCTCCGCCATGCGCCGTTGTCCCACCGAATCCATCGCGGCGAACTTGGCCTGCGCCGCCGCGATCACGTCCTCGTCCAGGTGCTGGACCAGCTGGCCGGCGGCGGCCCAGGCCTCTTCCTCGGTCTCGCGGACGATCACATGCAGTCGGATGCCGTACTCCAGCGTGCGGCCCTTCGCCGCGGCGGCGCGGCGCACCTCGTCCAGCTTCTCGGCGACGGCCTGGGGCGGCTCGCCCCAGGTCAGGTAGGTGTCGACCTGTTCGGCCGCGAGCGCGATCGCCGGCGTCGAGGAGCCGCCGAAGAACACCGGCGGATATGGCCGGCTCACCGGCGGATACAGCAGCTTGCCGCCCTTCACCCGCAACTGCTCGCCGTCGAAGTCGACGGCCTCGCCCTCATGGCTGGCCCGCAGCACCTCGCGCCACACGGTCAGGAACTCGGTGGACAGCGCGTAGCGTTCCTCATGCGGCAGGAACAGCCCGTCGCCGGCCAGTTCATCCGGATCGCCGCCGGTGACCAGGTTGACCAGCAACCGCCCGCCCGAGAGCCGGTCCAGCGTCGCCGCCATGCGGGCCGATTGCACCGGCTGCACCAACCCCGGCCGCAGCGCGACCAGGAATTTCAGGCGCCGCGTCGCCTCGATCAGGCTGGCCGCGACGATCCAGCTGTCCTCGCAGCTCCGGCCGGTGGGCAGCAGCACGCCCTCGTAGCCGAGGCTGTCGGCCGCGATCGCGACCTGGCGGTAGTAGTCGAAGTCCGCGACGCGGGCGCCCTTGGAGGTGCCGAGGTAGCGCGAGTCGCCATGCGTGGGGATGAACCAGAGGATCTTCATTGGGGGGCTTCTCTCGTGGTGCCGCTCACTTGGCGGCGGTCCGGACCGACTTCGGCAGCGCGTCGGCGATGCGGATCGGCTTGGGAATCAGCTTCAGCGCATGGAAGGCGTCGGCGATCTTCTGCTGCTCGGCGGCGATCGCCGGCGTGATCGGCTGGATGCCGTAGGCGAAGCGGGTGGCGGCGAGTTCGGTGGTGGCCACGTCCAGCCCGATCTGCGGCGCGAGCAAGGCGGCCACGGCCGCGGTGTTGCGCTCGGACCAGCGGTCCAGCTGGGCCAGCTCCTCGACGATCGCCTGCACCACCTGCGGATGCTTCTCCGCGTAGCCGCGCGCGGCCAGGTAGAACTGGTGGTTCGCGACGACGCCCTGGCCATCGGCCACGACGCGCGCGCCGAGCTGGCGCTGCGCGGCGGCAAGGAAGGGATCCCAGATCACCCAGGCGTCGACGGCGCCGCGCTCGAAGGCGGCGCGCGCGTCGGCCGGCGGCAGGTAGACGACCTGGATGTCGCTGTACTTCAAGCCCTGCTTCTCCAGCAGCTTGACCAGCAGGTAGTGAACGTTGGAGCCCTTGTTCAGCACGACCTTGCGGCCCTTGAGGTCGGCGAGCGAGCGGATCGGCGAATCCTTGGGCACGATCAGCGCCTCGGCAGCCGGCGCCGGCGGCTGGTTGGCGACGTAGACCAGGTCCGCGCCGGCCGCCTGCGCGAAGATCGGCGGCGCCTCGCCCACGGTACCGAAGTCGATGGAGCCGACATTCAGCCCTTCCAGCAGCTGCGGGCCGGCGGGGAATTCGGTCCACTTCACCGTGATGCCCAGCGGCGCCAGGCGCCGCTCGAGATCGCCCTTGGCCTTCAGCACGGTCAGCGTGCCGTACTTCTGGAAGCCGATGCGGAGCTCCGCGGGATTGGTCTGGGCCTGGGCCGGGCCGGTCAGGCCGATGGCCGTGGCAGCGGCGGCGAGCGCCAGGACGTGACGGCGATGGAAGTCGATGCTCATGGGTGGTGGACCTTGGGCTTGTGGTGGATTCAGAGAACCAGCGCGGGCGGCGTCGCCGGCGCGGAACGGGGCGAGCGCTCCAGCACCTGGGCGGCCCCGAGGGACAGGCGGCGCAGGATGTCGTCGCCGACCTGGTAGTCGCCGGTGGGGGTTCTGGCGATGTGCGCATCGGCGGCATAGACGCCGTCGATGTGGGATCGCGCGCCCAGGGCGGACAGCACCGGCAGCAGGCCGTAGTCGAGCGCCAGCAGATGGGCGAGGCTGCCGCCGGTGGCCAGCGTCCAGACCGACTTGCCGGCCAGGCCGTCCTGCGGGAGCAGGTCCAGGAAGATCTTCAGCAGGCCGCTGTAGGCCGCCTTGTAGATGGGCGTCGCGATGACGATGGTCCGGGCCTCGGCGACGGCGGCGAGCGCCTGGCGCAGGGTGGCGTCCTCGAAGTCCGCATGGAGCAGCGGCTGCGCCGGCAGATCGCGGAGCTTGAGCGTGCGGGTCGGGAGGCCGTGGTGGTGCAGGCGCTGCGCCGCGGCACCCAGCAAGGCGCCCGAGCGCGAGTGGAGACTGGGGCTGGCGGCGATGAGCAGGACGGACATGGCGGTCGAGGGGAGGAAGCAGTGACCGGGTCATTCTGCGAATCGGCCGTCATTCCCTGAACGAAGCAGAACGCCGATGGATAGGCGCAAAACGGCTAACGCCAACCGCCGAAAGCCAATCGCCAATCGCCAATCGCCAATCGCCAATCGCCAACCGCCGAAAGCCGATCGCCAGTCGTCAATCGCCGGCCGCGATGCACCGAAGTCCCTCGCCCGCTTGCGGGAGAGGGTCGGGTGAGGGCATGCCTCGTCATCCCACTCGCTCCAGCTCCGACAACACCTCCCCTCGCAACGCCGCCAGTTCGGCGCTGCCCCGCCCCCGAGGGTGATGCAGCCGGATGTCGATCTCGCGCACGATGCGCCCCGGCCTCGCCCCGAGCACCAGCACCCGGTCGGCGAGCAGGACCGCCTCCTCGATGTCATGCGTCACCAGCAGCAGGCTGGTGCCATGGGCGCTCGCCACCTCCCGCACCAGGTCCTGGAGCCTCATCCGCGTGAACGCATCCAGCGCCGAGAACGGCTCGTCCAGCAGCAGGACCCGCGGCCGCGTATAGAGGGCCCGCGCGATCGCCGCCCGCTGCGCCTGCCCGCCGGACAACTGACGGGGCAGCGCGTCCTCCAACCCGCCCAGGCCGACCTCCTCGAGCAGCCTCACGACCCAGGCCTCGTCATGCCCTTGCCCGAGGTCGAAGCCGACGTTCTCCGCCACGGTCAACCAAGGGAACAGCCGCGGCTCCTGGAAGACCACGCCGATCTCCCGATCCGGGCCCTGCCGCACCCGCCCGCCCAGTCGCACCTCGCCGCTGAAGTCGGGATCGAGCCCGGCCACGATGCGCAGCAGCGTGCTCTTGCCGCAGCCGCTCGCACCGACCAGCCCGAGCACCTCCCCCGCCGCGAGTTCGAACCGGACCTCGGACAGGACCGGCACGTCGCGTGGCGACGCCGGCGCTGCGCCCCTTCGGCCGCCCGCGCGGACCGCGCCGACCGCGCTGTCGAATCGCTTCGCCCTCACCTGCACCTCGAGCACGCTCATGCCGTGCCTCCAAAGCTGTCGCGCCAGTGCAGCGCGCGTTGTTCGATGGTGGCCACCAGGCTGTCGCTGAGCTTGCCCAGCAGCGCCAGCAGCACGATCGCCGCCAGCACCAGGTCGGCCCGTCCGGTCTCGCGACCATCGGTCAGCAGATAGCCCAGCCCGCGGCTGGCGGCGATCAGCTCGGCGGCGACCATGAACATCCACGCCAGGCTGAGCCCGTTGCGCAGCCCGGTCAGCACTGCCGGCAGCGCGGCCGGCAGCAGCACGCGCCGCGCGAGCGCGACCCGGCCGAGCCCGCGCAGCCGGGCGACCTCGACCAGCTTGCGGTCCACGTCACGGAAGCCCGAGGCCACCCCCATGTAGACGGGGAAGAACGCGCCGATGGCGATCAGCGCGACCTTGGACGCCTCATCGATGCCCAGCCACAGCAGCAACAGCGGCACCCAGGCGAGCGACGGAATCGCCCGCAGCGCCTGGAAGCTCGGCGTCAGCAGCGCGGCCGCGAAGCCGGACAGACCGACCAGCGCCCCCAGCAGCAGCGCCAGGACCGCACCGAGCGCGAAGCCGCCGGCCACGCGCAGGCTGCTGGCAAGCACATGCTGCGAAAGCTGTCCGTCGCGCAGCATCTGCAGCAGCGCCGCCAGCACGTCGCTGGGCGCCGGCAGCAGATGCGGCGCGATCCAGCCCAGGCGCACCGCCGCCTCTGCCAGCAGCAAGGCGACCACGGGTGGCACAGCGCCCAACAGCCCCCTCGGCCATCGGGCCGGCGCCAGGCCGTCGCCGCCCGCAACGGAGACGAGCCCATGGGGGCCGGGCGACGTCGTCGCCGCCAGCGCCGCGATGGATGCGGCGGCGCCGGGCGCCGGCTGCTCCGGCATCACCGGCCCCAGCGAGGCCACGGCCCGCGCGATCAGGTCAGCATCGGCGCTCATCGCGGCCCGCTCACGCCTTCACCAGTCCAGCAGCAAAGCGCGTGTCGACCAGGTCGGCGATCGTGCGGTTCAGGTCCACGCCCGGCTTGACGAGCTGCTCCGCCGTCAGGATCGGCGCCGCGGCCTGCAGCGCCTTCACATGCTCGTCCGATGGCTGGGGATGCGAGAAATCGCTGCGCAGCTTCACCTGCAGCAGCGCCACCGGCAGGCTGACCTTGGCCTCCTCCGACAGGATCTTCGCGGCGTCGGACGGATTCGCGAGCGTCCAGGCCCGCGCCCGCTCGTAGGCGGCGATCACGCGCCTCACCGTCTGCGGATGCCGGGCCAGGAATTCCTCGCGCACGTTGAGGAAGCCATAGGTGTTGAAGCCGACGTTGCGGTAGAGCAGCCTCGAGCCGGCATCGAGCTCGCTCGCCGCCATCAGCGGGTCCAGCCCGGCCCATGCGTCGACGCGGCCCTGCTCCAGCGCCGCCCGGCCATCGGCATGCTGGAGGGCGACATGCTCGATGTCGCCCCGCTTGAGACCGACCGTGTGCAGCGCGCGCAGCAGGAACAGATAGGGATCGGTGCCCTTGGTCGCCGCGATCCGCCGCCCCTTCAGGTCGGCGAGCGACCGGATGCCGGAGTCGCCGCGCACGACCAGCGCCGTCCATTCCGGTCGGGAGAAGATGTAGGGCGTGCGGATCGGATTGCCGTTCGCGCGCGCCAGCAGCGCGGCCAGCCCGGCCGTCGAGCCGATGTCGATGCTGCCCGCGTTGAGGTACTCCAGCGCCCGGTTGCTGCCGGCGCTCAGCACCCACCGCACCGCAGTGCCGTCCTTCGCCAGGTCCTCTTCCAGCCAGCCGAAGCGGCGCAGCACCAGGCTGGTGGGCGAGTAGTAGGCGTGATCGAGCCGCAACTCCTTCGGTGCGACGGCCCCCTGAGCGCGCGCGCCGACGCTGGTCAGGCCGGCGATGCCGGCGGCCAGGCCCGCGCCCAGCACCAGGGCGTCGCGCCGTGTGGGCGGTTGCTGCTGTTTCGAATCGCTGCTTCGGCTCATGCGGTGGGCTCCGTCAAGGGAATGGTCAGGGAAGTGCGGGAGAGATCGGCAAGGCCGGCGATGTCCGGGTCAGCGGCCGGTCGCGGTGATTCAGGCGCTTCCGGCGTGCCGAGACGGACCTGCCGACCCGCGTGCGTCGGCTTCAGCCGGTCACCCTGGCCGAACAGCCGGGCGCGCAAGGTGCGGGGCGCCGTGCCGGCGTCGCCCTCCTCACCGGCCTGCGGCCGGTAACGGCCGCGGCGGCGCAGCTCGGGCACCACCAGGTCGACGACATCGCGGAAGGTCTCATGCGCCAGCGCATAGGCGAGGTTGAAGCCGTCGAGGCCGGTGGCCGCCTGCCAGGCGACCAGTTGATCGGCGACCTGCGCCGGATCGCCGACGAACACCGGTCCCCGCCCGCCGAGCCCGATGAACGCGGCGGCCTCGCCGACGGTCCAGCGCCGCGTCGGATCGGCGCTGCTGAACGAAGCCAGCGCCGTGCGGCCCGCCTGCGTGTCGAGATAGTCGATGGTCGCGTCCAGCGGGTAGCGGCTGAAGTCGACGCCGGTCCACCCCGACAGCAGGGCCAGCGCGGCCTCGATGTCGACATGGCGCTCCAGCTCCTTGAACTTCGCTTGCGCGGCCTCGGCCGTCGGCGCGGTGATGATCAGCGCCTGTCCGTAGATCAGCACGTCGTCCGGCGCGCGGCCGGCGGCCACGACGGCCTCGCGCAGGCCGTCCACATAGCCCTTCACCACCGCCGTGCTGGGACCGCTGACGAAGATGCACTCGGCATGTCGGCCGGCGAAGGCGCGGCCGCGGCTCGAGGTGCCGGCCTGGAACAGCACCGGCGTGCGCTGCGGCGAGGGCTCGCACAGATGCACGCCGGGCACCCGATAGTGTGTGCCGCGATGGTGGATCGCATGGACCTTGGACGGATCGGTGAACACCCGTCCCGCCTTGTCGCGCCGCACCGCGTCGTCTGCCCAGCTCAATTCCCACAACTTGTAGACGACGTCGAGGTACTCGTCGGCCAGGTCGTAGCGCTCGTCGTGCGCGCGCTGGCCGTCCTGGCCGAGGTTGCGCGCCGCGCTGTCGAGGTAGCCGGTGACGATGTTCCAGCCGATGCGGCCACGCGTCAGGTGGTCCAGCGTGGACAGGCGCCGCGCGAAGCTGTACGGCGGCTCGTAGGTGAGCGCGACCGTGACGCCGAAGCCGAGTTCGCGCGTCACCGAGGCCATCAGCGGCACCAGCGCGAGCGGATCGTTCAGCGGCACCTGCACCGCATGGCGCAGCGCCGCGTCCGGCGTGCCGCCATGCACGTCGTAGACGCCCAGCACATCGGCCAGGAAGACGCTGTCGAAACCGCCGCGCTCGAGCAGGCGGGCCAGCTCGATCCAGTAGTCCGGATCGGTGTAGCGGTGCGACTCGTCGCGCGGATGCGTCCACAGGCCCGGTGACTGATGCCCGACCGTGTTCATCGCGAAGGCATTGAAGCGCACCGGCTTCCCGCCCGGCGATGCGCCCGTCCCGGCCGCGCTCATTGCAGGAACGCCGGCCGTGCGTAGCCGGGGAACTTCTGCTCCAGCACCGCCTTGAACTCGGGCGCGCGGAACGCCTCCGCCAGCGCCCGGGTCCACGGCTGCGCCTTGTCCTTGCCCTTGACGGCCAGCACCAGCATGTAGTGGTCGGGCGTCTTCTCAAGCAGCAGCGCGTCGCTGAGCTTGAGCCCGCTGGAGATCGCGAAGTTGCCGTTGACGATCGCGTACTCGGCGTCGTCCAGCGTGCGCGGGATCTGCGCGGCCTCGATCGGCTGCAGCTTCAGCTGGAGCGGGTTGGAGGCGATGTCCTTTTCGGTCACCCGGATCGGATCGGCGCCCGGCTTCAGCGTCAGCAGCTTCTGCTCCGCCAGCAACGCCAGACCGTGCGCGAGGTTGGCCGGGTCGTTGGCCAACGTGATGCGGTCGCCGGGCTTCACCTCGGCCAGGCTCCTGCGCTTCTTCGAATAGATGCCGAAGGGCGCCATCGGCCCCTGCACGACGTCCACGATGTCCAGCCCGCGGTCCTCGCGGAAGCGGTTGAGATAGGTGATGTGCTGGAAGAAGTTGGCGTCCAGCGCTCCCTGGGCCAGGGCGATGTTGGGCTGCACGTAGTCGTTGAACTCGACCAGCTTGACGGTGTAGCCGCGCTTCTCCAGCAGCGGCTTGATGCCCTGGCGCAGCACCTCGATGTTGGAGCCGGCGGTCGCGCCGATCGTCAGTTCCTTCTTGTCCTGCGCGTGGACGAGGGGCGTGGACAGCGCGGAGGCGCTCAGTGCGAGGGCCAGCAGCGTGCGGCGGGCGACGGTCATCGGGAATCCTTGGGAGTGGAAGTGGAAGTAGAGGTGAAGGGAGCGGTCGACAGCGAACGAGCGAACGGGGCGGCCGCGGTCCTGGCGCGCGCTCAACGCTTGTCGAGTCGCCGCGCGACGCGGTGTCCGGTGAACTGGATCAGCTGCACGAGCGCGACGAGGATGGCCACGGTCAGCACCATGACGTCGGTCTGGAAGCGGTAGTAGCCATAGCGGATGGCGAGGTCGCCGATGCCGCCGCCGCCCACCACGCCGGCCACCGCCGAGTAGGACAGGAAGCTGATCGCCAGCACCGTCAGCGCTCCCACCAGGCCGGCGCGGGCCTCGCGCACCAGCACGCGCAGCACGATCTGGGCCTCCGAGGCGCCCATCGCATGGGCCGCCTCGATGACGCCGCGCGGCACCTCGCGCAGGCACTGCTCGACAAGCCGCGCGAAGTACGGGATCGCGGCGAAGGACAGCGGCACCGCCGCCGCCAGCGGTCCGATCGAGGTGCCGGCGACTACGCGGGTGATCGGCACCAGCGCGACCAGCAGGATGATGAACGGGAAGCTGCGCACCGTGTTCACCAGCGCGTTGACGACCCGATGGACCAGCGCCGCCCCGCGGTGGCCGGACAGCGACTGGCCCGGGCTCAGCAGGAAAAGCAGCACGCCCAGCGGCCCGCCGAGCAGCACCGCCGCGCTCAGGCCGATCGCCAGCATCAGCGCGGTCTGGCCGAGCGCGACCCAGATCTCCGGCAGCAAGCCGACGAGGTTCTCAAGCATGGCGGACCTCCCGGCGTCCGATGGACGCGATCACCGCCGACGTCTCCAGCGCCGACTGGTCCAGCGCGGCGAGCCTGGCCTCCCGCCATTGCAGCCGCACCAGCTCGAGCCCGAGCGGCGATGTCGCCTGGCGCGACGCGTCGGCCAGGTCGAACTGCTCGACGAGGCGCCCCTCCGCGATCACCGCGACGCGCTCGCACAGCGCCTGCACCACTTCCAGCTCGTGGGTGACGATCACGATCGTCACGCCCAGCCGCGTGTTGATGTCGCGCAGGGTGGCCAGCAGCTCGCCGGTGGTCGCCGCGTCGAGGGCGGACGTCGGCTCGTCGCACAGCAGCACGTCGGGCCGCGGCGCGAGCGCCCGCGCGATCGCGACGCGCTGCTTCTGGCCGCCGCTCAGCTGCGCCGGGTAGTGGTCGGCCTTGTCGGCCAGTCCCACCAGCGCGAGGCTCTCTGCCACGCGGGCATCGATCTCGCGTCGCGAGCGCCCCGCATGCAGCCGAAGCGGGAAGGCCACGTTCTCCGCCGCCGTCGCGTTCTGCAGCAGATTGAACTGCTGGAAGATCATGCCGAGCCGCTGGCGCTCGCGCCGCAGGTCGGCCGGCTTCAGCGCGGTCAGCTCGCGGTCGCCGAGATGCACCCGTCCGGCGTCCGGACGCTCCAGCAGGTTGATCAGGCGCAGCAGCGTCGACTTGCCGGCGCCGCTCCTGCCGATCAGGCCGAGGATCTCGCCGGCGCGCACCGACAGGCTGGCCTCGCGCACGGCCTCGAAGCGCCGGCCGTCCGGCAGCGCGAAGGACTTGGACACGCCATCGAGGCGGATCAGCGGATCGCTCATGGACGCCTCGATCAGGAATAGGCCGTGGGCTCGGGGATCCGGCCGTCGAGGAAGAAGCGGCCCAGGTCGCGCAGCTTGTAGTCGACCGGGTCGTGCAGCGTATGCACCCGCGCATTGCGCCAAAAGCGGTCGAGACCGAACTCGGCGGCAGTGCTGCGCGCGCCGGTCAGTTCGAACAACTGGCTGCCGACCTCGACGCCGGCGCGATGCGACAGCACCTTCGCCTCCGCGATCGCCAGCGCCACCTCGCCGCGCTCCTGCGCCGTCAGCGCGTCGCCGCGCTCCAGCGCGCGGCGCAGCAGGTCCACCGCATCGGCCGCGACGGCCTGCGCCGCGCGGACCTTCAGCCACAGGTCGCCGTAGCGATGCTGCACCAGCGGATCGTCGACCGCCCGGGCCACGCCGGACGCGGACCAGGGCCGGGCGCGCGTCGCGGTGTAGCGGCGCGCCTCGTCGAAGGCGCCTTCCGCCAGGCCCAGGTAGAGGTGGGCCATGATCAGCTGCGCGATCTGGGAGCGCAGCGTGGCACGCGGCGTCGGCCCCTGGCCGGGCACCTGCAGCAGTTCCTCGTCGTCGAGTCGCACCGCCTCGAAGCGCACCGTGCCGCTGTCGGTCTGGCGCTGGCCGAAGGCATCCCAGTCCTGCTCGACATGCACGCCCTCGCGCCGGGTCGGCACGATGCCGATCAGGAAGCCGCCCTCGTCGGTGGTGGCCGACACGGTCAGGCGATCCGAGCCGAGCGCGCCGGAGCAGAAGCCCTTCACGCCCTGGAGACGCCAGCCGGCGCCGTCGCGCACGGCGGTCAGCCGCGTGTCCGCCGGGTTCAGCGCATTGCCCCAGAACAAGCGCTGCTCGGCGGTCTCGCGCAGGTGCCGCGCGCCGTGGGCCGTCGCGGCCGGCCCGCCGTACAGCGACACGCCATAGAGCTGGAGGTGGTGGAAGGCCAGCACATGGGCGAGCGCGCTGTCGACACGGGCCAGCCGCCGCACGACGTCGTAGAAGGCCGGGATGCCGCCTCCCAGGCCGCCATGGGCCTCGGGGATGGTCAGCGCGAGCAGGCCGCTGGCGCGGATCAGTTCCCGCTGCTCGGCGGCATGGCCGCCTTCGCGGTCGCGCCGCACCGCGGTGGCGGCGAGCTGCTGCGCCACCTGGTCCAGGCCTGGACCCAGCACCTGGGCGAGCAAGGCCGCGGGCGGGACGGTCGGAGCGGTCGGAGCGGTCGGGGAAAGATCGTCGGGACGACGGAGCACAGGAGCAGTCATCGGCGTGGCACTCGGCGCGGCTGAAGCGATGGCGCCGAGTGTTCCCGTCCGATCGTGCGGGCCGAAGCGAGAAATTCGTCTGTGCTTATGCGGCGCCCGCGCGCGCCGCTCGATGCGCCATCGCACCGCGCGCCGGCATCGCCGATCGACCCTTCAGGCCGGGCTGCTCAACCAGGTGCAGGCGTTTCTCGCCGCCTCCGCATTGCTCTGGATGCCGACCTCCTGCGCCATCGCGCGCATGGCCTGGGCACAGCGCTCGATGTGCCGCCGGTCGGGATGCCAGGGCCCCGCCGCGTCCCCGCTGCTCTGCAGGTTCGCGTTCTTCGTGTAGACGACGCGCCAGAGCGTCTGCTTGAGGTCGCTGGCATTCATGGCGCGCAGTATTTCCAAACCGCCCCTCGCCGCGACAGAGGCCATCCCCGTCAGCGCTTGTCGGCAATCGCCCGACAACGGGGCGCGGTGTGCGCAAGTGGCGCCCCGGGCTTGCCCCAGGGCAGCGCATCCGCACGGGCTGTTAATCTGCCATTCATGAACCTGCTGCTCGCCGAAGACGATGCGATCCTGGCCGACGCCCTGTGCGAACAGATGCGCGCCAGCGGCTTCACCGTGGAGCACGCGCCCAATGGCGCCGTCGCCCAATACCTGCTGGCCAAGCAGCAGTTCGACGTGGTCGTGCTGGACCTCGGACTGCCGATGGTCAGCGGCATCGACGTGCTGCGCCAGCTCCGCCAGACCGACGCGTCGCTGCCGGTGCTGATCCTGACCGCGCTGGACAGCCTCGAGGACCGGGTCGCCGGCCTCAACGCCGGCGCCGACGACTACCTGACCAAGCCCTTCGACTTCCCGGAACTCGAGGCCCGGCTGCGCGCGCTGCTGCGCCGCAGCCGCGCCCTCAAGGCCAGCACCGAATTGGGCCAGCTCAGCATGCAGCGCGAGACCCGCAGCGCCCAGGTGCGCGGCGAGATGCTGGAACTGAGCCCGCGCGAGTTCGACCTGCTGGACCTGCTGCTCACCCACCAGGGCCGCGTGATCACGAAGGAGCAGATCAACCAGGCCTGGTCGGGCGACCGCGCCGCGCCCAGCGCCGGCGACGGCGGCGCCGCGACCAATGCGGTGGAGGTCTACATCCATCGCCTGCGCCGCAAGCTCGAGGGCGCGCAGGTGGCGATCCGCACCGTGCGCGGCCTGGGCTACCTGCTGGAGCTGGAACGGGCCTGAGGCGGCCCGCCCTGCCCCGGCCCGTGCCCCGCCCGCCCCCGTTCGCAACGACCCGCGCGCCATGAGCCCCTCGCGGTTCTCGCTCAAGCGCCAGCTGCTGCTGTGGCTGCTGCTGCCGCAGGTGGTGCTCTGGCTGGCCGGCGCGGTCTTCAGCTACCGGCTCGCCGGCCGCTATGCCAACGAGGCCGTCGACGCCACGCTGCTGCAGGCCACGCGCTCGCTCGCGCGCCAGGTCAAGCCGATGGGCAACGGGCTGCTGATCGACTTCCCCCGCGCCGCGCAGGATGTGCTCGAGGCCGACCCGAGCGACAAGCTGCTCTACACGGTCAGTTCGCCACCGGGCCAGTTCATCCTGGGCAACCGCAACCTGCCCAGCCCGCCGGCGATGCCGGCCAGCCCGCCGCTGGGCCAGGCCCAGTTCTACGACGGCGAGATCGAGGCCGACGGCGCCCGCGCCGTCTCGCCGGTGCGGGTGGCGGCGCTGTACCTGCAGTTCGGCGAGAACCCCCGCGCCCAGCAGACGATGCTGGTGCAGGTCGCGCGCTCCAGCGCCAACCGCGAGCTGCTCGCGCGCCGGCTGCTGATCGACACGATGCTGCCGCTGTCCGTCCTGATCGTGCTGATGAGCATGATCGTGTGGGCCGGCGTCGGCGCCGGCCTGGCGCCGATCGCGCGGCTGCGCCGGCTGGTCGAGGGGCGCAAGCCCAACGACCTGCGCCCCATCGAGCTCGATGCCGCGCCGCAGGAACTGCGCTCGCTCGCGCAGGCGATCAACGACCTGCTCGAGGCCGTCAGCCACAACGTCGAGGGCCAGCGCCGCTTCATCAGCGACGCCGCCCATCAGCTGCGCACGCCGCTGGCGGGCCTCAAGAGCCAGAGCGAGCTCGCGCTCGCCGAGGCCCCGCCCGGTCCGCTGACGATGCGGCTGGCGCGGGTGCATGAAGGCGCCTCGCGCAGCGCGCATCTGGTGAACCAGCTGCTGGCGCTCGCCCGCACCGAGCCGGAGTCGCTGCAGCGCCAGACGCCGGTGCGCTTCGATCTCGGCCGCCTGGCCCGCGAGGTCACCGCCGAGCTGGTGCCGCGCGCGCTGCAGCAGAACGTCGACCTCGGCTATGACGGCCCGGACAGCGATCCGGACTGCGCTGGCGCGTCGCAACTCGAGGAGCGGCCAGGAGACGCGCCGCCGACCGACGACGCGCCCGAGCGGCCGGTGGAGATCGTCGGCATCCCGCTGTTGCTGCGCGAGGCCCTGGTCAACCTGGTGGACAACGCCTTGCGCTACGCCGGCCGGGGCGCCCGTGTGACGGTGCAAGTGCATGGCGCCAGCGATCACGCGGAACTCGTCGTCACCGACAACGGCCCCGGCGTCCCGGAGGCCTTGCGGGAGCAGGTGTTCGAGCGCTTCTTCCGCGCCACCCACGAGGGCAACGGCTGCGGCCTGGGGCTGGCGATCGTCAAGGAGATCGTCGAGCGCCATGGCGGTCGCATCGCCCTCTCCGCCGCGCGACCACGCGGCCTGCGCGTCTCGATCCGCCTGCCGCTGGCGGCCTGACGATCGGCGCGATCGCGCCGCAGTTCGCCCGCGCGCACCAGCGCGGCGCCGATCGAGCGCTGCACGCCCGCCTACACAGGTTTCTCGCACCACGCTGCTAGTGGTAAGCACCAATATAGTTTCATTAATGGAAAATTAAAGTTCAGCCCGCATGCAAGAAAGATAAACGTCCGATTAACGGAGCACGCCCGGAGCGCCGTTTCTCGGATCCACACCGGAGACTGAACATGACCTGCACCCCGCGCGCCGCGCGCATTCCTGGCGTTCGCGCCACGCTCACCACCGCCGCCGGCCTGCTGCTGGCCGCGGGCTCCGCCCAGGCCCTGGACTACACCGGCTACCTGCGCGCCGGCCCCGGCGGCACCACCGACGGCGGCGCCAGCCGCGCCTGCTATGCGCTCAATGGCGGCACCAGCGGCATGAAGTACCGCCTCGGCAACGAGTGCGACATCTACGGCGAGTTCCAGCTCGCCCAGGGCTTCAAGAAGGACGGCATCGACTACAAGGTCGTGCTGATGACCGACTACTGGAATCCGCATTCCGACGCCGACGACGCCAAGCACCTGCGCCTGGCGCAGATGTACGTCGAGGCCAAGGGCTTCGACTTCCTGCCGGAAGCCACCGTCTGGGCCGGCAAGGAACGCGGCCGCCGCGGCGACGTCCACATCGTCGACACCTACTTCACCGAGATGGCCGGCATCGGCGCCGGCATGAAGGGCATCCCCGTCGGTCCGGGCAAGCTCGGCGTCGCCTACTACACCAACGACAAGGACAACAACCAGCGTCCTGGCCATCGCGGCAACGTCGAGTACGTCGACATCCCGACCAACCCCGACGGCACCCTGGCCCTGTTCGGCACGGCCACCAAGTCGCAGTTCGCCGGCGGCACCAATGGCTGGGGCCTGGCCGCCAAGCATGTGCAAAGCAAGCTGTTCGGCACCTCGCTCAACAACGTGCTGTGGGTGCAGTACGCGCAAGGCTCGACCGGGCTGAACTCCAACTTCGGCAACCAGACCGACACCTCCGCCGCGAAGAAGTTCCGCGTCGTCGAGTCGGTCAACTTCCAGCAAGGCGCCTGGGGCGGCATGGGCATGCTGCTGTGGGCCAACGAGAAGGACAACGCTGGCAAGGCCACGGTATCCACCTCGGTCGGCGGCCGCGTCTCCTACGCGGTCACCCGCAACTTCAAGCTGCTCACCGAAGCCGGCGTGTCGCAGTACAAGCCCGACGGCGGCCAGCGCGCGCGCCTGACCAAGGTGACCTTCGCGCCGACGCTGTCCACCGGCCCGGCGCTGATGGACCGCCCCGAGTTCCGCCTCTACGTCACCCACGCCAAGTGGAACAAGGCCGCCGGCAACGTCACCGGCGTGGCCGGCTACGACGGCGAGACCTCCGGCACCAGCTTCGGCGCTCAAGTCGAAGTCTGGTTCTGACACCCGCCACCGATCAGGCCGGCGGGGGCGGCCTCCCCGCCCCCGCGCCTGCGGCATCGCATGACAACATTCGCTCCCACTTCCCGACGACACGGAGACAACGGAATGACCCAGCTCAAGCAACTTTCCCAGGCCGCGGCGCTGTGCGCGCTGATGGCCGCCGGCGCGGCGCACGCCGGCGAGGTCGAGGTCCTGCACTGGTGGACCAGCGGCGGCGAGGCCAAGGCCGCCACCGCGCTGAAGGCCACGCTGCAGAAGCAGGGCCACACCTGGAAGGACTTCGCGGTCGCCGGTGGCGGCGGCGACTCGGCCATGACGGTGCTGAAGTCGCGGGTGGTGTCCGGCAACGCGCCGGCCGCCGCGCAGATCAAGGGCCCGTCGCTGCAGGAATGGGCGGCCGAGGGCGTGCTGACCAATGTCGACGCCGTCGCCAAGGCCGGCAAGTGGGACGAGGTGATCCCGCCGGTGGTGGCCAACATCATGAAGTACAAGGGCCACTACATCGCCGCGCCGGTCAACGTGCATCGCGTGAACTGGCTGTGGGTCAATCCCGAGGCGCTGAAGAAGGCCGGCACCAAGCTGCCCACCACCTGGGACGAGTTCTTCGTCACGGCCGAGGCGCTGAAGAAGGCCGGCATCATCCCGGTGGCCCACGGCGGCCAGAACTGGCAGGACTTCACCGTCTTCGAATCGGTGGCGCTGGGCGTCGGCGGCGTGGACTTCTACAAGAAGGCGCTGGTGCAGCTCGACCCGGCCACGCTGACCGGCCCGCAGATGGAGAAGGTGCTCACCACCTTCAAGCGCATCAAGGACTACACCGACAAGAACGCCCCCGGTCGTGACTGGAACCTGGCCACCGCGATGGTCATCAAGGGCGAGGCCGGCATGCAGCTGATGGGCGACTGGGCCAAGGGCGAGTTCATCGCCGCGGGCAAGACGCCGGGCAAGGACTTCATCTGCGCCGCCGCGCCCGGCACGCAGAAGTCCTTCACCTTCAACATCGATTCCTTCGCGCTGTTCAAGCTGAAGAACGCCGCCAACGAGAAGGCCCAGCAAGACCTGGCCACCGCGATCATGTCGCCCGAGTTCCAGGAGCTGTTCAACCTGAACAAGGGCTCGATCCCGGTGCGCACCGGCATGAAGATGGACAAGTTCGACGACTGCGCCAAGCAGTCGGCCGCCGACTTCGCCGCCGATGCCAAGACCGGCACGCTGGTGCCGTCGATCGCGCACGGCATGGCGGTCCCCGCCGCCGCGGAGGGCGCGATGAAGGACGTGGTCAGCCAGTTCTGGAACAGCGACAAGATGACCGCCAAGGACGCGCAGACGCGCCTGGCCGCCGCCGCCAAGTCCAAGTAATCCGCCAGCCCGGAGGGGCGACATCGTCGATGTCGCCCCTGTCCTGTTCTCCCCGGCCGCGCCCCCTGGCGCCGCCTCCAGGTCCGCACCGCATGTCCGCCTCCCGAGCCCCTCGCAGTCCCTGGCTTCCCAAGCTGGTGGTCGCGCCGACCTTCCTGATCTCGTTCCTCTTCATCTACGGCCTGATGGCGTGGAACGGCTACCTGTCGCTGTCCGCGTCGCGGCTGCTGCCGAACTACGAGTTCGTCGGCCTGGACCAGTACCGCGCCCTGTTCGACAACGAGCGCTGGTGGCTCGCGCTGAGCAACCTGGGCATCTTCGGCGCGCTGTTCATCGGCGGCGCGATGGCCGTGGGCCTGCTGCTGGCCATCCTGCTGGACCAGAAGATCCGCGGCGAAGGCGTGCTGCGCACGGTGTACCTGTACCCGATGGCGCTGTCCTTCATCGTGACCGGCACCGCATGGAAGTGGATCCTCAACCCCGGCCTGGGCATCGAGCACCTGATGCAGCAGTGGGGTTTCGAGTCCTTCACCTTCGGCTGGCTGGTCGACCCCGACATGGCGATCTACTGCGTCGTGATCGCGGGCGTGTGGCAGTCGGCCGGTTTCGTGATGGCGCTGTTCCTGGCGGGGCTGCGCGGCATCGACGACTCGATCATCAAGGCCGCGCAGGTCGACGGCGCGTCGCTGCCGCGGATCTACTGGCGCATCATCATCCCGACGCTGCGGCCGGTGTTCTTCTCGACGCTGATGGTCGTGGCGCACATCGCGATCAAGAGCTTCGACCTGGTGATGGCGCTGACCGCGGGCGGCCCCGGCTACGCCACCGACCTGCCGGCGACCTTCATGTACACGATGGCGTTCTCGCGCGGCCAGATCGGTCTGGGCGCGGCCAGCGCCACGGTGATGCTGGCCACGATCGCGGCCATCGTCGTTCCCTACCTCTATTCCGAGCTCCGCTCGAAGCAGTGATCCCGCGCGGGACGAGCGACGCGACATGAGCCCTACCCTTTCCCCCTCCCCGGCCGGATCCCGGCACCTGACCGCGCAGCGCCTGCTGCTGTGGGCCGTGCTGCTGGTCTTCGCCTTCTTCTTCCTGCTGCCGCTGTACGTGATGATCAGCACCTCGCTCAAGAGCATGGACGAGGTGCGCAACGGCACGCTGCTCTCGGTGCCGCTGAGCCCCTCGCTCGACGCCTGGTCCAAGGCCTGGCACAGCGCCTGCACCGGCACCGACTGCGGCGGGCTCAAGCCCTTCTTCATGAATTCGGTGCTGATGGTCGTGCCGGCGGTGCTGATCTCGACAGCGCTGGGCGCGCTCAACGGCTACGTGCTGACCAAGTGGCGCTTCCGCGGCAGCGAGCTGCTGTTCGGGCTGCTGCTGTTCGGCGTGTTCATGCCGATGCAGGTCGTGCTGCTGCCGATGAGCCAGGTGCTGGGCACGCTGGGCATCGCCAGCTCGGTGTGGGGCCTGATCCTGGTCCACATCCTGGCCGGCATGCCGTCGACGACGCTGTTCTTCCGCAACTACTACGCCGGCCTGCCCGACGAGCTGATCAAGGCGGCGACGCTGGACGGCGCCTCCTTCTGGCAGATCTTCTGGCGCATCGTCGTGCCGCTGTCCACGCCCATCCTGGTGGTGACGCTGATCTGGCAGTTCACCTCGATCTGGAACGACTTCCTCTACGGGGTGGTCTTCTCCGGCGCGGACAGCAAGCCGATCACCGTCGGGCTGAACAACCTGGCCAACACGTCCAGCTCGGTCAAGGAATACAACGTGGACATGGCCGCGGCGCTGATCGCCGCGCTGCCGACGCTCGTGGTCTACATCGTCGCGGGCAAGTACTTCGTGCGTGGGCTCACCGCCGGCGCCGTCAAGGGTTAAGAGGAGTCAAGCATGGGCGCGCTCGCCATTTCTCAGGTCCGCAAGAGCTACGGCTCGGCCGACATCCTCAAGGGCATCGATCTGTCGATCGAGGCCGGCGAATTCCTGATCCTGGTCGGCCCCTCGGGCTGCGGCAAGTCCACGCTGCTGGCGATGATCGCCGGCCTGGAGCATCCGACCTCCGGCTCGATCCACATCGGCGATCGCGACGTCACCTACGCGCCCAGCAAGGACCGCGACATCGCGATGGTGTTCCAGAGCTACGCGCTCTATCCCAACATGAACGTCGCGCAGAACATCGCCTTTGGGCTGGAGATGCGCAAGGTGCCCAAGGCCCAGCGCGACGAGACGGTGCAGCGCGTGGCCAAGATGCTGCAGATCGGCCACCTGCTGGACCGCAAGCCGGGGCAGCTCTCCGGCGGCCAGCGCCAGCGCGTGGCGATGGGTCGGGCGCTGGCGCGCGATCCCAAGCTCTTCCTGTTCGACGAGCCCCTGTCCAACCTGGACGCGAAGCTGCGCATCGAGATGCGTGCCGAGATCAAGCTGCTGCACCAGCGCACGAAGACGACCACCGTCTACGTCACCCATGACCAGGTCGAGGCGATGACGCTGGGCGATCGCATCGCGGTGATGCGCGATGGCCTGGTGCAGCAGTTCGGCACGCCGGAGGAGATCTACACGCGGCCGGCCAATCGCTTCGTGGCCGAGTTCATCGGCTCGCCGACGATGAACTTCGTCAACGCGGAGCGCAGCGCGGCCGGCCTGGCGGCCAGTGGCCAGACCGTGCCGGTGAACGCGGCGCAGCAGGCAGCGATCGGCGCCACCGGCAGCGTGCTCTACGGCGTCCGCCCGGAACATATCCGCCTCGCCGACAGCAACGACGGCGGCCTGCCCGGCGTGCTGAAGATGAGCGAGCCCACCGGCCCGGAAACCTACCTGCTGGTCGACACCCCGACCGGCCCGATGACCGCCCGCGTGGCGGGCAATCCCCACCTCAATGTCGGTGATGCGGTGCGGCTGCAATGGGCGGCGGAGTCGGCGCATCTGTTCGACGCGAAGGACGAGCGCCGCCTGGCGTGAACGGGCCGGCTGACCGGCCTTCGGGGCCCTCGCGGCCATGGGGGCCGGCCGGCCGCAGGCGCAGCCAGACGGTTTGCGCCAGCAGCGCCGCGGCGAGCCCGAGCGCGATCCAGGCGGAGGCGCCCGCCCCCGCCATCGGCGAAGACCGCTGCTTGAGATAGACGCCGACCAGGCCCCAGACCGCCGCCGCGGCATAGGCCAGCGCCGCCGGGCCGGTGCCGGGCGCGTGCAGCCGCGCATTCGCCACCAGCAGCAGCAGGGCGGCGAGCGCCCACAGCACCAGCGTCCACGGCAGTTGATCGACGGTGGGCAGCAGTTGCTGGGCGACGATCACCTGCGCGGTATTCAGGAAGGCCGCCAGGGACAGCCATCCGGCGTGCAACGCCAGCGGCGCCACGGCGAGCCAGGACGCCGCGCCGCGCGGCACCGCCCGCGCCAGCAGCATCAGCGCCCACAGCAGGCTGATCAGCGCCAGCCAGATGATGGCCAGCGCCAGCCAGAACCACTGCTGGGAGAACACGATCATCCAGCTCGCGGTGAGCGCGAAGCCGGCGACCACCAGCCAGTGGCAGCGATGGGAATCGCGATGCCCTTCCCGGTCCGGCACCGGTCGGCCGCGCAGCAGCCAGGCCGCGGCCACGAGATCGAGCAGGAAGATCACGCCCCAGATCGAGAAGGCATAGCCGTCTGCGACCAGCAGCGTCGGATAGCGGTCGGAGATCGCGCCGTTGTCGGGGCCGAAGACGCCGCGCTGCGACGCCCAGGCGACGAGCGGCATGGACAGGGCGGCGAGGAGGACGAGCACTTGATGCATGGCAGTAGCAGGGAGTTTGCTCCCCCAGGGCAAGGCACATACCCCCTGGATGGAGATGCCGCGCGCGGGAGGCGCATCACTGTTTTTGCATACAGCTATGATGCCGCCCCATGTCCTCCGCCCTTGCCGACGCCCCGCCCCGCGCGGCCGACGTCTTCGCCGACCTGAATCCCGAGCAGCGCTCGGCGGTCGAGCACGGACTCGATGAACACGGCGTTCGCGGGCAGAGCCCACTGCTGGTGATCGCCGGCGCCGGCTCGGGCAAGACGAAGACGCTGGCGGCGCGCGTCGCCCGCCTGATCCAGTCCGGCGCGGACCCGCAGCGACTGCTGCTGCTGACCTTCTCCCGCCGTGCTGCCGGCGAGATGGAGCGCCGCGCCGGCCGCATGCTGCATCGCGCGCTCGGCTTGCGCGCGACGCAGGCGCCGCCGCGCCTCCCCTGGTCCGGCACCTTCCATGGCGTGGGCGCGCGGCTGCTGCGCGAATACGCCCCGCGCATCGGCCTGGCACCCAACTTCACCCTGCTCGATCGCGCCGACGCCGAGGACCTGATGGGCCTGCAACGTCAGGCGCTCGGCCTGGCCGAGACGGCCGAGCGCTTCCCGCTCAAGGCCACCTGCCTGTCCATCTACTCCCGGGCGATCAACGGCGAGAGCCGGCTGGACCAGGTCCTGCAGGAGCACTTCCCCTGGTGCTTCCCGGTGCATGACGAGCTCAAGCGGCTGTTCAAGGCCTATGTCGAGGAGAAGCAGCGCCAGCAGTTGCTGGACTACGACGACCTGCTGCTCTACTGGGCCGAGCTGATGAGCGACGACCGCCTGGCCGCCGAGCTCGGCGATCGCTTCCAGCATGTGCTGGTCGACGAGTACCAGGACACCAACCGGCTGCAGGCGACCATCCTGCGCCGGCTCAAGCCGAGCGGCGGCGGCCTGACGGTGGTGGGCGACGACGCGCAGGCGATCTACTCGTTCCGCGCGGCCGAGGTGCGCAACATCCTCGAGTTCCCCGCCCAGTTCGATCCCCCCGCGCGGGTGGTGGCGCTGGAGCGCAACTACCGGTCGACGCAGCCGATCCTGGAGGCCTCGAACGCGGTCATCGCGATGGCCCGCGAGCGGCACGAGAAGCGGCTGTGGACCGACCGGGCCTCGAGCGAGCGGCCGCAGCTGGTGACCGTCGAGGACGAGGCGCGCCAGGCCCAGTGGGTCGCCGACAAAGTGCTCGAGCGGCGCGAGCAGGGATTGCGGTTGAAGCGCCAGGCGGTGCTGTTCCGCACCTCGAGCCATGCCGCGCCGCTGGAGCTGGAGCTGACGCGGCGCAACATCCCCTTCGTCAAGTTCGGCGGCCTGAAATTCCTGGAGAGCACGCATGTGAAGGACGTGCTGAGCGTGCTGCGCTGGGCCGAGAACCCGCGCGGACGGCTGGCGGGGTTCCGGGTCTCGCAGTTGCTGCCTGGCTTCGGGCCGGCGAGCGCGCGTCGGCTGATCGACGCGATGGCGCCCGCCGCGGATCCGGTCCAGGCGCTGCGCGCATTCGAGCCGCCCCGCGCCGCGGCCGCGTCATGGACGGCGCTGCGCGATCTGCTGGCGAGCCTCATCGGCGATGCGCAGTGGCCGATGGACCTGGAGTCGGTGGTCGAGTGGTATGCCCCTCACCTGGAGCGGCTGCACGACGACGCGCCGGTGCGCCTGGCCGACCTGGAGCAGGTCGTGCGCATCGCCCAGGGCTTCGGCTCCCGGGAGCGCTTCCTGACCGAGCTGACGCTGGATCCGCCCGAGGCGAGCAGCGATGAATCCGGCATCCCGCTGAAGGACGAGGACTACCTGATCCTGTCGACCATCCACTCGGCCAAGGGGCAGGAATGGAATGCGGTCTACCTGCTCAATTGCGTGGACGGCTGCATGCCGTCGGACCTGAGCACCGGCGCGCAGGCGCAGATCGAGGAAGAGCGGCGGCTGCTGTACGTCGCGATGACGCGGGCCAAGGAGCACCTGGCGGTGATGGTGCCGCAGCGCTTCTATGTCACGCAGCAGGCGCGGCACGGTGACCGTCACCTCCACGCCAGCGTCTCGCGCTTCCTGCCCGGCAAGGTGGTGCGCCACTTCGACAAGCTGGGGCCGGCCAACCAGACCCAGGCGGCGCTGCCGGAGCTGGCCAGGCCCGCGATGGATGTCGCGGCGAGGCTGCGCAAGGCCTGGGACTGAGGCGCCGTGCCAGACGCCTCGGCGCACGCGTAACGCACGTTACCGCACGCCCGGATGGACGTCCGGCGTGCAGCACTTAAACTTCCCGCCGGTCAACCCCTGACCCCGACGCCCTCCTCGGCCCCGCCCGCCTGCTCTGCCTGCCGCCTACCGCCGTGTCGATCCGCCACACCGTCCTCCGCACCCTCGCCCACACCAACTGGCGCCTCGCGCTGCCGGCGCTGGCCCTGACCTGCGGCAGCCTGATCGTGCAAGCCGCCAGCGACGACCCGGAGATCGTCGTCCCCACCACCGCGCCGACCTCGGCCGCGATCGGCCCGACCGGCGTCGTGACGCCCGCGGTGCCGGCCGCCTCCGCGCCGCCGGCGGCGCGGGCCTCGGAGGCCGCCGTCGCCCCCGCGACGCCGGTCGACGAACCGCTGATGAAGCTGCCGGTCAACGCCCGCCACATGCTGGTGATCGACGACAGCGGTCGCGTGCTGATGGCCAAGGATGCCGACACCGTCGTGCCCATCGCCTCGCTGACCAAGCTGATGACGGCGATGGTGGTGCTGGATGCCAGGCAGGACATGAACGAGGAGATCCGCATCGAGGACGCCGACGTCGACCGGCTCAAGCACAGCCGCTCGCGGGTGCGCGTCGGCGCGACGATGAGCCGGGAGGCGGCGCTGGAGCTGGCGCTGATCTCGTCCGAGAACCGCGCCGCGTCGGCGCTGGCCCGCCACTTCCCCGGTGGCCTGCCGGCCTACGAGGCGGCGGTCGCGGCCAAGATCCGGGCCCTGGGCCTGTCGCACACCTCGCTGGCCGACCCGACCGGCCTCTCGCCCCACAACACCTCGACGGCCGCCGAGGTCGCCCGCATCGCCGCCGCCGCGGCCCGCTACCCGGTGATCGCGCGCATCAGCAGCGACAAGTCGAGCGAGGTCGAGGTCAACGGCCGTCCGCGGGAATTGCGCAACACCAACCACCTGGTCGGCGCCAAGGGGTGGGACATCCGCCTGTCCAAGACCGGCTACACCGAGGAAGCCGGCCGCTGCCTGGCGATGCGGATGAAGAGCGGCGGCCAGACCATCACCGTCGTCCTGCTCGATGCCGACGGCTCCGCGCAGCGCCTGCGCGACGCCGCCGCGATCCGCAAGTCGCTCGCCAAGATCGCCGCGGTCTGACGACGCCGGCGTCCTTGCCGGCGCACGGACCACCCGGTCGCCATCGCGATCGACCGCCGCCGGCTCGGGCCGGCCCCACAAGGAGTTCCCATGAACCGCCGCCACTGGCTCGGCGCCGCCAGCGCCTGGGCCGCCGCATGGCCGCTCGTCGCGCCCGCGCACGCCGATGCACCGGCCTCGCCGCCATCGCCATCGCCATCGCCATCGCCATCGCCATCGCCATCGCCATCGCCATCCGCCGACCGCCTGCCCTTCGCCGACCCGCCCCGGCCCGCGCGCATGCGGGTATCCGCGGACCGCATCGTCGACATCACCGTCTGTACGCGCCCGTTCCGGGCACAGGGGCCGCGCATCGAGGCGCAGCGACTGCACGGCAAGACCGTCATCCACCATTACGGCCACGGCGGGGCGGGCTGGTCCCTGTCCTGGGGATCGGCGACGCTGGGGGCGCTGCCGCTGATCCGCGGCACCGGCGAGCGGCGCATCGCCGTCATCGGCTGCGGCGCCATCGGCCTGACCACCGCCCGCGTCGCGCAGCGCGCCGGACTGCGGGTGCGCATCTACTGCCGCGAGCGCCCGCCGGAAGTGGCCTCCACCTTCGCCACCGGCCTGTGGTCGCCCGAGTCCCGCGTGGTCGCAGCCGAGCATGCGACGCCGGCATTCAACGCGATGTGGGAGCGCATGGCTCGCCACAGTTTCCGCGCGTGGCAGGACCAGTTGGGCCTGCCCGGCGCGCCGGTCGAATGGCGCGACGGCTATGTGCTGTCCGACCTGCCCTTCGACCAGGCGCTGCCGGCCGGTCAGGGCGGCCATGGCGGCCCGGCCGAGCCGGACTATCCGGACCTGCTGGACCTCATCCCCGACCTGCATCCGCGCTCCATGCCGCTGAACCCGGCCCAGCACCCATTCCCGGTGCCGCATGCGCGTCGCTTCACCCAGATGACCTTCAACATCCGCCCGTACCAGCGGCTGCTGATGGAAGACTTTTTCCGCGAAGGCGGCGAGATCGTCACCCGCGATTTCAGCGACGCGCGTGAACTCGCCGGCCTGCCCGAGCGCACGATCGTCAACTGCACCGGCTACGGCGCGCGGGCGCTGTTCGGCGACGAGCGTTTGATCCCGGTGCGCGGTCAGATCGCACGGCTGGTGCCGCAGCCGGAGGTCGACTACATGGTCGCCTGGCGCGGCCACAACCTGATGGTCGTGCCGCGGCGCGACGGCCTGCTGGTGCAGGCCCAGGGCGAGCATGACTTCAACAACCCGGACCGCGGCGTCGATCGCGCGATGAGCGAGGCCGCCGTGGCGCGCCTGGCGGCCCTGTTCGCCTGAGCCGCGTCGCGGGTGTTCCCACCGGCGGGGCCCGCGATGCCACCCGTTGAGGTCGATCAAGGACCCCGGACCTTCGCGCCAGAAGCCACACCGGGCCGCACCGGTGCGGACCTAGCATCGCTGGCTCCCTCCTTCTCGACTGGAGTCCGCGCATGCGCCATCGTTCTCCCCATCCGACCGTCACCCCACTGCCTCCGCCGCATTCCGACTTCCGGCTGCTCATGCATCGCCTGGATGAACATGCCGCCGACATCCACGAACTGCGCAGCGATGTACGCGAGCTCAAGGCATCGATCGACGCGGTGCGCATCGAATCGCGCGATCAGGCCGATGCGTTGCGCATCGAATCGCGCGATCAGGTCGACGCGCTGCGCAGGGACTCACAACAGCAACTCGATGCCTTCCGCAGGGAGTGCCAGCAGCAACTCGACGCCTTCCGTCGGGAGACGCAGCAGGGCTTGCAGGAACTGCGTGTCGAGATCGCGAGTTCCGTCCGATCCAGCGTGGCCGCCGCGATCGCGCCCATCGAGGAGCGCTTCAACACCTTGGACGAGCGGGTCAAAAGTGCAGGTCTCGCCTCGGACACCCGCCTGCTGAAGTGGTTCGCCGGCTCGGCGGCCAGCTCTTCCGGCCTGGCGATCCTCGTCTCCCGGTTGCTGTCATGAAGGCCTTCGGTGGGACGCCGCGCCACGCGCCGTCCTCCGTCAGCGCCAGTAGGCCCTGTCCTACCCCTCCCATGACCCGTCGGAGCTACCGTCGAGCCATCTCGGCAGAAGCGTCCAGACCTCATGGTGCCCCCAT
>NZ_PEOG01000066.1 GCF_002761755.1 Roseateles chitinivorans
CGATCGCCGCCGCCAGCGCATCGACGCGGGCGCGCAGTTCGCCGGCCGGGGTTTCCAGCGCCGCGCTCAGGCCGCCGTCCGCGGCCAGCACCTTGCGCGTGGCGCGGTCCGCCTGGTCGAACTGTTGCAGCGATTGCCGCAGCAGCGAGGCGATCTGCTCGTGGTCCGCCGCATCGGCCGCGCCGCCATTCAGGGAGGTCGAGACCTGGGTCCGCAAGCGGACCAGCAGGTCGGCCGCCCGCGGCATCTCGGCCAGCGCAGCGCGCACCAGGTAATAGGTTTCGTATTCGGGATCCAGCGAGAGGCTGTAGTGATCGAGCAGCAGGTCCTGCAGGTGCAGTAGCGACTGGCTGGCCGCGTCCTGCACGGCCGTTGCCACCCCGGGGGCGGGGTCGGACCGGAGCGCGTCGCAGCGCGCGCGGGCCTCGGTCCAGGCGCCGCGCAGCGCCGTGTCCCCGGAGGTCTCGGCGGGGGTGTCGGCCGGCGCCATGGCCAGCAGCGGTTCCATGGCCGCGAGCACCCGGGTGAGCTGGTCCAGCTCGGCCACGCGTCGTCGGCGCAGGTGGGTGGCACCTGCCGCCACGGCATCGGCCAGGGCCTGGTGATCGCGCAGCAGGAGCCGGACCTGCGCCATCGCGCGCATCGCCGGCAGCCCCCGACTCTCCAGTCGGGACTGACGCATCTGCACCATCGCCAGCCGCGTGTACAGGGCCGTGGGCAGCGCCACCAGCAGGACCGCCAGGGCGGCCATCAGCAGGAATCGAGCGCGCGGCGAGAGCCGCCGCATCTTGCGGTCGTGGTCGTGGATCGTCATGGCACGGGCCGGTCGCAGACGCCTTCGCCAGGGCGCGAAGGGTCAGGGCTTGCCGGGAAGGGGGCGTGTCCGTTCCGTCGGCGCCGATGCCGGCGCCAGACCCGCTCAGTCCAGCGCGGCGACGAAGCGGTAACCGACGCGGTGATAGGTGCGGATGACCTCCGCCGAGGGCGGCAGCGCCCCGTGCAGCACCGCGCGGATCCGCGCGATCGCCATCGCCAGCGCGCCCGGCTGCACATCCTGCTCCCCCCAGACGACGTCCAGCAGCTCGTCGGCGCTGACGACGCGGTCCCGATGCTCGATCAGGTGCACCAGCAGGTCGAAGGGGCGCGGCTGCAGATGACGCGACTGGCCGCTGACAACGATGTCGCGGCAGGCCGGTCGCACCATGCATTCGCCGAAGCGCCAGCAGGCGTCGGAGAAGGGCACCGAGGGCCGAAGGGGGGGATCCGCGCGGCTGCCCGCTTCTTGGCCCGTCGGGAGGAAAGCCGCATGACGCGGTGGCACGGCAATGAACATCGTGGAGTCCTGAAGAGCTACAGCGAGCGTGTAGGTGAAACTCTACAGGATGATGCCGGCAAAAATCTGTGGAGGAATTCGCACTTTTGCGGCTTCGTGTAGGTGAACAACTACGAATTGTAGGGGGGCGGTGGCGCGGCCGGCGTCCCGGGCACGACGCGCAGTTCGACGGTCGTGCCCTGTCCGGGCGCGCTCTGGATCGCCAGCGTGCCCCCCAGCAGGCGGGCACGCTCGTGCATGCCCATCACGCCGTAGCCGGCGAGTCGGCTGTCGGTGTCGAAGCCCCGTCCGTCGTCGCGCACCGTCAGGACCCACTGGCCGTCGGTCAACGAGAGCGACAACGCCGCCCGGGTCGCGCCGGCATGACGGCGCACGTTGTTGAGCGACTCCTGCGCCACGCGGAACAGCTGCGTGGCCGCTTCGGAACCCAGCTGGCCGGCTTCCGCCGCGACGGAAACATCGCAGGGCAGACCGGTGTCGCGGCTGAATTCGGTGCCGAGCCAGCGGAAGGCTGCGTCCAGCCCGCCATCGAGCGCGGGCGGGCGCAATTGCGAGACCACCGCGCGCACGGCAGCGACCAGCCGGTCGACCCGCTCGTGCAGCAGGTCCAGTTGGCCGGCGTCGATCGGCGCGGTGGCCCGCGCGGCGCGCGCGCGCATGACGGCGATCTCCAGGCGCAGCGCCGCCAGCTGCTGGCCAAGCTCGTCGTGCAGTTCGCGAGACACCCGCGTGCGCTCCTGCTCGAGCGCGAGCGCGTTGTGCTCGCTGAGCCGGTGCAGGGCCTCGCGCGAGGCGTGCAGCTCGGCCGTGCGCTCCTCGATGGCCCGTTCGAGCATGCGCCGGCGCGCCCGCGCCCGGCGCTGCGTCCACAGCGTCAGCGCCCACCAGAGCGCTGCGATGAGCGCCAGGTAGGCCAGCCGCATGCCGGGCGAATTCCACCAGGGCGGCGCGACGGTGAACGGCAGCGCCAGCGCCGGTCCCGGCGGCTCCAGCGGCACGCGGCCGGCGGCCCGCAGCGTCAGCACATGCCGGCCCTCGTCCATGGATCCCACGTCGATCGATGCGCCTTCGACCTTCCGCCACGGTGCCTGCGGCGACAGCCGGTATTCGATGCGGCGGTCGCGCGGCAGCGAGAGCGTCGGCGTGCCCAGGGTGACGCGCAGCTGGCGGTCGTTCCACGGGATCGGCTCGGTCGGCGGCCCGCTGAACTGGCGAGTGCCGAACTCCAGCAGGTCCGCCCGCAGCACTGCGGGCGCGCCCGGCGGCGGGGGGCGCCGGTACACCCGCGTCGCGCCGCCGCTGGTGCCGATCCAGGCGTTGCCCGCGGCGTCCAGCAGGAAGCTTTCGTCATTGACGTCGTTCCACACCAGGCCGTTGTCGCGGTCCAGCAGGCCGAGCCACTCGCCCTGCGGACTGAGCCGGAAAACGCCTCGTCCGGTGCCCAACCAGATCTCCTCCTCGGGGCCGCGGGCGATCCACATCGGATCGGCGCCGCCGAAGGACGCCCGGGGGAGGTGCTGCCGCAGCCGGGCCCGGTCGCCGGACAGGGTGTAGACCGACACGCCCTGGTCGGACGAGGCCCACAGCACGCCGCCCACCACGGTCACGGTGTAGGCGTTGATCGCCTGGCCCTTGTCATCGAGCAGCGGCACCCAGGCGTCGCCTTGCGCGCGAAAGACCTGCCACCGGGCGTTGATGAACCAGTCGGTCGAGCCGTCGCCGAAGACGGTGATGGCCGGATCCCCGCCGGGCGCGCCGACGGCGACCGGCTCGCGCCTCACGCCGCCCTTCGCGCGGGGGATCAAGCGCTCGACGCGCGTCCTGCTCGTGAGGTAGAGGTCCCCGCCATGCCGGGCCATCAGGCCCAGCAGGGCCGGATCGGTGAGCATCCGCCGCGCCGTCGTGGTGCCCGCCTTGACGGTGTTGAGCTGGCCGTGGTCCAGCCACCAGAGGTCGCCCGCCGCATCGATGGCGGCGCCCGACACGATGCCGGCGATCCGCGGCGTCGTGGCGGCGGACGGGGGCAGCGGTCGGAAGCGGCGGGCCGCGGCGTCGAACCACGCCACCCCTTCCCGGGTGATGGCCCAGAGGCGGCCGCTGCCGTCCTGCAGCAGACGGAAGACGACGTCGGAAGGCAGGCCCGAGGTCCGGGTCCAGTGGTCCACCTCGCCATAGCCGATCCAGCGATGGAAGCCCTGCCCGGAGGCGCCGAGCCACAGCGCACCGTCGGCGTCCACCAGCAGGCTGCGCACCGCCGAGTCGGGCAGGCCGTCGTCGCGGGACCAGGTCTGCCAGGCGGAGCCGTCCCAGCGGGCGATGCCGGTGGTCGCGGCCATCAGGATCCCGCCGCGGGGATCTTCGACGAGGGGGCTGCTGGCCTCCCATTCCGGGTTCACCGGCGGCGCGTCGACCGTCTCGAAGCGCTGGGCGCCAGGCGCCAGCCGGGCGAGGCGGGTGCGACCGCGCGCCCAAAGGCTGCCATCCCGGCTGACGAGCAGCGTCGCCCAGGTGTCCGGCGGCAACCCCTGCGCGGCCGACCAGAGCGTCACCGCCGCCTGGCGCCGGTCCCAGGCACACAGGCCGTCGCCGCAACCGAACCAGAGGCGGTCGCCGAGCCGTCGCAGCGGCGTCGTCTCGACATAACTGGCCGCCGTCGGGCGATCGAGGGCGGGCACCGGCAGCGGCTCGGCCCGCACCGCGGCGGGGCCGGCATCGCCGATCGTGGCGGTCCAGAACCGGTGGTCCCGGTCCACCGCCATCAGCACGCCGTGCTCATCGACGTCGAACTGGCCGGCGAAGGCCACGTCCAGCGGCCGGCCATCGGCGCGCCGGACCTCGACCCAGTCCGGCGGCTCGCCGGCTTCCGGGCGGGCGGCGTCCTTCGACGGGCGCCGCAGGAACAGGCCCTGGTCGGTGGTCAGCCAGAGCCGGCCGAGCGGGTCGACGCGGCCGCCCCAGATGCTCGAGCCGACGGGGGCCGGCAGCGGCTCCCGGTGGACCCGGAAGCCGTCGAAACGGAACAGGCCGTTCTCGGTGCAGATCCACAGCACGGCGCGCCGATCCTGCGTGAGGCAGGTGGGCGTGAGGTTCTGCAGGCCCTCGCGCTCCTGGTAGGACGCCAGCACGATGCGCTCGGCGCGGGCGGGGATGGGCACCAGCGCCGACAGCAGTGCCAGCGCAAGGAAGGCGAAGAGCGGCAGACGCGCGCGCTCAATCGACGATGCCATGGCGCACGGCGTATCGCACCAGGTCGCTCAGCGAGGCTTGGTCCAGCTTGTCCATCAGGCGGGTCTTGTAGGTGCTGACCGTGTTCGGCGCGACCTGCAGCGCGGCGGCGATGTCCACCAGGGACTGGCCCCGCACCAGCGCGACCAGCACCTGGCGCTCGCGCGGGGACAGCGACTCCAGCGGTTCCGGCGCCTTCGGTTCCTGGCGGATCAGCGCGGCGCTGAGCGAGGGATCGACATAGCTGCGGCCGGCGGCCACATGGTGCACCGCGTCGATCAGCAGCTCGGTGGAGATGTCCTTGGTCAGGTAGCCGCCCGCGCCGGCTTCCAGCGCGCGGCGCGCGATATGGGGGTCGGCATGCATGGTCAGCACCAGCACCGGCAGCCCGGCATGGGCGGCGTGGATGCGCTGGATCAGATCGACATCGTTGCAGCCCGGCATCAGCAGGTCCAGCAGCAGCAGGTCGACGCCGCCTTGCGCCAGCCGGGCCATCACCTCGTCGGCGTTGGCCGCCTCGCCGGCGAGCTCGACGGTGTCGTCGAGCTCCAGGACCTTGCGCAGGCCCTCGCGCACCAGCGCATGGTCGTCCGCGATCACCACGCGGGTCTTGGCGGCCGGGCTCATCGCGAGGCCCCCCGGCCGCGCGCGGCGATACCGCCGGGACGGGTGGCCGATCGCGGGAAGGGGCCGACCCGCGCTGGGCGCGGGCAGGGGCGGTCGCTGGAAATTCTGGGTGTCATCGTCAGTGCACGAATTTGCCTCCGGGACCGATCATTGTCATCTCAACCCGGTGGGAGCCGCCGTGGTCGGTGGGCGAGTAGGAGATCCGGACGCCGCCGGCATCCCAGCCCTGGATCGATTCGAGGGCGGCGATCAGGCGGGCGCGGGTCGGTTCGCGGCCGGCGCGGCGCAGTCCTTCGGTGAAGACCTTGGCGGCCAGGTAGCCCTCCATCGACTCGAAGCTGCGACTCGGCACGCCGGCGCGCTGCAGGGCCTGGCCGTATTCGCGTTGCAGCGCCGAGCCCTCGCCCCAGGGGAAGGGCACGACCTCGGAGATCCACACGCCGCTGCCCTCGCCGCCGAGTTCATCGGCCAGCGCCTTGCTGCCGGCGTACGAGGTGGCGACGAACTGGCCGGCGAAGCCCTGCTTCTTCATCGTCTTGATCACGGCGGCGCTCGAGGTGTAGGAGGCGGCCAGGATCACCGCCTGCGGGTGTCCCGCCGCCAGCTTCTTGCCGATCTCGGACACGTCGGTGGCATCGCGCTCGATCGCGGCCAGGGCCACCGTCTTCAGGCCGCGCTGGGTCAGCGCGTGCGTCACCGCCTCCAGCGCCGCCTTGCCGAAGGCATCGCTCTGGTGGAGCACCGCGACGTTGCGCAGGCTGCTGGTCGACAGTTGCTCGGCGATGTAGTCGGCCTCGGCACCATAACCGGCCCGTACATGGAAGACCTGCCGGTTCAGCGGCGTGCGCAGCGCCTCGGCGCCCGTGGACGGCGCGAACAGCGGCACCCCCGCCGCGGTGGCGACCGGCACGGCTGCCAGCGTCGTGCCGGTGCCGACGGTGCCGAACAGCGCGAACACGCCGTCCTGCTCGATCAGCGCCTTGGCCTGGCGCGCGGTCTCGGCAGGGTCGTAGCGATCGTCGCGGGTGCGCAGCTCGACACGGAGACCGTTGACGCCGCCACGCTCGTTGAGCGCCTGGAAGTAGGTGCGCGCGCCCAGGTTGTATTCCTCGGCCAGCTTGACCGAGGGACCGCTGAACGGTGCGACCTGGCCGAGCAGGATGGTCCCGTTGACGGAAGGATCGGCCGCTGAGGCGGCGCCGGTCACCGCCATGGCGGAGAGGAAGGCACCCAGGGTGGAGATCACGCGCATGGCAATACTGCTGGTTGAAAGGGATGGCGGCAGCTTACGGAGGGAGTCCGCCGCAGGCATCACGGAGTGCTGACGCCGCCTTCACCGGCGTGGAAATTTGCCCGCATGGCTGGCGAGACCGCCGGAAACTCGCCGCCGGTCAGCCGGTCAGCCGGTCAGCCGGTCAGCCGGTCAGCCGGTCAGCCGGTCAGCCGGTCAGCCGGTCAGCCGGTCAGCGCCCGACATGCAACTTGAACGCGCCGACGAGCTCGGTCAACCGGCGCGCCTGCTGGCTCAGGCTGTCGGCCGCGGCGGCGGACTCCTCGACCAGCGCGGCATTCTGCTGCGTCACCTGGTCGAGCACATGCACGGCCTTGCTGACCTCGCCGATGCCCAGGCTCTGCTGGCCGGTCGCGGCGCCGATCTCGGTGATCAGCTCGGCGACCTGCCGGATCTGCCGCACGATCTCGTCCATCGTCGTGCCGGCGCCCTCGACCAGGCGCGACCCGGTGTCGACCCGGCTGACGTTCTCGCCGATCAGCGCGCGGATCTCCTTGGCGGCGGTGGCCGCGCGCTGCGCGAGGGTGCGGACTTCGCCAGCCACCACCGCGAAGCCGCGGCCTTGCTCACCGGCGCGCGCCGCCTCCACCGCCGCGTTGAGGGCCAGGATGTTGGTCTGGAAAGCGATGCCGTCGATGACGCCGGTGATGTCGGCGATCCGGGCGGAGCTGGCGCTGATGTCGCGCATCGTCGAGACGATCTCGGCCACCGCCGTGCCGCCGCGGGTGGCGACCTCGCTGGCGGTGGCCGCCAGCGCCGTGGCGTTGCGCGCCGAGTCGGCGCTGCGCTGCACGGTGGAGGCCACTTCCTCCATCGCGGCGGCCGTCTGCTCGAGGCTGGAGGCCTGCTCCTCGGTCCGGTGCGACAGGTCCATGCTGCCTGTCGCGATCTGGGTCGAGCCGGTGGCGATGGACTCGCTGCTCAGCCGCACCTCGCCGACGATGCGCACCAGGCTGTCGTTCATCGAGCGCAGCGCGGCCAGCAACTGCCCAGTCTCGTCGAGGGCCCGCACCTCGATGCTGGAGGTGAGGTCGCCGGCGGCGACCGTCTCGGCCACCCGTACCGCCTGCGCGATCGGCCGCGTGATCGAGCGCGTCAGCAGGACGGCGATGCCCACCGCCAGCAGCACCGCAATCACCGACAGCACGATCATCAGCGTACGGGCGGCGCGAGCCAGCGCGGAGGCCTGCGCGCCGAACTCCTCCATGCTGGCCGCCTGGGTCTCCACGAAGCCCTCGACGGCCGCGAGGTAGACGGTCTGCAGCGGCAGGATGTCCGTCACCAGCAGGCTCCGGCCCTCGTCGACCTTGCCGGCCTTGAGCAGGTCGACCAGTTGCCGCTCCTTGTCCTTGAACTTCGCCCGGCCATCGATCAGCGCCTGCAGGGCCGCCTTGCCGCGCTCGCTGTGGACCGTCGCGCTGAGCTGGTCGATCGCGCGGCCGACCACGGGCAGCGAGGCCTCGAGCTTGGCCAGTTCGCTCTCGACGATCGCGCGGTCGGTCACGATCAGCGCGGTGCGCATCGCGCGGAGCTGCTTGTTGACTTCGTTCTCGACCGTCTGTGCCAGCTGCACCTTGACGAAGCGGTCATGCAGGATGACCTCGGTGTCGGCATCGATCGCGCTGATCTTGGTGATGCCGATCACCGCCAGCACGATCAGCAGCGCGATCACTGCCGCGAAGCCACCCGTCAGCCGGACACCGATCTTCAGATTCGAAAGTGCGGTCACGATGATCTCCACGTCGAGTGGCTCGTTTGTAGCGCATCGGCCGGCCATCGGCCACCGCGGTCTCACCGGCTTGTGGTTCGGAAGCACGTGGTATCGGTGGATGCGCCGGATCGGATGCCACACCCTTTCGGTAAGCTCCGCGGCGACGATGGCGATCGCAGGACAAGACATGAAGCAAGCATGGGACGCCCCGAGGGACGATGAGACGCCGGTGTCGAGCCGGCCGATCGGCTGGCCGCGGCTGCGCACGGCATTGACCGTGCTGACTCTGGGCCAGGCGCTGGCTGCGGCGGCCGATTGCGGCGACGCGGCGCTGGGCACTTCCCGCGTGCTGACCTTGCCGCGCGAAGCCGCGGCTTATGGCCGGGCGCAGCATGGGCCGCTGCCCCTGCAGCCGGGCGAGGTGGTGATCACCTTCGATGACGGGCCACGTCCGGCGTCCACGCCGCTGGTGCTCAAGGCCCTGAAGGCGGAATGCGTGCGTGCGACCTTCTTCATGAACGGCGAGCCGATGCTGGCCGATGCGGCGCTCGCCAGGGAGGTGAAGGCGCAGGGCCACAGCATCGGTCTGCACGGCTTCCGCCATCCACACTTCTCGTTGCTGCCGGCGTCGGAGCAACTCGACGACCTGCGGGCGGTCGAGGCCGCATACCGAGAGGTCTTCGGCGGCCGGGCGGCGGCGTACCGCTTTCCGTTCCTCGAGGAAACGCCGGTGCTGCGCGAGGCGCTCGCGGCGTCGCGCTACACCTTGATGTCGGTCGACCTGGGCGTCGAGGACTGGGAGCCCCAGAGCGCGCAGCAGATGGCCGACAAGCTGGTGCAGCGCCTGGCGGCTTCAGGTGGCGGCATCGTGCTGCTGCACGATGCGCAGGACCGCACCGCCGCGGCGCTGCCGCTGTTGCTGCGAACGATCAAGGCCCACGGCTACCGCGTGGTGCATCTGCGGTGGGACGAGGAGTCGGGGCATTGAGGAGCCGTCCGGCGGCAACCGCCGATCGGGCTTGCGCGTTCCCCTGCGCGATCTCGATCTAGGACGCGGCGGTATCCGTCGCCTGCGGGGGCATCGTCGAGAAGGCCACGCGGTTCCTGCCTTCGCGCTTGGCCTCGTAGAGCATCGCGTCCGCCCGGGCGAGGCAGTCGGGCGTCGGTGAACTGCCGTCCGCCACCCAGGCGACGCCGATGCTGGTGGTCACCGGCAGGGGCGTCCCGTCCTCGACGATCCGCAGTTGCTCGACGCTGGCGCGGAGCCGCTCCGCGATCATGCGCGCCACCGCCTCGGTGACGTTGGGCGTGTACACGAGGAACTCTTCGCCACCGGTGCGGGCCAGCAGGTCGGACTCGCGCAGCTGCGCCTTCAGGCAGTTGGCGAAGGCCACCAGGACCGCATCGCCGGCGGCATGACCATGACGGTCGTTGATCTGCTTGAACCGGTCCAGGTCGAGCTGCAGGACGGCACTGTGGCCTCGCAGCTGCTTGGGCAGCCGCGTGCCGAGCCAGCGCCGGTTGCCCACGCCGGTCAACGGATCGGTGTCCGCCAGCTGGGCCAGGCGCACCTCCGCGCGTTCCTTGGAAATGGTGGCCACCATCAGCGCGACGCCGAAGTGGCAGAACATCTGCACGAAGAACGCCAGCGAGAAGCCGGCGCTGCCCGCGGTGCCATTCAGGATGAACACCAGCCGGAGCGCGTAGACGCCGCCGCTGAGCGCCAGGAGCGCCGCGAGCAGCCGGCTCGACGGCAGGGCCTCGAGGCGATGGTTGCGCAGCATCTCGTGGGCACTGCCCGCCAGGGACAGCACGGCCGCCACATGGAAGGCGCCAGCCCGGCTCAGGTTGTCCAAGGGAAAGCCGGTGATCAGCCCGGCGAGAAAGCAGAGCAGCACCGGCGTCATGAGGCGTCCCCAGCGGACGCTGCGGTGGCCGCTCATCGCGCGGATGCCGGCGAAGAAGACCGCGTACCCGACGAGGCCGAGCAGCAGGCTGCCGTGCGTCCAGACCGCCGGAGGGAGGGCGGCTTCCTCGCCGTTCCACGCCAGGGCGGCCCCGGCGGCGAGCATCAGGTAGGCCGCCGCCAGCGCCATGAGGCCGTCGGGGCGCCATGAATTGCGACGGACGTGGATGATGGCGAATGCGCCGGCCAGCAGGGACGTGTTGTAGAACAGCAGGACGGTCGGCAGGTCGAGACGGGACAACATACGGATGACGCGCCCGCGCAAGAGGGCGCGGGAGCGCGGGTCTGGCTGGTGGGGCCACCCCGCGCGTGTCAATCCTCCGAGGCGGACCTCGGCGGCTGTCGTCAGGGCAGGTGATCGCGGGGCGCTGCGATCCACCCGATGGATCGCAACGCCCCGCGCGCATTCTCGTCGCTGAAGTCCGCCGATGGGCGACGAGGCGCCGCAGTTTCGACGCCCCGTCCGACGCTGCCGGTCGCTCAGCGCGGCAGCGGCGCCGGATTCGCCAGGTAGGCCTTGAACAGGCGGGCGAACTGGCCGCCGTCCGTCGTGATGTTGACCGAGCCGCTGCCGCCGCCGCTGAACACGATCGCGAACACGCCGCTGGCGGTGTATTCGGTCGGATGGGTCAGCATGTACTGGACATGGTTGTCGCGGTAGTGCCCCGGCGTGCCGCCCGGCGTCGACGAAGGCACGCCCATCGGCGTCTGCCAGAACAGGATGGGCAGGTTGCCGAGCGTGCTTCGCACCGCGGCCCATTGGGCGAGGTCCTGATGGAAGTTGGGCGTCGCCACATTGTTCTCGTCCCAATAGAACGGGCCGTTGCCACGTCCGGCGCATTCGGCCGGCGGCGGCGAGACCTCGAAGCAGCCCGCGTCGCGGTCGCTGGTCTGGGCGACCATGAAGTCGGCCTTGTCGGCGCCGAGCTTGAGCATGAAGCTGCCGACGGTGGCGGCATCGCGGCCCCAGAAGGAGGGCGGGAAACCGACCTTCGCCTTGGGCGCATAGGCGCGCCCGAGTGCCACCAGGCAACCCGCCATGCCGACAGCGTTGTCCGGGAGGTTCGCGCATTCGGCCACCTGGCTCACGCGCGCGGGCAGCTTCGCCGGGTCGCCGCCTGGCGCGCCGGCCATCACGAAGCCCCAGAAGTCCGGCTCCAGGTTGACCAGCGTGGGCAGGTTGGTCGCGCCGATCTTCTGGTACATCAACTTGACCTGGGCCCAGTAGCTGGGCATGAAGCTCGCGTCGTTGATCGCGCCGATGTTGCCTTCCCCTCTGGCCGTCATCTGGTAGAGCGTGAACATCGGCACCGCGCCAGCGGCCGATACGTTCGCGGAGACGTAGGTGACGTAGGCGCCGTCAGGACTGTTCCAGGTCGGCCAGGAGCCGCCGCCGACACCGACCAGGTAGGTGTCGATGATGTCGGGACGGATCTGCTGCTTCGTCATCTCCTCGATCGAGTTGCCGGCGCCCAAGCCGGCCAGCAACCGGTTAGCCGTCCCCAGCGCCGTGGTGATCGAGACCGGAGGTGCCGGTGCCGGTGCCGGCGCAGGTGCCGGCGCAGGCGCAGGTGCAGGTGCAGGCGCGGGCGAGGGCGAGGGCGCAGGCGCAGGCGCAGGCGCGGGCGAAGGCGAAGGCGCAGGCGCAGGCGCAGGCGAGGGCGAGGGCGAGGGCGAGGGAGCGGGAGCGGGAGCGGGTGAAGGCGCGGGAGCCGGAGAGGGAGAGGGAGAGGGAGAGGGCGCAGGCGCCGGCGAGGGGGCCGGTGCGGATCCAAGCGGCGGCGCCGCCGCATCGGTCGCCGGCGACGACGTCGACCCGCCTCCACCGCACGAGGCGAGGCCCGCCATCAGAAGGGCGAGGGCGAGCCGCTGGACGGTCGGCGCGGCGGTTGGAGTGGACGGCATTTGTTTCCTTTCGAATGGCGTGAAGCGTTTGCTTGCAAGGCGGTGATGTTTCCGTGATGTCGCCGACCTGCCGTGCTGACGAAATTTGTCAGCGGCAGACCGTCGATGCGATGAGCCGGGGCCCATGGCGGTCAAGGAACGTCAGATGTGAAGGCCGTGCGCGCCTTGCGGGTCGTGCGCGCGAGGGGCTGCAAGTCGCGGGCCAGCATTGGCCATTCGAAGGCGAATGGGCTCGCTCGACTTACCCCTGCTTGCCTTGACGCTTGCGCCAGGCCTCGATCACTCGCGCGGCCAGCGCGTCGGCCTCGCGCTGCTGTTCGGCGGTCAACGGCGGTGGCAGCGCACCCCACTGGCCCATCATCCTTTCGGTGTCGGCCATGCCGTCGCGGCTGGCCTTCTCCATCTCCGCGCCCGACATCAATCCCACGATGCGCAGTCGCGCCTCCTTGTAGGCCTGCCGTTGCACTTCGGTGATGCCCATCGCGCTGACGTCGAAAGCGAAGCTGTAGCTCAACAGCGCCATGAAATCGCCGTCTTCGGCCGTCTGGCGCGCGTCGCGCTGCAGCCGGTCGCGCAACTCGGGGTCGATCGGCTGCCTGCTCGTGTTCAACCATTGCAGGTAGGGCAGCGCGGCGTCCTTGGCGCCTGTGTCGTAAGCGCGCTTGAGCAGCTCAGGTCCGCGCGCGAGCGTGGCGGCATCGAAGACCTGGCACTGACGCTGGAAGTCCTGCGACTGGCGGATCCAATCCTGGCTGGACCGACCCGTGATCCGCTCGAGCTGCCGCCCCGTCGGGGACGGCTGGTCGCGCTCCCTGTACTGCTGGTCAACGAAAGCGTCCGCGCCCTGGCAGGCGGAGAGCATCGTGGCCGCTTCCAGCAGGTCCTTCGGAGTCCCTTGGCCGTCCAGCGCCCGCTGGACCTGGCGCAGCGACGCGTCCGTCGGCCAGCCGGGCGCGCGCGGCAAGGGGCTGGTCGAGCCGGGCGCCGACGAGGCGAGCACCGGCGCGGTGGACGCCGCCTCGACCTTTGCCGCGGGCATCGGCGCCGCTGGCCCGCTGGCGGACGAGGCCGCCGCCACGTCGTCGGCGAGCCCGGGTCCATCACCCGGCTGGCTCAACAGCCAGCTGCCGGCAACCAGCGCCGCTGCGCCGACGACCACGGCCAGTGCCCTGCGGCGAAGCGGCCGATCCTTGCGTGATGCCTGATTCGATGCCATTGCGCTGTGTCCTTCCTTCGTCCAGACGGCGCCCTCGTGGGCCGGTGCGAGGTCCCGCTCAGAACGCCGGCAGCCGCGCGCGGCCGCTGACCCGCAGGGTCAAGGACTGACCCGGTGCGCGGACGCCGGTGATGGCCGTCACCGGTTGCCCGCCACCGATCCACAACCCGACCGGCCCGTCCTCCACGATGCGCTGTCCATCGGCCTGAACGACGCTCATCGCCTTGGCGTCCAGCTCGAAGCTGAGCCGCCGCGATTCACCGGCGCGGAGCACGACCCGCTGGAACGCCACCAGCGAGCGCTGTGGCGCGATGTCGCCGGGGCGTCGGACATAGAGCTGGACGACCTCGGCCGCGTCGCGTCCGCTCTCGTTCTTCACCAGCACCGACAGCCGCGTGCCTTGCCCGGCACGGACGCTCCGGCTCGCGAGCCGGGCCTGTGCATAGCTGAAGCGGGCGTAGCCCAGTCCATGGCCGAAGGGGAACAGCGGCTCGCCCTTGAACCATCGATAGGTGCGCCCCTGCATGTCGTAGTCCTTGAAGGGCGGCAACTGGTCGACGGATCGATAGAAGGTGACCGGCAACCGGCCGGAAGGACTGAAGTCGCCGGCCAGCAGTTCCGCCACCGCCTGACCGCCTTCGCCGCCCGGATACCAGGCCTGCACGATCGCCGACGCCTGCCGTGTCGCGGCGCCGAAGGCCATGGCGCTGCCGCTGAAGTTCACCAGCACCAGCGGACGGCCCAGGCCGGCCAGGCGCTCCAGCAGCTTCAGCTGCGGCGCGGGCAGATCGATCCGCGTGCGGTCGCCGCCGGCGAAGCCCGGTGCCAGCACCGTCATCTCCTCGCCTTCGAGCTCCCAGGTCAGGCCGCTGGCGAAGATCACCAGATCGGCCTCGCGCGCGGCGGCCAGTGCCGCCTCGTCGCTGGCGCCGGGCCGGCTCCATTGCAGGCGCTGCTCGCCTTCCCAGCCGGTCTGCAGCGCCTCGACGCGGAGGGCGTAGGTCTGGCCCGCCTTCAGCACCACGCCGCGGGTGCTGGTGGGCCAGGCGATGTCCCACAGGTCCACCACCTGTTCACCGTCGATCCAGATGCGGTACCCCCGGTTCCCCTTCAGCCGGAACAGATGCTCCCCGCTTTCGCCGGCGCGGATGAAGCCGCTCCAGCGCGCCGATTCCTTTCGATCATGGGCGTCGGGCCAGCCCCATCTGAAGCGGGCCTGCGGCGCGACCGTCGACGTGATCGGCGTGCCCTCGAGCTCGAGGTTGGCGAAGCGCTCGAAGTTGAGGCCAGGACGGCTGCAGGCGGCATCGGCGCACAGCCGCTCCGGCGGCAGGTCCTCCAGCGGCGGCGCCACCCAGCCGGTGCCTTCGACGACCTCGATCCGGGCGTCCGGGTAGCGGGCCTTCAGGCCGGCCAGCAGGGTGACCGGCCGGGACGGCGTGCCGTTGTAGTTGCCCACCAGCGCATCGACGCTGTCGGCGTTGGGGCCGATCAGGGCGATGCGCCGGGGCGGCGTCTTCAGCGGCAGCACGCCATCGTTCTTCAACAGGACCAGCGAGCGGCGAGCCGCCTCGAGGTTGAGCGCGCGATGCGCGGGCGTATCGACCTCGCGCGCGGTGATGCCGGCGAAGTACCCCTGTCCGGGCGGGTCGAGCAGGCCCAGGCGCACGCGCACGTCGAACAGGCGATGCAGCGCCCGATCGAGCTCGGCCTCGCTCAGCAGCCCCTGCCGCACCGCTGCCACCGTGGTGGCGGGCGCGGCGGTGCTGTTGCCGCCGAAGTCGCAGATCAGGTCGGTGCCGGCGCGCACGGCCAGGGCCACCGCGGCCTCCGGCGTCTTCACATGATGGTGGGCGCCCTCCTGGTGGATGTCGGCCACCGCGCCGCAGTCCGACACCACATGGCCCTGAAATCGCCATGCCTCGCGCAGCCGCTGCCGCAGCAGGGGCTCGTTCGCGCACGCGGGCACGCCGTCGACCGCGTTGTAGGCGCACATCACCGATTCCGCCCGGCCTTCGGTGACCGCCGCGTGGAAGGCCGGCAGGTAGGTGTCCACCAGGTCGCGCGGCGACACCCGCACGTCCTCCTTGTGGCGGTCGGCTTCGGGGCCGCTGTGCACCGCGAAGTGCTTCACCGCCGCCGACACGCGCGGATGCCGCGGGTCCGGTCCCTGCAGCCCCTGGATGAAGGCCACGCCCATGCGCGCGCTCAGGACGGGGTCCTCGCCGTAGGTCTCCTGGCCGCGGCCCCAGCGGGGGTCGCGGAAGATGTTGACGTTGGGCGACCACACCGTCAGGCCACGGTACAGGCCGGACGAGCCGTCGGCGCCGACGGTGCTCAGGAACTTGGCGCGGAACTCGATGCCGATGACCTCGCCCACGCGCCGCAGCAGCGGCGTGTCCCAGGTCGCCGCCAGTCCGATCGCCTGCGGGAAGACCGTCGCCACGTCGGCGCGCGCCACGCCGTGCAGGCCTTCGCTCCACCAGTTGTAGGCGGGGATGCCCAGCCGCGGGATGGCCGGTGACTCGTGTTGCAGCTGGCTGGCCTTCTCGGCCAGCGTCATGCGCGCCACCAGCGCCTGCGCCCGTTGCATCGAGGGACTCGACGGCGCGTCCGGGACTTCGGCGGCGGTGGGGACGGCCGGCGCCGCCTGCGCGCCAGGGCTCGACGCGCTGGCCGGTGGAGTGGCCAGCGAGAGAGTCAGTGCGATGGTCAGCGACAGGGCCAGGGCCGGGAGCGCGAGGCGATGCCGGTCCGTCACCGCGGCCGGCAGGGCAGGTTCACCAGGCATGCCGCTTCAGAAGGCGTCGATGGTCAAGGCGGCGGTCGGCAAGCCCTCGCCGCGTGCGCGCAGCGTCGCCGGGCCGCTCGCGCCGGTGGACTGCAGCAGGACCTGCGCCTGCCCGTTGAAGACGCGGCGCTGCCAGGGGCCGGCCGGCGTCGTCACCCGCAAGGTGACCCAGCGCTTGCCGCCTTGCGCGGTGTCGAAGAGGGCCCGCGTGCCGCCGGCCGGCGTCGGGAAGACGATGGCCAGCGTGTTGCGATCGCCCAGCCGGTCCGGGTCCAGGTCCACCACGCCGAGTCCCTGCTCGAGCCGGGGCGTCACGGCCTGGCCGTTCAGGTAGACCTGCTGTCCCGCGCCGAGATCGCCGATGAAGAGCATCGGGCGCTCGCCGCTGGCCGAGCTCGGCCGCGGGAAGCTGGCGCGCACCAGGTTCCAGGCGCCATCGGCGGGCTGCTGGTCCGGCGGCACCCAGGCGAAGGGGTCGCGCCAGGCGTCCGTGCCGGTGTCCGCCAGCAGCGCGACGGCATCCTCCGGCCGCGCCACGCCGCGATGGCGCCAGGCGGTTAGCGGCACGAAGCGGTGACGCTCGGTCGGCTTGTCGGCTTCGTGGGAACCCGGGTCGCCGTTGCCCATGCCGATCAGCCGCGCGCTGCCTTCGACCTCGAAATCGATCCGCTGGCCGGCCGTGGGCACGACGCGGCCTTCGCGGTCGACCACGTTCACCGTCACGACGGCCACGTCGGAGCCATCGGCGCGGATCCTCGCGCGGTCCACCGTCAAGCGCACCGCCGCGCTGTCGCCGGTCGTGGCCACCGTGTCCGAGGCCACCCATTCGCCGCGCCTGTAGCCGCGTGCCACCAGCGCGCCAGGCTCGTAGGGCACGGTCCACTGCAGATGCCCGTAGCGCTGCAGCGCCTTGCGGCCCAGCGAGCGACCGTTCAGCAGCAGCTCCACTTCCTCGGTGTTCGCATAGACCCGCACGTCCACCGGCTGGCCTTCCCGGCCCGACCAGTTCCAGTGCGGCAGCAGATGCACCATCGGCTCGGTGGTCCAGGCCGCCTTCAGGTAGTAGCCGCTGTCCTTCAGCGCCCCGGTCGTGTCCATCATGCCGAACTGGGACGAGATGGCCGGCCAGCCGAAGGGCGTGGTCTCGCCGCGGTAGTCGAAGCCGGTCCAGACGAACATGCCGGCCAGGAAGGGCCGCTCCGCATTGAAGCGCCAGGCCTCCTCGATGGTCGAGGTCGACGCGCCGCCCGAACGCTTGTCGTAGGCGGCCAGGTGCACCCGCGCCGGGTCGTCGGCATAGATGCCGCGGGTGGCGTAGGTCAGGCCCTCCTCGGTCACGACCATCGGCCGCTGCGGGAAGCGGCGATGCATCGCGTCGATGTCGTGCTGGCCCTTGTAGTTGAAGCCGATCACCTGCGATCCCACCGAGGTGCCTTCCGCCTGGCCGGAACTGGACGCCGCCAGCGTCGCCGGGCGGGTGGGATCCATGCGCGCCACGATGGCCTGCATCTCGCGCGCCAGTCGGGTGCCGATCTCGGTGTTCTCGATCGCCCATTCCTCGTTGCCCACCGACCACAGGATGATGGACGGGTGGTTGCGGTCGCGCCGCACCATGCGCTCGAGTTCGTCGCGGATCTGCGGCGCGGTGCCCATCATGCGGTGCTCGTCGATGACCAGGATGCCCAGCCGGTCGCAGGCGTCCAGCAGTTCGGGCGTGGCCGGATGGTGGGCCGAGCGGATCGCATTGACGCCCATGGCCTTGAGCATCCTGAGTCGCGCGTCGTGCAGGGCGTCCGGCAGCGCGATGCCGACGCCGGCGTGGTCCTGGTGGTTGTTGGTGCCGTGCAGCTTCACCGGCTGGCCATTGAGGAAGAACCCCTGGTTGGCATCGAAGCGGATCGATCGGATGCCGAAGGGCGTGTCGTAGCGATCGACCACCCGGCCGTCGCGACGCACCCGCGTCGTCAGGATGTAGCGCTGCGGTGTCTCCAGCGACCACAGGCGCGGCGCGGCGACCCGCAGCGTCGCGCCGGTCGTGGCGCTGGCATCGGCCGCGACCTGTCGCGCCGGGACACGGGTCGTCGCGACGACGCGCCCGTCCGGGTCGCGCAGTTCATGCTCCAGCGTGAACGCCGCGGCCGTCTTGCCGTCGTTGCGCACCGTGGTGTCGACGGCGACCTCGGCCTGCCGGCCGGCCACCGTCGACCGCACGAAGGTCCCCCAGTGCTCCACATGCAGCGGGTCGGTCTGGGTGAGCCACACATGCCGATAGATGCCCGCGCCCTCGTACCACCAGCCTTCCTGCGTCGTCGCGTCCACGCGCACGGCGACGACATTGCGACCGCCGTAGTTCAGGTAGTCGGTCAGGTCGACCCGGAAGCTCGAGTAGCCGCTGGCCTCGCGCCGCAGGTAGTGGCCGTTGATCCAGACGACGCTGTCCCGGAAGACGCCGTCGAACTCCAGCGCGATGCGCTTGCCGCGCGCCGCCGCCGGGATGGACAGCTCGCGCCGGTACCAGCCGATGCTGTTCTCCGGGAACGCGCGGCCGATCGCCTTCGACCCGTGGGGCGAGCTGCCGCGCTCGCTGAACGGCAGTTCCACCGCCCAGTCATGCGGCAGGTCGACGCGGCGCCAGGGCCGGTCGTCGAACTCGGCCGCGGCCGGGCCATCGCCGAAGCCGGCCTTGGCGAAGAAGAAGGGACGCAGGCCGTGATCGAAGTCCTGGGCGGGGTCCCAGGCGTGGCCGAGCGCGAAGCGCCAGCCGTCGTCGATGCGCACGCGTTGCCGGACGTCATCGGCCGCGGCGCTGCCGGCGAGGACGAAAATCGTCAGCGCCAGCAGCCAGGAGGTGAGCAGGGGTCGTCTCATGAGGCGGTGGGGGTTGGGAGGCGCCGTCGATCGGCGCCGTCCGGTCATGGAGACTCGCGAGGCCCGGCGGAGCGGGGCCCGCGAGGGCTCGTGGGTCAGTTGGCTGGCTTGCCGATCACCCGCACCTCGCTGAGCGCGGCGGGATGGTCGGGCGTGACGGCCGGGAAGCGGATGCGCAGGAAGCGCGCGGCGACCACCGGCTCGAACAGCGCGAACTCGTAGCTCTTGCGACCGGGCTTGGCCTCGCCGACCTGGCGCCAGTCGCTGGCGTTGTTGCTGATCTCGACGACGAAGGCCGGCGCCTGGTCGTCGGGCAGGATCACCGACAGCCAGTGCAGCGTGTAGAGGTTCTCCAGGTCCACGGCCCAGAACGCCGGACCCTCCTTCGCGGCCGCGCGCCACGCGGTCTCCAGCTGGTCATCGTTGGCCAGCGGCGCCTCGTGGCCGGGCGCGGAGCCGCTGGTGGAGGTCGGGCGGCTGATGGTCACGTTGATCGGATCGCCCTCGAAGGCCTTGCGGGTGACCGGCGGATAGGCGATGACCGGCTGGTCCGGCGCCAGCGGCGACTGGCCGTCGACGAAGGGATCCGGGCCGGTGGTCGTGATCTCGAGGCGCGCCGGCTTCAGGCCAGGCGAACTGGCCTCGATGACGGTGCGGCCGGCGAAGTAGGAGCGGAAGCTGATCGCGGCCTGGCCGTCACGGATCGCGACCAGCGACTTGTTGCTGAAGCGGATGCTGCGCCCGGTGGGGAACTTGCCCGGACCGCTCACGATGGTCAGCGTCACGTCCGGCGAATTGCTCAGCGCGCGGCCTGCTTCGTCCTGCACGGACACCACCAGCTGCGCGTCGTCCAGGCCCTGCGTGCCGTGGATGACGGTCTGGCTGGCCGCCAGGTGCAGTTGCGCCGGCGTGCCGTTGACCGGCCAGACCGGCGGCGGCACGCCGGCATAGGTGTGGCGATACCAGTGGTACTGCCGCTTGGGCAGGCGGAAGTAGTCGATGAAGCCCATCGAGCCGAATTCGATGGAGGCGATGGAGCCATGGTCGAAGCCGGCCCACAGCGCCTCGCCGGAGCGCCACGGGTAGCGCCAGGCATAGGTCGGCGAGCCGGAGGTCGCCGGGGCCGCGGCTGCCTTGGCCTTCTGGTCCGGCGTGTCGGGCATCAGGCCGAAACCGGGCTCGTACTCGCCGGGGCGGTCGACCATCGTGGCGCCGTACTCCGACACGATGGAGGGCACGCCCGGGTTGAGGAACAGCGTGGCGCCATCGCCGTTGTAGCCGGCCACGTCGCCGAGCTTGTCGATCTCGCCCCGCTGCGCGCCGCCGATGGCGACCGGCCGCGTCGGATCGATGCGGTGGAAGAAGGCCACCTCGCGCCGGAGGAAGTCGCGCATCGCCGGCATCGCGTCGCCCTTGGTGAAGAAGGGCTCGTTGCTGGCGCTCCAGAGGAAGATCGACGGCCGGTTGCGGTGGATGCGCACCATCTCCTCGACCTGCTGCAGCACGCTGGCCTCGAAGGCCGGCCGATCGGCCGGATCCGGCGGATAGGCGCTGGACAGCCAGTTGCCGTCGGCGCCGAAGCCGCCGATGCCCCAGAAGGGCGCCTCGGACCAGAAGAGCAGGCCCAGCTCGTCGGTGGCCTGGGCGAAGGCCGGCGAATGCGGGTAATGCGAGCCGCGGATGAAGTTGAAGCCGGCGTCCTTGATCATCCGGACGTCGCGGCGCGCGGCGCCGTCGGTCACGCCGTCGCCCCAGCCGGCCTGGTCCTGGTGGACGTTGGCGCCGATCAGGTAGAGGTGCTTGCCGTTGAGGAAGAAGCCGCGGTCGGCGGTGAACTTCACGGTGCGGATGCCGAAGGGCGTCTCGAAGCGATCGACCGGCCGCCCGTCGACGTACAGGCGGCTGACCATCCGGTACAGGGTCGGCTGGTCGGGAGACCACAGTCGCGGCGCCCGGAGCTCGGGCAGCGTCTGGTCGTAGGTGACGGTGGTGGCGGCGGGCACGCGGCGCTGGCTGCGATGCACGGCCACGCGCCGGCCGGCGGCATCGAGCACCTCGGACACCAGCGCGACGCGGGCCGCGGCGCCGCTCCGGTCATTGCGCACCTCGGTCTGCACCCGCACGGTGGCGCGCCGGTCCGAGACCTGCGGCGTGGTGACGAAGGTGCCGTACCAGGCGACATGGACTGGGTCGGTGATGACCAGGCGGACATTGCGATAGATGCCGCCGGAGAACACATGCTCGCCGGCGCGCGGCGCCACCCGCGCGTTCCACTCGTTGTTCACCCGCACGGCGATCAGGTTGGCCCCCGGCTTCGCCAGCGCGGTGATGTCGATGCTGAAGCCGGTGTAGCCGCCGACATGGCGGCCGGCGCGATGGCCGTTGACGAAGACCTCCGCGTCCTGGAAGACGCCGTCGAACTCCAGCGAGACACGCCGGCCGGCGATGGACGCGGGCAGTGCCAGCTGCTTGCGGTACCAGCCGTGGCCGACATAGAAGCCGGTGCCCAGGAAGTAGGGCTCGGAGAACGAATGCGGCAGGTCCACGCGGCGCCAGCCGGCGGTGTCGAGGTCGACGGCCTGGCCGTCGGACGGGTCGCCGAGGGTGAAGGTCCAGTCGCGGTTGATGACCTCGCTGCTGCGCTCGCTCGCCGTGATTGCCGGGGCGGCGGCGGGAGCTGGAGGAATTGCCGCGGCGGCGGGCGCCGGCGGCGCGAGGAGGGCGGCGCACAGCGCGACCGCCAGGAGGGGAAGCTTCATCAGCGGCGAAGCAGGCATCGAAGGGAGGGAAGCGGTCATCGAGCGGGTCTCTGGGCGCCTTGCGCCAGGTTCATGAGTCTGGCCAGGTAGGCGTGATGCGGGGGCAGGGGCGCGACGGCGCGGGCGATGGCCTCGCGGCGCCGCTGAAGGATGTCGCGGGCGTGGTCCAGCGGCAGTTCGTTCAGGACCGGGTCGGTCCGCTGCGGCCAATGCCGCATGCCGGCATGGATCGCGAGCCAGCTGGTCTCGTCGAAGCCTTCGTCCTGCTGCTGGTGCAGCACGCCATGGTGTCGCCAGAGGTCGATCTTGTAGGCCAGGGTGTCGGGCAGGTCCATCGTCGCCATGTCGCGCCAGAGCGCGCTGTCGCGGCGGGCGGTGAGGCAGTAGTGCAGGATGATGAAGTCGCGGATGCGGCGGAACTCGCGCGCGCCGCGGGCGTTGAAGTCGGCGATCGCCGTCTCGTCGAGCGGCGCCTTCGCCTCGAGCAGCGTCATCAGGTGGGCCAGGTTGGTCTGGATGAGGAAGATGCTGGTGGACTCCAGCGGCTCGAGGAACCCCGACGAGAGTCCGAGCGCCACGACGTTGCGGACCCAGAAGCGCTCCCGGTGACCGGTGGTGAAGCGCAGCAGGCGCGGCTCCGTCAGCGGCTTGCCGTCGAGCTGCGCCATCAGCTGCTCGCGGGCGACGTCCGGGTCGATGTGTCGGCTGCTGAAGACGTGGCCATGACCGGTGCGGCTCTGCAGCGGGATGCGCCACGCCCAGCCGCCCTCCAGCGCGGTGGCGCGGGTGTAAGGCGTCAGCGCCTCGCCGACGCGCTCGCACGGGCAGGCCCAGGCGCCGTCGACCGGCAACCAGCGGCTGAAATCCACGAAGGGCTCCTTCATCGCGCGGCCCAGCAGCAGCGAGGCGAAGCCGGAGCAGTCGATGAACAGATCGCCCTCCACCTCGCGGCCATCGGCCAGGCGCAGGCGCTTCACATCGCCGTTCTCGGCGCGGATGACCTCGACGATGCGGCCCTCGATGCGCCGCGCGCCCCGACGCATCGAGAAGTCGCGCAGGAAGGCCGCGTAGAGCGTCGCATCGAAGTGGTAGGCGTACTTGTAGGGCGCGCCGCCGTCCTCGTCGGGCACGACGAAGCGGCCCTGCATCGCCATCGCCGTGGGCAGGCACTGCTCGCCGAACTCGCCCAGCGAGGCATCGGCCATGCGCCGGTACTGGCCCCACAGCATGTAGGGGCCCAGCAGGCTGCCGAAGTTGCCGAAGGTGTGAAAGTAGCGATCGCCGACGCTGTGCCAGTCACGGAACTCGATGCCCAGTTTGTAGGTGCCGTGGGTGGCGCGCAGGAACTCCGCTTCGTCGATGCCGACACGCTCGTTGAAGGCGCGGATCGAGGGGAAGGTCGCCTCGCCGACGCCGATGATGCCGATCTCCTCGGACTCGACCAGCTCCACCGAGCCGCGGCCGCGCCGGCTGGCCGTCATCGCGGCGGCCGTCATCCACCCGGCGGCGCCACCGCCGACGATCACGATGCGTTGGACCATGTGCTTCTCCTCATTGGCAGGCGTCGCTCGGAGGCTCGCCCACCGGCACCGCACGGCAAGCGCAGCGGCTTCGTCCGGCGGTTCTTTTGGTCTTACCACTTTGCCATGCTGTTTTGTTGGTCAGACCGGTAGATACCCTGTTCCTGCGGTGCAGTCGCTCGACCTATAAAAGGGCACAACGACGGAAGGCGCGTCTTCGCGCAGGGGAGCCATGGCACAACATCCGTACGGCGGGGAGGTCCGCCGGCAATACCAGGTCGTTGCCGACCGGGTCCGCATGCTCATCCGCGATGGGGGTTTCACCACCGGCGCGAGGCTGCCGGCGGAACGCGAGCTCGCCCAGCAGCTCGGCGTTTCGCGTCCCTCGTTGCGCGAGGCGCTGATCGCGCTGGAGATCGAGGGCCGGATCGAGATCCGCGGCGGCTCCGGCGTGTACGTCTGCGCTGCGCCGACGGAGGTGGGTGCGACGCCGACGCTCGGCGAAAGCCCGGCCGAGTTGATGCAGGCGCGGGTGGTCGTGGAAGGCGCGGTGGCCACGCTCGCGGCAGCGCGGGTCGACAAGGCCTCGCTGGATCGCGTCCGCGACGCGCTCGATGCGATGCGCGCCGATGTGGCCGCGGGGCGCAAACCGGTCGAGGCGGATCGGCGCTTCCATCTGAGCATCGCCGAGATGAGCGGCAACCTGGTGCTGGCCGGCGTGGTGGGGGCGCTCTTCGACGGCCGCCACGGCGCGATCTCCACCCGGATGAGCGGCCGCATCGAGTCGGTGTCGCCGCCCTGGCAGGACGCGCTCGGCGAGCATGAGGCCATCCTGCGCGCGCTTGAGTCGCGCGATCCGCAGGCGGCCTCGGCGGCGATGTGCCGCCACCTGCTCGCGGCCCACGATCGCTGGGTCGGCGTGAACGACTGACGCGCCTGACGGCGCGACGACGACCGCCCCGCGCGCACGGGTCGCCGCCGCGCCGAAGCGGACCTGGCCCGTCCGCGCCGGTGGCGCTTCCCCCGCGCGGTTGCTCGCCGGGACGCGCGGGATCACGGGGCAGGCGCCAGCGTCACGACCAGCAGGGACGCTGGCGGCAGCTGGAGCGTCAGCCCGTCCTTGCCCGGCTTGGCGTCGACAGGCACCGGCACCACCGCGCGCGGTTGCGCGAAGGTGTTGTGCGCATCGATCGCCGACGCGGTCAGCAGGCGGCCGCGTGCCGCGCGCTTCAGGCCGGTGGCGACCTGCGCCGGCTGCTTCGGATCCAGGTTCACGAGCGCCAGGACGAGCTGGCCGTCCGGCGTGCGGGCCGCGCTGACGTCCACCGACGGCAGCTCGACGTCGCCGATGCGGAAATGCGGCGTCTTCAGCGCGACGCGCAGCGGCGCCGCGCCTCGGAACGGCCGGTACAGATCGAAGGCGTGATAGGTCGGCGTGAGCACCATGGACGGACCGTCGGTCAGCACCATGGCCTGCAGGACGTTGACCATCTGCGCGATGTTGGTCATCCGCACCCGGTCGGTGTGGCGGTGGAAGACATTGAAGCTGAGCGCCGCGATCAGCGCGTCACGCAGCGAGTTCTGCTGGTGCAGCGCCGGCGCGCCGGGCGGCGTGTCGTACCAGCTGCCCCATTCGTCGACATACAGGCCGATGCGACGCTGGGGATCGTGCTTGTCCATGATGCGCGACACGGCGGCGATGCGTCCTTCGATGCCCATGGCGGACTTGAGCGTGCGCGCCCAGGCGGTGGCGTCGAAGCCGGTCGCCGCGCCCTTGGCCGACCAATCCCCCGGGATCGTGTAGTAGTGCAGCGTGAGGGCATCCATGTGTTTGCCCGAGCGCGCCATCAGCACGTCGACCAGCTGGTCGTTGCCTTCCCCATCGCCGGAAGCCACGCGCACGACCTGGTTCAGGAAGGTGGCGTAGCGGTTGTGCAGGTCGGACTGGTATTCGCCGCGCATGTTGCCGCCGCAGCCCCAGCTCTCGTTGCCGACGCCGACGTACTTGACCTTCCAGGGCTGCTCGCGGCCATTGCGGCGGCGCTCCTCGGCCAGCGTGGAGGCGCCGTCGGCGGTCATGTATTCCAGCCACTGGCTCAGCGCGCGCGGCGGCATCGAGCCCATGTTGCCGGCGAGGTAGGCCTCGCTGCCGAGCTGCTCCACCAGGTCCATGAACTCGTGGGTGCCGACGCGGTTGCTCTCCGTGCCGCCCCACCAGCGGTTGACCCGGACCGGCCGTTTCGCCGGATCGCCGATGCCGTCGCGCCAGTCGTAGTCGTCGGCGAAGCAGCCGCCCGGCCAGCGCATCACCGGGATGCCGACCTGCCGCAGCGCCTGCACGACGTCATTGCGCCAGCCCCGGGTATTGGGGATGGCCGATTCCGGACCGACCCAGAGGCCGCCATAGACGCCAGCACCCAGGTGCTCGACGAAATGGCCGTAGACCGCCGGTTCGATCGCCGGGCCGGCGGCGTCCTGGCCGAGGTCGAGACGGGCCTGCGCCGCCGGTGCGGCCTGGGCCGGGGCCGTCGTGGCCACGAGGGCGCAGCTCAGCGCGGCAAGGGAAAGCAACTGCTTCATGCGAAGTGAGGAAGAGGAAGAGGAAGAGGAAGAGGAAGAGGAAGAGGAAGAGGAAGAGGAGAGAGAAGCGCGGCATCAGAACGTGTAGCGCATCTGCAGCGTGTAGCGGCGCCCGGTCGAGAAGAGCGCGCGCTCCTTCAGGCCGATGCCCTGCTGCATGTACTGCCGGTAGATCGCGTTGTTGAGGTTCTGCGCCTCGAAGCCGATGCTCAGCCCCTCGCTGACGCGGTAGTGCACGCCCAGGTCCAGCTGGCCGTAGTCGCCGCCCCAGGTCGGCAAGGCGTAGTTCACCGAGTAGGACTGGCCGAAGTTGGGGCTCGCCGGGTTCTGGTCGATGCCGCTGCCGTCGGCCGTGCCATAGGCATTGACCGCCTGCAGGTACTTGGAGCGCCAGCTGTAGGCCAGGCGCGCGGACACCGGCCCATGGTCGTACAGCAACGCGACGTTGTAAGAGTTGCGCGACATGCCGGTCATCGGCAGGTTGCCCAGTACCCGGCCGTTGGTGTCGCAGCCGTAGAGGTCGCGGGCCAGCTGGGAGTCGACCTCGTCCTTCGGTGTGCACCACTCGCGGTTGATGCCCTGGTTCATCGTCAGGCGGCTGTCGATGTAGGTGTAGTTGCCCGACACCCCCAGGCCGGCGAGCAGACCGGGCAGCTTGTCGAAATAGGTCTGGAAGCCGACCTCCACCCCGCGCGCGCGGCCGTTCGCGCCGTTGACCGGGGCGGTGATGAGGAAGTCATGCGGATCGCCGGCGGTGTCGTTGAGGCGATAGAGCGTGGTCCGGCCGACGATGACGTCCTTCAACTGCTTGTTGAACACGGCCACGGTGAAGGAACTGGACCGGCCGAAGTAGTACTCGCCCGTCAGGTCCAGGTTGCTGGAGCGCGTCGGCTTGAGCATCGGATTGCCCAGCGCGGAGCCGGTGTAGGTGACCGAGTCCAGGACCGTCTGCCCATTCTCCTGACGGGTGCGCGGCGTCTGGCTCAGCGTGGTGTAGGCCTGCATCTGCCAGAACTCCGGCCGCGTCATGCCCTTGGACGCCGCGAGGCGGAACTGCAGTTCGTTGCTGGCCTTCAGCCGCAGGTTCAGGCTGGGCAGGACGTTGGTGTAGCTGTTGTCGAAGGACTGCCGCTCCGATTGCGCCGGGATCACCGGCAGGCCGGGCATCGGCTGCGGCGGCGTGAACAGGGTGTAGCCGGTGGCGCTGGACTTCGTGTGCACGACCCGCACGCCGATGTTGCCGTCGACCGGATAGGGCAGGTCGTCGAAGCTGAAGCGCAACTGGCTGTAGGCGGCCTGGGTGCGCTCGTCCTGCTCGTTCAGGCCCTTGTCGTCGCCGTACTTGGCCGGGCTCCAGATCACCCACGACGGACAGGGGTCGATGCACACCGCCTGGGTGTAGCCATGCAGCTTCTGGAAGCTGGCCGGGAAGCCGGTGGCCAGCGACTTGTCCGGCACCACCACGCTGGGCGGCACGGACACCCGTCCATCGAAGAACCTGTTGAAGTGGAAGAGCGTGTTGTCGCCCGAGAAGCGGGGATCGCTCATCCACGACAGCTGGGTCAAGGGCTGCCAGGCGTTGGTCGAGCCGGCCGGGATGACGGCCCACGGCGCGGTGATCTGCGCCCAGTTGGAGTCGTGCGTCGAGCTCGTCGAGCCGCTGCGATCGGTGAGCCGCACGCCGAAGCGCAGGTCGTTGAGCACCGGGTGCTCGAAGCTGTACTTGAGGTCGCCGCGCCAGGCCGTCTCGGTGGCGACCGCATGGTCGCGATGCTCCTGCGCGAAGCCCCAGTAGTAGTTGGCCGGGTTGGTCAGGTGGGCCCGGTCAGCGTCGTCGAAGCTGAAGACCGGCAGCGAGCCACGCAGGTCCACCGTCTGCTTCGGCGTCCAGCCGCCGGTGCCCACGGTGTAGTCATAGCCGTCGGTTTTGGCCTTCACATGCTGCAGGTCGGAGCGCAGCTCCCAGCGGTCCGACGGCTTCCACGCCAGGTTCCAGGAGAGGTCCCGGGTATCGGCCTTGCGCCCGGCGACGCGGGTGTCGGTGCCGAAGCCGATGCCGCGCACCTCGGGCCGGTCTGGCGCGCCGTCGGTCGGCGCGCGCAGGGTGCCCGCGAGCAGGGCGCCGTTGGCGTCGAAGATCGCATCCGCGTCGACCTGCAGCTTGATCGGATCGGTGGCCAGGAAGAACGCATTCTCGGTCGTGTTCATCCTGTACTTCGACCGGAAGAAGGTCACCGACGAGCTCAGGCTGTCCTTGCGCCACTGCAGCGCGGCGTACAGGCCGTCGCGCGTGCGGTCGAAGTCGTTGGAGGTCCAGGAGCCGCCGGGCGTGATCCAGCGCTGCGTGCCGCTGGTGTCGCCGACGACGGCGTTGTTGCGCGGGTAGTAGGGCGAGATCGAGAGCCCGTCGCTGTGCGTGGCGATCCGGGAGTGGGCCAGGTCCAGCAGCGCGCCGAACTGGCCGAGGTCGGTGTTCCAGCGGTTGGACACCATGCCGGAGAAGGACGGCTCGGTCTTGCCACGCAGCGGCGCCCGTGAGGCTTCCGCCGAGAAGGCCGCCTTGAAGCCGGGGAAGTCGAAGGGCATCGCGGTGCGCAGGTTCACCAGGCCGCCGACGGCGCCTTCGATCTGCTCGGCCGACGGATTCTTGTAGACGTCGACACCGGCCATCAGTTCCGGCGGCACATCCTCGAAGCTCAGCGACCGGCCGCCGTTGGCCGAGAAGGAATCGCGGCCGTTGAGCTCGGAGCGGACGTAGCTCAGGCCGCGGACCATCACGCCGGTGCCCTCGGCGGCGAAGTGCGCGATGCCGTCGCCCACGCCCTGCTGCGGATCGGAGCGGTTGAGCGTGCGGTCGATGCTGACGCCGGCGATGCGCTGCAGCACCTCGGTGACCGACTTGTCGGGCAGCTTGCCGATGTCGTCGGCGACGACCGAGTCGACGATCTCGTCGGCGTTCTGCTTGATCCGCTGCGCCGACTGCAGCGCCGCGCGTTGGCCGGAGACGACCACGGTGTCGATCTTGCGGGCGGCCTTGTCGGCCTTGTCCGCCTTGTCGTCCTTGGCCGCCTGCTCGGCGCGCGGGGCCGCGTCGCTCGCGGCGGGGGGCGGTGCCGGAGGGGTCTGGGCCAGGGCGAGGCTGCTGCCGATCAAGGCCGCCTGCGCGGCGGCCAGGGCAATGACGGTGCGCCGATGGTGCTGCATATGTCTCCTCGCATGGCGCCTGGAACGCCTGGGGGCTTATGGGTCTGGATCCGGCTCGGTCAAACCACTTTGGTCATGCCACTCTGCCATCGAGGCGATGTGGTCGGACCAGTGGATACCCCTAATCGCACATTTGTTGACATAGATTAGGGACTGACGAGGCGAAATACGAACCGAGTTGCGAGCGGTACCATTGGTCAGTCCACTTGAGCGCGTTGGGGAGAGCATGGCCATACAACACCGCGGCGGCGACACCCGCCGGCAATACCAATTGGTCGCCGACCGGGTCCGGTTGCTGATCGAAGCCGGCGGCTTCTCCGCCGGGGCGCGCTTGCCGGCGGAGCGGGAACTGGCGCTGCAGCTGGGGGTTTCGCGGCCCTCGCTCCGCGAGGCATTGATCGCGCTGGAGATCGAGGGGCGGATCGAGATCCGTGGCGGCTCCGGCGTCTATGTGACCAGCGTCCACCCGGTGGAGACGGCCGGGACGCCGTCCCTGGGCGAGAGCCCGGCGGAGCTGATGCATGCCCGGCTGGTGCTGGAGAGCGCCGTCATCACGCTGGCGGCGGCCCGCGTCACCAAGGCGGGGCTGCAACGGGTGCAGGAAGCGCTGGAGGCGATGCGCTCCGAGCTGGCCGACGGACTCAAGCCGGTGGAGGCGGACCGCCGCTTCCACCTGAGCATCGCCGAGATGAGCGGCAATTCGGTCCTGGTCGACATGGTCGGATCGCTCTTCGATGGCCGTCACAGCCCGCTGTCGCTGCACATGAGCGGTCAGATCGAGTCCGACGACACCTGGAAGGACGCGCTGGCCGAGCACGAGGCCATCTACCAGGCGCTGGAGGCGCGCGATCCGCAGGCCGCGTCGGCGGCGATCTGCCGCCACCTGATCGCCTCCCATGCGCGCTGGACCGGCGATGCGGCGGAGATCCCGTCGCGCGGCGCCTTGACGCTCTAGGCCCGGCGCCGCGAGGCACCGCCACGGCGCGGTCCGGCCGCAGGTCCGCCACCACAGGGGCTCACATCACGGCGCCGAGTTGCCAGGGCACGAACTCGTTGTCGCCCAGGCCGTGCTCCTCGCTGAGCGTGCGACGGCCGGAGGCGGTCTCGCGCATCAGCTGGAACAGCGCCTCACCGGCCTCGGCGACCGTCTGCGTGCCGTCGACGATGCCGCCGGCGTTGAAGTCCATGTCCAGGCGCATGCGCTCGAACAGAGTGGTGGTCGTGGCCAGCTTCAGCGACGGCGTCGGCTTGCATCCATAGGTCGAGCCGCGGCCGGTGGTGAAGCAGATCAGCGTGGCGCCGCCCGCCACCTGTCCGGTCGCCGACACTGGGTCATAGCCCGGCGTGTCCATGAAGACCAGTCCGCGCCCGCGCACCGGCTCGGCGTACTCGATCACCTCGTTCAACGGGCTGCCGCCGCCCTTGGCGACCGCGCCCAGGGACTTCTCCAGGATGGTGGTGATGCCGCCGGCCTTGTTGCCGGGCGAGGGGTTGTTGTCGAGCCGGGCGCCGTGGCGCGCCGCGTAGGCCTCCCACCACTGCATCCGCGCCATCAGCCGCCGGGCGACCTCGGGCGACGCGGCCCGCGCGGTCAGCAGGTGTTCGGCGCCGTGGATCTCCGGCGTCTCCGACAGGATCGCGGTGCCGCCGTGGCGCACCAGCAGGTCGACCGCCGCGCCGAGCGCGGGATTCGCGCTGATCCCCGAGTAGCCGTCCGACCCGCCGCACTGCAGTCCCACCACCAGCGCCGACATTGGCACCGTGCTGCGGCGGGCCAGCGCCGCCTGGTCCGCCAGTTCGCGGACCAGCGCCTGGCCTTGCTCGACGGCCTCCCGGGTGCCGCCGGCCTCCTGGATGGTCAGCGTGCGCAGGCGCTCGCGGGTGGCGGCGGGCAAGGCCTCGATGAGCGGCCCGATCTGGTTGACCTCGCAGCCCAGACCGACCACCAGCACGGCGGCGAAGTTCGGATGCGCCGCATAGCCGCGCAGCGTCCGCTGCAGCAGCGTCAGGCCTTCGCCCTCCGCGCTCATGCCGCAGCCGCTGCCGTGGGTGATCGGGACCACGCCGTCCACGCCCGCCGGCAGGCCCGGGCCCTGGAAGACCTGCGCGATCGCCTTGCAGACGGTCGCGGAGCAGTTCACCGACGCGATGACGCCGATGTAGTTGCGGGTGCCGACGCGGCCGTCGGCGCGGCGGTAGCCCTCGAAGGTCGCGGTCGTGTCGACCGGCATCACCGCGGACGCGGCCTGTGCCGTCGTGCGAGCGGGCATCGCGGCGGGCATCTCGACGTTGTGCCCATGGACGTGGTCGCCGCCCTCGATCGGCATGGTCGCCACGCCGATCGGCTGGCCGTACTTGAGCACCAGGTCGCTGCGCCCGATCGGGCGCAGCGCGAGCTTGTGCCCGGCATCGATCGGTGCGGCGACCCGCAGGGCGCTGCCGTCCGGGCGCGCGATCCGGGCGCCGGCGGGCAGCGCGAACCGCGCGACCGCGACGTTGTCATCCGGGTGCAGCACGATCAGCGCCGAGGCCGGCGTGACGACCGGATCCGGCGCGGCGCCCTCGCCGGAATGTTCAGTCGACATGGAACACCTGTTCCATCGCGGCCCAGTGCTCGCCCTCGGCCCGGCTGTCCAGCGGCCGCTGGCAGGGACCGCAGAAGGTCCACCAGCGCCGGGTCTCGGGATCGGCGGCGATCGCGGCCATGTCGGCGGCGTAGTCGCTGCCGTGGTACTCCCAGTAGCCGAACAGGAGGTTCTCCGGTTCGCGCAGGAAGATGCTGTAGTTGCGCACGTTCGACGCCGCCAGCCGCGCGAGCACCGCCGGCCAGACCGCCGCGTGCAGCCGCTTGTATTCGGCGATGTGCTCTGGCGCGATGCCGATCACCATGCCCATCCGTTCCATGTCTTGCTCCTTGATCACGAGGTCCTGAGGGCGGCCCGCAGCCGCGGCTGGGCCAGCGCCGGCACATGCCGCCGCGCGAGCTCGACCACCGGCAGCAGGCGGCGGGCCTTCTTGCTCGCATGGTTCTGGGCGATGTCGGCGAGCCGGTGCTCGAGGAACGGGTTCAGCAAGCGGTCGCGCAGGCCGTCCAGGTAGACCAGCGCCTCGTCGATCTGCCCGAGCGCCGCCAGCACCGGCAGCACCTCGTGCTGCCAGGTGTCCTCGAGCGGCTGGCGCAGCGCGGGGTCCTCCATGGCCTGCCGGACCGTCATGTCCGGCGCCCGGTCGAAGACCCGCCAGAGTTCCGCCAGCATCGTGTGGCCCAGGTTCAGCAGGAACAGCTTGAGCCGTTCATGCCGCGCGAGGTCGTCGGTCACGATCAGGGCCGGATGGCGGCATGGCAGCTGCAGGCGCGGCTGCGCCTGCACGGCCCACAGCGCATAGGGCTCGGCCACCGCCCCGACGGGCTCCAGCGCTTGCGCCACGATGCGGTCGACCAGCGAGTTGGCCCAGACCACATGCGAGAGCAGCCAGTCGATGAAGGCGTCCGGGCAACGCCAGGACCGCGCCAGCGCCACGACCAGGTCGCCCAGGACGGCGCCGTTGCGCGAGACCAGCTCGCAGGGCAGCAGCGTCAGCGCGGCATCCGGCGCCGCCTGCCAGCGGTCGTGCAGCAGCACCAGCAGCCGGGCCGGGAAGGCCTCGGGCGCCGGCGCAGTGTCGGCCAGCAGCGTCGCGCCGTCGCGCAGCGACAGCGCCCAGCCGTCGTCACCGGTGTTGGACACGACCACCCGCACCGGTCCGCGCATCCGGTCGCGCACCGCCTGCCAGTCGGCGGCGGCATGCAGGGTCTCGCGCACCGAGCGACAGACCCTGCGCGTCTCCACCGGGACGCCGTGCACCAGGCCGCGCAGCAGGACGGGAAAACCGTCCGGGCGGGCCA
>NZ_PEOG01000067.1 GCF_002761755.1 Roseateles chitinivorans
GAGTGCGGCGGCTCCGGCCAAGGCGCAGCCGCGCGCCACGGCCTGGCGCCGGTCGGGGCGGGAGGGTGCCGGGGGATGTCCTGCTCTGATTGCCATGACGGAGGCGTCCGGGTCGCGCCGGTCGCGTGAGGGGTCCGTTCGAGCGGGGGGCTGCCACTGCTTTGTGCGGTAGGCAGCATAGCGGAGGCCGCCTCTAGAATCCGCCGATGGCACATCCGCATTTCCACTGCAGCGTGGCCGTCGAGCCGCTCGCCGACCAGACCTTCCCCGAGCGCAACGAATTCGCGTTCAGCTACACGATCACCATCGAGAACCGGGGCGACGTCACCGCCCAGCTGATCGGCCGCCACTGGACCATCGTCGATGCCAACGGCAAGGTCCAGGAGGTCCACGGGCTGGCTGTCGTCGGCCATCAGCCGCTGCTGCAGCCGGGCGAGCGCTTCCAGTACAGCTCCTGGGCGCAGATCGCCACCCGCCACGGCACGATGGGCGGCCGCTTCCTCTGCGTCACCGAGCATGCCGAGGTCTTCCACGCCGAGGTGCCCGAGTTCCTGCTGGCCGACTCCGGATCGCTGCATTGATGCTGCGACGTCAGGGCTGGGACCTCACCGCGCTGCTCAACGCGGCGCATCCGCAGGCACCGCTGGCCGAGCGCAACCTCTGGCTGGTGCGATTGATCGAATGGCTGCGCCATGCGCCGCTGAAGGACGAGCGGGCCGCCCCCGCCGAGGCGTCGGCCGCGCCGGTCGCGCCGTCCGCCCCGCTGCCGGTGCGCCGCCTGCGCTACCTGCTCCGGATGCTGGAGCGCCATCCCGACCATGCCCGGGCCTTCGCCGAGGTGATCGCCAGCGTCTGGGCCGATGTGGACGCGATCGGCCTGTTCGCCGAGGTCGGTTTTGCGCCGCGCATGGCGCTGTGGAACGAATTCCTGGGACGCCTGCGCCGCCGGCTGCTGCCGCTGAGCGCCGACACCCGGGAACTGGCCGAGCTGTTCGAGCTGCTCTTCCCGCATGAGCAGGACGAGCAGTGGATCAACGCCGTCGACGACGAACTGCTGGAACGCCTGGGCCTGCTCTTCGCCGGCGCGCCCGAGGGGGACTGGCGGGAGGAGATGCGGGCCGCGATCACGGTGCTGGTGAGCGCGGTGCGCTCGGCCGGCCTGTCCGGCGCGCTGCGCGTGCGGATGGATCCGCAGCGGCTGACCAGCCGGCCGTTCCGCAACCTGGCCACCGCCTGGGAGCAGGTCGAGCAGGCGCTGGTCGATCCGGACCATGCCGGACTGCCGGCCCGGCTGCAGTACCTGCGCGGACTGCTGGACGAATGCCGGGCGGCGGTCCGCTCGGTGCCGGACCACCTGGAAGAGCACGGCGTGTCGGTGGACCTGATGTTCGGCGTCGAGCAGATGCAGGCACGGCTGCGCCGCGTCGAGGACCTGCTCGCGGTGCTGCTGGCCGAGCATCCGCAGCGCGAGCTGCTGCGGCTGGTGGCCGACCTGGTGGCGGTCGTGCATGACCGTCGCAGCATCCGCACCCTGTTCGCGCGGCATTACTCGCTGCTGGCGCGCAAGGTCGCCGAGCGCAGCGCGGAAACCGGCGAGCACTACATCACCCGCAATCGCGAGGAATACGGCGACATGCTGCGCCGGGCCGGCGGCGGCGGGCTGGTGATCGCGGGCACCACCTTCATGAAGTTCGCGATCATGGCGATCGGCCTGTCCGCTTTCTGGGGCGGCTTCTGGGCCGGCGTGAACTACGCGGTGAGCTTCGTGCTCATCCTGCTGCTGCACTGGACCGTCGCGACCAAGCAGCCCGCGATGACCGCGCCGGCGCTGGCCGACAAGCTCCGCCACATCGACAGCGACGCCGGCCTGGCGGCCTTCGTGGACGAGGTCGCGCATCTCTTCCGCTCCCAGACGGCCGGCATCATCGGCAACCTCGCGCTCGCGGCGCCGATGGTGCTGGTGGTGCAGCTGGCGGCGTGGCTGAGCTTCGGCAAGCCGCTGGTCGGCACGCACGAGGCGGAGCATGTCCTGCATTCGCTCACCGTGCTGGGGCCGTCGCTGCTCTTCGCGGCCTTCACCGGGGTGCTGCTGTTCGCGTCCAGCCTGATCGCAGGCTGGGTCGAGAACTGGTTCGTCTTCCACCGGCTGGACAGCGCGATCGCCTGGAACCCGCGCATCGTCGCGACGCTGGGCGCGACCCGTGCCAAGCGCTGGTCGGGCTGGTGGCGGGAGAACATCTCGGGCCTGACCGCCAACATCAGCCTGGGCCTGATGCTGGGGCTGGTGCCGGCGCTGCTGGGATTCTTCGGACTGCCGATCGAGGTCAGGCATGTGACGCTGTCGACCGGGCAGCTGGCCGCGGCGGCCGGGGCGCTCGGGCTGGACGTGCTCCGGCACTGGCCCTTCTGGCTCTGCGTGATCAGCATCCTGGGCACCGGCGTGCTGAACGTGGGCGTCAGCTTCTTCCTGGCGTTCAAGGTGGCGCTGCGCTCGCGTGGGATCCGGCTGGCCGACCGGAAGCGGGTGCGCGCGGCGATCTGGGCGCGCATGCGTCGTCAGCCGCTGAGCTTCCTGGTGCCGCCCAAGGGCTGAGGGCGGCGGTCAGGCGGCGTCGCTGTCGTCGGGCCGCTCGCCGCCCTTGCGTCCGGAGAACATCGTCCACCAGACGATGAAGACGAGCAGCGCGAGCGCGCCGAGCGCCTCCAGCAAAATCACGCCCATGATTCGTGGTCCGATCCGTTGCAGAACTCGCCGCTGGAGCGCGGCGCTGGCGATTCTAGGCGCGCTCTCCGGCTGCGCCGGCCCGCAGCACGCGGTGCGCGAGCCGGGATCTTCCCCGAAGGCCGCGACGGTCGCGAGCCCCACGGCGAGGCCCACGCCGGCACCCGCGGCGCGAGCGCCGGTCGACCCCGAGAAGCTGCTCAACGGCGAGGACGACAGCGCCGGGCGCCGCGTCCTGCAGCGCGAGCGCGCCCGCTGGGTGGCCGCCGACTGGCACGAACTGCCCGGCTGGGGCCAGGACCGCGCGCTGGAGTGGTGGCCCGCCCTGCTGCGGAGTTGCGAGAAGCCGATGCCGGGCTGGACGGCGCTCTGCACACAGGCGCGCAGCTTCCGGCCGGGCGCGGATCGCGACGCGACCGCGTGGCTGATGCGCATGCTGCAGCCCTACCGCGTCGAGTCGCCCGATGGGCAGCGCGAAGGCCTGGTGACCGGCTACTACGAGCCCGAGCTGGAGGCGAGGCGTCAGGCGCAGGGCGACTTCCGCGTGCCGCTGCTGGCACCGCCCCAGGACCTGGCGCAGCGCAAGCCTTACGACACCCGCCAGCAGATCGAGAGCAACGCGGCGCTGGCACGCCTCAGCCTGGCCTGGGTGCAGGACCCGCTGGATGCGCTGGTGATGCAGATCCAGGGCAGCGGACGGCTGCGGGTGACCGAGCGCGACGGCACCAGCCGCTGGGTGCGCCTGTCCTTCGCCGGGCACAACGAGCAGCCCTACCGCTCGATGGGCCAGTGGCTGATCGCGCAAGGCGAGTTGCGGCCGACCGAAGCCTCGTGGCCGGGCATCAAGGACTGGGGCCGGCGCAATCCGCAGCGGCTCAGGGAGGCGATGTGGGCGAATCCCCGCTATGTCTTCTTCCGCGAGGAACCCTTGCCGGACCTGGCCGTCGGTCCGCGCGGCGGCCAGGGCGTGCCACTGACGCCGGGGCGTTCGATCGCGGTGGACAAGACCAGCATCCCGTATGGGACGCCGGTGTGGCTGGACACGACGGAGCCGCTGTCGACCACGCCGCTGCGTCGGCTGGTGATGGCGCAGGACACCGGCGCCGCGATCGTCGGCGCGGTGCGGGCCGATTACTTCTGGGGCTGGGGCGAGCAGGCCGAGGCCCAGGCGGGCCGGATGAAGCAGCCGCTGCGGCTGTGGGTGCTGTGGCCCCGAGAGGCCGGCGTGACCGCCGGAGCGGGCGGAGCGGCCGGAGCGGCCGGGACGGCGGTCGACCGCTGAGCCGGGCGGCTCAACGCCGGAGCGTGGGCCGCTCGATCACCCGGGGCATCCCCCGCCGCATCACTCGGTGACCTGAACGCCCTTCCAGAACGCGACGCGGTCCTTGATCTCGGCCGCGGCCTCGGACGGCTCCGGGTAATACCAGACGGCATCCGGGTTCATGTCGCCGTGGACCAGCAGGCTAAAGTAGTGCGCCTGCCCCTTCCAGGGACAGGTCGTGCGGTGGTTGCTGAAGGTGGTGAACTCGCGCTTCAGCGCGGATGCCGGGAAGTAATGGTTCCCCTCGACCACCACGGTGTCGTCGCTCTCGGCGATGACTTCGCCGTTCCAGATTGCCTTCATTCCAACTCCTCGTGTTCAAACGCTATTTCGCCCACCGGGGCAAGGACATCTTCGTGACCGCCGGCTCCGTGCGCGACCTCGCGCCCGGCAGCTTCGGGATCTGCGCGATCGGCGGCGGTGCGGAGGGATGGTCGGTGGTCCACGTCGGGCCCGACGGCGACGCCGCCGACCTGGGCGGCGAGTACTACTTTGCCACTGCCGAGGAGGCCCTCGCTTTCCTGCGCGAACTCATCGACCTGATGATCGACGGCGGCGAGCCGGAAGGCTTGCGGGGCGAGTAAGCCCCGGACGTGAGGCGATTTCTTGACGGAATCGCCTCATCGGATGAGGCGATTCTGCCCAAATTTTCGGCATCCCTCGATAATCGCCTCATGTTCCGAGCCGATTGAGGGATGAATCATGGCCTACGCGCTCTCGCTGATCTGGCAGGACCCGGCGTGGCCCCATCTCCATTTCGACCTCGATCCGGTAGCCGACGCGCTCGCGGCGGCTCGGCGCGCGCAGGGCGTGGTGGAAGGCAAGTTGGCCGCGATCGGCTTCGAGGACCGGGTGCCGCTCGAGGCGGCTGCCTGGAGCCAGAACGCGATCGCGACCGCCGCGATCGAAGGCGAGCGCTACGACCCGATTTCCGTGGGCTCATCCGTCGCGCGTCGTCTGGGCATGGCTGAAGGGCGAGGGCCTCATGTACCGCGCGACATTGAGGGGCTGCTCGACGTCATGGAAGACGCCGTGGGCCGCAGCGCCGACCCCCTGACCCATGAGCGCCTTTGCGCCTGGCAGGCCTCGATGTTTCCGGACGGCTATTCCGGCCTGCGACGGATCACCGTCGGCGCGTATCGCAGCCACGAGGAACCGATGCAGATCGTGAGCGGGCCGCAGGGGCGGGAGAAGGTGCACTACGAAGCGCCCCCGTCGCGTCAGGTACCTGCGGAAATGGAACTGTTCCTGCGCTGGTTCAACGGCTCGCTCGGACGCGATCCGCTGGTGGTCGCTGCGCTGGCGCACCTCTGGTTCGAGAGCATCCATCCCTTCGAGGATGGCAACGGTCGCGTCGGTCGTTCCATCATCGACCTCGTGTTGGCCCGCGAGATGGGCTCCTCGAGCCGCGTGATCCGAATGTCCCAGCAGCTGTTGAAGGTCAGGGAGACCTACTACGAGCAGCTGCAGGAGTCGCGCACGGTCGATGTGACGCGATGGGTGGTGTGGTTCCTCCAGCAGGTCTGCGCGTCCTGCGTCGACGCTGGCAAGGTGATCGATCAAACCCTGGCGAAATCGCGCTTCTGGACGCAGCATCGCGCCGCGGATCTGACGTCGCGTCAGCGCAAGGTGGTGAACCTGCTCCTGGACGCGGGCCCCGGCGGCTTCACCGGCGGCATGAGCACCCGCAAGTACGAGAGCATCGGCGCGACCTCCCGCGCCACCGCCTCGCGCGAACTGCAGCAGCTCGAGGAACTCGGCTTCCTGCGCCGTGTCGGCGCCGGCCGCTCGACCCGGTACTACGTCGCCATCGACGGCTGGGGCCCGGAGGCGGAGGGCGGCGCCGACAGCGCCGCCGATGGCCCCGCCGGTTGATCGGTCACAGCGGCTTCAGGTCCTCGCCGACCACCCCCACCAGCAGGCCCTTGCCCTCGGGCGTCACCCGGAACTCGCCATACCGGGCGGGCTCCCAGCGCTGGGCCTCGCCTTCGCGGAAGAACCAGGCATCGGACACGAAGGTCCAGCCGCCGCCCTTGGGCGTCAGCGTGAGCAGCTGGCTGCCTGGAGGCGGCGCCTCGCCGGGCCCGAGCAACCGCGGCGAGTGGGCGATCCCGCGCGCGTCGAGCAGCACCGCGACCCGCGGCCGCTCGCCCCAGAGCAGCGGCATCTCGCGGTCGAGCCGGCTGCGCCAGTCGATGCCCGGCAACTCGTAGCTCAGCCGCATGAAGTCGCCCTGCATCAGCGAACGCGGATCCACCGGCGCCAGCTTGACGAACACCGGCCGGCCTTCGGCGATCAGCCGCTCGCGACCGGCGATCGAGAGGTTCACCAGCACGAGCACCAGCAGGCCCGCGCCGATCAGGACCGCCGGCGCGCCACGCATCACCAGCACGGTGCGCGGCGCGCTCGCCGCCGGCGCCGGGTGCCCGGCCAGCCAGCGTGCCCAACCCGCCAACGCCACGCCGGCCACGACCAGCGCCAGCGACTTGTGCGCCAGGGGCAGGCGCCATTCGTAGTACAGCGCGCCGAGCGCCCACACGGCCTCCGCGCCGGCCAGCATCGCCAGGCGCCAGCGACGGGTCGAGACCATCAGCGCCAGCAGCAGCAGGATGCCGCCCAGCGCCGGCATCAGCGCGGCGAGCGCCGCCAGCACGACCAGCGGCGGCAGCAGGCGCATCGCGCCGACCGGGCGCCAGCGACGCAGCAGCCAGAGCGCACCCGCGAGCGTCAACAGCACCGACAGCCCCCGGCTCGCCCCGAGCAGCAGCCGATGGGAGGGCGTCAGCACATTCGCCACCTCTTGCGTGAAGACGCCGCCGCCCATCGGCCCGGCCGCGGCGAAGGACCAGCCGGCCGCGACCGCATGGATCGCCAGCACGCTGATCCACCAGCCGGCCAGCGCCGGCTCCAAGGCCGCCGCTACCCCGGCCGTGCGCGCCTCCCGCCCCAGGCGCCGTTGCAGCAGCATCAGCAACAGCCCCTCGGCCAGCAACAGCGCAGCCGCGGCGAGCGACAACCCGCCGCCGCGCTCATACCAGTCGCGCGGCGCGACGCCCTCCAGCGCCAGATGCCCCAGGAAGCCCGCAAGCACCGCCATGCCGACCCCCAGCAGCAGTCGCAACCATCCCTGTTTCAGCAGCGCGATCAACCCGGCGCCGACGAGCAGCCCGACCCAGGCCGCATCGGCGCGGGACAGATCGCGCACGAGCCCGTAGCCGAGGCAGGCCAGGCCGGTGGGCAGCAGCGGCACCGCGGCCTGCTCCAGGAACAGCGGCGTCGAACGCCCGCGCAGCAACACGACGGCCAGAGCGACCAGCGCGATCCCTTCGACATAGGGCATCGGCCCCTGGTCCCAGGCGCCGCCAAACAGCGTCGCGAACAGCAGCAGGAACGGCGGCACCGCCAGCCAGGCGCCCAGCGCGGTCAGCAGCACGACCGGCCAGGGTCGCGGCGTCTCCGTGTCGGCGGCCGGCGCCAGGCCCTCGACCCGTGCGCGTTCGATCCAGTCCTCGCCGCTCATGACCGCGCCTCCACGGCGCGCACGCGCCGCATGATCTGGCTCACGCTGAAGGCCAACAGGCCGCAGGCGACCAAGCCGATCAGGAGCAGGCCGCCGAGGTCGCCCTTGGCGTCGTAGACCAGCCGGGCCAGCCCCGCCACCAGCAGCGTGTCCACGGCGAGCGCCAGCGCGCTGAGCGCATAGACCTCGGCGCGCCGCCAGGCCAGCACCAGCCCGATGCCCATCACGCCCAGGCCGAGGAAGTACTGCGGCGCCACATGCCGCGCGAACAGTCCGCCCAGCGCGGTCGCCGAGACCGCGATCACCGATGCCAGCACCGCCAGCCGCCAGGCCCAGGGCTGGGACGCCGCCGAAGGGCGCAGCGCCAGCCCCGCGCACAGCACGCCGTAGGCGACGAAGCCGAGCGCATGCACCGGCACCGTGGACCCGTCGAAACGCCACCCATGCCCGCCGAAGGTTTCCATCCAGAGCCCGATCCCGGTGGCGACGACCAGCGCCCAGGGCGTCCACACCAGGTCGGAGCGCGCGGCCCAGGCGATCGGGAGTCCGAGCGCGGCCCACAGCGCGAACAGCTGGTAGGTGTCCGCGCCGGTCTGGTAGGTCTGGCCAAAGTAGGCCAGCAGGCCGCCCAGCGTCAGGAAGGCCACCAGCGCCAGCGGTGCCCGCCAGGCCGCCAGCAGCGCCGCGGCGATGAGGCTGACGGTAGTCACCGCCTCGAGCAGGCCGAAGCGCATCGCACGGCCGAAGTCGTCCCAGTTCGCCGCCACCCACAGGATCAGCCCGAAGCCGATCAACCCCGCCGCCAGCGCGCCGGCGCCCAGGCGCAGCGGCGTCCAGGGATCGCGTGGCGGATCATCGAGGCCGCTGAGCGCCCGCAAGCGGCGTGCGCTGCTCGCATCCAGGCCCTGACGGGCCGTCCATTGGTACAACTGCTCGTGCAGACTCACAGGGTCCTCCCTCAGGATGCGACCGCCCGCGGGGGCCGCTCGTGGTGTTCTTCGAGGGAGTCGATTCTTCCTTCCATCCTCCGTTCTCGCACTGGGAGTTCCACATGGGACAGATGATCGAATTCGACCGCCCCGACGGCGGAAGCACCGCCGGCTATCTGGCCAGCGCCGGCGACGGCGCGCCGGGCATGATCCTCATCCAGGAGTGGTGGGGGCTCAAGCCCCACATCAAGGACATCGCCGAGCGCCTGGCCTCCGCCGGCATCACGACGCTCGCGCCCGACCTCTACCGGGGCCGCCTCGCCGCGGACGCCGACGAGGCCAGCCACATGATGAACGGCCTGGACTTCGCCGACGCCACGACGCAGGACCTGCAGGGCGCGCTGGACCATTTGCGCGAGCACCTGGGTTGCGGCAAGGTCGGCGTGATGGGCTACTGCATGGGCGGCGCCCTGACGATCGCGGCCGGCGTGCATGTCAAGGACCTGCAGGCGGCCGTCTGCTTCTACGGCATCCCGCCGGCCGAGTTCGCCGATCCCGCCCGGATCGAGCCGCCCTTGCTCGGCCACTTCGCCACCCGCGACGACTGGTGCACGCCGGAGAAGGTCGACGCGCTCGAGACGCGCATGCGGGCCGCCGGCAAGCAGCCCGTCATCCATCGCTATGTCGCCGACCATGCGTTCTTCAACAAGACGCGGCCGGAGGTCTACGACGAGGCGGCGGCCGAACTGGCCTGGTCGCGCACCCTGGACTTCCTGAAGCAGCACCTGGCCTGACCCGTCCTGGCCCGCGAGGGCCCGCCCCTCGCGTTCGCCTGCCCACCCACTCCTCCTCATCGCCCATGAGCCGTCCTCTTCGCCTGGTCCCTCTCACGGCCGCTGCCAGCGCCCTGATCGCCGCGTCCGCCTTTGCCCAGACCACGCCGGCGTCCGGGCCGACGACGGCCACGGCGCGCGCCGTCTCCGAGACCGCACCGCCACCGCTCGATCCGCGCGTCGCGCCGATGCTCGCGGACATCTCGGCCGAGCGCATCGAGCAGACGATCCGCAAGCTCGCCGGCTTCGGCACGCGCCACACGGCGTCGGACACCGCCAGCGACACGCGCGGCATCGGCGCGGCGCGACGCTGGATCGAGCGCCAGCTCAAGGACTGCAGCGCCAGGACCGGCGGTCGGCTGCAGGTCACGATGGATGCCTTCATCGAGCCCGCCGGCAACCGGCTGGCGTCGCCTACCGAGCTCGTCAACGTCGTGGCCACGCTGCCCGGCGCGTCGGCCGGCACGCCGCGCGAGCGGGTGCTGGTCGTCAGCGGCCATTACGACTCGCGCAACAGCGACGTCATGGATGCCCAGGGCGAGGCCCCGGGTGCGAACGACGACGCCTCCGGCACCGCGGCCGTCATGGAGATGGCCTGCGCGGCGGCGAAGCAGCGTTTCGACGCGACCCTGGTGTTCATGGCGGTGCCTGGCGAGGAGCAGGGGCTGCTGGGCGCGCGGCACTGGGCGCGGCGGGCCCGGGCACAGGGCCTGAACGTCGAGGGCATGATCACCAACGACATCATCGGCAGCTCGCGCGGCGACAAGGGCGAACACGATCCCAAGCGGCTGCGCCTGTTCGCGGACGGCTTCGACCCCTTGCTGCGCCTGCTGGTGAACGCGAATGCCAACAGCCCGGCCAACGAGGACGAGGTCAAGACCAACGCGGCGATCCGCGAGCAACTGCAGCCGCTGGCGATGGCCGGCGGCGGCGAGGACCTGCCGACGCAGCAGTTCGGCCGCCACCTCAAGGCGGAGGGCGAGCGCTACCTGCCCGGCTTCCGCATCGACCTGATCCAGCGCCGCGACCGCTATCTGCGCGGCGGCGACCACCTGCCCTTCCTCGAGCGCGGCTACGCGGCGGTCCGTTTCTCCGAGCCCTTCGAGGACTTCCGCCACCAGCACCAGAACCTGCGCACCGAGCAAGGGGTGGTCTACGGCGACCTGCCGGAGTTCGTCGACTTCGCCTACGTCGCCGACGTGGCGCGGATCAACCTCGCGGGCCTGGCGACGCTGGCCTGGGCGCCCGCCCCGGTGAAGGGCGCGCGCATCGACGCGCGGGAACTGACCAACGACACGACGCTGCTGTGGACGGCCAGCACCGATCCGGAGCTGGCGGGTTACCGCGTCGTCTGGCGCCGCAGCGAGTCGCAGGCCTGGGAGGGCGCGAAGGACGTCGGCAAGGTCACGACGGTGACGCTGCCGCTGTCCAAGGACAACCTGATCTTCGGCGTGCAGGCGGTGTCCAGGTCCGGCCACGCGAGCCTGGCGAGCTATCCGCTGCCGCTGGCGCGGTGAGCGCTCGGAAAGGGCCTCAGTCGTCGGCCTCAATCGGTCGAGTCGCACGCGCCGCCTCCGACCAGCGCCTGATCGTGGCGCGAAGCCGTCGTTCCCCCTTGTCGCCAAGGCCCATGCGCCCAGTGAGCAACAGCGCGTCTTCCGACCGAAGATAGCCCTGCGCCAGCAGCGCCAGGCAGAACTCGCGGTCCTTGTCGCGCGCCGCGACCGCCTTGGCGAGAAAAAGGTCCACCACGCCCAGGCAGTAACCGACCCGATCATTGGTGTTGCCGTTCTGCACCCGGCGCACGCGTGTCATCCAGTCATCGGGAAGCACCGCGGTATCCGGGCCGACGCCCTGGGCGTAGTAGCCATAGGTGTCATGAAAGCGGGAGCCTTCACCGATCGCTCCATCGATCCGGTCGGCCAGCTGGGGCGCGTGCAGCGGATAAATGTCGGCCTCCATGGAGACGATGAACACCTCGTCGGGGTGGGGCTCGGTGCCGAGGATGGACTGGCTGCCCAGGATCACGAATTCGTATTGGTCCGTGATGTCGCCGCTGGCGCGGATGATGTGTTCGAGTTCCTGGCGCTTCAAGGTGTCTGTCCTGGCCCGTCCGGCGGGGTGCCGGTATCCGGGCCAAGCATGACGCCTGTCTTCAGTTGCTTCACCTGCCTCAAGATGTGTTGTCGCACCTCGTCCGGCAAGATCGTGACCAGCGGAGAGGCTTGTCGCAACTGCTGAGCTCGCCGCGTGGCGCCAAGCACTTTGCGCCAGGCCCTGGCGTGCAGGATGTCCTGCCATTCCCGCCAGAGCACCGCGGAGCGGGCGTCGCCCGCCGCGAGCCAACGCTCCAGCGTCTCCTGCGCGCGCTGGACGAGGGATGGATCCGCCTTGACGCGCCGCACGGCTTCCTCATGCAACGCAAGGCTCTGAAGGTCCTGCAGTCGATGCTTCGTTTCGCCGGCCGAGACAAGCACACGCACCAACGGCGCGTCCCGGCGAGACCTCGCAGCGGCAGAGTCCGCAGGTGGCGGCTGCAAGGAATCGCCGGCCAGCAAGGCGAGTTCGCCGCTCACACCCAGGACCGCCATCACGCGCAGATAGCTGCCCATGGAAGGCGCGGGATCCCCGGATTCCACCGCTCTCAAGGTGTTCCGAGTGATGCCGACCTGGGCGGCCATCTCCACCGTCCCCAGCCCCTGGGCCTTGCGCAGGCGCCGCAACCGTTCGCCCAGTTGGAGGAGCAACTGGCGGTCCAGGATGGAAAGGGGGCTGACCTTGCTCATTTGGTCATCATATTCACCAAATGACCGAAAAATGGAGCTTCTGATGACCAAAGCAGCCGCGCTTCACCGTCGGCGCGAACGGCGCTCGCCGCTACTTCAACACGCCCTTCCCCAACCACTGCGCCCAGATCTTCATCGTGACCCGCTGGTCGGACAGTCCGGGGTACTCGACCATGGTCTTGCGCAGCGCCGTCTCGTCGGTGCCGCGCATGAAGACGACTTCCCCGATCGGGCCGTCCTCCAGCGAGTACCAGGCGCCGATGACGCCTTCGTCGAGCGCGCGCTTGAGGAACACCGGCACCGCCTCCCGGTCCTTCTCCTCCGCGCGGCTGAAGAGCACGATGCGGTGCTCCTCGATGCCGTTCGGGTCGATGCCGGTGTGGTTCAGCGCCTGGTGGACGGTCGCCGGCTGCGCGTTGACCGTCATGTAGCCCTCGCGGACGTACTCGTCGGACTGGAAGTAGCTCATCAGCACTTGCCGGTTGGGCGCCTGAACCACGACGATGCCGCGCTTGACCCGCGCCGGGTCGCGCATCGGGCCGGCCGCGAACAGCTTGCCGTCGGCAAAAAGCCGTTTGAAGTTCTCCAGGTGCCCGGCCTGCATCGCCGCCACGGCCGCCTTGTCTTCCGGCACCGGCCGGCCGGTCTCGAGAAAGATGAACCACTGCTGCTCGGCCGCCAGCGTCTGCGCCTGGCCTCGCGATGGCAGCGCCATCACCACCGGCATCGCGGTCGCCGCGGCGATCAGGGAACGTCGTTGCATCGGAGTCTCCTTGTCGTCGGCCGGCGATCGACGGGTCGCCAGCGTCGGCGGAAGACTCTACTCCCGACCGCCGCCCGAAGCGCCCAGCACCTGCAACGACCGCAGCATCAGCCGGCCGCTGGCCACGTTGGTGGCGCAGGCAACGTCGTGCACGTCGCAGGCGCGGACCAGCGCGTTGATGTCGGGTTCATGCGGTTGCGGCGTCATCGGGTCGCGCAGGAACACGACCGCGTCGATCTGCCCCACCGCCAGCCGTGCGCCGATCTGCAGGTCGCCGCCGTGAGGACCGGACAGCATGCGCTCGACCGCCAGCCCCACCTCGGCCGTCAGGCGCAAACCCGTGGTGCCGGTCGCGATCAACTCGCAGCCGCCGAGGAAGTCGGCGAACTCGGTGGCGAGCATCACCATCTCGTCCTTCTTGCCGTCGTGGGCGATGAGGGCGATGCGCAGGCGCGCGGGCGCGGCGCTGTCGGCCGGCAGGTCGAGGGGGGTCGGTGCGGTCATGGCGCGATCGTAGGCCCGGCATGCCGGCCGCGAGTTACCGACGCGGTTCTTTCTGCACCGAAGCCGCGCCGCTGGCGAGCGGCAGGTTGCCGACGCCGCGGTTCATCGCATTGAGCAGGTCGCCGTTGTCCTGGCTCAGTTCCCAGGCGAAGACGCCCGCCAAGCCGAGCTCCCGAGCGAAGCGGCCCTTGGCCAGCACCGCCCGCGGATCGTCGTAGCCCATCCACAGCTTCAGCTTCGGGTGGTACAGCGACCACGACTGCGTCACCGGATCCCAGGTGGACTGGTAGCCCGCACGGCCGTTGCCCTTCGCGTCGAGGAGGCGTCCGGCGATCTCGCGATAACCCTGCGCGCCTTCCGCGCCCGGATAGGCGCCGGCCTTGGCCGCGCCGGCCCGCGTCTCGCCGACACCGGTAAAGCCGCGGCCGTACATCGCCACGCCGGCCACCAGCTTCGCGCGAGGCACGCCCGCCGTCTCCAGGTTGCGCACCGCGCGCTCCAGGCTGTCGTCCGCCGAGGGCGAGGAAGCCCTGAGCGCGGTGTGATGACCGGCCACCGGCGACCACATGCCGTAGAAGTCGTAGCTCATCATGAAGACGAGATCGAGCGGCTTCGCGGCGTCCTTGAAATTGATCTTGCCGACGATCGAATCCATCGGATTGACCGCCGTGGTCAGCAGGTAGGGACGGCCGGTTTCGGCGGTCAGCGCGTCCAGCGCCCGGCGAAGGTCGGCCATCAGCTCGGCATAGGACTGGCCGTCGCGCGGGCTGCCGAGCTGCACACCGTTGGCCGCCCCGTTGTTGCCCGGGTGCTCCCAGTCGATGTCGATCCCGTCGAAGGACGGATGCTCACGCAGGAAGCGCTGCGCCGAGGCCGCGAACACCGCGCGCCGGGCCGGATCGCCGGCAAGGTGGAAGATCGGATCCGACCCGCCCCAGCCGCCGATCGACGCGACGATCTTCAGATGCGGCGCACGCTGCTTGTAGCGCTGGAACGCGGCATCGAAGCGCGCATCGACCGGCCCGGTGCCGATCTCGAAGTCCTGCTTGCCCACGCACTTGGCGGCGTCCTTCTCCAGTTGGCCGGGACCGCACAGGCGCAGGAAGGCGTAAAGCACATGGGTGAGGTTCTGCGGCGGCACGCGCTCGATCAGCTCGACCGGCTCCCAGTTCGGGACATAGACCCCGACCACCTTGTTGCCGGTGCGTTCGAACTCGACCGGCTTGCCGCCGAAAAGCGGATAACCGGGCGCTTCGGTCGGCGCGGCAGGTGCCGGCGTCGCGGCGATGGCGGCGGAGGCGGCGATGGCCCCCAGCGAAGCCAGCGCAGCGGTCAACGGGGTCGGAAGATGAGACAGGACTCGAGCGGGCATGCAGGTCTCCAAAGGACACCGGAGCTTAGCCGATCGATCGACAAACTAACACCAGTCAAATACCAATCAGCAGGATCGGCGCTCTCGACGAGACCTTTATGGAGCCACTTCCGCTCAGGGTGCGATGTCCACCCGCAACTGGAGTTCCCGGAGCTTCTGGACCTCCGCGTCGCGGGTGCTGTAGACATTGCGGCTGGCGCTCGAGGTCACGCTGCCGGTGCGGGCGATCGTCACCCAGATGCCCAGCGGCGCCTGCACGGTGCTGAGCACGTCGGTGCTGGGCCGCTGCTGGGCTTCCGGCAGCGCGGTCCCGTAGGCGCCGCCGGAGGGCAGCTGCGCCTGGTCCGAGGCCCGCACCTCGACGTTCACCGGACTGCGACCGCCCGGCCAGCTGGGCCGCACGACGATGCCACGCACCCGCTCGGCCAGGCCCTGGCGCGGCACGACGACCACGCGATCGCGCTCGCCCTGCTGGCGGTCCAGCGCGACGTCGACCCACTGGATCGGTGTCGATTCGGTCATCGTGAACGAGGCCTGCGCGCCGTTGAGCACCAGCAGCCGCGGGAAGAGTTGCTGGCGCTGCTCGCGGTTCTCGGTGGAGAGCGTCACGCCGCCGCGCGCCGAAACGCTGCCGCCGGTGCTCACGACGGTGCTGCCGTCACGCAGGCCGGCGACGGTGGCGCCGCTGAGCTCGGACTCGACCCAGCGCAGCTCGACCTGCAGGTTCTGCTTCGGCCCCTGCGCGCGGGCGGGCGCCATCGCGGCGGCGCTGGCGCCGAGCAGCGCGGCGAGAAGGACGAGGCGGCGTGTCGGGTTCATCGCGGCAGCATACGCCGGCGAAGTGGCGGTGCACCTCCGGTCGACGCGGACTCAGCGGTTGAGCGCGCGGCAGCGCTCGATGTCGCAGGCGGTGGGCAGCGTCGAGCGGTACTCGACCACGCTGCCCCAGCTTTTCGGATCGCGCAGCATGCAGCGTTCGCCCTTGCCGTTGTCGTAGTAGGACATCGTGTCGACGCACCGTTTCGAATGCGCCATCAGGCCGAGGAAGTGCCCCATCTCATGCGACAGCACCATCTGCAGCGTCTGCGCCGCCGGATGTCCCGGATTGCGCTCACGCAGCAGTGCAAAGAGGGCCGGCCCGATCGACAGGCTGCGCGCGCCCACGTTGGCCAGCGCGAACTGGCCGCGACTGCCGACGTCGCTCCACAGGATCTGGATGGCGTCCTCGGGCGGGATCTGGCCGCGCGTCACTGCGATGACGGTGAGCTTGAGGCCGCAAGCGGACCAGGCCTCGGCCGAGCGCGTCACGAGCGCCATCACCTGCGACTCGCTGAACCAGGGCGGCGCGTTGTCGTGGCGGTAGGCGAAGCGCAGCGCGCGCGAGGCGATCGGGCGGTCGCGCCCATCGCCCCAGGTCTGGCGCTCGCCAGGTCGGCATTCAGCGATTTCCTGGTCCCGCACCGCGGGAGCGGCCGGCGTCTTCCCCGCCTCCGGCGGCACGAACTGGGCCAGCGCGCCGGACCACGCCAGCGCGAGCGCGGCGGCCGCCAGATATCGGGTCAGGCGTCGCGCCAGTTGCGCCAGGCGTTGGTCCACGCATCGCGTCCGGTCCGCCGCCCAACCGGCGGCGACAGGCACAGCCGTCGCGGCCGAGGCGGTCATGCGGGGCGCAGCACGCCGCGCATCCGCGGCCACAACAGGTTCACCGCCAGGCCGCTGATCACCAGCGCCGCGGCCACCAGCTTCCAGGGCGGCAGGCCTTCGCCCAGCAGCAGCGCGGAGCAGCTCATGCCGAAGACGGGCACCAGCAACGCCATCGGGACGATGGTCGCGGCGGCATGGCGCGAGAGCAGCCAGCTCCAGGCGCCGTAGCCGAAGAGCGTGTTCCCGACCGCCTGCCAGAGCACCGCGGCCCAGGCGCCGAGGCCGGCATGCTGGAGCGCCTCGCCCATGCGGGCCGGGCCTTCGACGACGAAGGAGAGCGCGAACAGCGGGGGCGCGGCGAAGGCGCTGCTCCAGACCACGTAGGCGAGCATGTTCACCGCGCCGGCGCGCTTGCCGACGATGTTGCCGCTGGACCAGCTGAAGGCGGCCAGCAGCACCATCGCCAGGCCGAGCACGGTGGTGCTGCCGTCGGTGTGCGACGCGATGACGCCGATGCCTCCCGCGGCCATGGTCAGCGCCAGCCACTGGAAGCCCTGGACGCGTTCGCCGCTCATGCGCATGGCCAGCAGCAGGGTGAAGAAGACCTGGGTCTGGATGACGAGGGAGGCGAGCCCGGGCGAGATCTGCGAGCGCATCGCCAGGTAGAGCAGGCCGAACTGGCCGACGCCGACGAAGGCGCCATAGGCGGCGAGGTTGCGCCAGCCGACCTTCGGCCGCGGCAGGAAGAAGATCGCCGGCAAGGTGGCCAGCGTGAATCGCAGCGCGGCGAACAGCAGCGGCGGGAACGCGTCCAGGCCCCAGCGGATCACGACGAAGTTGCTTCCCCAGATGGCGACCACGGACAGCGCGAGCAGGAAATGGCGGAGCGGTAGCGTCATGGCGGCCGAGGCGAGCGGGGGAGCGCCGACTATGCCAGTGGGCTTGCGCGCCGGCCCGGTACAGGGACTTGCGAGGGCGACCGGTACAGCGGATGCGTGTGGCGGGAACCGATCGCAGGTCCGACCCCATCGACGGCGCGGCTGGCGAGGGATCAGCGCCCGACGCCCAACCGTTCCGCCGCCGCCTGGAGACCGCCCAGGATCGCCTCGGCCACGTCCTCGGGGAAATCGTCCGGCAACTGCCCTCGCACAGCCTGGATGACCGACGGCGTGCGCGCCACCACCTCGTCGATCAGCGCTCCGACATCGCGGCCGTCTTCCATGACAACACCATGCCTCGCGCCGAGCGCGATCCAGTGGCGCCGGAGGATATCTCGCATCTTCCAATGCGCATTCTTCGAGCGCACCGCCATGGCCATCCTGACCTTGTGCGGCGACAGCTTGCCCGGGCCTTCGCCCAGAACCGGATAGGCCGACAGCACGTCATAGAGCGGCGTGAGCTGATATCGACCTCCTGGCCGGAGGTGCAGGCTGAAGTTCTTCGCGTGGCCGTCGGTCGCACAGAGCATCCAGAAGAGCAACTGCGCCTTGAAGAAGACCCGCTTGTCCTCCCCCTGCGCCACCGAGCCATCGAGCAGATCGAGGAGTTGATCCATCCCGGGCCCGCCGTCGGCTTCGTACTTGGCGTCGGGAGGCACGCCGAGGGCTTGGCACATGTCCTCCTGCGGCAGGCGGACCAGGCGTCTGGCGCCCTCCCGCGGCGTCCACCACGCTCGATCGAATCGCTCGACCACCAGCGCCTTCACATCCTCGAAGTGCAGGGGCTCGCAGGCCGCCACCGGCAGCCCGAATTCCCTCAGGATCTGCGCGCAGAGCCATTCGTTCTCGACGGAATTCCGCATGTCCACCTTCATGCCGCCGATCAGCCCGAGGGGCAGCTTGAAGATGTGCGTGGTCGGCGTGCTGCCTCGTGGCCGATACCAACGGCCGTCCACTCGCAGCAGCGCCGTCTTCTCCTGGGCGCCGGCGATGGAGATGCGGAACTCGTCTTCGTCACCGCCCCAGTTCAGCGCCTGGGGCGTCGTCGCGCCCCGCAGATCCTGGGCAACCTCGGCCTCGCTCAGCGGCTTGGCCTGCACCTCCGCCGGACCGGTCGACACCTTCCCCTCCGGCAGGATCTCCAGCGCGCCCACGCAGTCGCGGCCGATTTCCGTCAGCAAGTCGAACGCGTCGGTCGAGCCCGTGTTGAAGCGACGTGCCAAGCGCTCCCGGATGTCCTTGCTGTCCGGCAGCAGGTTCTCGAAATAGGCGTGAACCTTCTCGCCGCGATGCGGAGCATTGCCCGGCGTGAAAGGGAGGGACAGCGACAAGGGTCGCCCCTGCGCCGATTCGACCCAGGCTCGGTCGTACCGGAGTGTGTCCGGCGCATTCCTGGCCAGGCTCCAGGTGCCGATCTGCATACCATTCATCCAGAGCCCGAGCGTGCGGGTTCGTGCGCGTTGTCCCATGGCGTCACCACACCGGCTGATCGTCACCCGGACCACCGCGAGGGGATGGGGCAGGCTGTGGCGATGGCTTGGCCAGGGTCAGTTCGACCCCGAGGATGTTCAGCAGCTTGATCAAACGTGCGGCACCGACCGTGTTGGCATTGCGCTCCAGGGCCGAGTAGGTCTGCTGCGTGACGCCCAGACGGAGCGCCACCTCGCTTTGCGTCAGGCCGGCTTCCTTGCGGAAGGCCTGCAGCAGGGCCGGCAACTGATCGGGTGTCCTGACAGGGAAGTTCGGCATACAGGCTGTGAGCTGTTGACTGGATCTACAGCCTAAAGGCTGTTCGTTGAATTAACAGCCTAGAGGTTGTTATCAAAGAATACCAATCCCAGGCTGTAAAGGCAATAAACAGCCTCTGAACTGTTCCTACCCCGCCTTCCCCTCACCCCTTCGGCTTCAGATGCCCCAACGGCAGCGCTCCGCCCGCCTTCACCTCGCCCAGTGAGAAGCTCGTGTGGATGTCCTTCACATTCGGCAGGTTCAGCAGCGTGTCGATAGAAAACCGGCTGAACGCATCCAGGTCGGTCGCCATCACCTCCAGCTCGAAGGTGCCCGCCCCGCTGATGTAGTGACAGGCGATCACCTCGGGCAGCTGCCGGATCGCTTCCTCGAGCTCCTTCGTCGCCGCGCCGTTGTTGCGGTCCGCATCCACCCGCACGAAGGCGAGCACGCCCAGGCCCAGCCGCCGGCGGTCGATCTCCGCGCGATAGCCGGTGATGAAGCCCTGCTCCTCCAGCCACCGCACCCGGCGCCAGGTCGGCGCCGGCGACAGGCCGATCCGCGCCGCCAGTTCCGCGTTGGACAGCCGCGCCTCGCGCTGCAACTCGGCCAGGATCGCCACGTGATACCGGTCCAGTTCGCCGCTCGCCGGGCCGCCGCCTGCTCCGGCCGGCCCGCCCGCATCCTCCGGTTCGTCGGCGCCCGCCGCACCCGCCGGCACCCTCATGGTTTTCCCTGAGACGCCGTTTTTCGATGCCATACGAACTCCTCTGCCAGTTTCGGGAAAGATTCTTGCTCAAACAGCGGCCGGCGGCGCAGAACGAGCAAACACTCGCCGGGCATTGTTTCCTACACTGTTCGCTGCGTTTTCCGCGCGCGCCCATACTGGCGTCGCGACGGCAGCCACGGCACACGGCCCCGCCACAAGCGGGGACCGGAGGTCAGCCACCCATCAGGAGACTCCCCGCATGAACGCCCCCTTGCCCGAACACATCCTGCGTGCGCTAGAAAAGGTCACGCTGGACGACAAGTACGCACTCGACGAGGGCCGCGCCTTCATGAGCGGCGTCCAGGCGCTGGTCCGCCTGCCGATGCTGCAACGCACCCGCGACGCCATCGCCGGCCTGAACACCGCCGGCTTCATCTCCGGCTACCGCGGCTCCCCGCTGGGCGGCTACGACCAGGCGCTGATGGCCGCCAAGAAGCACCTGGCCAAGCAGAACATCGTCTTCCAGCCCGGGGTCAACGAGGAACTCGGCGCCACCGCCGTCTGGGGCACGCAGCAGATGGCGCTGTTCCCGGAGAAGGCCAGGTTCGATGGCGTCTTCGGCATGTGGTACGGCAAGGGTCCCGGCGTCGACCGCTGCATCGACGTGTTCAAGCACGCCAACATGGCCGGCACCAGCAAGCATGGCGGCGTGATCGCCATCGCCGGCGACGACCACATCGCCAAGAGCTCCACCGCCGCCCACCAGAGCGACCACGTCTTCAAGGCCGTCGGCTTCCCGGTGTTCTTCCCGTCGAGCGTCCAGGACATCCTCGACATGGGCCTGCACGCCTTCGCGATGAGCCGCTTCTCGGGCCTGTGGTCCGGGCTCAAGACGATCCAGGAAATCGTCGAGTCCTCCAGCAGCGTCTCGATCGATCCCGACCGCGTCGACATCGTCCTGCCCACCGACTTCCAGATGCCCCCGGGCGGCCTGCACATCCGCTGGCCCGATCCGCCGCTGGACCAGGAAGCCCGGATGATGGACTTCAAGTGGTACGCCGCGCTCGCCTACGTCCGCGCGAACAAGCTCAACCACAACGTCATCAGCACGCCGAACGACCGCATCGGCCTGATCGCCTCCGGCAAGGCCTGGAACGACACCCGCCAGGCGCTGCACGACCTGGGCCTGGACGACGACGCCTGCCGCCGCCTGGGCATCCGGCTGCACAAGGTCAACGTCGTCTGGCCGCTGGAAGCGACCATCACCCGCGACTTCGCCACCGGGCTGCAGGAGATCCTCGTCATCGAGGAGAAGCGCCAGATGATCGAGTACCAGCTCAAGGAAGAGCTGTACAACTGGCGCCCCGACGTCCGCCCCAATGTGCTGGGCAAGTTCGATGAGACCGACGGCGACCGCAGCGGCGGCGAGTGGAGCCAGCCCAACCCCAGCAGCAACTGGCTGCTGCGTCCCCAGGCCGACCTGACGCCGGCCATCATCGCCCGCGCGATCGCCAAGCGCCTGAAGAAGCTGGGCGTGGACGCCGACACCGCCGCGCGCCTGGACACGCGCGTCGCGCTGATCGACGCCAAGGAGCAGTCGCTCAAGTCCGAGGAGAAGACCGCCGGCGGCGCCGACCGCACGCCGTGGTTCTGCTCCGGCTGCCCGCACAACACCAGCACCCGCGTGCCGGACGGCTCGCGCGCCGTCGGCGGCATCGGCTGCCACTACATGGTCACCTGGATGCCGGGCCGCAACACCGCGACCTTCACCCAGATGGGCGGCGAAGGCGTGCCCTGGGTCGGCCAGGCGCCGTTCACCGACGAGAAGCACATCTTCAGCAACCTCGGCGACGGCACCTACTTCCACAGCGGCATCCTGGCGATCCGCCAGTCGATCGCGGCCGGCGTGAACATCACCTACAAGGTGCTCTACAACGACGCCGTCGCGATGACCGGCGGCCAGCAGGTGGGCGAGCGCCCCGAAGGCCACAGCGTCACGCAGATCATGAACAGCCTGATCAGCGAAGGCGTCGCCAAGCTGGTCATCGTCACCGACGAACCGGAGAAGTACGACGGCAAGCCGCTCGCCGCCGGTGTCACCGTCCACCACCGCGACGAGCTGGACGCCATCCAGCGCCAGTTCCGCGAGATCCCCGGCACCACCGTCATCATCTACGACCAGACCTGCGCCACCGAGAAGCGCCGCCGCCGCAAGCGCGGCAAGCTGGCCGACCCGGCCAAGCGCACCGTCATCAACGAGCTGGTCTGCGAAGGCTGCGGCGATTGCTCGGTGCAATCGAACTGCCTGTCGGTCGAGCCGCTGGAGACCGAGTTCGGCCGCAAGCGCCAGATCAACCAGAACACCTGCAACAAGGACTTCAGCTGCGTGAAGGGCTTCTGCCCCAGCTTCGTCACCATCGAGGGCGGCGAGCTGAAGAAGCCCAAGAAGGACAAGCGCGTCAGCCCCTTCGACGCCTCGCTGCCGGTGATCCCGCAGCCGCTGGTGCCCAACCCGGTCGAGGCCTGGGGCATCGTGGTGGCCGGCGTCGGCGGCACCGGCGTGATCACGATCGGGCAACTGCTCGGAATGGCGGCCCACCTCGAGGGCAAGGGCGTGGTCACGCAGGACGCCGCCGGCCTGGCCCAGAAGGGCGGCGCGACCTGGAGCCACATCCAGATCGCCAACACGCCGGAAGCGATCTATTGCACCAAGGTCGGCACCGCGGAGGCGGACCTGGTCATCGCCTGCGATTCCATCGTCGCGGCCAACAAGACGACGCTGGCCGTCATGCGCGAAGGTCGCAGCTTCGTCGCGCTGAACACGCACGGCTCGCCCACCGCCACGCTGGTCAACGACGCCAACTGGTCCTTCCCCGGCGCGGCCTGCGAAGCCGCGGTGCAGAAGGCCGTCGGCGCCTCGCACCTGGGCATGTTCGACGCGGAAGAGGTCGCGGTGAAGCTGCTGGGCGACTCGCTCTACACCAACCCGCTGATGCTGGGCTTCGCCTGGCAAAAGGGCCGCGTGCCGCTGAGCCATGCCGCGCTGATGCGGGCGATCGAGCTCAACGGCGTGCAGGTCGACAACAACAAGGCCGCTTTCGAATGGGGCCGTCGCTGCGCCCATGACCTGGCCGCCGTGCAGTCGCTGTTCGCCGCGCAGCAGGTGATCAACTTCGTCAAGCGCCAGGGCGTGGACGAGCTGATCGCCAAGCGCGTGGAGTTCCTGACCGCCTACCAGAACGCCGCTTACGCCGAGCAGTACCGCGCCTTCGTCGAGAAGGTCCGCCAGGCGGAGAAGCCGGTGGGCGGCACGCGCCTGACCGAGGCGGTCGCGCGCTATCTGTTCAAGTTGATGGCCTACAAGGACGAGTACGAGGTCGCTCGCCTGCACACCGACACCGGCTTCCTGGACAAGATCAAGGGCCAGTTCGAAGGCGACTTCAAGGTCGTGCACCACCTGGCCCCGCCGATGCTGGCCAAGAAGGACGACCACGGCCATCTGCAAAAGCGCGCCTTCGGCGGCTGGGTGCGTCCGGCGATGGGCCTGCTGGCGAAGATGAAGGGCCTGCGCGGCACCGCCTTCGACCCGTTCGGCCACACCGAGGAACGCAAGATGGAGCGCCAGCTGATCGCCGACTACCGCGCGACGATCGACGCCATCCTGGCCAAGGGCCTGAGCGCCGAACGCCTGGGCCTGGCCGTCGACCTGGCCCGCATCCCGGAGGACATCCGCGGCTACGGTCACGTCAAGGAGCGCCATGTGAAGGCGGCCCGCCTGAAGTGGGAGCAGCTGAAGCAGCAGTGGCAGAACGCGTCCTGACCGGCGGCGTGGCCCGCTGCGCGCTCCGCAGCGCTCGTCGGGCCTGCGAGATCCCGCCCACCGCCTGAATCGCGGACCACCCGGTCCGCCGATCGCGACACGGCCCGTTCGGGGAACACCCGGACGGGCCGTGTGTCATTTGTCATTCCGGGCGCAACACGACGCCCCCGGAAGGGGGAGGTGCGACTTTTCCGATGTCGAGCATCGATAGACTCGCTCCCTTCGGCCCGCCAGAGGCCGGTGCATCCGTCCGTTTCGAGGGAGTCCCCATGCTTGCCACCACCCCCACCCGCGCGCTGCGGGCCTTCGCTGCCGCCCTGCTGGGCGCGCTGTTCCTCTCCACCGCGCCGGTCTCGGCGCAAACCGGCGAGAGCGAATTCGCCAAGGTCATCGCCGCCGCACAGAACGACATCGTCAAGGGCCCGCAGGACATCAAGCTGTCCACGCAGGCGGTGCTGCACCTGCCCGAGGGCAAGGTCTACGTGCCGCAACCGCATGCCGCCAAGCTGATGCACGCGATGGGCAATCCCGGCGACTACAGCGACCTGGAAGGGGTGGTCTTCCCGCGCGGCGACGGCGACTGGTTCGCGACGCTGCGCTTCGAGAAGTCCGGCTACATCAAGGACGACGACGCCAAGCACTGGGATGCCGCCGACATGCTCAAGAGCTTCAAGGAAGGCACCGAGGCCAGCAACGAAGAGCGCAAGAAGATGGGCGGCCGCGCGCTGGAGATCACCGGCTGGGCGCAGGAGCCGACCTATGCCGCCGACACGCACCGACTGGTGTGGGCGATGAAGTCGCGCGAGGTCGGCGCGCCCGCCGACGAGCCGCTGGGCGTCAACTACAACACCTATGCGCTGGGCCGCGAGGGCTACATGTCGCTCAACCTGGTCACCGGCCTGAACGATCTGCCCAAGTACCAGGGCGATGCGAAGCAGTTGCTGGGCGCGCTCGAGTTCAACGAGGGCAAGCGCTACGCCGACTTCAATGCCAGCACCGACCATGTGGCCGAGTACGGGCTGGCCGCGCTGGTGCTGGGCGTCGGCGCGAAGAAGCTGGGCCTGCTGGCGGTGGTCGGCGCGTTCTTCCTCAAGTTCGCCAAGATCATCCTGCTGGCGGTGGTGGCCTTCGGCGGCGCGATCCTGAAGCTGTTCGGCCGCAAGAAGTCCGAAGCCGCGGAGTCCTGAGGCGATGACCAAGCTGCTGTTGCTGCTGCTGTCGGGCGCCAAGCTGAGCAAGCTGCTGCTCAGCGGCGGCACCATGCTGCTGTCGGTGGTGCTCTACGCCTGGGTCTACGGCTGGCGCTACGCGGTGGGCTTCGTCGCACTGATGTTCGTGCACGAGATGGGCCACTTCATCGCCGCGCGCCAGAAGGGCCTGGACGTCGGCCTGCCGACCTTCATCCCCTTCCTCGGCGCCTGGGTCGAGCTCAAGCACATGCCCCACGACGCGCAGACCGAGGCCTATGTCGGCCTCGGCGGGCCGCTGCTGGGCACCGTCGGCGCGACCGTCTGCTACCTGCTGGCGCGGAGCTGGAACCTGGACTGGCTGCTGGCGGTCTCCTACGCCGGATTCTTCCTGAACCTGTTCAACCTGATCCCCCTCTCGCCGTTCGACGGCGGCCGGATCACCGCGGTGCTGTCGCCGCGGATCTGGTTCGCCGGCGTGCCGGTGCTGGTCGGGCTGTTCCTGTACCGGCCCAGCCCGATGCTGCTGCTGATCGCGCTGATGGCCGGTCCGCAACTGGTCAAGGCTTGGAAGTACCGCGCCGACAGCGAGGAGGCCCTCACCTACTACGCCGTCCCGACCCGGGTGAAGTGGGAGTACGCCGCTTACTACATCGGCCTGGCGGCGTTCCTCGCGGTGATGACGCACGACGTCCACGAGATGCTGGGCGCCGCGCGGCCCCTGGGTGGCGGCGCCTGACGGAAACCACGCGCCCGCTGGCGGCCTCCGCGCCGGGGCTCAGCCCTTCCCGCGACCCTTGGGGGGCTTGCCCGGCTTCGCCGGCTTGACGGCCCGGACCGCCTTGCGCGCCTGCTCCAGCGCCTGCCGCTGGCGAGGTCGCAGCCAGCCCAGCGAGAAGCCGGCCTGCGCGGCGGCTGGCACGTCGCCGCTGGCCATCGCCATCGCCAGTTGCTCGCGGGCCTGCGCCAGGCCGACCTCGAGGTCGTTCAGCGCGCCGAGCCGCTGAGCGGCCTCGTGGACGCGCGCGAGCAGCTTGCCGCGCGCCTCGACTTCCTTCTTCGACAGCCGCCGACCCGCCGCGCCACCGGGCACGGCGGCGCCCAGTTCCAGGGCCAGCCGCAAGCGACGCAAGCGGCGCCGCAGGTGATGCCGGCCTTCGGCGTCGAGCCGGTCGAAACGCCGGATCTGCTTGTCCACGGTCGCGCGCCATTGCTCAATGCGCTCGTGAACACCGTCCAGGCCCGCGGTCTCGCCGGTCGCCGCATCGGGCACCGGACGCGCCAGCCAACCGATGACGGCGAGCATCCAGCCCTGGACCTCTCGCGTCAGCAGCAGGCCGGCCACATCGGCAGGTGGCGCTTCGGCCGGCGCCGGCGCCGCGGACGGGCGCTCGGCACGCCAGGCCGCCAGCAACTCCTTCCGCCACGCTGCCTCGGCCTGCGCGTCGGCATCGCGCGCCACGGTGAGCCGGCGCGACAGTTGCCCGGCACCTTCGGCCAGCGCCAGCATCGCCGGCTCGTCATCGCCCGCGAGCAACCGCAGTCCGACTCGCAGCCGGCGCAATCCCACGCGCATCTGATGGAGGTGTTCCGGCTGATGGCGCCCACTGGCGATCTGCGAGGCGTTGCCCACGACCGGCTCCAGGCAGGCCCGCAGCAAGGCGCCCAGCGCCGCCTCGCGGGACTGACCCTCGGTCCACCGCACCGGCTTGGATGGGGCCACCGGCGCGACCTCGGCCTGACGCGCGAGCAAGTCGCCCCGCAGCGCCTTGGTGCGCAGCTCCAGCGACAGCCCGAAGCGCTCGATCGCCCACACCCGCGCGACCTCGAGCACCGCGCGCGGCTGGCCGCTCTTGAGCTCGATCTCCAGCTCGGCGACCGGTGTCGATCGCAGCGACTCGCCCTCGCCAGCGAGCAGCGCTCCCTGGTCGAGCGCCAGCTCGACCACGCCATGCCGCGTGCGCAGCGTCCGGCTGAGGCGGGTGATGTCGGTGCGGAACAGCGCCTGCAGCGCGCCGGCCGGCAGCGTGTCGATCAGTGCCTGCAGCGCCCGTCCGGCCGGATGGTCGGCGTGGCGCGCGACATCGAGCGCAGGCGTCGCGTCACCGAGCGCGACGTTGTGTTCGAGGCGGGTCATGCCGTCCGGCGCGGCGCCCTTGAGCGTCTGCACCCAGACCTCGCCTTCACGGCGCAATCGCAACGCGAAGCCGGACTGCGCGAGGTCGCGTGCCGGCGTGTCGAAGTAGATGGCTTGCAGCCGTTCTTCCGTGGCCGGCGCCTGGAGGCTGCCGGCGACCCAGCGGCGGACCGCGGGCGATTGCGATGCGGGGATCTGGAAGCGCAGCTCGATTTCGGTCATCCGGCAGTGTCGCATGCAGGCCATGACAGCCACCCATCGGGCGCCTCCCGCGCGGGGCCGGCCCGATCGAACCAGAGCTCGACGCCACGCGGGCTCGCGCGCAGCACCGCGAAGCCGTCGCCGGGATGGTCCTGCCAGGCGCCGACCACGCAGCGCAGACGCCGCCCGCCCGACTCGACGAACTCGAAGACGTCCGGCGCGGCCAGTTCCTCCGCCGCGGTGACCGCGAACGGCCAGGGCGCGTAGAGCGCCGAGCTGTGGACCGAATGGATGCGCACCGGCGCCGGGTCGCCGCCGTCGATCGCCTCGATCTGCGCGCTCAGCCAGCCGGAGCGATGCTCGTCGCCGGACAGGAACACCAGGCCGCTCGCGCGCTGCCGCCAGGCCGCGGCGAGCAGCTCATGCAGGCTGTTCGGATAGCCGTCCCAGGCATCGGAGCGCAGGCAGCTCGCCGCGTGCTCCGCCGTCGTGCGGCGCCGCGGCAGCGGCAGCGATCCCGACACCATGAACCGGAGCCGCCCCTGCGCGCGGCCGAGCCAGTCCTCGAAGGCGTCGCGCTGCGCGGTCGACCACAGGCGCGCCGTCGACCAGTTGGCGACCCGCCGCGCCTCGCGCTCGCCGCGCGCGTCGGCGATGAAGAAGGCAGCGCCGCGCCAGTCGAAGTCGTGCCACATCAGTTCCGGTCCGCCGACGCGCGCGCCGGCTTCCCAGCGGTGGTCCCAGGCCGCCTGCCGCGCGACATCGAACCACGGCCCCTTGCCCGCATGGCTGGCGCCGGGGGCCGGCTCCCAGTTGTCGACGATCTCGTGATCGTCGGGCGCATGCACGAGGCGGGCGACGGTCGGCGGCAGCAGCCGCACCGGACCGGCCTTGAACTCCCCATAGCCCCGCCCGTAACGCTCGACGCCGCTGCGCGAGTCCGCCAGCCCGCCGCTCGCGTCCGCGTAGATCTGGTCACCGGCGAACAGCACCAGCGAGCAGGCTCGCCCCCGCGCCGTCGACCGCGTGAAGCGATGCAGCCGCGCCAGCGCCGCAAGTGCCGGTCCCGCCTGGGCAGCGTCGAGCTCCCAGCCCGGGCTCACATCGAGCAGCCCCGGCGGGTACTGGCAGGCCGCGAGTACGAAGCAGAGGTCGACGTCATCGGAGGCGGTCGCTTCAGGCGACGGCACGAAGCCGTGGGCCCAGCGGTGCGGCGGCAGTTCCAGCAACTGTTCAAGCGCTCCCTCGACCTGCGCTTGCAATTCATCCTCGCGCAGCTCGTGCATGACGCCGCGATGCGCGCCCTCCATCGCCAACGCGCGCGGCTCCAGGTAGAGCGCCAGCAGCAGCAGGCCGCTCAGATCGAGGTCGATCGCCGTGTCGTCATCGGCACGTTCGAGGTCCGCGCCCCCATCGGGGCGATCGCTGGCGACCTCTGCCACTGCCTCACCGCGTACGCCTCGGCGCGGCGAGGTGGGAAAGTGCTCGACGGCGACCGCGCCGCGCCAGGGATCGCCGGGCCGCCCGACGCCCGGCGGCACGAAAGCCTCCAGCCGCCATGGCAGCGGCAGGCGCTCGTAGTCCCAGCCGCCGCGCCAGCGCATCGGTACCCAGAGCAGCCAGTGCGGCCAACCGCGCTCCGGCCGCAAGGCGGTCAGCAGCGGCACCCGGCCATGCACCGGCGCCGCACGCTCGACCCGATGTCCGGGCGCCTCGGCACCGATCAGCAACCCGCTGACGGCGGTACGGCGTCTCGCCCCGTTCATGGCTGGGACTCCTCGGCGAGGAAGGCCAGCACATGCGGGAACACCTGCGTCGCCACATGGCGGCCGATCAGGCAGTCCTGGTGGCCATGGCCGGCGATCACGCGATAGCGGTAGCGACCCGGCGCGGCCTGGTCGTAATAGTCCTTGAGCAACTCGGCGCTGTCGGCGCTGCACAGGCCGTTGTCCTCGCCGTGCAGCGACAGCACCGGGAAGGCCTCCAGCAGCGCCAGGCTCTTGGCCAGACTGTCGAGGTAGACGCTCGCGCCTTGCCAGTCGGTGATCTCGTGGCAGCGCGCGAAGTGGATCGCCTGCGCGACGGTGTCCATGTTCAGCGGTCCGAAGTGGTCGTCGATGAAATCGAGCACCGGCTGATCGACGTTCGCCGCCGCGAAGTCCCGCCCGTAGAGCAGGTCCATGCGATGCCGCGTCGCCGTCCACGGCGTGCGGCGCATGCGCCAGGGTGGCCACGGCGGCGGGTTCTCGAGGTCGAACTCCTCATCCGGATACGGCAGGCTGGCCAGCAGCCGGTCGAGCAGATGATCGACCAGCGTCGGCGGACCGTCGGGCCGGAAGGTGTAGCCGTCCATCGGCAGGTAGGGCCGCAGGTACTGCATCAGCACGCCACGCAGGCTGTTGGTCGGAGACATCACCATCAGCGGCGTCACCTGCGAGATCACCAGCTTCGCGATCCGGTCCTTCAGCAGCGCGCGCAGCGGGTGGTGGCGCTCCCAGGGCTGCTCGCGCGGCTCCAGCAGCGCCATGTGCAGCATCACCGAGCCCATGCAATGCGCGAAGACGTTCAGACGCCGATGCCCGGTCTCGCGCAGCACGCGGTCCACGGCCAGCGGGATGTCGTTGAAGGCGGACTCCTCGAAGGTCCACGGCAGCGTCGCCGTCGGCAGGCCGGCGCTGGTGCGCATGTCCAGCACCCACACGTCATGCCCCGCGTCCCACAGCAGCTTGGCCGGCCCTGGCCTCACCGAGTGGTGGGCGAAGGTCGTGCCGCTGGCGCTGTAGCCATGGATCATCAGCATCGGCACGCCGCCGGGACGGGCATAGCGCGTGAGGCGGATCAGCACCGGGCGTTCGTCCTCGTCGCCCGGCGGGCGGTCCAGGTCCTGGCGCTGCGCGCCGGCGTCGCCCCAGCGGCCGGCGGCCATCTCGATCACCACCGGCTCCGGCAGCCCCGGCACCGCGCCCGGCAGGCGCGAGATGCGCCGCAGCGGCGCCTCGTCGGGCTTGCGGAAGGTCCAGGCATGCAGCCCGATCGTCATCCGCGCGATGTAGGCCATCAGCGCGCCGACGTCCCGCACCGCCGACGGGATGTCCCGCGCCTGCCGCACGCGCAGCAGCGGCAGGCGCTCCCGGGCGAGGTGATGCAGGTCGACCGTCAGCGTGATCTCGCGCGCGCCCGGGGGCGGCGCCAGGCCCGCGATCGGCGTCAGGGCCATGCGGCTCAGCTGCGTCCACGGATTGCCGCGCCGGGTATAGCTGATGCGCTTGCAACCCTGCAGGTCCTGGCCGCGCAGCGCGCCGGCCCAGGCTGGCAGGTCGGACGCCGGATCGATGCGCACCCGATAGCGCATCAGGCGGGCCTCGCCCGCGTGACCCGCGAGATGCCAGGCGTTGACCGCCCGCGCGCGCAGCCCCGCGCGAGCGGCTCCCGGCGCCTTCGGCGCGCTGCGGCGTCCGGCCCAGTCGACCAGGCCCTGCCAGCTGTCCCGGACGCCGCGGTTGATCGCCCAGGCCCAGAGCCCGCGCGCGTGACGACGCAGCGGCCCCGACGCCTCGCGCTGGAACAGGGTCAATTCGCCTTCGGCCAGCGGGACGCTGAACAGCGCGTGGTCGTCGCTGCGCTCCTCGTGCGGCCAGAGCCGGCCGTCGCCGGCCTTCGGCCCGACCACCTCGAAGCCGCCCGAGCGCTTCTCGCGCGCTTCGAAGACACGCAGCCGGCTGCCCGGCGCGACGACCAGCCGGCGCTCCGGCCCCGGCCGCAGCAGCGCGGTCAGCGCGGCCGGCCGATAGACCACGCACAGCTCGAGGTACTTCACTGGCGCGCCGGGGGCACCGGGCCAGCGCACGAAGCCGCCGAGGCGCTCGCGGACCTCGATGACCGTCTGCTGCGGTGGCGTGTCCTGCGACGGGCTGTCGTGATGCGCCGGCGAGGAGGCGGGCGGCTTTTCCGGCATGCGCTCATCAGCCAGGTCGCGGAACACCGGCCGCTCGCCCTCGCGCCGCCACGCGACTGGCGACTGCCCGCCCAGCCCCCAGGCCACGACCAGCCGGTCGAGCGCACGCTGCGCGAGTGCGCTGATCGTCAGCGCCGGATTGATCGCCAGCGAGCCCGGCACGATCGCGCCGTCGAGCACGACGAGTCCGTCATGCACCGCCTCGCCATCGCCGGCGAAGACCTGGCCGATCGCATCGACGACGCCATCGGTGCCACGGTCGCCCATCGCGCAGCCGCCCAGCGGATGCACGCTGATCATCGGCCCGCGCGCATCGTTCGAGAGGAAGGCCATCTCCGGCGGCAACAGCTGCCACAGCGGATTGCGCAGCAGCCGCGCGCCCTGCGTGGCGAGACGGCGCTGCAAGGCCTCGTGACGGCGCGCGATCGCCGGCTCGTCGCGCAGGCCCGGCCAGTCGACCTGCACTCCCCCCGACTCCGCGAAACCCTCGCGCCGCACCAGGCGACCGGTGCCGCTGTCGCGGCCGACGATCGCGAGCGGCAGTTGCCGCGCCGTCGTGGAGGGGCGCACGGCGAAGGGATCGTCGAAGTCCTCGCGTTCCTCATGCGGGCCGGCATTCGGCCGGGCGAGCGCATCCAGCGTCGCGGCCAGCGCGAAGCCTTCCTCGAAGATCGGCCGCAGCGCGCCCGGGATCGCGAGGTCCTCGACGACATGGTCCGGCCCCGCGTCCAGCACGCCGGTGATGGTCGGGCCCACCTGCCGCGACGCGGGCGGCTGGTCTTCGTCGGCGACCGCATGTACCGCGCGCGGCCAGTCGTGGCCGACGGCGATCACGTCGCCGTTGGCGGAGAACGCCTGGCCCAGCATCCGCGACAGCGGCAGCCCGCGATCGCGTGCGCGCATCAGGATCTCGGTCGAGCCCAGCGACCCCGCGGCCAGTACGACCCGGCGGGCGATCACCTCGAACGGCTCACCCTGCCGCTCGCGCAGCAACTCGTCGGTGTGCTGCACGGCCACGCGCCAGCCGGCGCCGGGCACCGCCTCGAGTCCTTCGACGCTGGCGCCGCAGACCAACTCTGCGCCTTGTCGCCAGGCCTGCAGCAGCAGCCCGGTGTCCAGCGACTGCTTGGCCTCGTGGTTGCAGCCGGTCGCGCAATCACCGCAGGCGAGGCAGGGCCGGTGCGCCCACTCGGCGGCGCCGCGCGGACCCGCATCCATCGCGACCTGCAGCCGCGCCGCCCGGGTGCGCGCCGGATCCAGCGCCCGCAGCGCGTCCAGCCGGCGGATCGGGACCTCGGGCCGCTGCCCGCGCAGCCGCTCGATGGTGTTGTCGCCCTGGGCGTCGCGGACGCCGAGCAGCCGCTCGGCGCGCTCGAACCAGGGCGTCATGTCCTCGTCGAGGAAGGCCTGCGGCCAGCCAGGCTCGCGGAACACCGCGGGATCGGGCCGCTCCATCACGCCCGCGTTGATCAGCGAACCGCCGCCCAGGCCGTTGGCCAGCGCGACACAGACATCCGGTCCCAGCCGCAGGTCGAAGAGCCCTTCGCGACGCCCCATCGGCGCCGAGGCGCCGGCCCGGGCGAGGCGCACATGCCCGGGCAGGTCGGCGAAGCGGCTGGGGAAGGCGCCGGGCAGGTACTCCCGGCCGCGTTCGAGGACCACGACGTTCAGGCGCCGGCCGTCCTCGCCGCGCCGACCGGCGAG
>NZ_PEOG01000068.1 GCF_002761755.1 Roseateles chitinivorans
CCCAGCGCGCCAGATGCTCCGCCCAGGCCTTGAACGGCGCGCTGCGCGCCGGCAGCGCCGGCTCGGTGCCGGCGACCAGCGCCAGGTAGGCCGCCTGCAGGTCCTCCAGCAGCACGCGCCAGGACACGCCGTCGATCGTCAGGTGATGCACGGCGATCAGCAGCCTTGCGCTGCCGTCGACATGCCGCAGGTGCAGCACCCGCCACAGCGGTCCGCGCGCGAGGTCCAGGCTGCGCTGGGCGCGATCGGCCTCGCGTCGGATGTCCTCCGGACTGGCGACCTCGCGGCTCCACAGCACGTCCTCGGTCCAGTCCCGAGTCGCCGCCGCGGCCTCGGTTGCGGCCCGCAGCGTATCGGCAGCAACCGCAGCCATGGTCGATGCCGCAGTCGTGGTTGACACCCCGGTCGTGGCCGATGCCCAGGTCGTGGGCGTCCCCACGGTCGCGGCCGGCGCGTTCTCGTAGTGCTGTGTCCAGCGACCATCGGCCTCCTGACGGAAGCGCAGGCGCAGGCCCTCGTGGTGCTGGGTGAGCAGCGCGATCACGCGTTGCAGCCGGTCCTCGTCGAGCCAGGCCGGCGCCCTCAGCATCACCGACTGGTTGTAGTGATGACGCGCGGGGATGGGCTGCTCGAAGAACCAGCGCTGGATCGGCGTGAGCGGCACTTCCCCTTCGGCGACGACAAACGCCCCCGCGGGCTCGGCCGGGTTCGCCACCGCGCCCGCCGACGCTGATGCCGACAGGAGTGCCGACGCCGCCGACGCGCCAGCCGAGGCCGTCCCGGCGCCGGCGAACGCCGCCGTCAGGCCCTCGATGGTCTGGTGGCGGACCAGGTCCCGCAGCCGCAGCTCGAAGCCGAGCCGGGCGTTGCGCACCCGCGAGATCACCTGCAGGCTGAGGATGGAATCGCCGCCCAGCTCGAAGAAGTTGTCGCCGATGCCGACCTGCTCGATCCCCAGCACCTCCTGCCAGATCGCAACCAGCCGCCGTTCGACATCGGTGCGCGGCGCGCGGTAGTCGCCGTCGGCGGTGCTGACCGGATCGGGCAGCGCCGCGCGGTCCAGCTTGCCGCTGATCAGGCGCGGCAGGCGCGGCAGCACGACCAGGTGCGCCGGCGCCATGTGCTCCGGCAGTTGCTCGGCGATGCGCTGGCGCAGGCGCGGCAGCAGTGCCGCTTCGCTCACCTCCGGCAGCGCGACGACATAGGCCGCGAGCTGCCTGCCTGACGGGCTCTCGCGCGCCACGACCGCCGCTTCCAGCACGCCCGGGACCTCGCACAGGCAGGTTTCGATCTCGCCCAGCTCGATGCGGAATCCGCGGATCTTGACCTGATGGTCGGCGCGCCCGATGTATTCGATGTTGCCGTCCGCCATCCAGCGGACCAGGTCGCCGGTGCGATACAGACGGCCCCCCTCGGCGTCGAAGGGGTCGGCCACGAATCGCTGCGCGGTCAGGCCGGCGCGCCCCAGGTAGCCGCGCGCCAGGCCGTAGCCCCCGATGTAGAGCTCGCCGACGACGCCCGCCGGCACCGGTTGCAGGTCGGTGTCGAGCACATGGATCGCGCGGTCGCCGACCGGCTTGCCGATCGGCGCATAGGCGCAGGCGAAGCCCTCGGTCGCGGCCGACTTCCAGATCAGCGGCGTGATGACGCACTCGGTCGGCCCGTAGCCGTTGATCATCGTGCGCGGTCGCAGGTGGCGGCAGACCTTGTCATAGGCGGCCTTGGGCATGGCCTCGCCGCCGAAGACGTACAGCTCCACCGGCGGCGCGTCGCCGCGCATGCCGGCCCAATCGGCGATCTGGCCGAGGTAGGCCGGCGGGAAGGCGGCGTTGGTGACTTCGTAGCGATGCAGCGCCTCGCAGGTCTGCTCCGCGGTCCACAACTCGTTGTCGCGCAGCGCCAGCCCCGCACCGACGCACAGCGGCGTCAGCCAGCGCTCATGCGCCCCGTCGAAGGAGAAGGACATGAAGTGCAGCTCGCAGGACGCCGCGCTCATGCCGTAGATCTCCGCAGTGGCCAGGCAATGCATGGCCAGCGGTCCGTGGGTCACCGCCACGCCCTTGGGCAGGCCGGTGGAACCGGAGGTGTAGATCACATAGGCCAGGTGGTCGGGATGGTCCGCCAGCGCGAGATCGGCCGCGTCGGCCGCATCGGCGGCGGCATCGCCTCCCGCGACGGCCGCCTCGCGGACCTCCTCCATCGTCACGACCTCGAGGCCAGGCACCGCCGGCAAGCGCGCGCGCAGGCCGCGCTGCGTCAGCAGCAGCGCGGCGCCGCTGTCCTGCAGCATGAAGGCGAGCCGGTCCGGCGGATAGGCCGGATCCAGCGGCACATACGCGGCCCCCGCCTTCAGCACGGCCAGGAGGCCGACGATGCTGTCGAGCGAGCGTTCCAGCGCCACACCGACCCGCGCGTCGCGCGCCAGGCCGCGGCGGACCAGGTGATGGGCCAGCCGGTTGGCCCGCGCGTTCAGCTCGGCGTAGCTGAGCTCTTCGTCGCCCAGCAGCAGCGCGATCGCCTCGCCGCGCGTCGCGGCCTGGCGCTCGATCAGGCGATGCACCGGCGCCGGTCGCGGCTCGGCCAGTCCGTCGCCGCCCTGCCCCAGCACGCGCAGCGCCCGCGTCGCCGGCTCGTCCAGCCAACCGAGCTCGCCCAGCGGGGCCGACGGATCGGCGGCCATGCGATCCAGCAGCGTCTCCATCTGGGTGCGCAGGCCCTCGACGAAGCCGTCGTCGAAATCACGGCGGCTGTAGCAGTACTCGATCACCAGCCGATCGCCGGCGACGACCTGCAGGTCCATCGCATAGCCGGTCAAGCCCTCGCCGCCGATCTCGTCGAACTCGAGGCCGTACTGGCCGAGCTGCCGCAGCGCGCGGTCGATCGGCGCGTTCTCGAAGACGATGATGCTGTCGAAGAGCGGACGGCCGGAGGAACCGGCCCAGCGCTGCACGTCGGCCAGCGCGGCGTGCTCGTGGTCGCGCAGGCGCAGGTTGGTGTCCTGCACGGCACGCAGGTAATCCCCGACCCGCTGGCCGGCGTCCCAGGTCACGGGCACCGGCACGGTGTTGATGAACAGGCCCAGCATCTCCTCGGCGCCGGGCAGCGTGGCCGGACGGCCGGCGACGGTGGCGCCGAAGACGACCCGGTCGCGGCCGGTGTGCCGGTGCAGCAGCACGGCCCAGGCAGCCTGCACCAGGGTGTTGACCGTCACCCGCTCGCGCTGGGCGAAGGCGGTCAGCGCGGCGGAATGCGCGATGTCGAAACGCGAGTAGCGCTTCTCGAAACCCGAGCGGCCCGGCGCGGCGCGGCTGGACTCGGCCAGCAGCGTCGGGCCGTCGAGCGCGGCGAGCGCCGCAGTCCAGAAGGCTTGTGGCGCGCCGGCATCCTGCCGTTGCAGCCAGCGCACGAAGTCGCCGTAGCGCGGCGGCGCCGAGGGCAGCGCCTCGCCGGCGTAGCAGCGCAGCCACTCCGCCATCAGGCGCGAGTCGCTCCAGCCGTCCGACAGCAGGTGGTGGCGGGTCCAGATCAGCTGATGTCGATCCTCGTCGAGCTGGATCATGGCGACCCGCGAGAGCGGCGGCCGGAGCCAATCGATCGGACGCGCGAGTTCGGCGCGGGCGAAGTCGGCGATGCGACGCGCGGTGTCGGCATCGCCGCGCCAGTCCAGCCGCGTCATCGCGGCGGGAGCGTCGCGCAGCACCAGCTGCAGCGGGCGCGTCATGCCGGGTTGCCAGAGCACGGCGGTGCGCAGCATCGCGTGCCGCGCGACCATCACGCGCCATGCCGCTTCCAGTCGGTCCGGGTCGAGGTGGCGGACCTCGACATTCAGCTGGTTCACGTAGAGGCCGGAATCCGGCGCTTCGACCGAGTGCAGCAACATGCCTTCCTGCGTCGGCACCAGCGGGTAGACGTCCTCGATCGCGGCGGGATCGAGCGGCAGCGCGGCGATCGCGGCGGCGTCGAGGAAATCGGCGAGGCGACCGAGCGGCGAGGCCGGATCGGACGCCGGCGAGGCGCCATCGTCGACTCGTTCCGCCGCAACGCCGAGACGGGCGATCGTCTGCAATTCGAAGATCTGCCGCGGCGTCAGATGCCAGCCGGCGCGATGCAGGCGCGCAATGATCTGCAGGCTGAGGATGGAATCCCCGCCGACCTCGAAGAAGTTGTCGTGGCGACCCACGCGGGGGAGGTCCACGTCGAGCACGTCGGCCCAGACCGCCGCGATGGTGGCCTCGACTTCGCCCTGTGGTGCCTCATACGCGGCCGCGGATTGGGCATTGAGATCCAGCGCCGGCAGCACCTTGCGGTCGACCTTGCCGCTCGGGTTCAACGGCAGCGTCTCCAGCACGGCGATGGCGCTCGGGACCATGTAATCCGGCAAGGTCTTGCCGAGCGCTTCGCGCAACGCGTCCGTGTCGAGACTCGCGCCTGACTGCGCTGACACGTAGGCGACCAACCGCGCCCCGGTCGGCGCCTGCAGCGCAACGACCACCGCCTCGCGCACGCCCGGCTGCGCGAGCAGCTGCGCTTCGATCTCCCCCAGCTCGATCCGGAAGCCTCGGATCTTGACCTGGTGATCGATGCGACCGAGGTAGTCGAGCTGCCCTTCGGCGTTCCACCGCACCAGATCGCCGGTGCGATAAAGGCGGCTGCCGTCGCTGGCCATCGGATTGGCAACGAAGCGCTCAGACGTGAGGCCGGCCCGGCCGTGATAACCGCGCGCCAAGCCGACGCCGCCCAGGTACAGCTCGCCCGGCACGCCGGGAGGCACCGCATTGAGGTCGCCATCGAGCACCCAGGTCGAGATGCCGGTGATCGGCGCGCCGATCGGCACCTGGCTACGACCGTCGTCGCGGCAGGTCCAGTGGGTGACGTCGATGGCCGCTTCGGTGGGACCGTACAGGTTGTAGAGCCCCGCCTTGGGAAGCCGTCTGAATACGGCGGCTTGCGCCTCGGCCGGCAGCGCTTCCCCGCTGCACACGATGCGGCGCAGCGAGGTGCAGGCCTCCACGCCCTCGTGCGCCAGGAAGGCCTGCAGCATCGACGGCACGAAGTGGATGGTGGTGACCTGGTGCTCGTTGATGAGCGAGACCAGCCGCTGCGGATCGCGGTGATCGCCCGGCGCCGCGATGGCCAGCCGAGCGCCCTCGGCCAGTGCCCAGAACAGCTCCCAGACCGAGACATCGAAGCTCAGCGGCGTCTTCTGCAGCACCGTGTCCGACGCGCTCAGCGCGTAGGCCTGCTGCATCCACGCCAGTCGGTTGTGCAGCGCGACGTGGCGGTTGGCCGCGCCCTTGGGCCGGCCGGTCGAGCCGGAGGTGTAGATCACATACGCGAGGTTCTCGCCGTGGATCTCCACCTCAGGGTTCGAGAGCGATGCGTCGTTCCAACCTTGTTCTTCACCAACCGTTCCGACCGCACTGCCGCTGCGGTCAGGCGAGGCGAGGCGACCGTCGGCGTTAATCGCCACATCGATCGCGGCGTCGATGTCGATGTTGATGTCGACCAGCGAGACGCCCTGCCCGGCCGGCAGCTTCGCGTGCAGGTGCGACTGCGTCAGCACCAGCGACACGCCGCTGTCCTCGAGCATGTAGGCCAACCGATCGGCGGGCAGCTCGGGGTCGAGCGGCACGTAGGCACCACCCGCCTTCAGGACGGCCAGCACGCCGACCATCATCTCCAGCGACCGCTCGACGGCCAGGCCCACGCGCGAGTCCGGGCGAACGCCCAGCGCGATGAGGCGATGGGCCAGGCGGTTCGCGCGCGCGTTGAGCTGTCCGCGCGTCAGCTCGCTCGTTCCGAAGACCAGCGCCGGCGCCTTTGGGTCGATCGCCGCTTGGCGCTCGATCAGCCGGTGCATCGGCACGGCCGCGTCAGCGGATGCCGGCCCCTCGCTCCAACGCGTCAAGGTGGCGGACTCGTCCGGCCCCAGCACATTCAGCGCATGCAGCGGCGCTTGACCGCCTGCGGCCAGCGCATCGACGATGCCGCGCACCGCCGCCTCCAGGTAGCCCTGCATCCGCCCCACGCGCACCGAGCGCTCGACCTGCAGCACCAGTTCGAAGACCTCCCCGCGGTCATTCACCGACAGCGTGAACGGATAGTTGGTCCGTTCCTTCGCGCCGACCAGCGTGATGCCCTCCCACACCGCATCCGCGCCGACCTCCCCGCGGCGCGGACCGCTGTGCCGATAGTTCACCAGACTGGAGAACAGCGGCGTGCCGCCCGGCAGCCCGCTGCTGCGCTGGGCCAGCGACAGCGGCGCGTGCTCGTGGTGCAGCAGGCCGGTGAGCCGCTCATGCGTCTCTCGCAAGCCTTGCGCGACGCTGCGCCCCCGCAGCTCGACCCGCAAGGGCAGCGTGTTGATGAACATGCCCATCGCGCGATGCGCCTCGTCGCCGCCCTGCATGCGGCCGAACAGCACCGTCCCGAAGACCACGTCGTCGCGCCCCGCGGTGCGCGCCAGCACCAGCGCCCAGGCGAGGTGGAACAAGGTCGCCGCGCTCACGCCCTGGCGACGCGCCTGCTCGCGCAATTCGGTCGAGAGCGCCGCCGGCAGCGTCAGGCGCGACTCCTCGCTCGCGCTGCCATCCAGTCGCGCGTCGACGAGGCCGAAAGGCGCGGTCAGTTCGTCGACGCCTTCCAGCAGCTGCCGGAAGAAGGCCTCGTGCTCGGCCACGCTCATGCCGGCGCGCGCCTGTGCCACGTAGCGGCGGTACGGCACCGGCCGGGGCAGCTCGGCATGACGCTGCTGCAGGATCAGCGCGATCTCCTCGATCATCAGCTTCTCGGCCGTGTGGTCGAGCGCGAGGTGATGGCTGGGCAGCTGCAGCAGCCACTGGCCGCTCGGCGCGTCGTGGACCGCGATGGCCCGCACCATGGGCGCGCGGCGCACGTCGATGCGGAAGGCGCGGCGATCCACGTGGGCCGCCAGCCGCTCGGCCGCCCGGCCCGCTGCGCGGTCGGCTTCGTCGATCGGCAGCCATTCGAGCGTCAGCGGCGCCGCGCGGCAGACGACCTGCGCCGGCTCGCGCAGTCCCTCCCACACGACGGCGGTGCGCAGGATGTCGTGGCGCGCGATGACCTGATTCAATGCGTCGATGAAGCGCGTCAGCCGCGCCTCGCTGTCAAAGCGCAGCAGCAGCGAGATCACATAGGCATCGCCCTGCTCCTGCATCAGGTGGTGGAAAAGCATCCCCTCCTGCAGCGGCGCGAGGGGATAGATGTCCTGGATGTTGGTAGCGCCGCCGGGGATCGCGGCCTCGATGCGCCGCAGCTCGGCGGCGTCGAGGTCGACCAGCGGCAGCATGCCGGGTTCGAGCGCGTCACAGCCGGACGGGATGGTCGCGGCGTTGGCGTCGGGGTCGGTGGCGGCCGGTTCCGCCGACCGGGCCACGGCCGACGCGAAGTCCGCGAGTCGCGGGTGGAGGAACAGCGCCCGCATCTCCGACGGCCATCCCGCCTGACGCAGCCGCGCCTGCAACTGGATCGCGAGCAGCGAATGCCCGCCCAGTTCGAAGAAGCTGTCCCGCCGGCCGACACGGTCGACGCCGAGCAGCTCGGACCAGATCGAAGCGATGGCGGTCTCGATCTCGCCTTTCGGCGCCTCATAGGGGGCCGCGGACTGGGCATTGAGATCCAGCGCTGGCAGCGCCTTGCGGTCGACCTTGCCGCTCGGGTTCAGCGGCAGCGTCTCCAGCACGGCGATGGCGCTCGGGACCATGTACTCCGGCAAGGTCCGGCCGAGCGCTTCGCGCAGTGCGTCCGTGTCGAGGCTCGCGCCTGACTGCGCCGACACATAGCCGACAAGCCGCGCCCCGGTCGGCGCCTGCAGCGCAACGACCACCGCCTCGCGCACCCCCGGCTGCGCGAGCAGCTGCGCTTCGATCTCCCCCAGCTCGATCCGAAAGCCGCGGATCTTGACCTGGTGATCGATGCGGCCCAGGTAGTCGAGTTGCCCTTCGGCGTTCCACCGCACCAAGTCCCCGGTGCGATACAGCCGGCTGCCGTCGCTGGCCATCGGATTGGCAACGAAGCGCTCAGACGTGAGGCCGGCGCGGCCGTGATAACCGCGCGCCAAGCCGACGCCGCCCAGGTACAGCTCGCCCGGCACGCCGGGGAGCACCGGATTGAGGTCGCCATCGAGCACCCAGGTCGAGATGCCGGTGATCGGCGCGCCGATCGGCACCTGGCTGCGACCGTCGTCGCGGCAGGTCCAGTGGGTGACGTCGATGGCCGCTTCGGTGGGGCCGTACAGGTTGTAGAGCCCCGCCTTGGGAAGCCGTCGGAACACGGCGGCTTGCGCCTCGGCCGGCAGCGCTTCCCCGCTGCACACGATGCGGCGCAGCGAGGTGCATGCTTCGACGCCCTCGTGCGCCAGGAAGGCCTGCAGCATCGAAGGCACGAAATGGATGGTGGTGACCTGGTGCTCATTGATGAGCGAGACCAGCCGCTGCGGATCGCGGTGATCGCCCGGCGCCGCGATGGCCAGCCGAGCGCCTTCCGCCAATGCCCAGAACAGCTCCCAGACCGAGACGTCGAAGCTCAGCGGCGTCTTCTGCAGCACCGTGTCCGACGCGCTCAGCACGTAGGCCTGCTGCATCCACGCCAGCCGGTTGTGCAGCGCGACGTGGCGGTTGGCCGCCCCCTTGGGCCGGCCGGTCGAGCCGGAGGTGTAGATCACATACGCGAGGTTCTCGCCGTGGATCTCCACCTCGGGATTCGAGAGCGATGCGGCGAGACGATCATCAGCACCCTCTGCGGCGTCGATGTCGACCAACTCGACGCCCTGCCCGGCCGGCAGCTTCGCGTGCAGGTGGGGCTGCGTCAGCACCAGCGACACGCCGCTGTCCTCGAGCATGTAGGCCAACCGATCGGCGGGAAGCTCTGGGTCCAGCGGCACATAGGCGCCGCCCGCCTTCAGGATGGCCAGCACGCCGACCATCATCTCCAGCGAGCGCTCGACGGCCAGGCCCACGCGCGAGTCCGGGCGAACGCCCAGCGCGATGAGGCGATGGGCCAGGTGGTTCGCGCGCGCGTTGAGCTCTCCGCGCGTCAGCGTGCTCGTCCCGAAGGCTAGCGCCGGCGCCTGCGGGTCGATCGCCGCCTGGCGCTCGATCAACCGGTGCATCGGCACGGCTTCGGTCACCCCATCGCGGTTGACGCTTTGGCGCGCGAGCCGCTCCGACTCGCCGGCCGACATCAGCGGCACATCGCCGACAGCCCGCTCCGGCGTCTCGCTGATCGCCTCCAGCATGGCCACGAAGTGGCCCGCCATCCGCTCGATCGCCGCCGGCTCGAACAGCTCCTCCGCGTAGCTGAAGCTGGCGCGTACCGTGCCCTCCGCGGTTTCGGTCGTCGTCAGCATCAGCTCGAACTGAGCCGCCTGCTCCCCCAGCGTGTAGGGCGTCAGCCGCAATCCCGGCAAGGCTTTGGCCCCTTGGGCGCCCCCGCTCCCATGGTTGAACATCACCTGGAACAGCGGATGCACGCCCAGCGTGCGCTCGGGCTGCAGGGCATCGACCAGTTGCTCGAACGGCAGGTCCTGATGCGCCTGCGCGCCCAGGGTCGACTCCCGCGCCTGATCGAGCACCTCGCCCAGCGTCCGGCGTCCGTCCACGCGGTTGCGCAGCACCTGCGTGTTGACGAAGAAGCCGACCACGCCCTCGGTTTCCGCCCGTTGCCGGTTGGCGACCGGCACGCCCACACGCACCTCCGCCGTCCCCGCGTGGCGGCCGAGCACCGCCTGATAGCCGGCCAGCAGCGCCATGAAGAGCGTCGCGCCCTGCGCCTGCGCCCGAGCGCGCAGGCCACGCACCAGCGCAGCCGGCAATTCCACGCCATGCTGCGCCGCCCGATAGCGCCCATCGGCGCGCCGCGGGCGATCCGTCGGCAGCTGCAGCACCGGCTGCTCACCACCGAGCTGCGTCAGCCAGTACGCCAGCTGCCGCTCCCGCTCGCCCGCCTCCAGCCAGTGGCGCTGCCACGCGGCGTAGTCGGCGTACTGGATGGGCAGCGCCGTCATTGCCGGCGTCTCGCCACGGACCCGGGCGCCGTACTGTGCGACGAACTCGTCGACGATGACCTTCATCGACCAGCCGTCCGACACGATGTGATGCATCACGACGACAAGCACCTGCCGCTGCGCGCCCTGGCGCAACAAGGCCACGCGCAGCAGCGGACCCCGTTCGAGATCGAACGGCGTGTCGACCAGGCGGCGGACCTGCGCGCGAGTGCGAGCATCGATCGCATCGCCTTCGCCGCCTTCGCCGCCTTCGCCGCCCTCGCCGCCCTCGCCGCCCTCGCCGCCCTCGCCGTCTCGAACGTCGATCATCTGCAATCCGAAGCCGCTGTCGCCGGCGGCATGGACCCGCTGGACGACCTGCCCCTGCGCATCCGCATGGAAGGTGGTTCGCAGCGATTCATGGCGCTCGACCAGCGCAGCGAAGCTGTCGCGCAGCGCGGCGACATCCACTTCGCCGTCCAGCGTCAGCGCACCGGACAGGTGATACGCGGTACTCGTGCGATCCAGCGTCCACAGGAACCACTGCCGCAACTGCGCGAACGACAGCGGACGCGCCTCGAGCGGCGCCGGCACGATCGGCAGCAGCGCGAAGTCGATGCCCTGCGCCTTGAGCGCCTGCAGGAAGCCCCGCTGCTTCTCCGCCGGCAGGCGCGCGAAGCGCTCGGCCAGCGCGCGCCGCGGATCGGCCGTCGTCGCGCTGGAGGCCTGAGCCCGGGCCGCAGTGGGCGTCGTGACCGTGTCGTTCTTGTCGAGGGTGCTCATTCAGTTCTCCCAGGTATCCAGCAGTGCGGCCATGCGATCCAGGTCCGCGCCCTGCGCGGCGGCCAGCGCCTCGGTCTCACGCTGCACGCTCGCGGCGGCATCGGCGAGGGTCGGGCTCTCGAAGTACGCGCGCAGCGACAGCTGCACGCCGAAGCGCCGCTGCACCTTCATCTGCAGCTTCAGCAAGGCCAGCGAATGGCCGCCCAGTTCGAAGAAGTTGTCGTCGCGTCCCACGCGCTCGACGGCCAGCGTCTCGGCCCACAGCGCGGCCAGCGCCGTCTCCGTCTCGCCGCGCGGGGGCTCATGCGGGCGTCCGGCATCGGCCTGCGGCGCGGGCAGCGCCTTGCGGTCGACCTTGCCGTTGGGGTTCAGCGGCAAGGCGTCCAGCACGATGAAGAGCCCCGGCACCATGTGGTCCGGCAGCACCCGGGCCAGACCCTCGCGCAGCGCGCGCGGATCGAGCGAGTGGCCGGGCAGCGGGGAGACATAGGCCACCAGCCGCCCCCCACCCGCCCCCTCGGCCGCGACGGCCACCGCCTCGCGGACACCGGTCTGCAGCCGCAACTGCGACTCCACCTCGCCCAGCTCGATGCGGAAGCCGCGCACCTTCACCTGATGGTCGATGCGGCCGAGATACTCCAGCTCGCCGACCTCGTTCCAGCGCACCAGGTCGCCGGTGCGGTACATCCGCCCGCCAACGGCGCCGAACGGATCGGCGACGAAGCGCTCGGCGCTCGCATCGGGCCGACCGAGGTAGCCCCGCGCGAGGCCGCCGCTCAGGTAGAGCTCGCCAGGCACGCCGGGCGGGCAGAGGTTGAGATCGGCATCGAGCACACGGGCCTGCCGGTCACCGACCGGCTTGCCGATCGGCATGTAGGAGGCGGCGAATCGCTCGCCCGCCAGCGCGATGCCGACCGTCGGGGTGATGACGGTCTCGGTCGGTCCGTAGCCGTTGATGATGCGCGGCGGCTTCAGCACCGATTGCACCAGGTCGAGGTTGGCGCGCGACATCGCCTCGCCGCCGACCGTGTAGGAGCGGATCGGCAGCCGGCTGCCAGCCTCGCCGAGCAGCTCGGCCATCTGCGTCAGGTAGCCGGGCGTGAAGCAGGCGATGGTGATGCCGTGGCGCTCGATCTCGGCGGCGGTGCGCGCCACCGGCCACAACGCCTGGTCGCGCGGCATCAGCGCGGCGCCGAAGGCCAGCGGCACCCAGGTGCGCTCGTGGGCGCCGTCGAAGGCGATGGACGCGAACTGCAGCTCACGGTCCGCCGGTGTCATGCCGTAGACCTCGCCGATCGACTGCACGTGCATCGCCAGCGGGCCGTGCGTCACCGCCACGCCCTTGGGCCGGCCGGTCGAACCGGAGGTATAGATGACATAGGCCAGGTGCTCCGGATGGATCTCGACGGCCGGATCGGACTCGGCGCCGATGAAGGCGTCGTCGCCATCGAGCGCGAGCACCGCGATGCCGTCGGTCGGCGGCAGCTGCGCCGCGAGGGCCTGCTGCGTCAGCAGCAGCCGGATGCCGCTGTCCTGGACCATGTAGGCCAGTCGCTCGGCCGGATAGGACGGGTCCAGCGGCACATAGGCCGCGCCAGCCTTGAGGATGGCGAGCAGGGCCACCACCATGTCCATCGACCGCAGCACGGCCAGGCCGATGCGGTCCTCGGGCTGGACGCCGAGCGCGATCAACCGATGCGCCAGGCGGTTGGCACGGGCATTGAACTGCGCATAGGTCAGTTGCTGCTCGCCGAAGATCAGCGCCACCGCGTCGGGACGCTCGGCGGCCTGCCGCTCGATCAGGCGCGGCACGGGCGGCGTGCCGTCGAAGCGCGGCGTCGGAACGCCCCAGCGGGACAAGCTCGTGCGGGAGGCCTCGTCCAGGACGTCCAGCGCGCACAAGGCCTGCCCGGGTCGATGCGCCAGGGCATCGACCAGGCGGGTCACCGCCGCCTGCATCAGCGCGCAGGCGTGGTCGGGATCGAGCGATTCGTGCACCTGCGCGACGAGGCCGAAACCCTCGCCGTCGTCATCGACCGACAGGCCGAAGGGATAGTTCGATCGTTCCTGGGCGGCATCGATCTCCATGCCGTCCCAGGCCGCGGAGGACGCATCGCGGCGTCGGTGGGCATGCCGGTAGTTGAGCAGCGCCGAGAACAGCGGCGTGCCGCCGGCGAGTCCGCTGCAACGCTGTGCGAGCGACAGGCTGGCGTGCTCATGGCGCAGCAGCGCCGACAGCGCCGCATGGGCGTCCCGCAGACCGTCGGCGACGGACTGCTCGCCCACCCGCAGGCGCAGGGGCAGCGTGTTGATCGACAGGCCCAGCGCGCGCTCGGCACCGTCGTCGACCTGCAGGCGGCCGAGCAGCACGGTGCCGAAGACCACGTCGGTGCGGCCGGTCGTGCGGCCCAGCACCAGGGCCCAGGCGAGGTGGAACAACGCAGCGATGCCCACGCCCTGCCGACGCGCCACGCGTCGCGCCTGCGCGGCCAGCGCCGCCGGCAGCGCCAATCGCGCCTGCCGCAGCCGCGATCCGTCGCCGCGCACATCGGCCAGGCCGAAGGGCACGGTGGGCTCGGTCACGTCGCGCAGCATCTCGCCGAAGAAGGCTTCGTGCTCGGCGCGGCTGACGCTGAGGCGGGCGTGGGCGACGAAGCGTCGGAACGGCACCGGCGCGGGCAGATCGGCCTCGCGATCCTGCTGGATCAGCGTGATCTCCTCGACCACGCCGGCCAGCGTGCTGTGGTCGGTCACCAGGTGATGGCTGGGCAGCTGCAGCAGCCAGCGACCGCTGTCGGCATCGAAGCCGGCCACGGCGCGCAGCAGCGGTGCGCGACGCACGTCGATGCGGCAGGCGCCGGGTCGGCCCAGCGCCTCGAGGCGCTCCGCCACCGGGCCGTCGGCGGGCGACAGCCACTCGATGTCCAGGCGGGCCTCGCGGCACACGACCTGCAAGGGCTCGTCCAGCCCCTCCCACAGGATCGCGGTGCGGAGGATGTCGTGGCGCGCGATCACGCGGTTGAAGCTGTCGACGAACCGGCGCAGCCGCGCCTCGCTGTCGAAGCGCATCAGGTGCGCGGTGACGTAGGCGTCCGCGTGGGGCTGCAGCAGGTGGTGGAAGAGGATGCCTTCCTGCAGCGGCGCGAGCGGGTAGATGTCCTGGATGTTGGCGGCGCCGCCGGGGATCGCGGCCTCGATGCGGCGGATAGCCGGCTCGTCCAGGTCGATCAGCGTCAGCATCGCCGGCTGAATCGCCGTGCAGCCCGCGGGGATGCCGTTGGGCGGCACGACGATGCCAGGCAGCGCCGCGCCCGGCGAGTCGGCGGCTTCAGCGGCGAAGGCGGTGGAACTCGCTGCCACGCTCACCCGCGCCGGTGAGCCGATCGACTGCGCAAAGGCCGCCAGCTCCGGATGGAGGAACAGTTGCCGCACCTGCGCGCGAAGGCCCCGACCGCGCAGCTGCTCCAGCACCTTCAGCGCCAGCAGCGAGTGGCCGCCCAATGCGAAGAAGTTGTCGCGACGACCGATCTGGCCAGCTGGATGGCCGAGCACGTCGGCCCAGACCGCCGCGATGGCGGCTTCGACCTCGCCCTGTGGCGCCTCATACGCGGCCGTGGACTGAGCATTGAGATCCAGCGCCGGCAGCGCCTTGCGGTCGACCTTGCCGCTCGGGTTCAGCGGCAGCGTCTCCAGCACGGCGATGGCGCTCGGGACCATGTACTCCGGCAAGCTCTTGCCGAGCGCTTCGCGCAACGCGTCCGTATCGAGACTCGCGCCTGACTGCGCCGAGACGTAGGCGACCAACCGCGCCCCGGTCGGCGCCTGTAGCGCAACCACCACCGCCTCGCGCACGCCCGGCTGGGCCAGCAACTGCGCTTCGATCTCCCCCAGCTCGATCCGGAAGCCGCGGATCTTGACCTGGTGATCGATGCGACCGAGGTAGTCGAGCTGCCCTTCGGCGTTCCACCGCACCAAGTCCCCGGTGCGATACAGCCGGCTGCCGTCGCTGGCCATCGGATTGGCGACGAAGCGCTCGGACGTGAGGCCGGCGCGGCCGTGATAACCGCGCGCCAAGCCGACGCCGCCCAGGTACAGCTCGCCCGGCACGCCGGGAGGCACCGCATTGAGATCGCCATCGAGCACCCAGGTCGAGATGCCGGTGATCGGCGCGCCGATCGGCACCTGGCTGCGACCGTCGTCGCGGCAGGTCCAGTGGGTGACGTCGATGGCCGCTTCGGTGGGACCGTACAGGTTGTAGAGCCCCGCCTTGGGAAGCCGTCGGAACACCGCAGCTTGCGCCTCGGCCGGCAGCGCTTCCCCGCTGCACACGATGCGGCGCAGCGAGGTGCAGTCCTCCACGCCGTCATGAGCCAGGAAGGCCTGCAGCATCGAGGGCACGAAGTGGATGGTGGTGACCTGGTGCTCATTGATGAGCGAGACCAGCCGCTGCGGATCGCGGTGATCCCCCGGCGCCGCGATGGCCAGCCGAGCGCCTTCCGCCAATGCCCAGAACAGTTCCCAGACCGAGACATCGAAGCTCAGCGGTGTCTTCTGTAGCACCGTGTCCGACGCGCTCAGCGCGTAGGCCTGCTGCATCCAGGCCAGTCGGTTGTGCAGCGCGACGTGCCGGTTGGCCGCGCCCTTGGGCCGGCCGGTCGAGCCGGAGGTGTAGATCACGTAGGCGAGGTGCTCGCCGTGGATCTCGACCTCGGGATTCGAAAGCGAGGCGTCGGTCCAACCTACTTCTTCGGTCGCGTCACCGATCGTTCCGATCGTTCCGACCGCACTGCCGCTGCCGCTGCCACTGCGCTCAGGCGAGGCGCGGCGACCGGCGGCGTCAATCGCCACATCGATCGCGGCGTCGATGTCGATGTTGATGTCGACCAGCGCGACGCCCTGCCCGGCCGGCAGCTTCGCGTGCAGGTGCGACTGCGTCAGCACCAGCGACACGCCGCTGTCCTCGAGCATGTAGGCCAACCGATCGGCGGGCAGCTCGGGGTCGAGCGGCACGTAGGCACCACCCGCCTTCAGGACGGCCAGCACGCCGACCATCATCTCCAGCGACCGCTCGACGGCCAGGCCCACGCGCGAGTCCGGGCGAACGCCCAGCGCGATGAGGCGATGAGCCAGGCGGTTCGCGCGCGCGTTGAGCTCTCCGCGCGTCAGCTCGCTCGTTCCGAAGACCAGCGCCGGCGCCTTTGGGTCGATCGCCGCTTGGCGCTCGATCAGCCGGTGCATCGGCAAGGCTTCGGCCACCTCATCGCGGTTGACGCTTTGGCGCGCGAGCCGCTCCGACTCGCCGGCCGACATCAGCGACACATCGCCGACGGCCTGCTCCGGCGTCTCGCTGATCGCCTCCAGCATGGCCACGAAGTGGCCCGCCATCCGCTCGATCGTGTCGGTCTCGAACAGCTCTTCCGCGTAGCTGAAGCTGGCCTCGATGCCGCCATCCGGCAGCTCGGTGGTGTGCAGCGCAAGCTCGAACTGCGCCTCGCGCTCGGCGATCGCGACCGGCTCGACCTTGAGTCCCGGCAGCCGGCGCGCCGCCAGGTCCTGCCCTCGCAGGTGGTTGAACATCACCTGGAACAGCGGATGCACGCCCAGCGTGCGTTCCGGCTGAAGCGCCTCGACCAGGTGCTCGAACGGCAGGTCCGGATGGGCCTGCGCGCCGATCGCGGCCTCGCGGGCCTGGGCCAGCACCCGCGCCAGCGGCATCCGCCCGGCGATGCGGTTGTCCAGCACCTGCGTATTGACGAAGAAGCCCACCACCGGCGCGATCTCCGGACGGTCGCGGTTGGCGATGGGCACGCCCACGCGGATGTCGGCCTGTGCGGTCCAGCGGCTCAGCACCGCCTGGAAGCCCGCGAGCAGCACCATGAACAGCGTGGCGCCCTCCTCGCGAGCGCGTTGGCGCAGGCGCGCCGACAGCACCGGCGGCAGCGTCCACGCATGGCGTGCGGCCCGGTGGCGGCCGTCGGGCCGTCGCGGCCGATCGGTCGGCAACTGCAGCACCGGCTGCGCTCCGCCGAGCCGCTCGCGCCAGTAGCCGAGCTGGCGCTGCCACTCACCGCCCGCCATCCACAAGCGCTGCCACGCCGCATAGTCCGCGTACTGGAGGGGCCAGGGCGCCAGCGTCGTCGCCTCGCCTCGCACGGCGGCGGCATAGTCCGCGAAGACCTCGTCCACGACGACGCGCATCGACCAGCCATCGGACACGATGTGATGCATCACGACGACCAGCTGATGCCGATCGGCGCCCGCCCGCAGCAGGCCGACGCGGATCAACGGACCGGTGGTCAGGTCGAACGGCGTCTGGACCAGCGATCGGGCGTGCGCCTCGTCGGCCAGCGCTGTGAGCGTCATCCCGGCCGCGCCGGGCGCCGCCACGAGCTGCTCGACTTCGCCACCCTCGCCCATCCGGAAGACGGTGCGCAGCGACTCATGCCGCCGCACCAGCGAATCGACACTGGCGCGCAACGCGCCGACGTCCAGCTCGCCGCGCAGGTTCACCGCGCCAGCGATGTGATAGGCGGTGCTGGTCGGGTCGAGCTGCCATAGGAACCATTGACGCTGCTGCGCGAACGACAGCGGCAGGCCGCGCTCACGCGCCTGCGCGCCCAGCGGCACGAGCGCAGGCGCCGCGCTTGAAGGCGCGGTTGCAGATGCTGCTGTTGCGGCGGCTTCGGCTGCGGCTGCGGTTGCTGCTGCGGCTGCGGTTGCTGCTGCGGCTGCGGTTGCTGCTGCGGTTGCGGTTGCGGTTGCGGTTGCGGTTGCGGTCGGCGTCTCGGGGCCTTCTGCCACCACGCACGCGAGCGCGGCCACGGTTGGATGCTCGAAGACATGCCGTGGCGAGAGGCGCCAGCCGCGCTGGTGCCCGAGCGCGACGAGCTTGAGGCTCAGGATCGAATCGCCCCCCGCGGCGAAGAAGTTGTCGTCGCGACCGACCCGCTCCAAGCCCAGCACCTCGGCGAACAGCGCGGCCACCGCCGATTCGGTCGCCCCACGAGGCGCGTCGAATGCGGGGGCGACCTGCGGCTCCGGCGCCGGCAGCGCGCGCCGGTCGACCTTGCCGTTCGGGGTGAGGGGCAAGGCCTCCAGCACGACCACCACGGCCGGGACCATGTAGTCCGGCAGCGTCCGGGCGACAGCCGCGATCACCGCCGCCGGATCGACCGCCTGATCGCCACGCCCGACGACATAAGCCACCAGCCGCGCACCGCTGGCGCCCGGTGCGGCGATCACCACGGCCTCCCGCAGTTCGGGCAAGGCCGTCAGCGCGGCCTCGACCTCGCCCAGCTCGATGCGGAACCCTCGCACCTTGACCTGATGGTCGATGCGGCCGAGGTACTCCAACTCGCCCTCGGCACTCCAGCGCACGAGGTCGCCGGTGCGGTACAGCCGCGACCCCGGTGCGCCGAACGGATCGGCGACGAAGCGCTCGGCCGTCAGGCCGGCGCGGTCGAGGTAGCCACGCGCCAGGCCCGTCCCACCCAGGTAGAGCTCGCCCGGCACGCCGGCCGGACACGGCGACAGGTGGCGGTCGAGCACGCGGGCGGTCCGGTCGCCCACCGGGCGGCCGATCGGCACCGTCGGCCGGTCGCCGACGCGATGCGCCTCGTCGGCCGCGATGTCCCAGGCACAGGGCGTGATCACCGCCTCGGTCGGACCATAGGAGTTCACCAGACGCCGCGGCACGAAAGCGTCTCGCGCCGCGTGGAAGTCCGCTGCAGACCAGGCTTCGCCGCCCGCGACGCACAGGCGCAGCGGCAGGCGCCCGCCTGACTGCTCGGCCGCGAGCTGCCGCAAGTAGGCGGGCGGCAGGTGGAGCGCGGTCACGCCTTCGCGACGCACCGTGCGGGCAAGCGCCTCGGTCGACCAATCATCCGGCGGCGGCAGCACGACGGCCGCGCCGTGGATCAACGGCGCCATCCATTGCGAGCCGGCCGCGTCGAAGCTGATCGAGGCGAACTGCAGCAGGCGATCCTCGGGGGCGAGTTCCAACCGCTTGCCGATCGCCTGCAGATGCATGGCGAGCGGCCCGTGCGCGACCGCGACCCCCTTCGGCCGGCCGGTGGACCCTGAGGTGTAGATGACGTAGGCGAGCTGGTCGGCCGCGAGCCTCGGAAGCGGCACATCGCCGTGCGCCGGAGCGTCGAGCCGGTCCAGGCGATCGATGCACAGCGTGCCCAGGCCCGCTGGCATCGGCATCCGACCGGCCGCCTCGCTGTGGGTGAGCAGCAGCGCAAGCCGGCTGTCCTCGATCATGTGGCGCAGACGGTCCGCGGGATAGGACGGGTCCAGCGGCACATAGGCGCCGCCGGCCTTCAGGATGGCCAGCAGGCCGACGACCATGTCGAGCGAGCGCGGCACCGCCAGGCCGACGCGCGACTCCGACGTCACGCCGCGCGCGATCAGCAGGCCGGCCAGGCGAGTCGCCCGCTCGTCCAGCTGCGCATGGGTCAGGCGACCGTCGCTGGCGATCACCGCGATCGCATCCGGCCGCGCGAGCGCCTGCCGCTCGATGAGTTCAGGCACGGTCGACGCTGCCATTGGGTCCGCCGCGACGGCCACGGCCCGCGAGTCGTCGCTGCCGCGGCTCCATGCCTGCCATTGAGACAGCGCCGCCGCGTCAAGGCCACCGAGCTCACACAGCGGCTGGTCCGGGTCCTCGGCCAGCACGCGCGTCACCTCCTCGACCGCGGCCAGCACCTGCGCCGCGACGGCCTCGGCATCCAGCGTCCGGTCGACCTGGGCCACCAGGCCGAAGCCGTCGCCGAAGTCGTCTACCGACAGCGCGAAGGGATAGTTGGTGCGCTCCTCGCCGTCGAGCAGCCGCACCCCGTCGCCGTCGAGCACGGCGCTCACCGGCTGGCGGCGGCTGTGGCGGTAGTTCAGCAGCGCGGAAAACAGCGGCGTACCGCCCGGCAGCCCGCTGCAGCGTTGCGCCAGCGACAGCGGCGCATGCTCGTGCCGCATCAGGTCGGCCAGGCCGGCCTGGGCCAGGCGCAGGCTCGCCGCCACGCCCAGCGGCCCGACGCGCAGGCGCAACGGCAGTGTGTTGATGAACAGGCCCAGCGCACGCGCGGCGTCGCGCCCCGCCTGCATGCGGCCGAGCAGCACGGTGCCGAAGATCACATCGTCGCGCCCGCTCGCGCGCGCCAGCACCAGCGACCAGGCGAGGTGGAACACCGCCGACGCGCTCACGCCGTGGCGCCGCGCCTGCTGTCGGATCCGCTCGGCGAGCGCATCGTCGAGCGTCCGCCGGGCTTCATGGATGCCGGTGCCATCGCCCCGCACATCGACCAGCCCGTAGGGCGTCGTCGGCGCCTCGACATCGCGCAGCAGCCCGGTGAAGAAGGACTCATGGGCGTCTCGCCCCATTCCCAGGCGCGCGCGGGCGACCTGCTCGCGGAAAGGCACTGGCGGCGGCAACTCCGCCTCCGCGCCGCGCTGCATCAGGCCGATCTCCTCGACGATGCGCTCCAGCGTGGTGTGGTCGGACACCAGGTGATGGCGCGACAGCTGCAGCAGCCAGCGGCCCGGCGTTGCGGTCCGCCCCCGGCCGCCGGCATCGCCCTGCGGAGCGCCCAAATTCGTCATCGCGCCGTCGGCCTCGTTCACCGCGACCTCCACGGCCGTCGCGCGGATCATCGGCGCCTCGCGGACGTCGATGCGCAGCCGGCTCCGGTGCACATGGGCCTTCAGCCGGTGGCCGGCGTCGGCGGTCGCGGCGGCCCCGTCCCCGTCCAGCCAATGCAGCCGCAACGGTGCCGTTCGATGCACCACCTGCACCGGCTCCCGCAGCCCCTCCCAGACGATCGAGGTCCGCAGGATGTCGTGCCGCGCGATCACCGCGTCGAGATGGGCGACGAAGCGCTCCAGTCGCTCGCGGCTGTCGAAGGCCAGGCCGCGCGAGGTGACGTAGGCATCACCGTCGGCCTGCATCAGGTGGTGGAACAGGATGCCTTCCTGCAGAGGTGCCAGGGGATAGACGTCCTGGATGTTGGCCGCGCCGCCCGGCACTGCGGCCTCGATGCGGCGGATCTCTTCCACCGTCAGCGAGGCCAGCGGCAGCATGTCCGGCTCGATGGCCGTGCAACCGTCGGGAATGCGATTCGGCGGGATGACGAATTCGGTCTCGACAGGCTCCTGCACGAGGGCCCGCGCGAAGTCCTGCAAACGCGGATGCGCGAAGAGGTGCCGCACCTGCGCGCGGTGGCCGTCGCGACGCAGCCGCTCGATGAGGCGCAGCGCCAGCAGCGAATGGCCGCCCCGCTCGAAGAAATGATCGCCGCGGCCGACGCGCGGCACCTCCAGCACCTCGGCCCAGGCGGCGGCGATCGAGGTCTCGATCGCTCCCTGCGGCGGCTCGTGCGCCTCGGGCGAGTCCCGATCCGGGGCGGGCAGCGCGCGGCGATCGATCTTGCCGTTGGGGGTCAGCGGCAGCGCCTCCATCACGACGAAGGCGGACGGCAGCATCGCATCGGTCAGCACGCGCGACAGGCGGTCACGCAGCGCGGCCAGGTCCGGCGCGACGCCCTCGCGGCCGGTGAGGTAAGCCACCAGCCGCGTGCCGCCGATGCCGTCCTGCGCGTCCACGACGGCCTCGCCGATCGCCTCGTCGGCGCGCAGCTGCGCCTCGACCTCGCCGAGCTCCACCCGGAAACCGCGCACCTTGACCTGGTGATCGACCCGGCCGAGGTACTCGAGTTGACCATCGGCGGTCCAGCGCACCAGGTCGCCGGTGCGGTACAGGCGCCCCCCCTTGTCGTCCAACGGATCGGCGACGAAGCGCTCGGCCGTCTGCCCAGGCCGGGCCTGATAGCCGCGCGCCAGGCCGAGGCCGGCGACGTACAGCTCCCCCGGCAGCCCGGGCGGCACCGGCAGCAGGTCGGCATCGAGCACGCGCATCGCCGTGCCGGGCAGCGGCCGACCGACCGGCAGCGTCGCCGCCGAACGGTCCGCGGTCGCTGCGTCCTGGGTGAGCGTACCGACGGTGGTTTCGGTCGGGCCGTAGTGGTTGAAGACGCGCAGCGCTGGCCGCAGCGCCTGAATGCGCGCCAGCAGCGCCCAGGTCGTGGCCTCGCCGCCCAGGACCAGGCGGCGACGCGGCAGGGCCCGCGCCGCCTCCCGCGCGCCCAGCAGGGCCTGCAGGTGGCTGGGGGTGATCTTGAGCACGTCGATCGCGTGCCGGCCCATCACCTCGGCGAAGGCATCGGGATCGAAGGCCCGCGCCGCGGAGATCAGGTGCAGCGTCAGGCCCGCGCGCAAGGCGCCGAACAGCACCGTGTGGCCCAGGTCGGCGGCCACCGTCGAGATCATGGCCATGCTCGAGACGCTGTCGTCGATATCCAGCCGGCGCAGCACGCCATCGAGGTAGTTGCCCAGGGCACCATGGCTGACGACGACGCCCTTGGGGCGGCCAGTCGAACCCGAGGTGTAGATCAGGTAGGCCGCCTGGTCCGGATGGACCCCGGTGGCCGCGGCACTGCGCGACGCGCGCGCCGGGGCGGCGTCGTTGCCGTCCTTGCCGTTGCCGCTGCCGCTGCCGCTGCCGCTGCCGCTGCCGCTGCCGCTGCCGCTGCCGCTGCCTTCGGCGTCGGCGTCGCCTTCAGTCTGAAGCCGCATCGTCGGCACGCCGAGGGCCCAGGCCGGATCGCCGTCGCCGATCACGAGCGCGGCGCCACTGTCCCGAAGCTGGAAAGCCAGGCGCTCCGCCGGCAGCGCGGGGTCCAGCGGCACGAAGGCCGCGCCGGCGCGCAGCACGCCAAGCATCGCGACCACCATCGGGATCGAGCGGTCGAAAGCCAGGCCCACGCGCGCATCGGCGCCGATGCCGCGATCGCGCAGCTGCCGCGCCAGCCGATCGACACGGCGATCCAGCGCCGACCAGGTCAGCGTGTCATCCTCATGGACCAGCGCCGTTTCCTGCGGATGGCGTGCCGCATGGAGGGCGACGTGCTCGTGGACAGGAATGAAAGTCGCGGCGGTCGATGCTGCCGCGGCCATTGCCACTGGGTTCGCCACCGTCGCGCCAGCGGAAGCGGCGGCCGATGCCGATGCCGATGCCGATGCCGATGCCGATGGTGCCGGTGCCGGTGCCGGTGCCGGTGCCGGTGCCGGTGCCGGTGCCGGTGCCGGTGCCGGTGCCGGTGCCGGTGCCGGTGCCGGTGCCGGTGCTGTCGAGGATGCGGTCAGCGGTGGCTCGCCCTGGCCCCAGGCAGCGATGCGTCGCAGATCGTCATCGTCGGCCAGGCCCACCGAGCCGACGACCCGGTCGGGCGCGCGCACGATGGTCTCCAGCACCGCGACGCAAGCGCGGACCAGGCGCCGCGCCGTGGCGGCCTCGAACAGGTCGGTGTTGTAGGCTAGCCGCCCGCCGATGCGTGCCGTGCCCACCTGGAAGTTCATCGACAGGTCGAACTTCGCATTGACATCCCCTTGCTCGACGAACTCGACCGCGACATCGTCGAAGCTCAGCGCCGGCAAGTCGCCCATCTGCACCCCGAAGAGCACCTGGAACAGCGGCGAGCGCGTCGGATCCCGGCGCTCGTTGCGCTGTGCCAGCAAGAGGTCCAGCGGGAGGTCGGGATGCGACATCGCCGCCAGCGCATCGGTCCGGATCTGGCGGCACAGCGCGCGCAGCGTCTGCTCGGGCGCCAGTCGCGCGCGATAGACATGCGTGTTGACGAAGAAGCCGATCAGGCCGAAGACCTCCTCGTCCTGCCGGCCGGCATGCGGCACGCCGACGGCGAACTCCGACTGCCGCGCGAAACGCGCCAGCAGCAACTGCCAGGCCGCGAACAGCACGACGAAGGGCGTGCAGCGCTCGGCGCGGCAGAACTGGCGCAGCCGGGCCTCCAGCGCCGGTTCGAGCGCGAAGTCGATCGAGGTTCCCCGGAACGATGGCATCGCGGGACGCGGCGCGTCGGTCGGCAAGGCCAGCACCGGGACCTCGGGGCCGAGCTGCGCGTTCCAGTGGGCGAGCGCGCGATCGAAGCCTCCGCGCGCCAGCGTCTCGCGCTGGCGAACCGCATGGTCCGCATACTGCAGGCGCAACGGCGGCAGGCGGACCGGGCCGTCCTGCCGCAGCGCCAGGCCGTAGGCCGTCGACAGGTCGGCGGCGAAGATCGGGTTGGACCACGCATCCGACACGATGTGATGCAGGCACAGCGCCAGGACGTGATCGTCCTCGCCGCGCTTGAGCAAGCGCGCGACCATCGCCGGCGCGACCGCCAGGTCGAAGACATGCTGGAGCGTCGCCTGCACCTCGCCGGCGATCGCCTCTTCCCGCGCCTGCGGCGCGAGCGCCGAGAAGTCCGTCTGCCCGAGCGTGAACGCGACATGCGGCTCGGCCACCGCCATCGGCACGCCGTCGCGCACGAGGAAGCGGGTGCGCAGGATCGCGTGGCGGGCGATCACCGCGTCGAAGGCACGCTGCAGTGCCTCGACCCGCAAGGGACCGCGCAGGCGCATGACGCGCGGCAGGTTATAGGCGGTCATCCGCTCGCCCAGGCGCTGCAGCACCCACAGCGGCTCCTGCGTGAACGACAGGCGGACCGCCTCGCCGTCGGCGACGCGGGCGGTGGGTGGCGTCGCGGCGACGCTCAGGTCGTCAGCGGCGGACACGGGCGGGAGGGTCATGTCGTTCATCGGTGCAACGGATGGATCAGGGGGACGGCGTCGCGGACTCGGACGACTGCCAGTCGGTGGCGGCCAGGCGCTCGAAGCCGGAGGTGTCCCAGGGGCCGGCGCGCAGCGCGGCGGCCAGCTCGGCCACGGTCGGGTGGTCGAAGACGAGGCCCGGCTCGATCTCGATGCCCAGCAGCTTGCGCAGGCGCGCGACCAGGCGGATCACCAGCAGCGAATGCCCGCCGAGCTCGAAGAAGTCCTCGTCGATGCCGATCGGGCCGCGGCCGAGCAGCAGCCCCATGCCCTGCGACAGGACGGTTTCGAGCGCGTCACGCGGCGCACCGGCGGTGGTGGCTGGGTGGGCGTCCAGCCGGCTGCTTTCCCCATCGATCGCGCCGAAGGCGACCTCAAGTGACGTCGCCGCCTTCGCCGTTGCCGGCGATCTCGGGGTCAGCATCGACGCCGATAGCGCCGCGATGGCGGCGCGGTCGAGCTTGCCGTTGACCAGGCGCGGGAAGCTGTCGATGCGCACCACCCGCGCGGGCACCATGTGCGACGGCAGCAGCGACTTCAGCGCCTGGCGCAGGTCGTCGCGGTCGTCGCGGTCGTCGCGGTCGTCGCGGTCGTCGCGGTCGTCGACCATGACAACACAGGCCGTCAGCTCGGTCCCCCCACCCGCGCCCTCGCCCGCCAACACGACGGCCTGCCGCACGCCGGGCAGCGTCAACAGCGCGCTCTCGACCTCCGCCGGGTCGACGCGGAAGCCGCGCAGCTTCACCTGATGATCCGCGCGTCCGATCAGGCGCAAGCCGCCCTCGGCCAGCACCTGCGCGACATCGCCAGTGCGGTAGAGCCGCTCCCCGGGTTGGAACGGATCGTCGACGAAGGCGTCCGGCGCTTCGCGGCCCAGGTAGCCGCGGCACAGCTGGGGACCGCCGAGATAGACCTGGCCCTGGGCGCCGGCAGGCACCAGCCGCATCGCGTCGTCGAGCACATGGACCCGCGTGTTGGGCAACACCTGCGTCAGCGGCAGCGCGTCGGCACCCTGCGCATCGGTCGCGCGCACGCGGTGCACCAGCACGCCGATGGTGGTTTCGGTCGGACCGTAGTGGTTGTGGATCACGGTGTCCGGCGCCAGGCGCCAGATCCGCTCGATCAGCGCGCGGGGCGCGGCTTCGCCGCCGAGCACCAGCGTGCGCGGCAGGCGCGGCGCCCGGGCGTCCAGCAAGGCCTCCAGGTGGGACGGCACGATCTTGACGGCGTCGATGCCGCGGCCCTCGACGAAACGCGCGAAGGCATCCGCATCGTGCGTGTCGGCCTCGTCGGCGATGACCAGGCAAGCGCCATTGAACAGCGCGCCGAACAGCGCCGTGTTGCCGAGATCGGCCACCACCGAGCTGGTCAGCGCCCAGCGGCGGCTGGCCGCCAGGTCCAACGCCGCCGAGCTGCCCACGACGTAATGGAGCAGCTGGCCGTGCTCGATGGCGACGCCCTTGGGCTGGCCGGTCGATCCCGAGGTGTAGAGCACATAGGCCAGATCGCCCAGCTCCGCCGTGGTCGGCGGCATGCCGCTGTCGAGCGTCCGCAGGTCGAGGACGGGCTCGCCGGCGAGGCCGAGGCGTTCTCCGGCCAGGGCCGCCTGGCGGCAGCCGACCGCCGCGCTTTCCGTGGCCGCGTCGATCGCCGTCGCGCCGTCGAGCGGTCCGGCATGCAGCACCAGCGCGGGCCGCGCATCGGCGAGGAGCGCTTGCCGGCGAGCTTCCGGCCACTGGGGTTCCAGCGGCAGATAGGCCGCGCCGGCGCGCCATGCCGCCAGGATCGCGACGATCAGGTCGGCGCTGCGCGGCAGGTTCAGGGCCACGAGCGCACCCGGCGTCACGCCCAGCGCGCTCATCGCGCGGGCGAGCCGGTTGGCCCGCTGGTTGAGTGACCGGTAGTCCAGCGTCAGCCCCTGCGCCTCGACGGCGGGCGCCTGCGGCGACAGGGCGGCCCATTCGGCCACATGCTGCGAGATCGTGAGCCGGCCGACCTCGCGTCGCTCGCCGCGCCAGGCCAGCAGCGCCGTCCGTTCCGACTCGCCGACCGGGTCGAGCTCCCGCACCGCGACCTGCGGACGGTCGAGCGCCGCCTCCAGCAAGGTGTTGAACTGGCACATCAGCCGCTCGACGGCCGCGCGCGAATGCCGCACGCCGTCAGCGCTGAGCACGAGTTCCGGCCGAGGGCCCCAGCGCACCTCGAGCGACAGCAGGTGCTCGGTCGTCGAAGACTCGACCTCCGGCACGGACCACCCGCCAGCGCGCGGCACCGCCTCGCGCCAGCCGAAGACGGCGTCCCGGTGCGCCGTGATCGACGGCGCGTCGACCGGCCAGTACTCCTGGGCATCCACATGGCTCGTCGCGAGCGCGGTGCAATGCGCGAGCCAGTCGGAGAAGCTGGCGTCCGGGCGCGGCGTCATCGCCATCGGCAGGATCTTCTCGAACAGGCCCATGCCGCCGCGCATCAGCTCGTAGTCGGTGCGGCAGTCGTGCCGCCAGCCGGCGACGAATCGCTCGAAACCGTTCAGGCGCGCCAGGAGCAGCCACCACACCGCCTGCAGCAGTCCTTCGGGTCCGGCCGCGCGGATGCCGTCGAGCGCTTCGTGTGCGCTGGCGTCATCAGCAGCGGGCGCCGCATCGGGTCTCCCAGGTGCGACGGCAAGGCGACGCACCAGATCCGGCGACAGCGTCGCGCGTGCCTGGACGCGCCCGATCCGCGGCGCCAGCGGCTTGGCCAACCGGGGCGCCTGCCAGTCGCTCGCGTCCGCGAAGTGGGCCTGCCAGTAGGCGGCACCCGCTTGGGCCGCGTCGTCGTTCATGAGCTCGGCACGCCAGTCGACGTACTGCGCGTATTGGAAGCGTTCCGGCTCGGCATCCGCTCGCCCCGCCGCGTCCTCGGTCGAGGACCAGTCCGCGTCGTTGATTGGTCCTGCGCTCGAGCCGCAGCTGCCGCTGGGTCCGCCGGCGGTCACGATCTCGGACACCCGCGCGAGCAACTCGCACACGCTGCCGGTGTCGACGACCAAGGCGCTCGCGTGAACCGCCAGCACATGGTGTTCTTCATCGAAGCGAGCCAGCCCCACGCGGATCACGCGACCCTCGTCGATCGCCAGCGGCGTCGCCAGTTGACCCAGCCAAGCGCGCAGCGCGCCAGCGCCGTCTTCGCATCCGTCCAGATCGACTTCCTGCCGGTCCGGCCCGTCGGCCCTCGGCCCGGTCAGGTCGGCGCCGCGCAGATCGACCTCGCGCCAGTCGACGGCCGGTGTCGCCGGCAGCGGCCATTGCCGCAAGCCGCGATAGCCCTCCACGGTGCCGAAGGCCGTGCGCAGCAGCTCATGCTCGCCGATTACCCGCTCGACCGCCCGCCTCAGCGCGATCGCATCCAGCGGACCGTCGATGCGGACCCGGGCGGTCAGCGCCGCCGTCGGATCCGCCGAGGCGACCGCCCGCTGCTCGGGGCTCAATCCGCGCGACGCCAGCGCGGCGGCGACGATCTCGGGGGTGTGGATCGCATTCATCGGATCACCCCTCCCCGCCCAGCGCCGCGCGATCGAACATTGCGCCCATCGCCACGACGATCTTCCGCGGGCCCTCGTAGGGATCGCGCGCATGCGCCGCCAGCATGTTGTCCAGCATGATGACGTCGCCCTGGCGCCAGGCCAGCCGCACCGCGCAGGCCTCGTAGGTGGCGCCGACCACGGCCATCGTCGTGTCCGGAATCAGCGAGCCGTCGCCGAACATCACATGCCGCGGCATCCGGTCCGGCCCCACCAGCCCGAGCAGGTCCTCGCGCACCTCCGCCTCCAGGCAGCTGACGTGATGCAGCTGCACCTGGTTGAAGAACACCCGCTCCCCGGTCAACGGATGCTTCACCACCGCCGGGCAGCGCGTGCGCGTCTGCAGCGTGTCGCCATCGAGCCAGCGGAAGCCGGTGCCGGCCCGCGTCAGCCGCGCCTCGACCTCCAAGCGGTCCGTGGTCTTGAAGAAGTCCTGCCACGACACGTCCAGCCGCGGCGTGAAGGTGCGGACGTACAGCAGCCCCTTGCGCTCGAACTCGTCGACCAGCTCGGCGGGCAGGCGCCGCAGCATCTCGCGGCAGTCGACGATCGGCGTCGCGCCGCCAACCGGCGACGGCAGCTCGCAGAAGAACCACTGCTTGCGGGGCCAGCGCTCCAGGTGCGCGCTCTCGTTGTGGAACAGGATCATCTGCCGCTCGGGATACGGCGTCGATCGATAGGTGTTGCGACCGCCCTCCTTCTTCGGCAGGTCGCCATAGCCGCCGAACAGCTCGGGCTCGATGGTCTCGGCGAAGGCCTCGAACTCCTGCGGCGTCCTCAGGCCGAAGCCGCGCATCAGCAGCCCCCCATGCGACAGCAGCAGCGACTCGATCGCGTCGCGGTGCCGCCGCGCCCAGGCGACGGGGTCGAGGTCCGGACTGGTGGCCTCGACGATCAGCGGAAAGCGGCGATCCTCGGCCAGCGTGGACAGGCGCACCGCCGCCAGTGCGGCCATGGCCGGTGCGCCCACGCCGGCTGCCGGTGCCGCCGGACCTCTGCCGAGTTTGGACAGCTTGTTGAGCTTGCTCAGCTTGTCGAGCTTGTCGGCAGCGGGCATGGGAAGGGAACTCATGGTCGGCTCCTTGAAAGGCGGAGGAGAAGCAGGCAAGAGGCCACCCGGCACCGCATCGGTCGCCGTGTCGAGCAGCGCGTCGAGCGCCGCCTCGGGCGTGGCCACGGCGGCGCGCAACAGCGCCCGCCAGGCCTGGGCGAAGGCGGCGACGCTGGCGCGCTCGTACAGGGCGGCGGCGAAGACCCATTCGGCATGCAGACCGTCCGGCGTGTCGGTCACGAAGACGGCCAGATCGAACTTCGACGTGGCGGGCGGGCGCGACTCGAGTCGCATGCCGAGCCCGGGCAGGTCCGGGCGCACCGCCGGCGTGTTCTGGACGACGAACAAGGTCTGCACCAGCGGTCCATGGCGCCGTGTGCGCGGCACCCCGGCCGCATCGACGATCTGGTCGAAGGGCATCGCCGCATGCTCGAAGGCGCTCAGGCTCAGGTCGCGCACCCGCGACAGCCACTGGACGAAGCTGTCCCCGCGCTCCCGCCGTGAACGCAGCGGCACCACATTGACGAAGAAGCCGATCAGGTCCTCGATCTCGGGTCGGTCGCGACCTGCGACGTCAGTGCCGATGACCAGGTCGTCGCTGGCGGCGCGGCGGTGCAGTGCCGCGAGGAAGGCAGCCAGCATCACCGCGAAGGGCGTGCTTCCCTGCGCACGGGCCAGTTGGGCGATGGCATCGGCCTCCGCGCGCGGCAGCATCAGCGCGAAGGCATCGCCGGCCATCGATGCCACCGCCGGCCGCTCGCGGTCGGGCGGCAGGGTCGACAGCACCGGCGCGCCCCGCAGCACCTCGCGCCAATGCGCCGCGAGCGCGGGAAGCGCCGCGGCGAGCTGACGCGTCTGCCAGTCGGCGTAGTCGGCGTACTGGACCGGCAGCGGCGACCAGCTCGGCGGCCGGCCCACCTGGCGCGCGGCATAGGCGGTGGCCAGGTCGCGGACGAAGACGGCCACCGACCAGCCGTCGAAGACGATGTGGTGAACGCCCAGCAGCAGCGCATGGCGCTCGGGCGCGAGCCGCAGCAGCACCGCGCGAAGCAGCGGCCCGTCAGCCAGCTCGAAGGCGTTGCCGGCCATCGCGGCAAAGGCCTCGTCCAGCGCTGCGGGCTGGCGAGCCGCAGGGAGTGCCGACAGGTCCGTCAGCGGAAGCTCCAGCACGAAGGGCGGTCGCAGGAGCGCCACCGGTTCGCCGTCGTCGTTCTCCGGATAGGCGGTGCGTAGCACTTCGTGACGCTCGATCAGGTCCGCCATGGCCGCCCGCAGCGCCGGCAGGTCCAGCGGACCCGACAGGTGCAGCGCGGCCGTCATGTTGTAGGCGGGATGGGCCTGGCGCTCGGCACGCGGCGTCAAGCGCTCGACCAGCCACAGCCGGCGCTGCGTCGGCGAGAGCGGCATCGTCGCGCCTCGCGCGATGGGGACCAGCGCGGCCGATGGCGGCGCCTTCCCGGCGTCCTGCCGCAGCGCCTGGACCCGTGCGGCCAACTCGGCGAGCGTCGGCGCCTGGAACAGGTCGCGCACGGCCAGGCTCGCGCCGAAGCGCGCCGTCACGCGCGAAGCGAGCCGCACTGCGGTCAACGAGTTGCCGCCGACGGCGAAGAAGTGACTCTGTGGCGTCAGATGAAGCTCGCCGGTATCGTCGAGCACCTCGTGCCAGATCGCGGCAAGCGCCCGCTCGGTGTCGTTCAGCGCTGCCTCGCGCGGGGCGCCGGGCGCGGCATGGTGTGCGGGATTGGCGTCGCCATCGGGCTCGGCATCGGATGCCGCATCGAGCGCGGCGACAGACGTACGTTCGTCAGCGCCCTCCTCATCGACCACGAACCGGCCGTGCGCATGCACCGCATAGGCATCGAGGCTGCCGTCCTGCCAGCTGCGACGCGCCGCGCTGCGCTGAATCTTGCCGCTCGAGGTCTTGGGCAAGCCGCCAGGATTCAGCAGGACGGTCACCCTGGGCGCCTCGCCGCAGACTTCGCCCACCACCGCCGCGATCGCCGCGACCAGCGCCTGCGGCCTCACCGCCTTGCGCGTGGCGCGGGACACCTCGGCCGCGACGCCGATCGCGTCGCCCGTCGGCCCAGGCACCGCGAACGCGGCGATGCGGCCCTTGCGCACCAGGTCCAGCCGGCTCTCGAGCGCGGCCTCGATGTCCTGGGGATAGAGGTTGTGGCCGCGCACGATGATCAGGTCCTTGATGCGGCCGGTCACATAGAGCTCCCCGTCCAGCAGGAAGCCCAGGTCACCGGTGCGCAGCCAGCGATCCGGCCCCTCTTCCACGAAGGTCTCGGCGCTGGCTTCCGGCCGGCCCCAGTAGCCCAGCGCGACGCTCGGCCCCTTCACCTGGATCTCGCCAACCTCGCCCACGCCGCGCGCCGCACCGCTGGAGGGATCGACGATCCGCAGGGCGTGATCGCGCGCGACGGCACCGCAGCCGACCAGGCGCTGGGCGGCGACATCGGCGGCGGCCGCGCCGCTCTCCGGGGTCGCGGCGTCGTCCGCCAACGGTGCGGCAATTCCGCGCTTCAAGGCCTCGCTGGAGAAACGCCGCGACACCTCGCCGTGCGTGCGCTGGCCGCCGGTCACCAGCAGCGTCGCCTCGGCCAGTCCGTAGCTCGGCGTGACAGCGCGCGCGGCCAAGCCGCAGGGTGCGAAGGCAGCCTGGAAATCGGCGACCGTGTCGGCACGCACCGGCTCGGCGCCCGACAGCGCGATGCGCCAGGCGCTGAGGTCCCAGGCCGGAGGCGCGTCCCGCCCGGCGCGCGCCACACGATCGGCGCACAGGCGATAGGCGAAGTCCGGACCCGCCGCTACCGTGCCGCGGTAGCGATGCATCGCGTCCAGCCACCGCGTCGGCCGCGCGAGGAAGGCGGCGGTGGTCATCAGCACCAGCATCCCGCCGGCGTGCAGCGGCTGCAGCAGGCCACCGATCAGGCCCATGTCGTGGAACGGGGGCAGCCAGGTGACGTAGACATCTTCCGCGGTGGTGCCCAGCGTCGCCTGGATGGCGATCTCATTGGCCATCAGGTTGCCGTGGCTCACCATCACGCCCTTGGGCGCGGACGTCGATCCGGAGGTGTATTGGAGGAAGGCGATGTCGGCGGGTCGCGCCCGGTGCGGCCGCCAGGCATCGGCGCGCTCCGCGGGGATGTCGTCGACGGCGAGCAGCCGCGCGGCGCCGAGGGCCGCGATGCCCGCGAAGGCGCGGCCCTCGATGTCGGCGCGCGCGGCGTGACGCTGACGGCCGCCGGCGAGCGCCTGGTGGTCCACGCGGGCGAACTGCTGCGCCGGCACGACGAGGCGCTGGCCGAGTTGCGCGGCGCCCGCAT
>NZ_PEOG01000069.1 GCF_002761755.1 Roseateles chitinivorans
CCCAGGCGGCCGAGGAACAGGCTGCGGCGCAGCAGGCGTCCGCCCGCCAGGCTGCTGCCCAGGCCGCCGAACAGCAAATTTCCTCGCGGACGGCCAGCGCGCCGACGACTGTCACCGCCCAGAGCACCTCCTTCCAGCCGTCGAACGCGCGGGCGGCCGTCACGCCCACCGAGGAAAAATTCCCCGAGCCGATCAGCCTGGTGCCCAACCTCGTCTACGCCGAGGCCGATTCGGACCAGAACGGCGTCATCTCGCCCGCCGAGCGCCGGGCCTATGACGTCGTCCATCCGACCCTGGGCCAGCGCCCCGCGGACGTGCCGCCCAAGCGCGTCGTCGACGCCGAGTTGCGCGAGTACACCGCGATCGCCAACAACCAGTTCTGAGTCGCGCGACGCGTCTCCCCCTTCCGAGGGCCCTCCTCAGTCGGGTAGGCAGCAAGCGTTCCAGCGCGCAAAGTTGACTCCATCGCGGCCTCTCCGGCCGCTGCGCGTTCAAGGAGTCAGCGATGCACTTCGCCGAAGTCGAGACCGGGGACTACCGCATCTATGCCGGGGCGATCGAGCGTCCGCGCCAGTTCGGCTATGTGGCGGCGGTGGTGGTGATGCGTGTCGAGGGCAGCCCGGCGCTGAACAAGCGCGAGGCCTTCCGGGACGAGAACCTGGCCGGCGGCTACGGCTGGGCGACCCCGGCCGAGGCGCTGCGCTTCGCGATCAGCGCAGGCAAGGAAGCGGTGATGTGCCGCATCGGGATGTACGCATGAAGGCCGACGCGCTGTTCGACGACTTCCTCGCGACGCTGCCGCGGGTATCCGCGCCGTCGGCCTTGCGCGAGGGGGCGATTGCCGGCCCGGTGTCCGTGGCTCGACCGGCTCAACCCGTGCTTCGTCGCGCCAGACCGGCTACACCCTTGGATCACCGCCGCGCCCCCGCTATCGTGCGGGCATGTCGACCCCGGTCCTTCCCGCCAGCCCGCCCGAACCGGCGCATCCTGCCTGGCACGGCTTCGTCTCCTACCTGACGCCGCACCGGGTCCTGCTGGCGCTCGCGCTGGCCACCGTCTTCGCGCTGGCGCTGCAACCGATCTTCATCACGCCGTTCCCGGTGTTGCTGGGGCGGACGATGTTCGTCGGCATGCTGGCGCTGCTGGCTTTTTCCGCGGCCGGACAGTGGCCGCGCCGGCTGCCGCGATGGTGGGCGCGGTGGTTGTTTCAGGTGGTCGTGGTCGCCGCGGCCGTACCGCTGGCCACGCTGGCGGTCTACATGGTCGCCGTCGGCGGTGACTTCTCCAGCTTCGTCGAGTCCGAATCCCGGATGCTCGGCTTCCTCTGGATTGCCGGCTCCGGTCTGGTGGTGGGGCCACTGCTGGCGATGGGCGCGCTGTACCGCCAGCGCGATGCCGAAGCCCGCAGCCAGGCGCTCAGCTTCGAGCTGGAGCGCAGCGAGCTCGAACGCCAGGCGCTCGACGCCCGGCTCCGGTTGCTGCAGGCGCAGGTCGAGCCGCATTTCCTGTTCAACACGCTGGCCAACATCCGGGCGCTGGTCGAGACCGGCTCGCCGCAGGCGGCGCCGGTGCTGCGCAGCCTGATCGCCTACCTGCGAGCCGCGATGCCGCGCCTGCAGGGCGACGGCACGACGCTGTCGGACGAGCTGGCCCTGGTGCGCGCCTACCTCGAACTGATGCACCTGCGCATGCCGGATCGGCTGGACTTCTTCGTGGATCTGCCGCCCGAGCTCGGCAGCCTGCGCTTCCCGCCGATGGCGCTGCTGACGCTGGTCGAGAACGCGGTGCGCCATGGCATCGATCCCAGCGAGGAGGGCGGTCGCATCGAGGTCGGCGGCGAACGCATCGATGGTCAGGTGCGGCTGTGGGTCAGCGACACCGGCGTGGGCATGACGCAGACGATGGGCACCGGCACCGGCCTGCGCAACCTCCGCGAGCGCCTGACGCTGTTCTACGGCCTGGGTGCGGCGCTGGCGCTGACCGAGAATCGCCCGCACGGCCTGCGCGCCGAACTGAGTTTCACCCCCGCATCGAGATGAGTGCCGCAGCTTCCCCCGCGCCGACCGCCCTGATCGCCGACGACGAACCGCTGCTGCGCGACAGCCTGCAGCGCAGCCTGGCGCTGCTGTGGCCGGAGCTGCGCGTCGTCGCGCAGGCCCGCAATGGCCGCGAGGCGGTGGAGCTGTTCGAGCTTCACCGACCCGACATCGCCTTCCTCGATGTCCACATGCCCGGGGTCAACGGGATGGAGGCGGCGCGACAGATCGCGCGTCAGGCGCAGGTGGTGTTCGTGACCGCCTTCGAGGAATACGCGCTGCAGGCCTTCGAGCGCGGCGCGATCGACTACCTGGTCAAGCCGGTCGACGAGGCGCGGCTGGCCGACACGATCGGCCGGTTGAAGGAGCGGCTCGCCGGTCGCCCGGGGCTGGGCGCGGCGCATCCGGCGGCGCTCGAGGCGGTCATCGATGAACTGGCGCGTCGGATGGCGCGTGCGCCGGCATCCACCGTGCCGGCCGGCGGCGCGCTGGCCGCCGAAACCGGCCCGCTGCAATGGATACGGGCCTCGGTCGGATCGACGCTGAAGCTGATCCCAGTCGACGAGATCCTGTTCCTGCGTTCGGACGAGAAGTACACGCTGGTCGTCACCGCCGAAGGCGAGGCGCTGATCCGCACGCCGATCCGCGAACTGATCGAGCGCCTGGATCCGCAGCGCTTCGTGCAGGTCCACCGCTCGGTGGTCGTGAACCTGCATGCGATCAGCCACGTCACCCGCGGCCCCAATGAAACGGCGGACCTCCATCTGAAGGCCCGCCCCGAGGTGTTGCCGGTCAGCCGCAGCTATCTGCACCTGTTCCGACAGATGTAGCGCGCCGGCGGTCCGGCGCGCAGTCGGCGCTCAGCGCGAAGGCTGCGCCGGCTCGAGCGGCTGGGGCGCCGCCGGCAGCGGCAGGTTCTGCGCCTTGCCCTGCACGACGACCGGCTCCAGCTGCCACATCTGAACGCCGACGTTGATCATCTGCACCACCGCCATCACGGCCACCGCGATGACCGCTGCCATCAGCACCGTGTGCATCGCGCCGTCGGAAAAGCGATGCAACGAGCGTTCGTCATTGGTCGGCGAACCGGTTCGCGCATGGAGGCGCCAACCGTGCCATGCCTGGGAGAGTCTGGTATCCATGGCCTGCTCCTCGAAGTCTTCTGGTCCTGGTCTCTGCGTGGGCCGCCGGATCGCCCGCCCGGTTCGCCGGACATGCCTCGGCGATGAAGACATCGAACGGCACGCGAGCCGACAGCCTGCAACAAGTCTAGGTGGCGGCTCCAGGGGCTTCCAGCGAGGCCGCACGTAAAAAAGCGCGGCTCAGCCGCGCTTTTCCGCCATCCGTCGCAAGCGCGGTCGCCCGGGGGGGCGAGCCCCCTTGCGACCGGCGCCGGGCTCACCGGCCCAGCGGCTCGGTACGGGTGTTCAACCAGGCCAGCGCCTCGCCGTCGACCAGCGGCGCCAGACGGCGACGCACCTCGGCGTGATAGGCGTTCAGCCACGCCAGTTCGTCGTCCGACAGCAGCGCCACCGCGATGCAGCGGGTGTCGATCGGGCACAGCGTCAGCGTCTCGAAGGCCAGCATCTCGCCGAACTGCCCCTGTTCGGGGGTGTCGAAGGACACGTTCAGCACCAGGTTCTCGATCCGCACCCCCCATTGGCCCGGGCGGTAGAGGCCGGGCTCGATCGAGGTGATCATGCCCGGCTCCATCGCCATGTTGGCGTCCGGCACCGCCTTGGAGATGCTTTGCGGACCTTCATGCACGTTCATGAAGTAGCCGACGCCATGCCCGGTGCCGTGGCCGTAGTCCAGGCCATGGGCCCAGAGCGGGGCACGGGCGATGGCGTCCAGCATCGGGCTCAGCGTGCCGCGCGGGAAGGCGGTGCGCGACAGCGCGATCGTGCCCTTGAGCACCAGGGTGTAGTCGCGGCGGTGGGCGTCGGTGATGCGGCCGATCGGCCACACCCGGGTGATGTCGGTCGTGCCGCCCAGGTACTGCGCGCCGGAGTCGATCAGCAGCAGGCCGTCGCCCTCGATCCGCGAGAAGGCGTCCTCGGTGGCGCGGTAATGCGGCATCGCGCCGTTGGCGTTGAAACCGGCGATGGTGGGGAAGGACAGGCCGACGAAGCCCGGCCGTCTGGCGCGCTCGGCGCTCAGCCGTTCGTCGATGGTGAGCTCGGAGATCGCCTCGCCCCGGGCCATCGCCGCTTCGAACCAGGCGTAGAAGGCGCACATCGCCGCGCCGTCCTGCTCCATCGCCTGGCGGACGAACTGCGCCTCGGCGGCGTTCTTGCGGCTCTTGAGCAAGGTGCTCGGGTTGATGGCCTCGACGACCGCGGCGGTCGCCGGCAGAGACTCGCGCAGGCCCAGGGTCACGCGCCGCGGATCGATCAGCACCTTGGCATCGGCCGGCAGTGCGCCGAGCGTGGCGCGGGCCTCGGCGTAGGGAGCGAGGCGCACGCCGTCGGCGGCCAGGCGCTGCGCGAGCGCGGCGTCGATCTTGCCGGGCTGAACGAACAGCGTCGCGCCGCTGGCGTCGAGCAGCGCATGCGCCAGGAACACCGGGTTGTAGGTGACGTCCGAGCCGCGCAGGTTGAACAGCCAGGCGACGTCGTCGACGCTGGAGATCAGGTGGTGCGTCACGCCGTGCCGTGCCATCGCCTCGCGGACCTGCCGCAGCTTGTCGGCGCGGCTGACGGTGGCCTGCGGCGCGGCATGCTCGTAGATGGGCGCGTCGGGCAGGCCGGGGCGCTCATCCCAGGCCTGGTCGATCAGGTCGAGGGTGGTGTCGATGCGCACGCCCTTGGCGCCGAGCGCCGAGCGCAGCTGCTGAGCGAGCGACAGTCCCAGCACCTGGCCGTCGACGGCCAGCGTCTGGCCGGGCTGCAGCCGGTCCGCGAGCCAGCTGATGTGCTGCACCGAGGCGCCGGAGGGAATCTTGAAGAGGGCGATGCCGCTGCCGGCGAGTTCGCGCTCGGCCTGCGTCCAGTAGCGGCTGTCGGCGAAGAGCTGCGCATCGTCGAGCGTGACGACCAGCGTGCCCATCGAGCCGGTGAAGCCGGAGAGCACCTCGCGGGCCTGCCAGCGGCGCGGCAGGTATTCGGAGAGGTGGGGGTCGGCCGAGGGGACCAGGATGGCGTGGGCGCCGGCGTTGCGCAGCGCGTCGCGCAGCTTGGCGATGCGCAGCTTGATCTCGGAAAGGCGGGTGTCCATGGCGGGCCTCGACGGGTTGACGGGCGTGGAGCGCGGCGGCCGGGTGGGCCCTGCGCCGAAGCCGCCGATTGTAGAAGTGAGGCCCCCATGACTTCCTTCCGGAAGCGGGGGCCGGTGCGCTCAGAGTTCCGTGCGCAGCGCCCAGAGCTCCGGGAACAACACCACGTCGAGCATCTTGCGCAGGTAGCTGACGCCGCCGGTCCCGCCGGTGCCGCGCTTGAAGCCGATGACGCGCTCCACCGTCGTGACGTGACGGAAGCGCCAGAGCCGGAACGCGTCCTCGAGATCGACCAGTTCCTCGCCCATCTGGTACAGGTCCCAATGCGCCTTGGGATCGCGATAGACCTCCAGCCAGGCCGCCTTCACGCCGTCGTCGGCGGCATACGGCTGGGTCCAGTCGCGGTCCAGGCGCGAGGCCGGCACCGCGATGCCGCGCCGATTCATCAGGCGCAGCACCTCGTCGTACAGCGACGGGGCCTCATAGGCGGCCTGCACGCCGGCCAGCAGGTCGGCGCGGTGGGCATGGGGCTTGAGCATCGCGGCGTTCTTGTTGCCGAGCATGAACTCGATGCGCCGGTACTGCGCGCTCTGGAAGCCGCTGCTGTTGGAGAGGTAGGGCCGGATGGCCGAGTACTCCGGCGGCGTCATCGTGCCGAGCACGTCCCAGGCGTGGACCAACTGCTCCATGATCCGCGAGACGCGGGCGAGCATCTTGAAGGCCTCGGGCAACTGGTCCGCGGCGACCTGCGTCACCGCGCCGTGCAGCTCGTGCAGCATCAGCTTCATCCACAGCTCCGAGGTCTGGTGCTGGATGATGAAGAGCATCTCGTTGTGGTCCGGCGAGAGCGGATGCTGCGCGCTCAGCACCTGGTCCAGGTGCAGGTAGTCGCCGTAGCTCATGTCCTTGGAGAAGTCGAGCTGCGCGCCTTCCTCCCGGACGATCGCCTCGCCGCCGGGCGCGGCGGCCTCGTTCATGCCGGTCGCGGTGGTCGCGTCCGGCTTCCCATGTCCCATCGGGCAACTCATGTCACTGCCGCCTTCTTGTTGAAGCGCGCCTCGCGCCATTCGCCGGAGGCCAGCACCTGCTGCAGATGCTCGACCGCGTCCCACACGTCGGCGAAGCCGATGTACAGCGGGGTGAAACCGAAGCGCAGGATGTGCGGCACCTGGTCCAGTCGCGAGGGATCGCCGGCGCGGAAGTCGCCGATGACGCCGCGCTCGATCAGCGCCTGCACCACCGCATAGCCCGCCTCGTGCAGCGGCGCCTTCAGCGCCAGGCAGACCTGGCTGCCGCGCTGGGCGGCGTCGCGCGGCGAGACCACGTACACGCCGTGCTCGCCGCAGCGCTCCTCGGCCAGGCGGGCGAAAAGTTCCGTCAGCGCGATCGACTTCTCGCGCAGCGCGCCCATGCCACCGAAAGGCTCGGCCGCGAGCAGCGTGTCGACGCCGCATTCGAGCGCCGCCGTCGACAGGATCGCCGGCGTGCCGCAGATGTAGCGCTTGATGCCGGCCGCGGGCGCGTAGCGGGCGCTGAACTGGAACGGCGACGCATGGCCCAGCCAGCCGGACAGCGGCTGCCAGAAGCGGTCCGCATGGCGCGGATGCGCCCAGACGAAGGCCGGCGCGCCGGGGCCGCCGTTCAGGTACTTGTAGCCGCAGCCGATGGCGTAGTCGGCGTCCGCGCCGTGGAGGTCGACCGGGATCGCGCCGGCGGAATGCGCCAGGTCCCAGACGGTCAGCGCGCCGGCGGCGTGCGCGGCGGCGGTGACCGCCTTCATGTCGTGCCTGCGGCCGGTGCGGTAGTTGACCTCGGTCAGCATCAGCACCGCGAGCCGGTCGTTCAGCAAGGCGGGGATCTCGTCGACGTGATCGACCAGTTGCAGCGTCATGCCGTGCTGCTCCGCGAGGCTCTCGGCGATGTAGAGATCGGTCGGGAAGTTGCTGCGCTCGGACACGATCACCGTGCGGCGACCGGCGGCGTCATCGGCCCGGACGATGCGCAGCGCGGCGGTCAGCACCTTGTAGAGGTTGAGCGAGGTCGAGTCCGCGACGATGGTCTCGCCCGGCGCGGCGCCGATCAGCCGGCCGATCTTGTCGCCGATGCGCCCGGGCAGGTCCATCCAGCCGGCGGTGTTCCAGCTCTTGATCAGGTCGCGGCCCCATTCCTCGGCGATCACCTGCTGCACGCGTGCAGCGGTCGCCTTGGGCATCGCGCCGAGCGAATTGCCGTCGAGGTAGAGCGTGCCGGCGGGCAGCGAGAACTGGTCCTTCAGCGTCGCCAGCGGATCGGCGGCGTCCAGGGCCAGGCAGTCTTGTCTTGTCGTCATGGGGATTCCAGGGCAATGCAAGGGGAAGGGCGGAAGGGGGGCGGGACGTGGTGCAGCGCGCGCAGCGACGACCGCGCTCACAGCGAGCGCAACACCGCACGCACCGGCGAGGCGCAGGCGCCGGCGAGCTTGAGCGGCAGCGCGATCAGTTCGTAGTCGCCTTCGGGCACCTCGTCGAGCACCAGGTTCTCGAGCACCCGGAGGTCCAGGCGCAACAGGCGCTGGTGGCTGTCCAGCGTCTTGCTCGTGGCTGGATCGACGCTGGGCGTGTCCAGGCCGATCAGCTTGACGCCGCGCGCCGCGAGCCACTCGACGGTCTCCGGCGCGTAGGCGCTGAAGTCGGGATTCCAGTGGGTGTCGGCGCGCTCGTTGCAGCGCACCAGCACACGGGGCGGCAAGTCGCGCGCGGCATGCTCGAGGTGCTCGATGCGGATCAGCGGGCCGCAGCCGATCGCATGGATCACGCGGCAGGGGCCGAGGTAGGGATCGAGCGCCACCTCGGCCGCGCTCGCGACGCCATCGGCGTAATGCAGCGGCGCGTCAGCATGCGCGCCGACATGCGGGGACATCGTGATCGCGCTCAGGTTCACCGGGCACTCCGGCGACAGCCGGGCGGTCCACTTCAGCGCGTAGGGCTCGTCGCCGGGGAAGATCGGCGCGTCGGGCGCCACCACCGGCGAGATGTCCCACAGGGACGGGCGTGTTGACTTCATCTGCTGCTCCTGCCGGCCCTCGGCACGACGGCGCGCACCTTAGCGCGTGGTCCGGGGCCGTGGTGTCGGTTAATTCCAACAAGGCGGGATCGATTCCGCAAGCCGCCCGGCGCCACGACGCCGATCACCTCAGGGTTATCTGGGATCCGGCAGATCGTTGACACCTCAACTATCCAGGCCTAAAGTGATCCCGTCAAGCAGTCCTCGCCTGGCGTCCGCCGGGCTTCCCCACATGCGCATCACCTGCATCGGCGGCGGACCCGCCGGCCTGTACTTCGCGTTGCTGATGAAGCGGCAGAACCCCGGCCACGAGGTCACGGTGCTGGAGCGCAACCGCGCCGGCGACACCTTCGGCTGGGGCGTGGTCTTCTCCGATCAGACGCTGGCGGCGCTGCGCGAGGCCGATCCCGAGACGGCCGAGCAGATCCTGCAGTCGTTCAACCACTGGGACGATATCGCCGTCCACATCGACGGTCGGACCCTGGTGTCCGGGGGGCACGGCTTCTGCGGCATCGGCCGCCGCAAGCTGCTGGACATCCTGCGCGCCCGCTGCGAGGCCCTGGGCGTCGCGATCCGCTACGAGACCGAGGTCGTCGACGACGCGGACATCGATGCGGACCTGATCATCGCGGCCGACGGCCTCAACAGCCGCCTGCGCCAGAAGTACGCGGCGACCTACCAGCCCGACATCGACCTGCGGCAGTGCCGCTTCGTCTGGCTCGGCACGACGCGGCTCTTCGATGCCTTTACCTTCGACTTCCAGAAGACCGAATGGGGCTGGTTCCAGGCCCATGCCTACCGCTTCGACGAGACCCACTCGACCTTCATCGTCGAGACGCCCGAACCGGTCTGGCGCGCGGCCGGCCTGGAGGACATGAGCAAGGAGGACGGCATCGCCTTCTGCGAGCGGCTCTTCGCGAAGATCCTGGACGGCCATCCGCTGATCTCGAACGCGGCGCACCTGCGCGGATCGGCGCAGTGGATCCGCTTCCCGCGGGTCGTCTGCAAGCGCTGGGTGCATCACAACGGCCGCGCGCCGGTGGTGCTGATGGGCGATGCCGCGCACACGGCGCATTTCTCGATCGGCTCGGGCACCAAGCTGGCGCTGGAGGATGCGATCGCGCTGGCCCGCGACATCGAACGCCATGGCGGCGGCGTCGAGAGCCTGCCCGCCGCGCTGGACGACTACGAGGCGACGCGTTCGATCGAGGTGCTGCGCATCCAGAACGCGGCGCGCAACTCGACCGAGTGGTTCGAGAACGTCGACCGCCACGCGCGCCTCGCGCCGGAGCAGTTCGCGTACTCGCTGCTGACGCGCTCGCAGCGGATCTCCCACGAGAACCTGCGCCTGCGCGATGCGCGTTATGTCAGCGAGTACGAAGCCTGGCTGGCGCGGCGCGCGGGCCTGGACCGCGCGGTGCCGCCGATGTTCACGCCCTTCAGGCTGCGCGGGACCATGCTGAAGAACCGGGTCGTCGTCTCGCCGATGGCGCAGTACTCCTGTGTCGACGGCCAGCCGGCGGACTACCACCTGGCGCACCTGGGCGCCCGCGCCATGGGCGGCGCGGGCCTGGTCTTCGCCGAGATGACCTGCGTCTCGCCCGACGCCCGCATCACGCCCGGATGCCCGGGCCTGTGGAACGATGCGCAGCGCGAGGGCTGGCGGCGCATCGTCGACCATGTGCATGCGAATTCGACCGCCAAGATCGCGATGCAGCTCGGTCATGCCGGCGCGAAGGGCTCGACCCGCGTCGCCTGGGAGGGCATCGACCAGCCGCTGGAAGACGGCAACTGGCCGCTGATCTCGGCCTCGCCACAGCAGTACCTCGAGGGCGTGAGCCAGTGGTCCCGCGCGATGACGCGGGCCGACATGGACCGCGTGCGGGACGACTTCGTCGCCGCCACCCGGCGCGCCGCCGAGGCCGGCTTCGACTGGCTGGAACTGCACTGCGCCCACGGCTATCTGCTCTCGAGCTTCCTGTCCCCGCTGACCAATCAGCGGGACGACGCCTACGGCGGCTCGCTGGAGAACCGGCTGCGCTATCCGCTCGAGGTGTTCCTGGCGATGCGCGCCGTGTGGCCGCAGGACAGGCCCATGTCGGTGCGGATCTCCGCCTGCGACTGGGTGCCCGGCGGCACGACGCCCGAGGATGCGGTCGCGATGGCCGAGGCCTTCAAGGCCGCTGGCGCCGATCTGATCGATGTGTCCTCCGGCCAGGTGAGCAAGCGCGAGAAGCCGGTCTACGGCCGCATGTGGCAGACGCCGTTCAGCGAGAGCGTGCGCAACCGCGCCGGCATCGCGACGATCGCGGTGGGCGCGATCTCCGAGGCGGACCATGTCAACAGCATCATCGCGGCCGGTCGCGCCGACCTGTGCGCCGTCGCGCGGCCCCACCTGGCCAATCCGGCCTGGACGCTGACCGAGGCCGCGCGCATCGGCTACCTGTCCGGTCCGGGACTGGACTGGCCGCTGCAGTACCTGTCGGGCAAGAGCCAGCTGGAGCGGGACTTCGAACGCCAGCGCGCCGCCGGCGGCGGCGCCGCGGCGCAGGAACAGGCCAACCGGGCGCTCGGCGTCTGAGCGCGACGCGGCGGCACGGATCGATGGGCATTCCCGCAACCATGGACAGGCAGGCGGCATGAGCAACCCTTATCCCCTCGAAGGACTGCATGCGGTCGTGACCGGCGGCGGCTCCGGCATCGGCGCCGCGATCGCGCAGGCGCTGATCGCCGACGGCGCGCGCGTCACCTTGATGGGGCGCCGGCTGGATCGCCTGCAGGCCCAGCGCGAGCGGCTCAGCGTCGATGGCGGTCCGTCGGTCGAGCTGCAGGTCTGCGACGTCGCCGACGAGGCCGGCGTGCGCGAGGCCTTCGCCGCAGCGGTGAAGGCGGCCGGGCCGGTCGACCTGCTGGTCAACAACGCCGGCCAGGTGGAGACCGCCCCGTTCGCGAAGACCTCGCTGCAGACCTGGCGGCGACTGCTCGACGTCAACCTCACCGGCAGCTTCCTGTGCAGCCGCGAGGTGCTGCCGGCGATGACCGAGCGCCGCTTCGGCCGCATCGTCAATGTCGCGAGCACCGCCGCCCTGAAGGGTTACGCCTATGTCGCGGCCTATTGCGCGGCCAAGCATGGCGTGCTCGGGCTGACACGCGCGCTGGCGCTGGAGACCGCGCGCAAGGGCGTGACCGTCAATGCGGTCTGCCCCGGTTACACCGAGACCGACATCGTCGCCGGCGCGATCGACACCATCGTCGCCAAGACCGGTCGCTCGCCGGAGGAGGCCCGCGCCGAGCTGGCGGCGGTCAATCCGCAGGGGCGGCTGGTGGACCCGGTCGAGGTCGCCGCCTCGGTGGCCTGGCTGGCCCGGCGCGACAGCGGATCGATCACCGGCCAGGCGATCGCGGTCGCCGGCGGGGAGGTGATGTGATGCGGGACAGCGACGAGGACCTCGGTCCGGAACTCGTGCCCGACCTGGAGTCGCGGCTGCACGATGGCGACCATCAGGCGCTGCGCCTGTGGCTGCGCCTGCTGGCCTGCACGACGCGCATCGAGGACCAGATCCGCCAGCGGCTGCGCAACGACTTCGGCACCACGTTGCCGCGCTTCGACCTGCTGGCGCAGCTCGAGCGCAGCCCCGACGGCCTGACGATGCGCGAGCTGTCGCAGCGGCTGATGGTCACCGGCGGCAATGTCACCGGCATCACCGACCAGCTCGAGGCCGAGGGGCTGGTCGTGCGCGAGCCGCATCCGTCGGACCGGCGCAGCGTCACCGTGCGGCTGACGCCGGCCGGCCGCCGCCAGTTCAAGCGCATGGCGGCGACGCACGAGGGCTGGATCGTCGAGCTGCTGGCCGGCTGGTCCCCCGAACAGAAGACCCAGGTGTACGCGCTGCTCGCGGGGCTGAAGGGCCATCTCGCGCAGCTGGATGCCGCACGCCGATGACCGCCGGAGAGAGCGGCCTCGTGCGTCGCGCGCGATGAACAGGCGGCGACCGGTGCGGCGCATCGGTCGCCGGGGAACGAATCAAGGAGCATGAATCGATGGACCAGCATCTCATCAGCGGCAACCGGCGCAGCCTGAAGGGCTTCGAACCGCAGCACTTCGCGTGGCGGCAGGAGGGCGAGGTCGGCGTGATCACGCTGAACCGCCCGGAGCGCAAGAACCCGCTGACCTTCGAGTCCTATGCCGAGCTGCGCGACCTGTTCCGCACGCTGGCCTACGTCGACGAGGTGCATGCCCTCGTCGTGCAGGGCGCGGGCGGCAACTTCTGCTCCGGCGGCGACGTGCACGAGATCATCGGCCCGCTCACCGCGATGTCGATGCCGGACCTGCTGGCCTTCACCCGCATGACCGGCGACCTGGTCAAGGCGATGCGGGCCTGCCCGCAGCCGGTGGTGGCCGCGATCGACGGCGTGTGCGCCGGCGCGGGGGCGATCATGGCGATGGCCTCGGACCTGCGTGTCGGCACCGCGCGCAGCAAGACGGCGTTCCTGTTCACCCGCGTCGGACTGGCCGGCTGCGACATGGGCGCCTGCGCGCTGCTGCCGCGCATCGTCGGCCAGGGCCGGGCGTCGGACCTGCTCTATACCGGACGCAGCCTCGGCGGCGAGGAAGCACTGCAATGGGGCTTCCTGAACCGGCTGGCCGAGCCGGACGCGCTGGAGGCGCAGGCGGTGGCCTGGGCCGCGGAGATCGCCGCCGGGCCGAACTTCGCGCATGCGATGACCAAGCGGATGCTGCACCAGGAATGGACGATGGGCGTCGACGAGGCGATCGATGCCGAGGCGCAGGCCCAGGCGATCTGCATGATGACGCAGGACTTCCACCGCGCGTATCACGCGTTCGTCGCCAAACAGCGGCCTGAATTCAAGGGCGATTGAGGACGGCCATGAATCACCTGAAGCACCTGGACTGGCCCTTCTTCGACGATCGGCATCGCGCGCTCGCCAGCGAGCTCGAGGCGTGGTGCGCGACGCACCTGGCGCACGGCGCGGTCGATCACGAAGACGTCGATGCATCCTGCAAGGCGCTGGTCAAGGCGCTCGGCGCCGGCGGCTGGCTGACGCATGCGGTGGCCGGCGAGGGCGAGGCGATCGACACCCGCGCGATCTGCCTGCTGCGCGAGACGCTGGCCCGCCATGACGGCCTGGCCGACTTCGCCTTCGCGATGCAGGGCCTGGGCTCCGGCGCGATCTCGCTGATGGGCACGCCGGCGCAGCGCGCGGCCTACCTGCCGCGCGTGGCCCGCGGGGAAGCGCTGGCGGCCTTCGCGCTGTCGGAGCCGGATGCCGGCTCGGACGTCGCCGCGATGCGCTGCACCGCGGTGGGCGACGGGGACGACTACCTGCTCGACGGCGAGAAGACCTGGATCTCCAACGGCGGCATCGCGGACTTCTACCTGGTGTTCGCGCGGACCGGCGAAGCCCCCGGTGCCCGCGGCATCAGTGCCTTCATCGTCGACGCCGGCACGCCGGGCTTCGAGATCGCGGAGCGCATCGACGTGATCTCGCCGCATCCGCTGGCCCGCCTGCGCTTCACCCGCTGCCGCGTGCCAAGCAGCGCGATGGTCGGCGCGCCTGGCGAGGGCTTCAAGGTGGCGATGCGCACGCTGGATGTGTTCCGGACCTCGGTGGCCGCGGCGGCGCTGGGCTTCGCGCGGCGCGCGCTGGAGGAGGGGCTGCATCAGGCGCAGGAGCGCGCGATGTTCGGCGCCACGCTGGCGGACCTGCCGCTGACGCAGGCCAAGCTGGCCGACATGGCCTGCACCGTCGACAGCAGCGCGCTGCTGGTCTACCGGGCGGCCTGGGAACGCGACCAGGGCCGCACGATCACCCGCGAGGCCGCGATGGCCAAGCTGATGGCCACCGAGGGCGCGCAGCGGGTGATCGACGCCGCGGTGCAGCTGCACGGCGGCCGCGGCGTGCGTCGCGGCGAGGTGGTCGAGTCGCTCTACCGCGAGATCCGCGCGCTGCGCATCTACGAGGGTGCCAGCGAGGTCCAGCAGCTGATCATCGGCCGCGACCTGTTGAAACACGGCTGAGCGGTCGGCCACGGATCGCGCTCACCGCTCCCTCACCCACGTCGCACGCACCGCACGCCTCGCACGGACCCGCCCGGACGCCGCACCGACAAGGACTGCCTCATGCACCGCACCGCTCACCTGGACACGTTCGCCCGCGATCACCTGCCGCCGCCGGACCAGTGGCCGGAGCTGATCTTCGATCTGCCGGAACTGCAGTTCCCCGAGCGCCTGAACTGCGCCTGGGAGCTGCTGGACCGCTGGGTGGAGACCGGGCAGGGCGACCGCACCTGCGTGATCGGCGCCGGCGCAGGCGCAGGGGGTGACTCGGGCGAGGCCGGCATCCGGTGGACCTACGCCGAATTGCAAGCCGAGGCGAACCGCATTGCCAACGTGCTGGTCCAGGACCTGGGCGTCGTGCCTGGCAACCGGGTGCTGCTGCGCGGTGCCAACACGCCGCAGCTGGCGGCCTGCTGGTTCGCGGTGATGAAGGCCGGCGCCATCGCGGTCGCGACCATGCCGCTGCTGCGCGCCAAGGAACTGGTGCAGGTGATCGACAAGGCGCAGGTCACGCATGCGCTGTGCGACGCGGCGCTCGCCCAGGAACTGGAGACGGCGCGGGCGCAGTGTCCGGTGCTGACGCGCGTCTGCCTGTTCCGCAGCGATGCCGCCGACGGGCTGGAGGCGCGGGCCGAGCGCCAGTCGGCGCGCTTCGACAACGTCGATACCGCGTCCGACGACTGCGCGCTGATCGCTTTCACCTCCGGCACGACCGGCCAGCCCAAGGGCACGATGCACTTCCATCGCGACGTGCTGGCGATCTGCCGCTGCTGGCCGGTGCACTGCCTGCGCGCGCGGGCCGACGATGTCTTCATCGGCAGCCCGCCGCTGGCCTTCACCTTCGGACTGGGCGGGCTGCTGCTGTTCCCGTTGAGCGTCGGCGCCGCGGCGGTGCTGCTGGAGAAGGCCTCGCCCGAGCTGCTGCTGCCGGCGATCGCGAAGCACCGCGCAACGGTGTGCTTCACCGCGCCGACCTCCTATCGCGCGATGGCGGCGGCGCTGACCGCGGCGTCCAAGGGGAGTGTTCAGGGCGGATCGGTGGACCTGTCGTCGCTGCGCAAGTGCGTCAGCGCCGGCGAGGCCTTGCCGGCGGCGACCCGGCAGCTGTGGAAGGACACCACCGGCATCGAGCTGATCGACGGCATTGGCGCGACCGAGATGCTGCACATCTTCATCTCGCACACGGAGGAGACCGCCCGCCCGGGCGCGACCGGCCGGCCGGTGCCGGGCTATCGCGCCTGCGTCGTCGACGACGAGGGGCGCGAGGTGCCGCGCGGGACCGTCGGCAAGCTCGCGGTGCAGGGGCCGACCGGCTGCCGCTACCTCGCCGACGAGCGGCAGGCCAAGTACGTGCGGCAGGGCTGGAACCTGACCGGCGATGCCTACCTCGTCGATGCCGACGGCTACTTCGTCTACCAGGCGCGCACCGACGACATGATCATCTCCGGCGGCTACAACATCGCCGGCCCGGAGGTCGAGTCGGCCCTGCTGGCCCATCCGGCGGTCGCCGAATGCGCGGTGGTCGGCGTGCCGGACGACGAGCGCGGCCAGCTGGTGAAGGCCTTCGTCGTGCTCAAGCCCGGCGCGGCCGGCGCCGACGACGAGGCCGCGCTGGTCAAGGCGATGCAGGACTTCGTCAAGGCCACGATCGCCCCGTACAAATATCCCCGTGCGATAGAGTTCCGCGCCAGCCTGCCCCGGACCGAGACCGGCAAGCTGCAGCGCTTCCGCCTGCGTGAGGCATGACGCCGCGCGCAGCGATCCCGACCGCGCCGAGCCGTACCGGCGCGACCGTCCGACCCGCCCCCCACAGGGCCTTTCTGGAGCGTCCGATGAACGCGAACGAAACGATGCCGTCGCCGCAGTACGAGCCCCCAGTGATTCGCCGCGCGCTGACCGCGCTCGCCGCCGCAGGCGCCATGCTCGCCCTGGCGGCACCCGCGCAGGCGGCCGACAAACTCAAGGTCGGCATGCTGAGCACGCTGTCCGGGCCCGGCGCCGGCCTGGGCGTCGACATCCGCGACGGCTTCGCCCTGGCGGTCAAGCAGGGCGGCGGCAAGCTCGGCGGCCTGCCGGTCGAGACCCTGACCGCCGACGACCAGCAGAACCCCGAGGTCGCCAAGCAGTCGGCCGAACGGCTGCTCAAGCGGGACAAGGTCGACCTGATGACCGGCATCGTGTTCTCCAACGTGATGCTCGCGGTCGGCCCCAGCGTCTTCGCGGCGCAGGTGCCCTATGTCAGCGCCAACGCCGGGCCGTCGCAGTACGCCGGCGAACAGTGCAACCGCTACTTCTTCAACGTCGCCTGGCAGAACGACAACCTGCACGAGGCCGTCGGCAAGACGGTGATGGACAAGGGCTTCAAGAAGGTCGTCGTGCTCGCGCCCAACTACCCGGCCGGCAAGGATGCGGTGGCCGGCTTCAAGCGCTACTACAAGGGCGCGGTGGCCGACGAGATCTACACCAAGCTCGGCCAGCTGGACTACGCGGCGGAGCTGGCGCAGGCACGCGCCGCCAAGCCGGACGCGATGTACATCTTCCTGCCCGGCGGCATGGGCATCAACTTCATCAAGCAGTTCGTCGGCGCGGGCCTGTCCAAGGACATCACCCTGTTCGGGCCGGGCTTCTCCGCCGACGAGGACGTCATCAAGGCGGTGGGCGAGCCGATGCTGGGCATGTTCAACAGTTCCCACTGGGCGCACGACCTGGACAACCCGGCCAACAAGCGCTTCGTCGCCGACTTCGTCAAGGAGTACGGCCGGTTGCCGTCGCTGTACGCGAGCCAGGGCTACGACGCGGCGCAGCTGATCGGCGCGGCGGTGCGCGAAGTCAAGGGCAAGGTCGAGGACAAGCCGGCGCTGCTCAAGGCGCTGAAGGCGGCGAAGTTCGACTCGGTGCGCGGGCCGTTCCGGTTCAACCACAACCAGTACCCGGTGCAGGACTACTACCTGCGGGTGATCACCAAGGATCCGCAGGGCCGCGTGACCAACCGGACGCTGGGCAAGATCTTCGAGCAGCATGCCGACGCCTATGCGCCGCTGTGCAAGATGAAGTGAGGCGCTGCGCGCACATGCCCATCCCGATGCCCATGCAGCCGATCGCGCCGGCGCTCGCGGCCGCGAGCAGCGGCACCACGACGGAGGCGGCCCGATGGACGCGATCCTGATCGCCGAGCAGGTCCTCAACGGCCTGCAGTTCGGGCTGATGCTGTTCCTGCTGGCGGCCGGCCTGACGCTGGTCTTCGGCATCATGGACCTGATCAACCTGGCGCACGGCTCGCTGTACATGGTCGGGGCCTACCTCGCCGCGGCGGCGATGGCGGCAGGAGCGTCCTTCGGCATCGCGGTGCTGGCAGCGATCGCCGGCACCGCGTTGCTCGGCATGGCGCTGGAGGTGACGCTGCTGCGGCGGCTCTACCAGCGCGACCACCTGAGCCAGGTGCTGGCGACCTTCGCGCTGATCCTGATGCTCAACGAGGGCGTGCGCATGGTCTGGGGCGAGCAGCCGCTGATGCTGAACACGCCGGCCGCCCTGTCCGGACCGGTCGAGCTGCTGCCCGGCCTGATGTATCCGGCCTACCGGCTGCTGATCATCGGCGTGGGGCTGGCGGTGGCGCTGGCGCTGTACCTGCTGGTCACGCGCACGCGCTGGGGCATGTGGGTGCGGGCCGGGGCGTCCAACCGCGCGATGACCACCGCGATGGGCGTGCCCGCGGACCGGCTGTTCACCGCGGTCTTCGGTGTCGGCGCGGCGCTGTGCGCCCTGGCGGGCTCGCTGCTCGGCCCCCTGCTGGCGGTGCAGGTGGGCATGGGCGAGAGCATCCTGATCCTGGCCTTCGTCGTGATCGTGATCGGCGGCATCGGCTCGATCCGCGGCGCGCTGGTCGGCTCGCTGCTGGTGGGGCTGGTGGACACCGGCTCGCGCACGCTGCTGCCGGTGGTGCTGCGGCAGGTCGCGTCGCCGGAGGTGGTCTCCAACCTCGGGCCGGCGCTGGCGTCGATCCTGATCTACCTGCTGATGGCGGCGGTGCTGTTCTGGAAACCGCGCGGCCTGTTCCCCGCGAGAGGCTGAGCCGATGACCGAGCTGACGAACACCCGCCGCACGCTGCTGCATCACCGAGGCCTGGGCCCCTGGGCCTGGGCGCTGCTCGCGGCGCTGGCGGCCCTGCCGCCGCTGCTGCAGGCGCTGGGGATGGAGTTCTACACGGTGGTCGCGACCCGGGTGCTGATCTTCGCGATCGCCGCGACCAGCCTCAACCTGATCCTGGGCTTCGGCGGGCTGGTGAGCTTCGGCCACGCGGCCTTCGTCGGACTGGGCGCCTACACGGTGGGCGTGCTGGCGGACGCGGGCATCGGCTCGGCCTGGATCGCTTGGCCCGCGGCGATGGCGGTGTCCGGCGCCGCGGCCGCGGTCATCGGCGCCATCAGCCTGCGCACGCGGGGCGTGTACTTCATCATGATCACGCTGGCCTTCGCGCAGATGTTCCATTACCTGGCCGTCTCGCTGAAGGCCTACGGCGGGGACGACGGCCTGCCGCTGGCGGCGCGCTCGACCTTGTCCGGCATGCCGGTCAGCCTCGCCGACGACGCCTCGTTCTACTGGGTCGCGCTGGGCGTCTTCGCGCTGGTGTTCGCGGGCCTGCGTCGGCTGGTCAATTCCCCGCTGGGCTGGCTGCTGCAGGCGGCGCGGGAGAACGAGACCCGGGTCGCCGCGACCGGTGGCCGGGTCTTCGCGGTGCAGTGGACCGCCTTCGTCGTCGCCGGTGCGATCGCCGGGCTGGCCGGCGCACTGCTGGCCAACCTGAACGGCCTGGTGTCGCCGCACCTGATGCACTGGTCCCAGTCGGGCCAGCTGATGGTGATGGTGATCCTGGGCGGGGCCGGCGCGCTGTGGGGTGGACCGCTGGGCGCGGCGGTCTTCCTGCTGCTCGAGGAGCTGCTGTCGGGCGTCACGATCCACTGGCAGTTCGCGCTCGGCGCGATCCTGCTGGTCGTCGTGCTCTTCGCCCCGCGCGGGCTCGCCGGGCTGGTCGAGCGCCTGGGCGCGCGGCGGTCGACCGCGTCGTCGCTGTCATCGACGTCGGCGCCCGCCACGGCAGCGGATGCCGGCGGCGCCAAGTCCAAGGAGGCCGCGCATGCCTGAGGTGCCGCACGACCTGTCGATGGCCGCGCCGTCGCGCTTGCCCGAACTCGCGCTGCTGCAGGTGCATCGGCTGGTGAAGCGCTTCGGCGCGCTGACCGCGACCGACGAGGCCAGCCTCGCCGTCCACGCCGGCGAGACCCATGCGCTGATCGGCCCGAACGGAGCCGGCAAGACGACGTTGATCCATCAGATTTCCGGCGCGCTCGCGCCGGACGGCGGTGGCCTGTTCTTCGACGGCGAGGACGTCACCGCGCTGTCGATGCCGCAGCGGGTGCGCGGCGGCCTGGTGCGCTCCTTCCAGATCACCAGCATCTACCGGCGCTTCACCGTGCTGGACAACGTGGTGCTGGCGGTGCTCGCCCGGCGGCCGGCGCCGCCGTCGTGGTGGCGGCCGGCACGCGCGGACGAGGCCGCCTATGCCGATGCCGAGGCGATGCTGGCGCTGGTCGGCATGACGACCATGGCCGACCGCGTCGCGGGCAGCCTGGCGCATGGCGAGCAGCGTCAGCTGGAAATCGCCCTCGCGCTGGCGGCCCGGCCGCGGCTGCTGCTGCTGGACGAGCCGATGGCGGGCATGGGCCCGGACGAATCGGCGCGCATGGTCGAGCTGCTGTCGGCGCTGAAGGCGCAGCGGTTGACGCTGCTGCTGGTCGAGCACGACATGGACGCGGTCTTCCGCCTCGCCGACCGCGTGTCGGTGCTGGTGAGCGGGCGTGTCATCGCGACCGGCACGCCGGACGAGATCCGCGGCGATGCGGCGGTCAGGCAGGCCTACCTCGGCGACGAGACCGACCTGGCGGAGGAGGGCGCATGAGCGATGCACTGCTCGAGATCGAGGGCCTGCGCGCCGGCTACGGCGACAGCCAGGTGCTGTTCGGCGTGGACCTGCGCATCGCGCCGGGCGAGGTGGCGACGCTGCTGGGCCGCAACGGCATGGGCAAGAGCACGACGCTGCGCTGCCTGACCGGCTGGCTGGCGCCGAGCGGCGGTCGCATCCGCTTCGCCGGCGAGGAGGTGACCGGCTGGCGCGCCGACCGCATCGCGCGGCTGGGCCTGGCCATCGTGCCCGAGGGACGGCAGGTCTTTCCCAACCTCAGCGTGCTGGAGCACCTGCAAGCCTTCGAGGCGAACCGCTGCCGCGCGGCCGATCCGTGGACCGTCGAGCGGGTCTTCGCGCTGTTCCCGCGTTTGCGGGAGCGCGCGTCCCACCTCGGCCAGCAGCTCTCCGGTGGCGAGCAGCAGATGCTGGCGATCGGCCGGGCGCTGGTGACCAATCCCCGGCTGCTGGTGCTGGACGAGGCCACCGAGGGCCTGGCGCCCTTGATCCGCGAGGACATCTGGCGTTGCCTGGACATGCTGCGCCAGGCCGGCCAGACCATCCTGGTGGTCGACAAGTATGTGAAGCGGCTGATCCGGCTCGCGGACCGGCACAGCATCGTGGAACGTGGCCAGGTCGTGTGGCGCGGCGACTCCGCGGCGCTGGCGGCCGACCACGGCGTGTGGCACCGCCACCTGGGCGTCTGAGGAGGACGATGAGATGACTGCCGCCTTCGAGCGCGAGGTGCTGGTCCGTTTCGGTCATTGCGACCCGGCCGGCATCGTGTTCTTCCCGCGCTACTACGAACTGCTGAACGCCTTCGTCGAGGACTGGTTCAACGAGGGCCTGGGCGTGCCATATGCGGAGCTGCTCGGCCCGCGTCGCATCGGCCTGCCCACGGTGCAGCTGCAGACCAACTTCGAGCGCATCAGCCGCCAGGGCGACCGGCTCACGCAGCGGCTGTGGATCGAGCGCGTGGGGCGCAGCTCGCTGTCGCTGCGGATCAGCTTCGACGGTGCCGACGGACCGCGGGTCAGCTTCGGCCAGGTGCTGGTGTGCACCTCGCTGGAGACGCACCAGTCGCAACCCTTCCCCGAGGATGTCCGCGCCGCGCTGGTGCGGGCGGTCCAGCAACAGCAATCCCAACAATCGTCAGAGCAGTAGAGGAGTCACGACGATGAGCAACGACAACGAGAAGAAGACGACGGCGGCCAGGCGCTTGTTGCAGCCGGCGGACTGGGCCGCGCCGCGCGGCTATGCCAACGGCGTCGCCGCCAGCGGCACCCAGGTTTTCGTGGCGGGCCAGATCGGCTGGAACGGGCAGTGCCAGTTCGAGAGCGACGATTTCGTCGACCAGGTGCGGCAGGCCTTGATCAACATCAAGGCGGTGCTGGCCGAGGCGGGGGCCGAGCCGAGGCACATTGCGCGGATGACCTGGTACCTGGTCGACAAGCGCGAGTACGTCGCGCGCGGCCGCGAGGTCGGGCAGGCCTACCGCGAGGTGCTGGGCAGCGAGTACGGGATCGCGATGACCGCCGTGCAGGTGGCGGGGCTGATCGAGGATCGTGCGAAGGTTGAAATCGAGGTGACGGCGGTGGTGCCGCCACGGGACTAGGATCGGCGCAGGCCGCGTCGACACCGTCCCGGCAGCGCCAGGCACGGTGAGCGCGCACCGTCGGTCCTCAAGCATTCAAGAACGGAAGAGACATCATGAGCCAAGCATCCAAGGCCGCGAAGGCCGCATTCCACTGGGACGATCCGCTGCTGCTGGAGCAGCAGCTGACCGACGACGAGCGTGCCGTGCGCGACGCGGCGCGGGCCTATTGCCAGGACCGGCTCGCGCCGCGGGTGCTGGAGGCCTTCCGGCATGAGAAGACCGATGCGGCGATCTTCCGCGAGATGGGCGAGCTCGGCCTGCTGGGTCCGACGATCCCCGAGGCGTACGGCGGCGCCGGGCTGACCTACGTCTGCTACGGGCTGATCGCGCGCGAGGTCGAGCGGGTGGACAGCGGCTACCGCTCGATGATGAGCGTGCAGAGCTCGCTGGTGATGGTGCCGATCCACGAGTTCGGCAACGAGGCGACGCGGCGCAAGTACCTGCCCAAGCTGGCCAGCGGCGAGTGGATCGGCTGCTTCGGGCTGACCGAGCCGAACCACGGTTCGGACCCGGGCTCGATGATCACGCGGGCGCGCAAGGTCGATGGCGGCTATTCGCTCAGCGGCAGCAAGATGTGGATCACCAACAGCCCGATCGCCGATGTGTTCGTCGTCTGGGCCAAGGACGACGGCGGCCAGATTCGCGGCTTCGTGCTGGAGAAGGGCTGGAAGGGCCTGAGCGCGCCGGCGATCCACGGCAAGGTGGGACTGCGCGCGTCGATCACCGGCGAGATCGTGATGGACGAGGTGTTCTGTCCCGAGGAGAACGCCTTCCCCGAGGTGCGCGGCCTGAAGGGCCCGTTCACCTGCCTGAACAGCGCCCGCTACGGCATCGCCTGGGGGGCGCTGGGCGCGGCGGAGGCCTGCTGGCACACCGCGCGGCAGTACACGATGGATCGCAAGCAATTCGGCAAGCCGCTGGCCGCCAACCAACTGGTGCAGAAGAAGCTGGCTGACATGCAGACCGAGATCACGCTGGGCTTGCAGGGCTGCCTGCGGCTGGGGCGGATGAAGGACGAGGGCACGGCGGCGGTGGAGATCACCTCCATCATGAAGCGCAACAGCTGCGGCAAGTCGCTGGACATCGCCCGCACCGCGCGCGACATGCTGGGCGGCAACGGCATCAGCGACGAGTTCGGGATTGCCCGCCACCTGGTCAATCTCGAGGTGGTCAACACCTACGAGGGCACGCACGACATCCATGCGTTGATCCTGGGACGGGCTCAGACGGGGATCGCGGCGTTCTGACGCCGACTGATCCGAGTCATTGATCGGGACATTCGGCAATGCAATGCTGCCGAGCTTGAGCTCCTGCACGCCGCCTCGTCGAGGCCCCGCCGTCAGGTTCGCCACGTCCCCGATCATCCTCGTCTCTCCCATGGCCGCAAGGCCCTGGCGTCGCATTTCCTATGAAGTCCTCGGCTGCCCGCAAGTACATCACCGTGCACACGATCCGGCGGGCCAACCTCCGCCTGATGACACGCGAGCGCGATCACGAGCCGCCGCTCGCGGTGCGCGCGGCGCTGCCCTGCCGGGAGGACATCGTGAAGGCGGCGAACAATGCACTCGAGCGATGGTTGGCGAAAGCCAAGGTCATCGCTTGATGTTGCATCAGACCTTTCAAACATTCGTTCAGAACCCGAGGGATCTCGCCGGCCTGATCGCCTACGCGCTCTACAAGGCGGACAAGGTCGAGTTCATGCGGATGCATCCGGACGCGGATGTCCACGGATTCGTCCTCAGCATGAATCTGCCGTCGCAGGTCGATACCTACCGCACACGGGCTGAGATCATGCTCGAGGACATGGCTGAAGAGTCGCTGTCAGGCGCGCTCGAGGAGGCTGAAGCGGACCATCTTCGGCGACTTCGGCGTTTGGAGACCACATTGGGCTTCTGGTCCGGCGTGTGGTCGAGCGTGCTGGCCAACCTGATCGCCGCCGGGATCTCCATCCTGCTGGTCGTTCTGGTGCTGGGGAGCAAGCTGAACTTCTGGACTGGTCTGCTGAAGTACCTGAGCGAATAGCGATCCACCTCCATGGCAGCAAGGGCACTGACGCGCGGCAGTCCCTTGTCGGTGGCTCCATAGGTACCCGCTGTCCGGAGCGCGACAGCCGCGTCCGGCGTCCGGGAGGACGATCCATCGCGGACCGGGTCCGATCGATGACCCGGCGCGACCAGGAGACGCGTTCATGGACGACATCACCGCCCGGATCCCTTCGCTCAAGGGGCAGCTCAGCGACGCCGAATGGCAGCTGCGCGTGGACCTCGCCGCCTGCTACCGACTCGTGGCGCGCTACGGCTGGAGCGATCTGATCTTCACCCACATCAGCGCGCGGCTGCCCGGCGAGGCGCATGAGTTCCTGATCAACCCCTATGGCCTGATGTTCGACGAGATCACCGCCTCCAGCCTGATCAAGGTGGACGCGCTCGGCAACAAGCTGCAGGAGACGCCGTTCCCGGTGAACCAGGCCGGTTTCATCATCCATTCGGCCATCCATGCGGCGCGGCCCGACGTGGGTTGCGTGCTGCACACCCACACCCGGGCCGGCGTGGCGGTGTCCGCGCAGAAGGACGGGGTGCTGCCGATCTCGCAGCAGTCGACCTTCGTGCTGGCCTCGCTGGCGTATCACGACTACGAGGGCGTCGCGATCCGGCCGGACGAGCAGCCCCGGTTGCAGCGCGACCTCGGCGACAAGATCTTCTACTGCCTGCGCAACCACGGACTGCTGACCGTGGGCAAGACCATCGGCGACGCCTTCCTGTCGATGTACACCTTCGAGAGCGCCTGCCAGATCCAGATCGCGGCACAGGCCGGCGGTGGGGCGCTCACGCCGGTCGACGACGCGGTCATCCGCGGCACCGCCGAGTCGATGCGCGTGCAGACCGGCGGCCTCGGCGGCGCCTTTGTCTGGCCCACGCTGCTGCGTCAGGCGCGTCGGCAGTGTCCGGGCTTCGACGTCTGACGCCGGAGCACTCGCGCAGGGCGGCGGGCGACGCCGCGCTCAGCCCCAGACGCGCGGTGGCCGACCCAGGCTGGTTTCGGTCAGCAGCGTCCGGGTGCGGTCGTCGAGGGCCTCGGGCGGCACCCGCGCCAGGGCCAGGCGGGCGAACTCCGGCAGGCCCATCAGCATCGCCGAGAGGCGCACCCGGGTGCGCTGCTGGTCTTCCAGCACGAACCACTTCATGCCCGGCGAAAAGCGGATCCGCCGCACGTCCGCCCACCGCATGACGCCGCGCCGGCCGAACAGCCGGCCATACGCGATCGCGTCCTCGGACACCTGATGGCGGCCATAGACGTAGTCCAGGATCATCGGCGCCGACATCAGCCCCAGGCTGACGAAGCAGAGGGTGGTCCAGACCGTCGCGGTGCGGTTCTGCCCGATCGTGTTGGAGATGATCGCGAGCCCGAAGAAGAACACCGTGCCGACGACGCCGATCACCAGCGTGCTGATCGGATGGCGCAGCAGCCGCGCCTCGTCCTCGGGGCGGGGTTTGAGCCGGTTGCGGCTGACCCAGCCCATGATCAGCGCCATCGCGGCGCCCCAGAGCGTCCATTGGACGAGCGATTGCCACCAGGTGTCTTGCATGCGTGCGTGCGGATGAGGCGAGGTCGAAAGGTCGTGAATTGGGCCCTGGGGGGACAGGGCGGCTACGCGGCCAGGAGCGGAGTATCGCGGCGGCCGCCCGCCAGCGCCATGGCGCACGGCCGACGCCGGCGCGGTGAGCTGGACGGCCGCCCGGCCGACTCAGCCGCCGGCCTCGACGCAGCCCAGCATCGCCTCGATCAGCCGCGCGCCCTGCCGCTCCCGCAGGCAGTAGAGGTATTCCCGCACCAACGGCGTCTGCGTCTCGAAGGGCAGGGCGACGAGCTCCGGATGCCGTCCGGTCTCGTGCGCGGCGAAGACGCTGACGCCCAGGCCCCGCACCACCGCCTCCCGCAGCGCCTCGCGACTGGCGATCTCCATCTGCGCACGCGGGCGCACGCCCGCCGCTTCCAGCGCCTGCTCGGTCAGCGCGCGCGTCATCGAGCCGCGCTCCCGCATCAGCAGCGTCTCCGCGCCCAGCGCCGCCAGCGGCACCGCCGCCGCCCTCGCCAATGGGTGCCCGCGCGGCAGCAGCAGCACCAGGGGATCCGCCCCCAGGTCCACCCGGTGCAGCCGCGGGTCGTCCTCCAGATGGCTGGAGGTCGCCAGGTCCACCTGGTAGGCGAGCAGGGCATCCACCATCTGCCGTGAATTGCCGGCGGCCACGCTCAACTCGACCCGCGGATGTCGGGCCTTGAAGCGTTGCACCAGCGTCAGCGTGTAGTAGGGGGCGGTCGCGCCCAGGCGCAGCGTCCCGCCCTGCAGCTCGGCCGAGTTGCGCAGCGCGAATTCGATGTCCAGTTCCTGCTGCAGCAGCGTGTCCACCTGCGGCATCAGCCGCCGGCCGGCCTCGCTCAGCGTCAGCCGGCCGCCACCGCGGTGGAAGAGCTCCACCCCGTACTGTTCCTCCAGCGTGCGGATCTGCGTCGTCACCGTCGGCTGCGACAGCCCCAGTTGCCGCGCCGCGCCGGTGATCGACCCCAGCCGCGCCACCGCGAAGAAGGCCTTGAGCTGATTCACCAGCATGGCCGCGATCCCAAATCCGCCAATACCGGCTTTCGGGAACTTGGGCCGTTTGACGTGTCAATGACATATGCCATTCCTACAGTGTCGCCCATCGGTCGCCCCCAACCGGCGCGCCGGATCCCCAGTCTCCGGTCTCTCTCTCCCGCTTCTGATGGAGCGCCCATGCGTCTCAAGTCCCTCTCGACCCTCGTCCACAGCGCCGCCGCGCTGAGCCTGGCGGCGATCACCGCGCTGACCAGCCCCGAGGCCCATGCCCAGGGCAAGACCGAGCTGCTGGTCTACAGCGCGCTCGAGGCCGACCAGATCAAGGCCTACAAGACCGCCTTCGAGCAGGACCACCCGGCCATCGAGTTGAAGTTCGTGCGCGAGTCCACCGGCATCGTCACCGCGCGGCTGCTGGCGGAGAAGGCCAATCCGCAGGCCGACGTCGTCTGGGGGCTGGCCGCGACCTCGCTGATGCTGCTGGACAAGGAAGGGATGCTGGCCCCTTACGCCCCCAAGGGCCTCGAGCAGGTGCGCCCCACGATGCGCGACCCGCGGCCGCAACCGACCTGGGTGGGCATGGACCTGTGGTCCTCGGCCGTGTGCTTCAACACCGTCGAGGCGGCCAGGCGCAACCTGCCCCGGCCCGCCACTTGGGCCGACCTGACGCAGCCGGTCTACAAGGGCCTGCTGACGATGCCGCATCCGGCCTCCAGCGGCACCGGCTACCTGATGGTCTCGGCCTGGCTGCAGATGATGGGCGAGGCGCGCGGCTGGGCCTTCATGGATGCCTTGCACCAAAACATCGGCGTCTACACCCACAGCGGCTCCAAGCCCTGCCGCCAGGCGGGCGCCGGCGAGTTCCCGGTCGGCCTGTCCTTCGAGTACCGCGCCAACAAGACCAAGAAGGAAGGCGCGCCGATCGACATCGTCTTCCCGAAGGAAGGTTTGGGCTGGGATGTCGAAGCCACCGCGATCATGAAGTCGACTCGCAAGGCCGAGGCCGCCCGGGCGCTGGCCGACTGGGCGGTGACCCGCAAGGCCAACGAGCTCTATGCGAAGAACTTCGCCGTGCTGGCGCTGCCGTCGGTGCAGGAACAGCTCGAGTACGTGCCGTCCGACCTCGACAAGCTGCTGGCGAAGAACGACTTCGGCTGGGCGGCCGCCAACCGCGATCGGATCCTCGCCGAATGGTCGCGCCGCTATGAGGCCAAGGCCGAGAAGAAGTGAGCCCGCGGGCACCGGAAGGAACGGCGACCATGCTGCACCTGCGTCAGATCACCAAGCGTTTCGGTCCCCAGACGGTGCTGCAGGGCATCGACCTGGACCTGCGCGCCGGCGAGCTCGTCTCGCTGCTCGGCCCGTCGGGCTGCGGCAAGACGACGTTGCTGCGCATCGTCTGCGGCATCGAGACGCCGGAGCTCGGCCAGGTGTTGATGCAGGGCCAGGACATCACCGCCTGGCCGGCCTCGCAGCGCCGTTTCGGCGTCGTGTTCCAGTCCTATGCGCTGTTCCCCAACATGACGGCGATCGAGAACGTCCGCTATGGCCTGAGCGGGCTGCCGCGCCGCGAGGCCTCCGAGCGTGCGTCCGAGATGCTGGCGCTGGTGGGCCTGCAGGCGCAGTCCGGCAAGTTCCCCGCGCAGCTCTCGGGCGGCCAGCAGCAGCGCGTGGCGCTGGCCCGTGCGCTGGCGCCGCGGCCGCGCCTGCTGCTGCTGGACGAGCCGCTGTCGGCACTGGATGCCCAGGTGCGACAGGAACTGCGGGTCGAGATCCGCGCGCTGCAGCAGCGGCTGGGCATCACCACCTTGATGGTCACCCATGACCAGGAGGAGGCGCTCGCGATGTCCGATCGCGTGGTGCTGCTCGCCAAGGGCCAGATCGCGCAGCAGGGCGCGCCGCGGCAGCTCTACGAGCAGCCGGCCAGCGCGCTGGTGGCCGGCTTCGTCGGCCGCATGAACTGGATGGACGGGCAGGTGGTCGCCGACGGCCGGGTGCGTGTCGGCACCACGCTGCTGGACTGCGACACACGGCGCTACAAGACCGGCAGCGTGCTGCGGCTGGGCATCCGCCCGGAGGCGGTGCAGCTGCTCGACGGCGGGGTCACGACGCTGCGCGCGCGCATCGACGCACTGCAGTTCCAGGGGGCGGTGACGCAGGTGCTGCTGCACAGCGACGCGCTGGGGGGCGGGCTGATGCTCGAGCTGCCCAGCGTCGAGGCCGCCCGGCTGCGGGAGGGCGAAATCCGCGGCCTGCGTCTGCCGGCGGCGTCGATCCAGCTCTTCGACGCGCCGCTGTCGATGCGGAGGGCCGCGTGAGCAGCGGGGATGCCCCGGTCCGGGAGGGACCGTTCTCCCGAGACGCGGGAGACGGACTGGCGCGGCGCCGGTCGGTCGAGGGCGCGGTGCTGCGCGCGCTGCTGGCCGCCGCGCTGCTGGTGCTGACGCTGATCCTCCTGCTGCCGCTGGCGTCGCTGCTGGCGCAAAGCGTGCTCGACGGCCACGGGCGCTTCGTCGGCCTCGCGCATTTCGCCGCCTACTTCTCGACCGGTCGCTGGAGCGCGCTGTGGCACAGCGTGACCTTGTCGGCGGTCTCGGCCGTCGTCTGCGTCGTGCTGGCCTATGGCTATGCCTGGGCGCTGACGCACACCGCGCTGCCGGCCAGGGCGCTGTGGCGCGCGCTCGCGCTGCTGCCGCTGCTGGCGCCGTCGCTGCTCGCGGCGATCGGACTGGTCTACGCCTTCGGCAACCAGGGCCTGCTGAAGGCCGCGATGCAGGCGGTCGGTGTGGACAGCATCTACGGGCCCGCCGGCATCGTGCTGGGCTCGGTGCTGTGGACCTTTCCCCACGCGATGCTGATCCTGGTCACGACGCTGTCCGCGAGCGACGCCCGGACCCTGGAGGCCGCGCGCTGCCTGGGCGCGAACGGCTGGCGGGTGTTCCGCACGGTGACCCTGCCGGCCAGCCGCTATGGGCTGCTGATCTCGCTGGTCGTGGTGTTCGTGCTGGTGCTGACCGACTTCGGCGTGCCCAAGGTCGTCGGCGGGCAGACGCCGATGCTGGCCACCGACATCTACAAGGAGGTTGTCGGCCAGCAGCGCCTGGACCGCGGCGCCGTGGTGGCGCTGCTCCTGCTGCTGCCGGCGCTGGGGGCCTTCGCGGTGGAGCAGCGCCTGCGCGCCCGTCAGCGGGCGGTGCTGAGCCTGCGCGCGGTGCCTCATCGGCCCACGCCGCATCGGCCCCGCGACCTGGCCGCGCTGCTGTATTGCGGCGTCGTCGCGGCGGCGCTGGTGGGCGTGTTCGGCATCGCGGTGTACGCCTCATTCGCGCAGTACTGGCCCTACCAGCTGGCGCCAACGCTGTCGCATTACCAGTTCGACATGAGCGATGGTGGCGGCTGGGCCAGCTACTGGAACTCGCTGCGCATGGCGGCATGGACGGCGGCCCTGGGCGCGGCGCTGAGCTTCCTGGTCGCCTGGCTGGTCGACAAGCCGCGCGGGCATCGCGCCGCGCGCGGCCTGCTCAACGCGCTGGCGACGCTGCCGATGGCGGTGCCGGGGCTGGCGCTGGGATTGGGCTACATCCTGTTCTTCAACGCGCCGTGGAATCCGCTGCGAGGGTGGTACGGAGGGCTGGGCCTCCTGGTGCTGTGCACCGTGGCGCACTACTACTCAGTGGCGCACCTGACGCAGCTGGGCGCGCTGCGCCAGCTCGATGCCGAGTACGAGCGCGTGGCCGAGTCGCTCGGCCTGCCGTTCTGGACCCATCTGCGCCGCGTGCACCTGCCGATCGCGGTGCCCACGCTGGTGCAGGTGGCCGGCTACTTCTTCGTGAGCGCGCTGACGACGGTATCGGCGGTGGTGTTCCTGTACTCGCCCGACACCGCGCTGGCGGCCGTCGCGGTGCTGGCCATGGACGACGCCGGCGACACCGCGCCAGCCGCGGCGATGGCCACCCTGCTGTTCGCGACGGCGGCGCTGGGACGCGGCGTCATCGGCCTGATCGGCCATGTGCTGGTGCAACGCACCCAGCGATGGCGGGCGCGATAGCGGTGGGCTCGCGATCGTTTCCTCTCACTCATGAACCGGGTCCGCCTGGACCTGTCTCTCGATCTCCATGAACTGTGACCTCCTCGTGGTGGGCGCCGGCATCGTCGGCCTGGCCCATGCCTGGGCCGGCGCCAAGTGCGGCTGGCGTGTCGTCGTCGTCGAACGCGATGCCGCCTGCATCGGTGCCTCGATCCGCAACTTCGGCTTCGTGACCGTGACCGGCCAGCAGCGCGGTGCGCACTGGCGCCGCGCGCGACGCACCCGCGACCTGTGGGCCGAGCTCGCGCCGCAGGCCGGGCTGCGTGTCGAGCATGCCGGCCTGCTGATGGCGACGCGCCACGCGGAAGCCGACGCGCTGCTGGAGGCCTTCCTCGCCACCGAGATGGGCGAGGGCTGTGAGCGGCTCGACGCCGCCGGCGCGCTGGCGCGGCAGCCGGGCCTGCGCGCAGAAGGCCTGCGTGGCGGCCTCTACAGCCCGCATGAACTGCGCGTGGAGTCGCGCGAGGCGATCCCTCGACTCGCCGCCTGGCTGGCCGAGCGACACGGTGTCGAGTTCCACTTCGGCGAGACCGTGCTCGAGGTGGAAGCGCCGTCGGTGCGCACTTCCCGCGCGAGCTATCGCGCCGAGCGCGTCGTGGTCTGCGCCGGGGCGGAGCTGCACGGGCTGTTCGCGACGCATTGGTCCGCGCATGCGCTCTCGCTGTGCCAGCTGCAGATGCTGCGGGTGCGACCGCCGGCGGGCTTCCGGCTCCATGCCGCGTTGATGGCCGACCTGAGCCTGGTGCGCTACGACGGCTACGCAGCGCTGCCGCAGGCGCGGCCGCTGCTCGAGCGCCTGTCGGCCGAACGGCACGATGCGCTGGCGCATGGCATCCACCTGATCGTGGTGCAGAGCGCGGACGGCACCCTGGTCGTCGGCGATTCGCATCACTACGGGCCGGTGCTGCCGCCCTTCGCCAGCGAGGCGGTGGACCGGCTGATCCTCGATGAGTTGCACCGGCAGCTGGCGCTTCCCTCCTTGGCCGTCGTCGAGCGCTGGACCGGCGTGTACCCGGTCAGCGCCGAGGCGCCGTGCCTGGTGGAGGCGCCGGACGAACGCACGCGGCTGGTGATGGTGACCAGCGGCACCGGGGCCAGTACCGCGTTCGGTCTCGCGGAAGAGGTGCTTGCGGACTGGTAAACGAGGCACCGGTGAACGGGAGACCGGTGAACGGCGGGCGGCGAGCGCCGAGCGCCGAGTGCCGAGTGCCGAGTGCCGAGTGCCGAGCGCTGGGCGCCGCTGCACGCGAGTGCCGCGCGAGGAGGGGAACAGTTCGGAAGCGCGGC
>NZ_PEOG01000070.1 GCF_002761755.1 Roseateles chitinivorans
CGAGGCGCTCGATGCGCGCCGGCAGGCGGCCCTCACCCCCCTGTGTTTCAGCGTCTGGTTCCGCCGCGCGGCGGCGGGGGATCTCTCGCAGCTGCGGGATGCGCTGGCGGCCACGCTCGAACACGGCAGCGGCGAAGGGCCCTCGGCGCGACAGGCCCTGATGCGGCTTCGGCGCGCGACCGCGGTCGCGCGGTCGGGCTCGCCCGCCTAGCGCGCTGGCGGAAGGCCGGTGGCCGCGGATCCGGGCGCGGGGGTATGCCGCTTGCCCGTGACCGATTGCCGGTTCAGCGTCATCGAGACGCGAATCGGCTTATGTAGACTCGTTCCTCGATGAATCCGCCGGCCCGCCTCCCGACCGCAACGCCTGACCCCGGACACGGCGCCTCCGCCGACTTCCCGCCACCGGGTCCCGAGATCCCGACGCCCCGTTTCGATCGCCTCGACGCGCTGCGCGGCGTGGCGATGGTCTGGATGACGGTCTTCCACTTCTGCTTCGACCTGAGCTACTTCAAGGTCATCGTCGAGGACTTCTACCGCGATCCGTTCTGGACCTGGCAGCGCAGCGGCATCGTCAGCCTCTTCCTGCTGTGCGCCGGCATGGGGCAGGCGGTCGCGTTGTCGCAGGGGCAGACCGCCTACCGCTTCTGGCGCCGCTGGGGTCAGGTGATGGCCTGCGCGCTGCTGGTGTCGATCGGGTCGTGGTGGATGTTCCCCCGCTCGTACATCAGCTTCGGCGTGCTGCACGGCATGGCGCTGATGCTGATCCTGGTGCGCTTCGGCTTCGCGCGGCTGCCGACGATCGCGCTGTGGGGGCTCGGCGCGGTGGCGATCGCGCTGCCCTTCCTGGTGGCGCACCCGTTCTTCGACGCTCGCACCACCAACTGGGTCGGCCTGGTCACCCGCAAGCCGCTGACCGAGGACTATGTGCCGCTGCTGCCCTGGCTCGGCCCGATGCTGTGGGGCTGCGCGCTGATGCGGACCGCGGCGGTGCGGCGCTGGATGCAGCGCCCGCTGCGTCCCGCATGGCGGCCGCTGTCGACGATGGGGCAGTGGTCGCTGTCGTACTACATGGTCCACCAGCCGGTGATGATCGGCGCGCTGCTGGCGGCGCGGCACTTCGGCTGGCTCTGAGGTCCGGGCGGGGAGCGCGGCCTGCGACAATCGCGCCCCATGAGCTCCTCTCCCACCAAGACCCAGATCCTGTTCGGCTTCCATGCCGTGACCGTGCGCCTGAAGACGGCGCCCGCGTCGGTGCAGGAGATCCTGTTCGACGCCACCCGCAAGGACCAGCGCATGCGCGGCTTCCTCGAGAAGGCCGAGGCCGCGGGCGCGCGGCTGGTCGAGAGCGACGACGACCGCCTGCAGAAGCTCTGCGGCACGACCCGTCACCAGGGCGTGGTGGCGCGGGTGAAGGCGGTGGCGCAGCAGCACTCGCTGGACGACCTGCTGGACGAGGTCGAGGGCCCGCCGCTGGTGCTGGTGCTGGACGGCGTGACCGATCCGCACAACCTGGGCGCCTGCCTGCGGGTGGCCGATGGCGCGGGCGCGCATGCGGTGGTCGCGCCCAAGGACCATGCGGTCGGTCTCAATGCCACCGTGGCCAAGGTGGCCAGCGGCGCGGCCGAGACGGTGCCCTACCTGATGGTCACCAACCTGGCGCGCACGCTCAATGAGCTCAAGGAGCGCGACATCTGGGTGATCGGCACCTCGGACCAGGCGGAGAAGACCTTGTACGACCTGGACCTGAGCGGACCGGTGGCGCTGGTGCTGGGCGCCGAGGGCGCCGGCATGCGGCAGCTGACCGGCAAGACCTGCGACGAGCTGGTGCGGATCCCGATGCAGGGCGCGGTGGAGAGCCTGAACGTCTCGGTCGCGGCCGGCGTGTGCCTGTACGAGGCGCTGCGCCAGCGCCAGAAGAAGGGCTGAGCCCGCGGCGCGAGATAATCGCGCCCCGGCGGCTCCACGGGGCCGCTCCGACATTCCAAGGGTCCTGACCGGGGCCCGACACCCTTACCGGACCTCCTACCGCCATGGCCGTCATCGAAGTCAAGCACCCCCTCGTCAAGCACAAGATCGGCCTGATGCGGGAGGGCGACATGTCCACCAAGAAGTTCCGCGAGCTGACCGGCGAGGTCGCGCGGCTGCTGGCCTACGAGGCGACCGCCGATTTCCCGCTGGAGAAGACGACGATCGCGGGCTGGTGCGGCGAGGTGGAGATCGACCAGATCGCCGGCCGCAAGGTGACGGTGGTGCCGATCCTGCGCGCGGGGCTGGGCATGCTGGACGGCGTGCTGGACATGATGCCCAACGCGAAGGTGAGCGTGGTCGGCCTGGCCCGCGACCATGAGACGCTGCAGCCGGTGAACTACTTCGAGAAGTTCGTCGGCCAACTGGACCAGCGCACCGCGCTGATCGTGGATCCGATGCTGGCGACGGCGGGCTCGATGATCGCGACGATCGACCTGCTGAAGAAGCGCGGCTGCAAGGACATCCGCGCGCTGGTGCTGGTGGCGGCGCCGGAAGGCGTGGCCGCGCTGACGAAGGCGCACCCGGACGTGCGCTGCTGGACGGCGGCGATCGATTCGCACCTCAACGAGAACGGCTACATCATCCCGGGCCTGGGCGACGCCGGCGACAAGATCTTCGGCACCAAGGACGTCTGAGCGTCCCGTCCGGAACCCGATCGCGTCACTTCACCAGCTCGCCGGTCAGCCACGCGCGGGCCTCCCAGGGGTCCGCGGCCTCGGCGGCGGCGGCATTCCACACGACATCGTCCAGGGCCAGGCCGCAGCCTTGCAGCCACGCCTTGGCGGTCATGAAGCGCAGGCGGTCCGAGCCCAGCGAATACGGATGCGCGCGAAATGCCCGGGCCGCGCCCTCCAGGTCGCCGAGCGCCAGTTTCGCCGCGAGCGGCCAGGCTCCCGCGATGCCGCTTTGCCCATACCCGGGCGCGTCGGCCGCCGCGGCCAGGCGCCGCAGGGTCAGGCGTTCCCGCAAGGCGGGCAATGCGAATCGCCGGGCCAGCGCCGCCAGGGTGTCGGCGAGCACCGCCGCCGACACGCCACGCGACCGTTGCAGGCGGCCGTCGTCACGCCAGTGGAGCCCCTCCGGCAAGGGCTCATCCGCCGTACCCGCCATCTCGGACAGCCTGAGCATGCAAGCCACATGGCTGGCGTGATCGGGCACGCGCCAGGCGAGCGTCTTGTCGTAGGCAAAGGGGCGGACCTCCGCCAGCAGCTCGATGAGCGCCGGAATCTTGACGGTCGTGTGCATCCAGCAGGTGCGAAAGCCATAGGCGAAGCCGAAGGTCACGGCTTCGACGCCGGGAAACACGTCGTGATCGGCATGGCGGTGGTAGACGTTCTCGGTCCGGGTGAAGCCCAGGGGCAGCAGGGCCGCATCGATCGGCTCGAAGACTTCGTCGGCGCGGCGAATGGCGTTGAAGCGGCGGGTGCGCATGAATGAAGGCGGACGGACAGGCGGGCGTCTCTCAGGCGCCTCTCGCGACGCGGCGGGGGCCGGGGCGGCGGTAGTGTCGCATCGGCTGCGGATGTCAGGGAATCGCACCGCCCTTGTCGGGCAACCGGCATCGAAGTCCGGCGATGAAGTACGCGAACTTGCGGCATCCGCCGCTTCCCTGCGCCGTCGCCGATCCGCAGAATGACGACTGTCAGCGCCGAGTCCTAGCTCGCGCTGGCCCTTGTTCTCCTCTCACGAGCAGGGAGACCGCAGGCAGACCACCTGGGGTCGACTTTGGGACCCGGCCGCGCAAGCGACCGGGTCTTTTCTTTTCCGGCGTCAGGGCGCGCTCGCGGCTCTCCGCCGGTCGGGCTGGCGTTCGCTCAGCCCCACTTCATCTCGCCCTTGACCACCTTGGCGCCGATCTCCAGCGCGGGCGCGAGGCCGGCGGACGGGTAGCGCCGTTTCATCGCGGCGATCAGCGCGGCGCTGTCCGCCGCCTTCGCCGCTTCTTCCTCGAAGGCCAGCAGGTAGTCGCGGGTGTAGGTCACGGCCGAGACGTCCAGCGGCGCACCGGCCGCCAGATGACCAGGCACCACGATCGCGGGCTTGCGGGCAGCGATGGCCTCGAGGTTGCGGATCCATGCGGCGCGCGCCTGTGGCGTCGGCGTGTCGGCCGTCCAGACGTGCAGCCCCGAGAAGACCAGCACGCCGCCGAAGACCCCCTTCAACGACGGCACCCACAGGTAGCGCCGGTTCTCGAGGTCGCTGGCCGGCACGATCTCGATCGCGTGGCCTTCCAGGTGCAGCGCGGGAGCGTCGAAGGCCTCGGGCAGGACGACGTCGGCCAAGGTCTGCGGGCCGTTCTCCTTCAGCTGCGGTCCCCAGACCGCCAGCTTCTTCTCGACGTTCGCCTTGATCGCCGCGATCGTGGCCGGGGCGGCGATGACCTGGGCCGACGGGAAGGCCGCCTTGATCGGGCCCAGGCTGAAGTAGTAGTCGGGATCGCTCTGGCTCACGTAGATCGTGGTCAGCCTCTTGCCCGAGGCCTTGATCGCCTCGACGACCGCGCGGCCGTCCGGCAGCGAGAAGCCGCCGTCGATCAGGATCGCCTCCTTGGCGCCGGACAGCAGCACCGGCGCGCGGAAGAAGCCTCGCTCACCCGCAGGCAGGGCCTGCCACTGCAACGAGGCGGCGCCCTGGGCATGGGCACCGCCCACGGAGAGTGCCGCACCGACAGCGGCGGCGGTTTGGACGAAATCGCGACGGGTCATCATGGAAGTCCTTCCAAGTTCAAGCAACGGAGGCGGTGAGACAGACACCTGGAGCGCTTCCGCTTCGCGAAACGGCGCCATGGCGCCCGCCGCAAGTCGGATCGGAGACGTCATGGAGACGGCGGCTCATCGGGGCTCTCGGTGATCGGAGGAGCGCATCGTAGGAAGCCCGGGAGGAAAGAAAAATCGCCCTTGAGTAGACTTTCCGTATGCCAAAAGCAAACAATCAGCCAGAGGTCGGCCCCGTCGCTTTCGCCAACCTGAAGCGCCTGGCCTACTTCGCCGCGGTGGTGGAGGCCGGCACCTTCACGGCAGCGGCGGAGCGGCTGGGGGTGACGAAGGCGGTGGTGAGCCAGCAGGTCGCACGACTGGAACGGGAGTTCCGGACGCAACTGCTGACGCGCACCACCCGGCGGGTGACCGCCACCGACGCCGGGCTCGCGTTCTATCAGCGCTGCGCCCTGATCCTGCGCGAGGCCGGCGACGCCTTCGACGAACTGCTCGACGTGTCCACCGAGCCGACCGGTACGCTGCGGCTGACGGCACCGTTCGACTACGGCCTGACGGCGGTGGTGCCGGCGATCGTCGAGTTCTCCCGGCGTTATCCGCGGTGCAAGGTCGATGTGACGCTCAGCGACCAGCCGCTCGACCTGCTGGCGGGAGAAGCCGAACTGGCGATCCGCGTCGGCTGGCTGACCGACCTGCAACTGCAGGCCCGGCAGATCGGCAGCTTTCGGCAACTGCTGGTGGGCACGCCAGACTGGGCGCGGCGGCTGGATCGCAAGCGGGGCCCCGAGCAACTGGCGGGGCTGCCCTTCATCGCCAACACGGCCCTGAAGGCGCCGGAGCACTGGGAGTTCACGAACCGCCTGGGCACGCGCCAGGCGGTGACGGTGGCGTCGGCGATCCGCCTGGACGCTACGCTGGCGGTGCGCGCGGCGGTGTGCCTCGGCGCGGGCCTGTCGGTGCTGCCGGACTATGCGGTGGCCGAGGAACTGGCACGAGGCGCGCTGGTCCACCTGCTGCCGCAGTGGTCCCTGCCCAGCGGCGGCATCCATGTGGTCTATCCGACGGCGCGCTTCCGTCCCGCCAAGGTCCGGCAGTTCGTCGAGGTCCTCGGCGAGCGATTCCAGAAGCCGCCCGAGCGGCCCTGAAGTCCGCCGCTATCCGCCGGCGCCGCCCATCGCCTGGCGGAACTCGTCGTTCGCCCGCTTCAGCGAGTCCGGCAGCGCCGTCACCAGCGTCTCGATGAACGCCTTGACCGCGGGCACCATGCCGCGCCGCGTCGGATAGACCGCGTGCAACTGGTGCGCCGGCATGCGATGGTCCGGCACCAGCGGCATCAGCCGGCCCTCTCGCAGATCGTCCATGCAGACGTGGAAAGGCAGTTGTGCCGCGCCGACGCCGGCGACCGCCATGCGCGACGTCAGGTACACATCGTCGGTGGCGAAGGCCGGCTGGTAGTCGATCTCCACCGCCGCGCCTTGCGGGTCCGTCATCCGCCAGCGCGGCTTCTCGCCCCGCACGCCGGCCGGTCCGACGCCGAGGACGCCCCGCAGCGCCTCGATCGACTCGACGGCGCCCTGCGCCGCGATGAAGGACGGGCTCGCCACCAGCACCTGGTCGCTGGTGCCGAAGTGACGCACCACCAGGTCCGAGTCCTCGAGCGCCGAGCGGACGCGGATCGCCACGTCATAGCCTTCCCCGATCACGTCCACCCGTCGGTTGGTCAGGTCCATGTCCAGCCGCACCTCGGGATTGGCTTTCAGGAAGCGGGGCAGGAGCGGAGCGAGGAACAGATGGGCGACGCCGATCGGGCAACTGACCCTCAGCCGGCCCGAGGGCTTGGCATTGGCCCGGGCGGCCACCTCGTACGCCGCCTTCGCCGAGGCTGACATCGACTCGCAATGGGAGAAGAAGGCGGCGCCGACCTCGGTCACGCTGACCGACCGGGTGGAGCGATGCAGCAGGCGCACCGCGAGCCGTTCCTCCAGTTCCGCCACCCGTCGGCTCACCCGGGACTTGGAGATGCCCAGCGCCCGCGCCGCGCCGGAGAAGCCGCCGTGCGAGACGACCGCGGCGAACAGGACAAGGTCATTCAGGTCTTCCACGGCGCTTCCGATCATGGGGGCTCAGGGTCAGGATGCGCGGATTGTCCTGATTCCAGAACGATCTGTCCCGTTGGCAACAGCTAGTGCAACAACGCCGGGCTCCCTATCGTGACGGCCATTCCCACTGCACTTCCGACTTCCATGCAGATACTCCACCTGGACACCAGCCTCCAAGGCGAGGCTTCCGCCTCGCGTCAACTCAGCCGCGCGATCGTCGACGCGCTCGTCGCGGCGGCGCCCGCCGCCCGGGTGCGCCACCGCGACCTGGCCGCCGAGGCCGTGCCGCACCTCACCGGCGACATCGCCGCCGGATTCCGGGGTGCCGGCGGCCAGCCGCCATCGGGCGTCGCGGCGGAGCATGCGCGCTCGGAGCAACTGGTCGCCGAGTTCCTCGCCAGCAACGTCATCGTGGTTGGTGCGCCGATGTACAACTTCTCGATCGCCAGCCCGCTCAAGGCGTGGATCGACCGCGTCGCGCAACCCGGCCGCACCTTCCGCTACACCGCCGAGGGGCCGGTCGGCCTGGCCGGTGGCCGGCGCGTCATCGTGGCCTCGACCCGGGGCGGTCTGTACTCGGTCGGGGCCGCGGCCGGCATGGACTTCCAGGAGTCCTACCTGCGCGCGTTCTTCGGCTTCCTCGGCATCGCGGAGGTGCGCGTCGTCCGCGCCGAGCGCCTGACCCAGGGCGGCGAGGTGAGGAAGGCATCGATGGCCGACGCCGTCGCCCAGGTGCCGCCCGCCGTGGCCGACACCCTGCTCACACCCCTGACCGCCTGAGAGGAGCCGCCATGCTGTTCATCGTCACCTTGACCTATCGGACGCCGCCTGCGCGGATCGAGGAGCATCTGGGCCCGCATCGCGCGTGGCTGGCGGATCAGACCCGCGCCGGCCATGTGCTCTTCGCCGGCCCGCTCGATCCCCCGACGGGTGGGTTGATCCTCGCCCACAGCGCCGATCGCGCCGCGCTGGACGCGCTGATGGCCACCGACCCGTTTGTCGTGCACCGGCTGGTCGACGTCGCGGTGCTGGCCGCGTCGCCCGCGCTGCGGCATGCGGACTTCCCCGCGCGATGGGCCGCGGCGGCCAAGGCGGTGGAAGTCGCCTGAGGATCGCCGAGCCCCGACCCCGGTGCAGTTCAGAGGACTTTCGCGGCGGGTCGAGGGGCCGAGCTAGGTGCTGATGGCATCGGTGAAGGTCAGCCGATTCCCGAAGGGATCGGTGACCGAGACGTCCTTCGACCCCCATGGCGTTTCCTGCAGCCCGGGACGGGCGTACCCATAGCGCCGGCCGAGCAGCTCCGCGTGGAAGGCTTCGATGTCGTCGGTCTCGATGCGCAGGGCTGCGCCGGGGCAGGCGTCGCCGTGATGTTCCGAGAGATGGAGCACGCAGCCGTCGCGCGACACCTGGAGGTACAGCGGGAGCCCCGGCTCGAAGCGATGCTCCCAATCGACCTGGAAACCCAGGAACTGCACGTAGAACTCAAGCGCTTTCGCCTCGTCGAAGATGCGCAGGATTGGGGTGGTGTGAGCGAATTTCATGCGGGCGATGTTCTTCGGCGACGTGGCCCTTTGCCTATCGCGAAAAGGGGGGAGCGACGAGACCGTTCACAAGACCTTCACCGCATTCAACTGAGCCTGCTCATCCGCGTTCGGGAAGATGTTGACGCGCATGCGCGGCGGGTGCAGCCCATCGACGGGCTGCATGTAATGCCCGGCGATGCGCACCGCATCCGCCCAGGACACGATCATGGACTGGTCCGGCTGGTCGAGGGACGCGAATGCCACGAGGTCGGTGTGCGGCAGCAGCGTGTCCACCCCATCCGACCACACCGAGTAGCTCACCACCCGCTCGCTGTCCTTGAACTGCACCAACTGCGCCGAGCCCACGAACGGCGCCGAAGCATCCTGCGGACCCCGTTGCTCCAGCAGCCGCTTCTGCGCGCTGTAGTCCTCCGAGTCCTCGACCGAGATCAGCTCCTGGAACATCTGCCGCAGCGGCTCGGGCGCCTCGAAAGGCAGCCAGGTGCGCTCGACGAGCCGAAGCGGGCGGAAGGACAGCCAGCGGGAATGTTCCTGGCGCAACTGCTTGCACATCGCGGCCATCAGTGCGAGGCCGGCGATGTCGTTCTCGTCCGCGACCAGCAGCACGTGACGCAGGGGCACCATCGCCACCGGATGGGCGACACCGCTGCGGTAGATCAGGTCCGGCAGCAGCAGCCGCGACGGCTCGTACGAATCGTTCCAGGCCCCTTGCCACAGTCCCGGCGCTATCTGCTGCCAGCCCAGGTCTTCGGGCAGTCCGCGCAGGTTGTCAAGCGCATCGTCAAAGGCGGTGTCGAAACTCACGCCCCACTTGTCGAGCATCCCCTGCCCGACGCGGGCGGTGCTCTCCGGCGCATCCAGGCCGAGTATCGCCACGTAGTCGCCCACGATGTGTCGGAAGGGTGTCTCGTTCGATGCGCGAGTCAGGACCGGCTGGACCTGGCCCGCCGCATTGGCCAGGTCCAGTGCGCTGATGGCCATGTCGGCGCGCGTGCGCAGCAAGGGAAGCAGGTGCGCCCGCACGCTGGCGTAGTCCTCGGAGTGTTCGGGCGCATCGGCGCTCATCGGGCGCAGGATGGTGCCTTCCAGGTAACGGTCGAACTCGACTTCACGCGCGCGACGCCCATTGGCGCGCAGCAGGTCCCTCATGAGGTGGGTGAGGTTCGAGTGCATCTGCCCGCCGTTGAGCGTGAAGCGGACCTGCGGCGGGTCCTCGTTGACCGTGATCGCGGTCGCCCCGGCGTCGTCGAGACGCCTGACCAGGCGCTTCAGGACGTCTGCCACGGTGGGCCGTCCGAACTGCCATCGAATCCATTCCCGCATGAGCCACTCCCCGCCGTCTTGTTGGCGAGCGATTGTCAGATGGGGCTGTGGAGGTCACGGGTGCGCGCGGACGCGGGATGCGGAATCTGTCGCGGGAAGGCGGGATCCAGGGAGGCGGGAGCGTTCCCCAGTCCTCTGAATGCAGGTATGGGTTGAACCACCAGTGTGGAGCAAGGCTCTCTTGTTGAAGCCGCGGGCACCGCACCGGCACGACGTTGACCTGCTTCAGGGGAAGGTTCGAGAAGATGACGCACTAGTCCTCGTCGACGCGGATCACCTGCTCGGCCGCCTTGAGGTAGGCGAGCGCCGCCTCGGGGTTGCGCGACCCCTGCGCCACCGCTTCCAGGGACCCCGCGCGGCGCAGCGCCTTGTTGAGCTCGGGCACTTCGTCGCCGAGCTCGCCGGCCGCGTCGAGCGCGCGCATCAGGTCGAGCAGGCCACCGCGCATCGGGCGCGAGACGTCGGGGCACAGCCGGCGCATCAACGCCGGCTGGGTGCGCAGCGCGTCGGCCAGCGCGATCGCCTCGCGGTCGCGCAAGGGCGCGAGGCGGCCGGTGCCGTGCAGGATCCACGGCGCCGCCGCACGCAGGGCGCGGGAGGGCAGGTTGGCGTACAGCTCGCGCAGCAGCGTCGCGGCCTCGTGCAACTGCAGACGGATCGCCGCGCGGGCCACGGGCAGCATCGCCGGGTCGTTCTCCACCTGGTACCGCCACACGCAGGCGGCCGCGAGGTAGAGGGCGGCGAGCACGTCGCCCAGACGCGCCGACAACAGCTCCATGCGCTTGAGCTTGCCGCCCAGCAGACCCATGGCGAGGTCGGCGGTGAGCGCATAGCGGGCGGACAGCGAGGCGATGAGGCGCGCCTCGGCGCGCAGGTCGGCCGGTGGCTCGCCCCGCAGCGGCGCATGCGCCAGGCTGCGCCAGAGATTGCGCATCACATGCCCCACATGACCGATGAGCGCGCGGCCCAGCCTGTCCGGCTCGCGCGCCTGCACGGCCGTCATCTCCTCCAGCACGAACGGGTGGCAGCGCGTCGCGCCCTGGCCGAAGATGATCAGCGCCCGTGACAGCAGGTTGGCGCCTTCCACCGTGATGGCGATCGGCGCATGGCGATAGGCCACGCCCAGCAGGTTGCGCGGCCCGGCGATGATGCCCTTGCCGCCCAGCACATCCATGCCCTCGTTGACCGCGCGCCGGCCCGCTTCGGTGAGCTGCACCTTCAGGATCGCGCTGGCGACGCTGGGTCGCTCGCCGGCATCGAGCGCCGCCGCGGTGTAGCGGCGCGCGGCATCGGTGGCGTAGAGCCGCGCCGCCATCTGCGCGGTGATGCCGGCGATCGCGTGGAAGCGCCCGATCGGCAGGCCGAACTGCTCGCGCACCTGCCCGTAGCCGTTGACCACGAAGAGCGCCGTCTGCTGCATCGCCGCGCCCAGCGCCGGCAGCGAGATGGCGCGGCCGGCGGCCAGGCACTCCATCAACATGCGCCAGCCCTGGCCGACCCGCTCCTCGCCGCCGATCACCCAGTCCATGGGGACGAAGACGTCCTCGCCCCGGATCGGCCCGTTCATGAAGGCCGAGTCCATCGGTCGGTGGCGACGGCCGATCTCCATCCCGGGCGTCGGCACGGGCAGCAGCGCGCAGGTGATGCCGAGCTCCTGCTGGCCTTCGGGCCGCGATGGATCCACCGCCTGGAAGGCCAGCCCCACGACGCTAGCCACCGGCGCGAGGGTGATGTAGCGCTTGTCGAATCGCACGCTGAAGCCGCGCACCGGTCGGCCATCGATCAGGCGTTCGGTGAGCACGCCGCGATCGGGAATGGAGGCGGCATCCGAGCCGGCGTACGGCGAGGTGAGGCCGAAGCAGGGCAGTTCCCGTCCGTCGGCCAGGCGCGGCAGGTAGTGCTGCTGCTGGGCCGGCGTGCCGTAGCGCAGCAGCAGCTCGGCCGGTCCCAGCGAGTTCGGCACCATCACCGTCACCGCGCAGGCGGTGTTGACCGTCGCGATGCGGGTCACGACTTCCGCATGCGCGTAATGGCCGAAACCCAGGCCGCCGAATGCCTTCGGAATGATCATTCCGAAGAAGCGGTGCTCACGCAGGTAGTGCCACACCTGCGGCGGCAGGTCGCCGGCCTCGTCGATGGCGTGGTCGTCGAGCATGCCGACGAGCGTGCTCACCTCTTCGTCCAGGAAGCGGCGTTCCTCCTCGGTGAGGCGATTGGGGCCGCGCGCGATCAGCGTGTCGAAGTCCGGTTGCCCGGCGAAGAGCTGGCCCTCGAAGCCGACGGTGCCGGCCTCCAGCGCCGCGCGTTCGGTGTCGCCCATCGCGGGCAGGGCCTTGGCGAAGGGCGCCATCGCCAGGCGGCCGACGAGTCGGTGAAATCCCATGCGCCGAGCCTAGGCCGGCGCTCCCGCCCATGGCGTCAGCCGGCGACGCGAGCGCGCGTAGGACTCAAGGCGATCGGCCGGTGGTGGGCGAACTCGCCGGCGCCACGCCGATCGGGATGACCCGGACACCGGACGCCGTGGCGGTCGCGTCAGCCCGGCTGGGCGTCTGAGCGCTCGTCGCCGGCGGGCGGGCGCGAGGCGCCGACAGCAGGTCCACCGCCGCTTCCCGCAGGCGGGTCGCCAGGACCAGGCCCGCGATGGCGAGCACGACGGCCGCGACGCCGGCGATGACTTTGATGGGAGACAGGCGCATGAGAGGGATTCGAGAGGAAGGGGGGGCGGGACGCCTCGTTGGGTGGTCGGCCTAGACGACGCCCAGCGCGCCCAGCACGCCGCCGCCCAGCACCAGCCACACGATGCCGATCTTGGTCCGCATCGTCAGCACCACCGTGGCGACGATCATCGCCAGCGTCGCCCAGCGGTGGCCGGGCTCGACCAGATAGGGCGCCGCGAGCAGCCAGCCGGTCGCGATCATCAGGCCCAGCGTCAACGGCGCCATGCCGACGGTGAAGGCGCGCACGCCCAGATGGTCGCGGTTGTTGCGCGCCCAGCGCGTGGCCGCGACGACCAGGGTCGTCGACGGCAGCAGGATGCCTGCCATCGCCGCCGCCGCACCGAGCAGCCCCGACACATTGAAGCCCAGCACCGCGACGAACAGGATGTTCGGCCCCGGCGCCGCCTGGGCGAGGGCGATCGAGCTGGTGAAGCTCTGGTCCGTCAGCCAGTGGCGCTCGTCGACCAGGTAGCGGTGCATGTCGGGCGCCGTCGTGATCGCGCCGCCGATCGAGAGCAGCGACAGCATCAGGAAATGCAGCATCAGCGCGCCCAGCTCGGGCCAGCCGAGTGTCCCCACCAGCATCTGGCTCAGCGCGGGACTCATGCGCGGGCTCCGGCGCGGCTGCGCTTGAGCGCGATCAGCGCCAGCGCCATGCCCAGGCCGCCGACGCTCAGCACGATCCAGAACAGCGGCAGCTTCAGCCAGACCGTCGCGCCGAAGACCAGGGCCGCCAGCACCAGGCCGGGCATCAGGCCGACCGGGTTCCTGCTCAGCGACGGCAGCAGCTTGAAGCCCGTGGCCAGGATCAGCCCCGCCGACACCGCGCCCATGCCGCGCAGCGCGCCGGTCATCCGCGGCGACGCCAGCCAAGTGGTCGACAACGCGGCCAGCACCAGCACGATCACCGCGGGGAAGGTCATCATCCCGGCCAGCGCCACCAGGGCGCCGCGCAGGCCGAAGAAGCGGTCGCCGATCATCAGCGAGATGTTGACGATGTTCGGCCCGGGCAGCACCTGCGCGACGGCCAGCGTCTCGACGAATTCTTCGCGCGACATCCAGTTCAGCCGCTCGACCAGTTCCCTCTGCGCCACCGCCAGCACGCCACCGAAGCCCTGCAGCGCGAGCCAGCTGAAGGCCCAGAACAGATGGGAGAGGGAGCGCGGCTGGGCCAGCACGGCCAAGGGCGGGTCCCGATCATCGGGGCCGGCGCCGTGGGCGCCGCCTTCAGGTGCGGAAGGGGGCGGGGGAGAGGGCGCCCGGCTCACCGGTGCACCTTCAGCGCATCCGGATTGACGATGTTGGTGGGCTTGCCCGCCATGTAATTCAGGACGTTGTCGAAGGCGGCGTCGAAGTACATCTGGTAGCTGTCCTGCTCGACGTAGCCGATGTGCGGCGTGCACACCGCGTTCTCGAGCCGCAGCAGCGGATGGCCCTGCAGGATCGGCTCGGACTCGAACACGTCGACGGCCGCCATGCCGGGGCGGCCGCGGTTCAGGCCCGAGACCAGCGCGCCGTCCGCGACCAGCTCCGCGCGCGAGGTATTGACGAACAGCGAGGTCGGCTTCATCCGCGCCAGGTCCTCGCCGGTCACGATGCCGGTGGTCTCGTCCGACAGCCGCAGGTGCATCGACAGCACGTCGGCCTGCTCGAAGAAGGCTTCGCGGCTGTCGGCCGCCTGGTGGCCGTCGGCCTGGGCGCGCAGGCGGGAGGCTTCGCTGCCCCAGACCAGCACCTGCATGCCGAAGGCCTTGCCGTAGCCGGCGACCAGCTGGCCGATCTTGCCGTAGCCCCAGATGCCCAGCGTCTTGCCGCGCAGCACCATGCCCAGGCCGAAGTTGGGCGGCATCGAGCCCGATTTCAGTCCCGACTGCTGCCACACGCCGTGCTTGAGGGTGGCGATGTACTGCGGCAGGCGGCGCATCGCCGCCATGATCAGCGCCCAGGTCAGTTCGGCGGGGGCGATCGGCGAGCCGCCGCCTTCGGCCACAGCGATGCCCAGCCGCGTGCAGGCGTCCAGGTCGATGTGCTTGCCGACACGGCCGGTCTGCGAGATCAGCTTCAGCTTGGGCAGCTTTTCCAGCAATTGCCGCGAGAAGTGGGTGCGTTCGCGGATCGTTACCAGAACTTCCGCATCCCGCAGCCGGATCGACAGTTGGCCGATCCCCTTGACGGTGTTGGTGAAGACCTTGGCGTTCAGCGCGTCCAGCTTGGCGGCGCAAGGCAGCTTGCGCACGGCGTCCTGGTAGTCGTCGAGGATGATGATGTTCATAGGCGTGCGGGCACCGATCCTACTCGCCTGAAACGGCCGGCCCAAGGCCATTGGGCGAGCGTCGTGCAACAGATCGGAACAGGCACTAGCATCGCGCCCGCTTCGCATCCCAACCCCCAGAGACGAGGAGATCTCCATGGACATGTACGCCGCCACCGTGCCGGTGTTCGATCGCATGCTGGCCAACATGCAGACCTGGATCCGCACCGCGCGTGATCACGCCATTGCCAAGGGCTTCGACGAGTCGGTCTATCTGACCCTGCGGCTGGCGCCCGACATGCTGCCGCTGCCGCGTCAGGTCCAGATCGCCAGCGACGCCGCCAAGAGCGGCGCGGCGCGCCTGGCCGGCATCGAGGTGCCGAGCTGGCCGGACACCGAGGCCTCGCTGGAAGAGCTGCTCCAGCGCATCCAGAAGACCCGGGACTTCCTCAAGACCGTCAGCGCGGAGCAGATCAACGGGTCCGAGACGCGTGCGGTCAGCGTGCCGCGCCGGGACAAGGAGCCGCTGCAGTTCCAGGGCCAGGACTTCGCGCGCTTCTTCAACCTGCCCAACTTCTATTTCCACGCCACGACGCTGTACGCCTTGCTGCGCCATGCCGGCGTGCCGCTGGGGAAGATGGATTTCCTCGGGCAGCCGAAGTAAGCCGAGTAAGGGCCGGCGGCGTGGGCGCTAAGGTCAGCCCAGGAGCCGCCGCAGCAGGCTCTTGCTCTGCGCCAGCTGGCGGTTGAGCGTGATCAGCCGGGCTTCGGCCTCCGCCTGATCGATCTCCCGCGCCACTTCTGTATAGATCGCGGTTCGCAGGTGCCACAGGTCCTGCGGATGTCGCGCATGGACGATATGGCGGAGCAGGGCAGTCACCCGCTCCCGCGCTTCGCCATCGTCCTCGTCGGCCAGGTCCGCGACGCTGGCCCGGAAGGCCGCCCGCAGCTTGGCCATCGCCCGGGCGCTCGCCCGGGGCCGCTGGCCGTCGCCGGGCCAGAGCCGCATCAGGCTCTGGAAGATCGAGTCCCCACCGCGCCGACGTGTCGGCGCATCGTTCATCGCCGCACCGCCGGTGCCGCCCAGGCGGCTGGCCGGCGCCAGCCAGCTCCGGTCGTCCGCGGCCCGCGTCTCCAGGTCGTCGAGCTCGACGGCTCGCGCCTCGTCGACGATCTCATCCCAACCCGACTGGCTCCGTATCGCCTTCATGGTGCGTTCTTCTTGGTGTGGTGGATCGAACGCGCGTCCCTCGACGTCCCTTTCCGGGCCTGCTCATCGCGCGGCGTCCCGGCTTCGAGGCCGCGATCGCGAGGCGATTGTGGAAGTCGGCCTTGTCCCCCGAAGCCTGGATAAGGCGGTGACGCGGCCTGCAAATCGTGCTCAAGTTCTCGCTCCGGCGGCCGATAACGGGCCAGATGGGCGGGTCGCCGGTGTCCGCGACGCGCCCAGGGCGGGAACTCCCAGGCAGGGAAATGGACGGTGGGCACCGTCCATTTGCCGGGATTCCCCCGGGAACGCGCGGACACAATCCGTACAGGCGGCCCCAGGGCCCGCGCCGGCTCGTCCGGTCGTGCCCGCCGGGTCGTCCCACCGTGCCCCGAAAGCCCGAACCCATGGACATCGCCCGCCCCAGCATGCCGAACTTGAGCGTTCCCGCCCACCTGGCCCAGGAATGGGAGCAGCTGCTGACCCGCGCCCGCGAGGGCTCGCTCCCGTTGCCGGAGCTGATGGACCGCGGCAACTTCCTTCAGACCCAGAACCTGGGCGACGCCGCCGCGCATCTGTATGAGACCTGGCTGGCGCATGAGGGTCAGCCGCCGGCGGCCCGCCTGGTCGCGCTCTACAACTGGGGCACCGTGCTGGGCAACATTCAGCAGCATGAGCGCGCCGAGCAGGTCTATCGCCAGGCGCTGGCGATCAGCCCCGGCTTCGCCCAGGCCCGCCTGAACCTGGGCCATCAGCTGGAGCACCTGGGCCGCGTCGACGAGGCGCTGGCCGCCTGGCAGGCGGTCCACGACGCCACCGGTCCGATGGAGGCCCTGGGCGCGGACACCGACGGCCTGCGCACCCACGCCTTCAACAACGCCGCCCGGCTGCTCGAACTGCAGCGGCGCTATGAGGAGTCCGAGGCGCTGATGGTCCGCAGCCTCACCCTCAATCCCGACCAGACGGACGTGATGCAGCATTACGTCCACATCCGCCAGAAGCAGTGCAAGTGGCCGGTCTACCAGCCCTTCGGCGAGGTGACCCACAACAAGCTGCTGATCGCGACCTCGCTGCTGGCCACGCTGAGCGCCACCGACGACCCCGCGTTGCAGATGGGCGCCGCCCAGCGCTTCGTCCATGAAAAGGTGACCCGGCAGAAGGAAGCGCTCTGGAAGCACCCGGTCTCGGTCGCCGCCCGCCAGCAGGGCAGGATCAAGATCGGCTACCTGTCCGGCGACCTGTGCATGCATGCGGTGGGCCTGCTCACCGCCGAGCTCTACGCGCTGCACGACCGCGAGAAATTCGAGATCCATGCCTTCGACTGGAGCCGCGAGGACGGCACCGCGCTGCGCAAGCGGCTGCTGATGTCGATGGACAAGGTCTGGCGCCTCAATGCGATGGACGACGCCACCGCCGCCAAGCTGATCGCCCAGGCCGGCATCGACGTGCTGGTCGACCTCCAGGGCCTGACCAGCGGCGCGCGGCCCAACATCCTGGCGCATCGCCCGGCGCCGGTGCAGGTCAGCTACCTGGGCCTGCCGGCCACCTCGCTGCTGCCGGGCGTGGACTGGATCATCGCGGACCGCTTCGTGATGCCGCCCGAGTACTTGCCGTACTGCTCCGAAAAGCCCATCTACCTGCCGCACTGCTACCAGGTCAGCGACCGCCAGCGCGAGGTCGGCGCCGATCCGACCCGCGCCCAGTACGAGCTGCCGGACGACGCCTTCGTCTTCTGCTCCTTCAACAACAACCACAAGATGAACGCCGAGATGTTCGGCGCCTGGATGCGCATCCTGCACGGCGTGCCGAATTCGGTCCTGTGGCTGCTGGCGGACAACGAGTGGGCCAAGGCCAACCTGCGACGCGAGGCGCAGGCCGCCGGCATCGACGCGTCGCGGCTGATCTTCGCGCCGCGCGTGGCGCCGCCCGACTACCTGGCCCGCTTCCAGCTGCCGGACCTGGTGCTGGACACCTTCCCGTACAACGCCGGCACCACCGCCAGCGACTGCCTGTGGATGGGCACGCCTATCCTGACGCGCTCCGGCCGCAGCTACATCTCCCGCATGTGCGGCAGTCTGCTGACCGCCGTCGGCCTGCCGGACCTGATCACTTTCTCCCTGGACGAGTATGTCGAGCGCGCCATCCAGATCGGCCTGAATCCGGGCCGGGCGCGCTCCTACAAGCGCTACCTGCGCGACGAAGGCCGCAACAGCGCACTTTTCGACATGCCGGCGATCGTGCGTGACATCGAGCGCGAATTCGAGCAATTGGCCCTCGCCCATCGCGCGTGAAGTGACGAAGATTCGATAAATGAACCGGCCGCACGACCCCTTCTTCGACGGTGACCAGCGCGCCCGCCGCCCCGGCCTGCGCCTGGCGGCCGAGGACGGCCAGCGCGCGCCCGGCATGCCCGACGAGCCGCAGGACCCGCTCGCGGACCTGGCGCAGCAGCCGGCGATCGACCCGCGGCTGCAGTGCCTGGCCTGGCTGACGCAGCATCACGGGCGTGGGCGCTCGGCCGAATCGCTGCGCGCCGGCGCGCCGGTCGACGGCGCGATCAGCCCCGACCAGGCGATCCGCCTGATGCGCGAGGCCGGCTACAACGCCGGGCTGCTGCGCAAGGGCATCGAGGAGATCCACCAGCTGCTGCTGCCCGCGGTGCTGCTGCTCAACGGCGGCGACGCCTGCGTGCTGGTGCGCCGCCTGGACGACGATGCCGCCGGCGGCGTGCGCTACGAGGTCGTCTTCCCCGGCCCGGAGGCGGCCAGCTGCGTCGCCCCGGCCGCCGAGCTGGACCAGGAGTACAGCGGCTTCATCCTGGCGGTCACGCCGCAGGAGGTGTCCCAGGCCAAGCCGATCGCCGGCCCCCAGGAAGAGGCGCCGCTGCTGCAGGCCGATTCGCACTGGCTGTTCGGCACGCTCAAGCGCTTCATTCCCTATTACCGCTCGGCCATGCTGGCCGCGCTGCTGAGCAATGTGCTGATGATGGTGTCGGGCCTGGTGACCTCGGTCATCTACGACAAGGTCATTCCGCACCAGGCCTTCGTCACGCTGTGGACGCTGGCGGTCGGCGCCGGCCTGGCGCTGGTCTTCGACCTGTTCGCCCGCCAGCTGCGCGCCCACCTGATCGACCTGGCCGGCCGCAAGACCGACCTGATCGTCGGCGCCAAGCTGTTCCGCCAGACGCTGGGCGTGCGGATGGAGCATCGTCCCGCGTCCGCCGGCTCCTATGCGCATTACCTGGCCCAGGTCGAGGTGGTGCGCGACTTCTTCACCTCGGCCACGATGTCGGTCCTGACCGACCTGCCGTTCGTGATCCTGTTCGTCGCGATGACCTTCATCATCGGCGGCCCGCTGGGGTGGGTGCTGATGATCGCGATCCCGCTGATGCTCCTGATGAGCTTCGGCATCCAGGGTTACCTGCGCCGCGCGATGCGCACCAACATGACCGAGTCGGCCGACCTGCACGGCACGCTGGTCGAGGCGCTGGAAGGCCTGGAGGACCTCAAGACCACCGGCGCCGAGGGCCGCTTCCTGCGCCGCTACGAGCACAGCACCGCGATCGTCGCCGAGTCGGCGCTCAAGGCCCGCACGATGGCCAGCTGGAGCATGAACATCTCGATGACCATGCAGCAGGCGATCAACCTGGTGATGCTGGTCTGGGGCGTCTACCTGATCAACGAGAGCGTCATCAGCGCCGGCGCGCTGATCGGTGCCGTCATGTTCGCCGGTCGCGCCACGGTGCCGCTGAACAGCCTGGTGAGCCTGGCCACCCGCTACCAGGGCGCGCGCGCGGCGATGCTGTCGCTGAACTCGGTGATGAGCGCACCGGTGGAGCGCGACTCCACCCGCAACTACGTCCCGCTGAACCAGATCACCGGCCGCATCGGCCTGAACGACATCGGCTTCTCCTACCCGGCGCAGGGCGATGCGCAGTCGCCCAAGGTGCTGCGCAACGTCACGATGCGGGTGCAGCCGGGCGAGCGGATCGCGATCCTGGGCCGCATCGGCAGCGGCAAGTCCACCGTGCTGCGGATGCTGGCCGGCCTGTACCAGCCGACCGAGGGCCATGTCGAGATCGACGGCATCGACCTGCGCCAGGTCGACCCGGCGGAGTTCCGCGGCAAGGTCGGCTTCGTGTCGCAGGAGCCGCGGCTCTTCCACGGCACGCTGCGCGACAACGTGCTGATGGGCCGTCATGTCGATGCCCAGCGCCTGGTCGAGGTCGCCAAGCTGACCGGCCTGGACCGCGTCGTCGCCGGCCATCCGATGGGCTGGGACCTGCCGGTCGGCGAGATGGGCTCGCTGCTCTCCGGCGGCCAGCGCCAGCTGGTGGCCCTGGCGCGCAGCCTGGTCACCCGGCCGCAGATCCTGCTGATGGACGAGCCCACCAGCTCGATGGATGCGCAGTCCGAGATCGCCTTCCTGCGCCAGCTGCGCGATGCGGCCGGCAACTGCACGCTGATCATGGTCACCCACCGTCCGGCGGTGCTGGAGCTGGTCTCGCGCATCGTCGTCGTCGACAGCGGCCGCCTGGTCATGGACGGTCCGCGCGACCAGGTCCTGGCCGCACTGTCCGGCGCCCGCCCGCCGGGCCAGTCCCAGCAGCAACAGCCGCAACCGGGCCAGGCCGCGCCGGCCGCGCCGGTCCATGTGCATCCGGCCGCGCAGGCCGTGAACCGCGCCGCGTCGGTTTGACGCCGGCCGAGAGATCGCCCCCATGTCGCAGTCCCGCACCCTCAGCCGCGAAGAAGGCCTGTTCGTCGGCAGCGTCCAGTCGGCGCTGATCGACGAGCCGCTGCCGCGTGCCGTCTGGGCCCTGTACCTGCTGGCCGCCGTGCTGCTGGTGGGGCTGGTCTGGTCCTCGATCGCCACCGTCGACGAGGTGACCCGCAGCGATGCCCGCATCGTGCCCGACGGCAAGGAGCAGGTGATCGCCAGCCTGGAGTCCGGCACGCTGGGCAAGCTGCTGGTCCACGAGGGCGAGGAAGTGGAGGCCGGCCAGGCGCTGGCCGAGCTCGATCCCACCCGCGCCGAGGCGGCCGAGAACGAGAGCCAGGCCAAGCGCCTGGGGCTGATGGCGCAGGTCGCGCGGCTGCGCGCGGAGGCGCTGGGCGTGCCGCTGAAGTTCCCGGACGAGGTCAAGGGCGTGCAGCGCCTGGTCGACAGCGAGAGCGAGGTCTTCGATACCCGCCGCCGCGTGCTCGACGAGGCCACGTCCAGCATCAACCGCAGCATCGGTCTGCTTGCCGCCGAGCAGAAGATGGCGCAGGACATGGCGTCCAAGGGCCTGATGTCCAACGTCGAGGTCATGCGCGTCACGCGCCAAGTCAACGAACTCCAGCAGCAGCGCAACGAGCGCATCAGCCGTTTCCGTCAGGACGCCAGCACCGAGCTGTCCAAGGCGCAGACCGACCTGGCGCAGCTTGACGAGCAACTGGTCGTGCGCCGCGACGCGGTCACGCGCTCGGTGCTGAAGTCGCCGGTCAAGGGCCTGGTCAAGAACATCAAGATGAACACCGTCGGCGGGGTGATCACCTCGGGCTCGCCGATCATGGAGATCGTGCCCATCGGCCCCCGCATCCTGGTCGAGGCCCGCATCAAGCCCAAGGACATCGGCTATGTCCAGGTGGGGCAGACCGCCATCGTCAAGCTCAACGGCTACGACTTCAACGTCAACGGCGGCCTGCACGGCAAGATCGAGTACGTCAGCCCCGACGCCCTGGGCGAGACCGAGAAGAACAACGAAGGCACCTACTACCGGGTGCTGATCACCGCCGAGCACAACACTCTGCGCGCCAAGGGCGAGCCGCTGCCGGTCATCCCCGGCATGACCGCGATGGTGGACATCCGCACCGGCGAGCGCTCCGTGCTCAGCTATCTGCTGCGGCCGATGCTGAAGTCCAAGGAAGCGCTCAGGGAACGCTGATTCCACCTGCGCCTACGGCGCGTGGGTCCGCCCGGGGCATGGCGCCGTCGGCCCTGCGGCCCTCCAGCGCTCTCCGGCGTCGCTCAGTCCACCGGACTGAGCTCGGTCCGGCTCGCCCCCGGCGTCAAGCGCCGAAACCCCAAGCCCCATGCAGACTCGCCATCACCAAGGCCTCAGGGCCTTGGGCATGCGGGTGGACTGCGGCGGATGCTTTCTGGCGGGCGTTTCATTTGTAAGCCTCGTCTGAAGGTCACGAACAGGCCGGTTGCGCGCCGCTTATCCAGGCTTCGATTTCCCGCCGGGATGGTCCAGTAGAGGCCATGGGAAATTGCTTGCAGTACGCGTGACCATGATCGATTCGACTCCGCGCCGGAGCCTGCGGCGCACCTCCACCTTCCGCCTGACCGCCAGCGCGGCCGTCGTCCTGACGGCGCTCGCCGGCTTCAGCGCGCCCGTGCGGGCGCAGGACCCGCCGCCCAGCCGTTGCTCGGACGAGCGCATGCTGCCGCCGGCGCAACTCTCGGCCAAGGACACCGCGCTGCTGGACGTCGGCGACGCCGACCCGCGCTCGCAACTGCAGGAGCTGGTCAACCGCGCGCTCAACCGCAGCAAGGCGCTGGGCGCGACCCGGCTGCTGACGCTGGCCGCGGAGGCCGACTACCAGGAAGCCAAGGCGCAGCGCCTGCCCACGGTGACGATGGGCCTGTCGGCCGCTCACACCGGCACCGTCCTGCCGGGCGATGGCCCGGGCAATCACTCGAGCGGCGTGCAGGGCCGGGGCTCTCTGAGCGTCACCGCGCCGATCTATGACTCGGGCCGGATCACCAAGCTGACCGAATGGAAGTCGCAGCTGCTCGAGGCGGCGCGCTTCGGGCAGTCGAGCGCCGAGGAGCAGGTCGCGCTGCAGACGGTGTCGCTGGCGCTGGACCGCGGCCGCTACCAGCTGCAGGCGCAGGTCTACAGCCAGTACGTGCGCAAGATGGCCTGCCTGGTGGAGGCGTTGGACATCATCACCAAGGCCGACCGTGGTCGCGCCAGCGAACTGGTGCAGGCGCAGAAGAGCCTGCAGCAGGCCGACCTGTCCTATGAACAGACCACCTCGGCGCTGCGCCAGACCGAGGTGCGGCTCAAGCGCTTCGTCGGCGACGAGCTGCCGCGCGGCGCGGCGATGAGCGCGGTGCTGGCGCGCCTGCCCGACCTCAACGAGATGTTGGCCGACGTGATGGTGTCGCCCGACGTGGCGGCCGCCTCGGCGCAGGCGCAGGCGCAGCGCAGCTATGCGGAATCGGTGCGCGCCGGGCAGCAGCCCAGCGTGAGCCTGCTGGTCTCCGGCAACACGACGGTGGGCCAGGCCCGCCAGACCGACTGGATCGGCGGCGTGACGGTCAACATCCCGATCGTGCAGCCGGGTGCCGACTCGGCGCTGACCTCGGCGCGCCGGCGGGCCCAGGCGGCCTCGTTGCAACGCGACGAGACCATCGAGGCCAAGCGCTATCGCGTGCAGGAGATGTACGAGGCGGCGTCCTCGTCGCTGGACCGCTCGCGGCGGCTGGTCGACATCCTGCGCAACAGCGAGCGCGTCCGCGGCTTCACGCTGCAGCAGTGGCAGCAGCTCGGCAAGCGCTCGCTGTTCGACGTGATGGCGGCGGAAGGCGACTACTACTCGATGCGGGTCGCCCATGTGAACGCGTTGTACGACGCGCAGCAGGTGGTGGCGATCATCTGGTCGCAGGGGCGGGGTGTCGTGACGCCGTTGCGCTGAGCGCTCCTCACGATCCTTGATTGAAGCTAGGCGGTGGCGTGTATTTATAGATATGTACAAAATCGCCGATTTTGTACTAATCTACATGCATGCCTAAGACAGCGCGTGCACTTCTCCAACTCCCCCCTGCCACACTCGGTGCGCTCGAGAAACTTGGCGCCGATCTTGCCGTCGCGCGGTTGCGCCGCAAGGAGTCGCTGAGATCCTGGGCGCAGCGCCTGGGTACCACGGTGCCCACGCTGCGCCGGCTGGAATCGGGCGACCCGTCGATCAGCATCGGCATCATCGCCAGCGCGTTGTGGCTCATCCAGCGCGACGGCGAGCTGGGCAATCTCGCAGCCCCCGAACACGACCGCGGCGCCCTGGAACTGGACGTCCGTGAGGCGGTCGAACTCGGCCGCGCACGCGCGCTGGCCGCGGCGCAGGATCGCCTGCGTTCATCGCAGGACGAGGAGTGACATGCGCTGGGACGACTTGCATCTCTGGTATCTGGGCGACCCTTCGACGCCTGCGTATGTGGGCGCGCTCAGGCTGGTCGCGAACGGCAAGGGCGTGTCGTTGCGATATGGCGCTTCCTGGCTGGCTGACGGCTTCGCATTGAGCGAGGATCTGCCGCTCAGGGACATCGAGTTCCTGCCACCCGGCCGGTTGGCGGGCGACAGCCAGCGTGCGGTCGGCGCCGTCGATGACGCGCGGCCGGACCGCTGGGGCGAGAAGGTCATCCGATTCGCCGACAGGCCCAAACGCCTGTCGCTGATGGAGTTCCTGTACTACGCCGGCGACGACCGATTCGGCGCGCTCGGGGTGTCGGCGTCGGCGACCGCGTATGAACCCCGGCCGGGTGGCCCACTGCCTCGCCTGGACGACGTCCAGGCGCTCAGCGAGGTGGTGGCGAAGATCGAGGGCTCCGAACCGCTCAGCGCGATCGAGGCGAGGCTCATCGCCGGCGGTGGCAGTCCGCTGGGCGGTGCGAAGCCGAAGGCGCTCATCGACATCGGCGGCGAACAATGGGTGATCAAGTTCTACAGCGGGGAGCCTGTCGACTCGCCCCTGGTCGAGCACGCGACGATGACGCTGGCCGCGCGTGCGGGCATCACGGTGGCCGAGACGCGGATCGTTCCGTTGGCCGGGGCCAGCGCGATCGCCATCCGGCGCTTCGACCGAAGGGACGGTCGACGCATTCACAGCCTGTCCGCGGGAACGGCCATTCGTGCGGCCACGCCCTCCGGCATGGAACCTGAGATGGGCTATCCCGAGTTGGCGCGACTGCTTCGTCGCATCGGGCTGGCGCGGGACGGCATCAACCAGCAGGACGCGCGTGAGCTGTTCCGCCGCATGGTGTTCAACATCCTGGTGGACAACACGGACGACCATGAGAAGAACCATGCGCTGCTGGTCGTGAGCCCGCATGAGCACGGGCGCCTGCGGCTGGCGCCGGCGTATGACCTGTTGCCGACCCACTCGGGGCAGGGCTATCAGGAGTTCGTCTGCGGCGCTCGGGGCCAGGAGTCAAGCCTGGAGAACGCCATGTCGCAGTGCGAGGCGTTTGGCCTGCAACCGGAGGAGGCTGCGGGAGAAGTGGTTGCGGTCATCGAGGTCGTGAACGGCTGGCGGCAACACTTCGCCGAGGTCGGCGTGACGGTTCGCGACATCGACCTGCTGGCCGAAAGCGTCGACGGCGAGGCCCTGCGGACGCAGCGCGACCGTTTCGACCCGAGCCGCCACGCGTCGCCAGCGCGCCGAGCTCGCCGGCCAAGTCCCTTCCGGCGCGCCTGAGCCTTCCGATGCCCCAAAGAAAAAACCGCCCCGAGGGGCGGTTTTCGCATCAGCCGAGGCCGATTACTTGCGCAGGGCGCGGCGGCGCTGGGCGAAGCCCAGGCCAGCCAGGGCCAAGCCGGCCAGGGCCAGGGAGCCCGGTTCCGGCACGTTGATCACCAGCGAGCCGTCCAGCGTCGACTGACGGATCAGGCCGCCGCTCGCGGCCCACAGCTGGTTCGGGGTCGGGATCGGGGGATCGACGTTGGTGTCGAGCACCCAGCTCACCGAGATGTTGTTGTTCAGCCAGTTGCTGTACAGCGAGCCCAGGCCATCACCGGAGTTGAAGAAGTTCTGGACGAAGGGGTCGCTGCCGTTTTCGCTGTAGTCGACGTAGCCGCTGACATTCAGGTTGGTCAGCTGGATGTCCGAACCGGTGACGATCAGGCGCAGGACTTCCTTGCCGTCGTTCGGGTCGGTCGCCGCGCTTTGATAGAACACCTTGAACGTGCCGCTGTTGTAACGGACGTAGTCGGAGACGCCGTCGCCGTCGCCGTCGACGGTCACGCCGCGGATCTCGTACTCGTAGGTCAGGCCCCAGGCGCCGCCCAGGCCGCCGACGTTGCCAAAGCCGTAGGCCGGGAAGCCCACGCCGCCGACGAAGCCGTTCAGATCGAGCGGGTTCTGCGGATTGTTCAGCGAGTCGATGTTGGTCTGCGCCGGCGCGTTCGGGTAGCTGAACGAGGCGGTGCCGCCGCTCAGCGTCGGCTTGGTGCCAGCGCTGAAGCCGTAGCTGTTCATCACCAACGGAATGTTGGTATCCACCACCTGAGTTCCAGGGGTGGCGGGCGAGCCCAGGTAGATCGAGGTCGCCAGCGTGCCGCTGTAACCCAGTTGGTCGAACACAGTGGTGTTCGTCGAGCCGTTGGGGACGGGTTCGCCGAGGAAGTCCTGGCCGGTGTTGATGTACAGCGGGGCCGCCATCGCCGGCAACGTCGCAGCGGCCAGCGCGGTGGCGGCCAGTGCGAGCTTTGCTTGCTTGAACATGTGTCTCTCCTTGAGGATGCGTCTTGCCAGATGCACGTTAGGAAGCGGCACGTGCCGGCTTCTTGCCGGGGATCAAAGCGAGGACCGTGCCAGCCCACTTTCATCCTTGTGAATCAACAACTTGACAATCGGATGCGGGAATCTTCAGCCCTTGCTGTCAAGTTTTTCGACAGCGGTCCGGCCCACATTCCGGGGGGTGTCGAGGGTCCTGGTGGCCCGCGGGACAGGCGCGCGGGACCGACGGCGGTCGCGGCGCCCGTCCCGCATTTCCGCCGATTGCCGTCATGACGGCGGGCGCATACTCGGCGGCTGTGCCCCGAAGACCGGTCCCGCGAACCGGCGGTGGTGCGATTCGAATACAGGGAGACCCCATGAGCCGCGACATCCCCTCCGGTTTTGCCTTCGATTACGACCGCGCGTTCTCGCGCAATATCGGCTGGGTCACCCGGGATGAGCAGCAACGGCTGCGCCGCGCTCGCGTCGCGGTGGCGGGATTGGGCGGCGTTGGCGGCGCCCATGTGCTGACCTTGTCGCGATTGGGGATCGCCAACTTCAATATCGCCGACTTCGATGAATTCGATGTCCACAACATGAATCGGCAGGCCGCCGCCTTCATGTCGTCGATGGGCCGGCCCAAGATCGAGGTCGTCGCCGAAATGGCCCGCGACATCAATCCGGAAAGCGATATCCGCCTGTTTCGCGAAGGGGTCACCGACGCCAACCTCGATGAATTCCTGAAGGACGTCGACGTGTATGTCGACAGCCTCGACTTCTTCGTGCTGGAGGTGCGCCGCAAGGTGTTTCGCCGCTGCCGCGAACTGGGTATTCCCGCGATGACCGCCGCGCCTCTGGGCATGGGCACCGCCTTCCTCTACTTCAGCCCCACCGGGATGAGTTTCGAGGACTATTTCCAGGTCGAGGGCGTGGCCCACGAGGATCAATATGCGCGCTTCATCGCCGGGGTATCGCCGGCCATGCTCAGCCGGCAGTATCTGGTGGACCCCGAGGCGGTGAACTTCAAGGAAAGGCGCGGTCCCTCCACCGGCATGGCCTGCGAGTTGTGCGCCGGCGTCATGGGCACGAATGTGCTGAAGCTGCTGCTGAATCGCGGCCCCTTGCGCGCGGCGCCCTGGGGCATGCATTTCGATGCCTATCGCGGCACGCTCAAGCACACCTGGCGGCCCGGCGGAAACTCCCATCCGCTGCAGCGCCTGTTGATCGCGCTGATCAAGCCGGTGCTGCGCGGGCGTTGAGCCGGGGGCTTTCCCGGAGGCCCCGCGCGGAGATGCGCGGAAATGTATCCAGGCTGTTTCAGGAGGGATTCGAACGCCCTTGGTAGGGGGGATTCGGGGCCGCCTCCGCTAGCACGGAATTCCGTCACGTCAGGAAGGGGGCGCCCTCAGTCCAGGGGGTTCCACACCCGGGCGCGCTGAGGTGCAATCCGGGCAGCTTCCTGCAGGGGTGGACATGTTGAAGAACACTGGACTGAAGATCGCTTCCATCAAGGCGGCACAGACCGCGCTGCTGGCCGTCGCCACGGTGCTGGCCGGGTGCTCGACGACCGGCGGCCTGCCGCCCGCGCCGGTGTCCGCCTCGCAGGCCGACTACAGCTACGTCGTCGGCGCCGGCGACAACCTCAACATCATCGTGTGGCGCAATCCGGAGCTGTCGCTGACGGTGCCGGTGCGCCCCGACGGCAAGATCGCGGCCCCGCTGATCGACGAACTGCCGGTGCAGGGCAAGAACTCGGTCGAGATCGCCCGCGACATCGAGAAGCAGCTCGGCAAGTATGTGCGCGACCCGGTCGTCACCGTGATCGTCACCAGCTTCATCGGCCCGTACAGCGAGCAGATCCGCGTCGTCGGCGAGGCCGCCAAGCCGCAGTTCCTGCCCTACAAGCAGAAGATGACGCTGCTGGACGTGATGATCGCCGTCGGCGGCCTGACCGACTTCGCGGCCGGCAACTCCGCCACCATCCTGCGCACCGCCGAGGGCAACAAGCAGTACTCGGTGCGGCTCAAGGACCTGATCCGTCGCGGCGACGTCTCCGCCAACGTCGAGATGCGTCCGGGCGACATCCTGATCATTCCGCAGAGCTTCTTCTGACCGCCGCCCGGCCGGTCCGCGCGCCCGCGGCGCGACGGCCCGGTCCGGCCCCGGCCAGTCCCGCCCGTTTCCCGAAGTACCGGCCCGTTCCCGACCGGGCCTCGACCGGCGTCGACGCCGGTGCAACAGAGATCGCCGCATGGATTCCCTCATCGCGCAATTGATGGCCGTCTTCAAGCGGATGTGGCGCTACCGCTGGCCGGGGCTGATCGCCGCCTGGCTGGTCGGCATCGCCGCCGCCATCGTCGTGTTCGTCGTGCCTGACCGCTACGAGGCCAGCGCGCGCGTGTACGTGGACACCCAGTCCATCCTCAAGCCGCTGATGTCCGGCATGGCCGTGCTGTCCAACACCGAGCAGCAGGTCAACATGCTCAGCCGCACGCTGATCAGCCGGCCTAATGTCGAGAAGCTGGTGCGCATGGCCGACCTGGACCTCAAGGCCACCAGCAAGTCCGACCAGGAGGCGCTGATCGAGCGCGTCACCCGCAACCTGTCGATCCAGACCGCCGGCAACTCGGCCAACAACCTCTACCTGCTGTCCTACCGCGACTCGTCGCCGGAGATCTCCAAGAAGGTCGTGGCCTCGCTGCTGTCGATCTTCATGGAGTCCAGCCTGGGCGCCAGCCGCAAGGACAGCACCACCGCCGCGGCCTTCCTGAACGAGCAGATCAAGACCTACGAGACCAAGCTCGAGGAGGCGGAGGCACGGCGCAAGGAATTCCGGCTGCGCAACCTGCAGCTGACGCAGGCCGACGGCAAGGACGCGGCCTCGCGCCTGGCCGAGGCCAGCAACCAGCTCGAGGCCGCCCGGCTGCAGCTGCGCGAGGCGATGAACGCCCGCGACGCCGCCCGGCTGCAGATCGAGACCGAGCGCAAGCGCAGCCAGCCCGGCACCAGCCTGCAGAGCCTGATGCAGGAGAGCTCGCAGAAGTTCGCGACGCCCGAGCTGGACAACCGCATCGCCGAACTCAAGCGCGGCCTGGACCAGCTGCAGCAGCGCTACACCGACCAGCACCCGGACATCGTCAACATCAAGCGCCAGATCCGCGACCTGGAAGAGCAGCGCAAGAAGGAAGTGGCCGACCTGCAGAAGGCCGCGCTCGCCAATCCAGTGCCCACCGGCGGCCCCAACGACAGCCTGGCCAACCAGGAGCTGGCCCGCATCCTGGCGGCCAAGGAAGTCGAGGTGGCCCAGATCCGCGCCCGCGTCGACGAGTACGGCGCGCGCTACGCCTCCGCGCAGGGCGCGATCAAGCTGGCGCCGCAGCTCGAGGCCGAGTTCGCCCAGCTCAACCGCGACTACGACATCATCAAGAAGAACTACCAGGAGATGGTCGAGCGCCGCGAGTCCGCCTCGCTGTCGACCGACCTGGACAACACCTCGGGCGTCGCCGACTTCCGCATCATCGATCCGCCGCGCGCCTCGCCCAAGCCGGTGGCGCCGAACCGGCTGATGCTGCTGGCCGCCGGCATGGTGGTGGCGCTGGGCGCCGGCCTGGTCACCGCCTTCGCGGCCAGCCAGATCCGCCCGGTGTTCCACGACCTCAATGAACTGCGCCACCGCCTGGAGCTGCCGATCCTGGGCGCCGTCTCTCGCCAGGAGACGCCGGAGGACCGGCGCCGCGTCAAGGTGGACCTGCTGCGCTTCGGCGTCGCGTCGGGCAGCCTGGTCAGCCTGTACGCCGTGGGCCTGATCGGCATGGCCATCTGGATCAGCCGCCAGGCCGGGTGAGGGGAGCTTTCGCATGACGAGCCTGATCGAACAAGCCGCGCAGCGGCTGGAGCAACTCAAGCAGGCCGGCGTCGACGTCGGCCTGGCCACCGCGGCCGCGCCGGCGGCGACGCCCGCGCCGACACCCGTGGCGGTGCCGACCCTGGCGCCGACCGTGACGCCGATCGCCGCCCCGGCGGTGATCCGCTCCCCCGGCGACATGACCTCCAAGCGGGTCGACCTCGACCTGGACGCGCTCGCGGCGCAGGGCTTCCTGACGCCGAACGCGCCGCGCACGGTGATGGCGGACCAGTACCGCAACATCAAGCGCCCGCTGATCCGCAACGCGATGAACAAGGGCGCCTCGACCCTGAATCACGCCAACCTGATCATGGTGACGAGCGCGCTGCCCGGCGAGGGCAAGAGCTTCACCTCGCTGAACCTGGCCATGTCGATCGCGGCCGAGTTCGACAACACCGTGATGCTGGTCGATGCCGACGTCGCCCGCCCGTCGATGCTGCGCATGCTGGGCCTGCCGCCCGGTCCCGGCCTGCTGGACGTGCTGGAGAAGGAGGCCGACATGGCCAGCGTCCTGCTCAAGACCAACGTCGACAAGCTGACCCTGCTGCCCAGCGGCCGCCCGCATGCCCGCGCCACCGAGCTGCTGGCCAGCGACGCGATGAGCGCGCTGCTGGACGACATGGCCAAGCGCTATCCGGACCGGATCATCATCTTCGACAGCCCGCCGCTGCTGCTGACCACCGAGTCGCGGGTGCTGGCCACGCACATGGGCCAGGTGGTGATCGTCGTGCAGGCCGAGCGCACGCCGCAGAGCGCGGTGCAGCAGGCCGTCGCGGCGATCGAGCACTGCCCGCTCAAGATGCTGCTGCTCAACCAGGCCAGCAACAAGCGCAGCAGCGGCTACGGCTATGGCTATGGCTACGGTTATGGCTACGGCTACGGCTACGGCCAAGCCGACGGCCAGGGCGACGCGCAGGCCCAGCCCGGCCGGGACCGGGCCTGACACGATGACGCGGGCCTTCGACCTCCGCCGCCGGCCGCTGTCCCGGGCCGCCCTGGC